>NZ_JBFAPM010000001.1:0-868052 GCF_040676695.1 Actinoplanes sp. NPDC049548
GAGGGACGAATCGGACGAGGAGCCAGGTGAGCACGGGTACGCAGGAGGAGGCGCCGAACAGCGGCCCCACCGTGCTGCGCATCCTCCTGGGCGCACAGCTCCGCCGCCTCCGCGAGGGCAAGGGCATCACCCGTGAGGACGCCGGCTACGAGATCCGCGCCTCCGGCTCGAAGATCAGCCGCATGGAGCTCGGCCGGGTCAGCTTCAAGGAGCGCGACGTCGCCGACCTGCTCAGCATGTACGGCGTCGGCGATCCCGTCGAACGCGAGGCGCTGCTGAGCCTGGCCCGGCAGGCGAACAACCCCGGTTGGTGGCACCACTTCGGCGACATCATGCCGTCCTGGTTCCAGTCCTACCTGGGCCTCGAGGCGGCCGCGTCGCTGATCCGGACGTACGAGATCCAGTTCGTTCCGGGCCTGCTGCAGACGCCGGAGTACGCCCGCGCCGTGATCATGCTCGGTCATGCCGGCGCCACCGGCGACGAGATCGACCGCCGCGTGGAGCTGCGCCGGCAGCGCCAGCAGCTGCTGGAACGGCCGGATCCGCCGCAGCTGTGGGCGGTCATCGACGAGGCCGTGCTGCGCCGCCCCATCGGTGGCGCGGACGTGATGCGCGGTCAGATCGAGGCGCTCATCGAGGCGTCGAAGCGCCCCAACATCCGCCTGCAGATCATCCCGTTCCACGCCGGCGGTCACGCCGCGGCGGGCGGCCCGTTCGCGATCCTGCGGTTCCCGGAGCCGGAGCTGCCCGACGTGGTGTACGTCGAGCAGCTCACCAGCGCCATCTACTTGGACAAGCGGGACGACGTCGACCACTACGCGATCGCCATGGAGCGCGTGTGCATCGACGCCGAGCCGCCGAACCACACCCAGGACATCCTCGGCAAGCTTCTGCACGAGGTCGGCCGGCTCGGCTGACCGCCGCACCGACCGGCTCGGGTCGCGGTTCGATTACGTTGGGTAGCTAATGCTCCCGAGTGTCATCCGTGGGTGCGGAGACGGTTCACCCGAGCAGGTGGTCGAAGTCTCCGTCGCGAACCCCTCCGAGGAAGGCCTCGATCTCCGCCGGCGTGTAGATCAGCGCCGGGCCCTGCGGGTCGCGGGAGTTCCGCATCGCGACGCTCCCGTCCGGCAGCGCGGCGCACTCGACGCAGTTGCCGCTGGGGTTGCTCCGGCCGCTCTTTCGCCAGGTCACACCCTGCAGCTGCCCGGCGGGCATGCCGTTGAAAATGTGCGTCATTCCTAGGCTCCCTAACGGTGAGACCGGTCCCGGGACCGGCGATGTGTGTCACGCCGGCTACCTGCTGTGCAGATGCACGTGCATTTGGCCTTGCGTTCTCACATGATAGTGAGCATGATAACGCACGTACCCCCAACAAAGTGGGTCACGGAGGGTGACATCTTTGAGTGACGGGTCAGTCGCGGAACGGCCGCTGCGGCCCTCGACGCGGGGCTCTCTGGCGGGAGCGCCCGAGCGGGAGGAGAAGCACATGTCGGTACCGAACATCGGCCCCGAACCGTTCGACCCCACCGAGCACGACGGCACGGACATCCCGAGGCGCGGCAACCCGGCCCTCGTCTACCGCGACGAACGGCTACCCGACGGGATGGAAGCAGCCACGACCCGGGCCACGACAGTGTCGCACCGGTTCGGTGGAGTCCGCTACGCATTGACCCGGAACGAAGCGAAGCACCCCTCGGACCCGATCCTGGACGACGGCGGTGATTCCCACGCGAGTCACTGAACACGTCCACTGTGCCCGCCGGCGCCGCCACGAAATGGCTGCCCGGCGGGCCTGGTCCCTCGCGTCGCCGGTCATCCGGGACGGACGCCTCCAGCAGAGCATCGCTCGCTGGCCGGTGCACGTCTTCGAGGAACACGACTACTGCTACGGCAACGGCCCGTTGATGCTGCGGCTGCTCCGGGTCGAGTGGACCACGCCGATCCCGTACGAGGGCGACACCTGGTTCGAGGTGGAGGGCACGGTGATCGACCGGCGGACCGGCGTGGCGGGCAGGAGCCGTCAGGTGCTGGTCCGCGCCCGCCGGCTGCCGAAACCGCCCGTCCGCAGACGTCCCCGCTTGCGGCCGTGACAAGGTCGAGCGGCATCAGCGAGGTGTCGCTCCGCGCCGGGGCGCGTCGCGCGCCGGGCGCGTTGCCCGGACCCCGGCCGGGCGGTCCGGTTCCCCCGTGCCGGATCGCTCGGCCGGCCGGAATCCCCGGCCGACTCTGCCCGATGGGGAAGTCGACCCGGCGCGATCGCCCCCACGAGGGCGGTTCAGGGCTTGCGGGCGACCCCGGCCCAGTAATAGGCCGCCTCGGGATCGTCGACCGGCTGGTCGGGTCGCCACGCCGACACGGGCACCAACCCCGGCTCCAGCAGCTCCCAGTCGCCGAAGAAGCGGGCGACCTCCTCCTTGCCCCGGTCCTGGAAGGTCATCCCGGCGCCCCGCGCCGCGGCGACCGCCTGGTTCACCTCGTCCGGGTTGAAGTCGGCCGTGGGGTGGGTGATCGCCATGATGCTTCCCGACGGCATGGCATCCCGGTAGCGGGCCACCATGTCCCACGGGTCGTCCTCGTCGGCCAGCAACATGAGGATGGCGATCAGCGTGAGGCCGACCGGCTTCGTCAGGTCCAGGGTCTCCTGCAGGACCGGCTCGTCGAGGATCGCCTCCGGCCGGCGGATGTCCGCCTCGATGTACTCGGAGCGGCCCTGCTCGCTGCTGACCATCAGGGCCCGGGCGTGGACCAGCACGATCGGGTCGTTGTCCACGTAGACCACCCGGGTCTCCGGGGCGATCTGCTGGGCGATCTCGTGCAGGTTGGGGCGGGTCGGGATGCCCGTACCGATGTCGAGGAACTGCCGGATGCCTTCCTTCGCGACCAGGTCGCGGGCCGCGCGGTGGACGAACTTGCGGTTCTCGCCGGCCATGTAGCGCATGCCCGGGATGGCCTTAATCATCGCCTCGCCGACCGCCCGGTCGACCGCGAAGTTGTCCTTGCCGCCCAGCCAGTAGTCGTAGATGCGCGCTGAGTGCGGCACGTTGGGATTGACCCCCGGTGGTGCCACCTCGGCCGATGCCGATTCCGCACTGCCCTGCGTCACGTCGACCGCCTCCTGATCGGGCCACCCCTGGCCGAGACTTCCGGCCGTCCAGGCCGGACCGCTACCCGGCCACGAGCGGCCGGGACCGAGGTGCCCCGGGCCACCGAGCGCCGGGTGATCCCGGCCGTCACGGGCCAGGACGTCCCGGCCACGCCGAGGCCGAGCGGATCCCGTCCGTCGGGCGGCGAGATCCGTACCGGCCAGCCTAGCCCCAGAAGATGATCGAATTCAGCCCTGTCGCTCCAAGGAATCGCCGGCGCTGCGCTGTGCCGGTCAGGCCGCGTTGGCACCGTCGCGGTAGGACCGGGCCCGGCCGTCGCGAGGCTTGCCCGATACGACCCGGTCCCGTCCCGCGTGCTTGGCGACGTAGAGGTTGCGGTCCGCTGTGGACATCAGGGCCGACTGGGACGG
Source organism: Actinoplanes sp. NPDC049548 (assembly GCF_040676695.1). Lineage (NCBI taxonomy): Bacteria > Bacillati > Actinomycetota > Actinomycetes > Micromonosporales > Micromonosporaceae > Actinoplanes > Actinoplanes sp. NPDC049548. Next base: position 3,518 of record NZ_JBFAPM010000001.1, read on the forward strand.
GGCGGGCGAGTCGCGCAGGTCCGCCACGCCGATGCTGACGGTGATGGGCAGGCCGTGGGTGAGGGAGGTCCAGTCGTAGGACCGGATCGCCTGGCGGATGCCGTCGAGCTGGGCGGCCGCCACGGAAGCGGTGGTGCCCGGCATGGCGATGAGGAACTCCTCGCCGCCCATCCGGGCCACGAACCCGTCCGGCGCGACCGCCGCCAGCTCCGTCTCCAGTAGCTTGGCCACGAGCACGAGCACCTGGTCGCCGACGTCGTGCGACAGTTGGTCGTTGACGCGCTTGAAGTGGTCGAGGTCCACGATCGCCACGGTCAACGCGGCGCCGCAGCCGACCAGGCCGGGCAGCTCCTCGTCGAGGTAGCGCCGGTTGCGCAGGCCGGTCAGCGGGTCGCGGCGAGCCTGCTCGCGGAACCGCTCGGCCTCCTGCCGGGCCTCGGTCGTCTCGAACATCGCCTGCCGGGTGCGGGCCTGTGCCTCCCGCTGCGACGAGTGCAGCGCATTGTGGGCGGCGAAGAAGACCTTGTGTACGGCGAAAGCCTCGGCGAACTCGCCACGGGCGGCATGCAGCTCGGCCTGCTCCTGGTGGACGCGGACGAGCACGTCGCCGAGCCCTCGCTCCTCGCAGAGCTCCCGGGAGGCGTCCAGGCTGAGCTGGGCCCGGTCGGTGGCCTGCAGGAAGCGCTGGGCACGGGCCAGGGTCAGCATGTACTCGGCCAGCGCGTCGGCGTCCTCGTAGCCGCCCTGGTGATAACGGCGGACGGCCTCCTGCAGCGTCTCCTCGGCCTGGCGGTAGTTACCGTTCTCGATCTCGATCGCACCGATGGTGTCGAGCACCGCGGGCTGAAGGGCGAATCCGTGCCGGTCCGCGACGTCCTGCAGCCGGCGGGCGACCGCCTCGGCCCGGGCGTTCTCACCGGCGGCGTACTCGGTGTACGCGTAGTTGTTGAGCATCCCCATGTGCAGCTCGGGCAGGCCGAGCTGGACGGCGAGCTCCTCGGCCTGGGCGTAGCGCTGCCGGGCGTCCTCCATGGAGCCCGCGGCGCCGAGCGCGTCGGCGAGCTTCGCGCGGTGCCACACCTGCATGTGGTCGGTGGCGGTGCCGTCGAGCAGCTCGACGGCGAGCACGGAGTGTTCGAGGGACTGGGCGGCGTCGCCGAGGTGGCGGTGAATGTTGGCCCAGACGAGGTGCGTCCGCGCCTGCACCAGTGTGTCGCCGTGCTCGCTGGCCCAGTGGTGGATCTTCCAGATGCGCTGCGCGGCCGCGGCGACCTCGCCCTTGCGCATCAGCATGTTGGCCTGGACGAGCCGGGCGCGGGTCAGCAGCCGTTCGTCGCCGAGCCGGCACGCGACGCTCTCGCAGGCCAGCGCGGCCTCATAGGTCGCGTCGGCGTCCCAGGCGTACTGGTCCTCGAGCTTGGTCAGGGCAGCCGACAGTCGCTCCGCGTCGTGCTCGCGCCCACCCATCCGGCCCACCCCTCTCCGTTCACCGTGGTTGATCGACACCTCTCGCCCCCGCTGAAGAACAACTGCGGTACGTGTTCCGAAGGTTAGCCCTGAGTGAACATCCGATCCCAGCGTCGCACCCGTGATCCAGGTCGCCGCCGTTCGAAGTCGCACACCATGTACGTCGTACAGTTGAGGGATGGTCAAGCGGAGCGTGCGTCTGAGCCGGGACGTCATCATCGACTGTGCGATGACCCTCGCCGACGCGGAGGGCCTGGAGGCCGTGACGATCCGGCGGCTGGCGCAGGAGAACGGCGTCACGCCGATGGCCATGTACTGGCACTTCAACGACAAGGACAGCCTTCTCGACGGCCTGGCCGAGCATCTCGTGGCATCGGTCCGGCTTCCGGAGCCGGGCGGCTCGCCCTGGGACGGCCAGCTTCGCGAGATCCTGCAGGCGTTTCTGACCGCCATCCGGCCGCACCCGGCGACGGCGGTGCTCGCCCTGCGCCGCATCCTCGTGGCGGAGCCCGGGCTCCGGCTCGCCGAGCGGGTCCTGGGGCTGCTGCGCGAGGCGGGTTTCGGGCCGGCTCGCGCCGCGGAGGTGGGCACCTTCCTGATGTGCTCCGTGATCACGCTGGTCGCCGCCGACCCGTCGCCCGGCCCGATGCTGGCCGGTGAGGCGCGCGAGGAGATGCTCCGGCAGAAGAAGGCGATGCTCGGGGCGCTGTCGCCGGAACGGTATCCGAACGTCATCGCCGCGGCGCCGTTCCTGCCCGCCTGCCGCGACGAGGACGACTACTTCGCGCTGAACCTGGACCTGCTCGTGCAGGGCGTCCGCGGCCTGCGCCGGGACTGATCTCCGTCACACCCCTTGACGCTCCTCTACGGCGTACATATACGTAGTACATGTACGCCGCATAGGGCGGCGCTCGCCTGGAGGTGGGACCGGTGCAACGCAATCCTTGGTCGACCCTGGCCGTGCTGGCGGTCGCCCAGTTCATGGTCGTGCTCGACGTGACGATCGTGAACGTGGCGCTGCCCGACATACAGCAGGACCTGGGGTTCAGCGCCTCGGGGCTGCAGTGGGTCGTCAGCGCGTACACCCTGCTCTTCGGAGGTTTCCTCCTCCTCGGCGGGCGGGTGGCCGACCTGCTCGGCCGCCGCCGGTTGTTCGTGGCGGGCCTGCTGCTGTTCGGCGTGACGTCACTGGCCGCGGGGCTCGCGCAGAACCCCGAGCAACTGGTGATCATGCGTGCGGTGCAGGGCCTCGGCGGCGCGCTCATGTCCCCGGCCGCGTTCGCGATCCTGACCGTGACGTTCGCGCACGGCCGGCAGCGCAACATCGCGATGGGGGTCTGGGGCGGCCTCGCGGGGCTGGGCGGCACCCTCGGCGTGATCGCCGGCGGCCTGCTCGTCGACTCGCTCAGCTGGCGCTGGGTGTTCCTGGTCAACGTGCCGATCGCCGCCGTCCTGGCGCTGCTGGTGCCGATGTTCGTCGCCGAGAGCCGGGTCACGACCACGGGACGCCGCACGTTCGACGTCGCCGGTGCACTGCTCAGCACGGCCGGCCTGCTGGCCATCGTCCTCGGCGTCATCCGGGCCGAACCGGAGGGCTGGTCGTCGGTCCAGGTCGTCGCCCTGCTCACGGGCGGTGCGGTGCTCCTGGCGCTGTTCGTACGCGTGGAAGCCCGCTCCGCCGCTCCGCTCGTACCCCTGGGCCTCTTCCGTTCCCGCGGCCTGACCACGTCGGTCCTGGCGCTGGCGCTCAACGGCGCCGCCTTCCTCGGCATGTTCTTCCTGACCGCGATCTTCCTGCAGCAGGTCCGCGGCCTGACGGCGCTGGAGACGGGCCTGCAGTTCCTGCCGATGGGCATCGCGGCCATCGCCAGCGCGATCGTGGCGTCGCAGCTGGTGACCCGGTTCGGCACGAAGCCGGTGCAGTTCGGCGGCGCGGCGCTCAGCATCGTCGGCCTGCTGTTGCTCTCCCGGGCCGACGCGACCGGCTCGTACGCCCTCACGATCCTGCCCGGCATCGTGCTCTTCGGCATCGGCATCATCGCGGTCGGCACCCCGGCCTCGATCGCCGCGGTGGCCGACGTCCGCCACGACCAGGCCGGCGCAGCCTCCGGGGTGGTCAACGCCGGCTACCAGGTCGGCGGCGCGCTCGGCCTTGCGGTGATCACCACGCTGGCCACCTCGCACGTGGAGAGCCTGGTCATCGGAGGTTCGCAGCCGCAGGAGGCGCTGGTGGGCGGCTTCGAGCGGGGGCTGCTGTTCGCGGCGGTGTTCGCGGCGGTCAACCTGCTCACCGCGATCGGCGCGCCGCGCCTGCGCCCGACGTCCGACCAGGTGGCCGAGGCGGCCGTCGCGGCCTGACCCTGGGACGAGAAGCGGCGCCCGGGTGGTCGACCCGGGCGCCGCCTCTGCCCAATGACCTACTTGCTGCCGGCCTCGACCTTGCTGCCAGCCTCGACGGGAACGGGCTTCGCCGCCGGGGCCGCCTTGCCCAGATCGATCGTCGACCGCAGGGTGATCTGCTTGAACAGCAGGGCGGCGATGACGCCCACCACCGCGATGCCGGCCGAGATCAGGAAGATGTGCCCGGTCGCGTCGCCGTAAGCGGCCCGGACGATGTGCTGGACCGCGGGCGGCAGCTCGGCCAGGTTGAGGCTGCTCGTCTTGCCGCCACCGCCGCCGGTCGGCACGCCTGCCGCGGCGAGCTGCGAGGTGATCGAGTCGGTGACCCGGTGGGCGAGGACCGCGCCGAGGACCGAGACGCCGATCGTGCCGCCGAGGGAGCGGAAGAACGCGATGGTCGAGCTCGCCGCGCCGATGTCCCGCAGCGCGACCGTGTTCTGCACGGCCAGCACGAGGTTCTGCATCGACATGCCGACGCCGATGCCGACCAGCGCCATGCCGACGCCGATGTACCAGAGCGGCGTCTCGTGGTCCATGACCGACAGCGCGGCGAAGCCGGCGACGAGCACGATCGTGCCCGCGACGATGTACGGCTTGATCCGTCCGGACCTGGTGATGAGCCGGCCGGAGATCGTCGAGGAGACCAGTACGCCGGCCATCAGCGGGATGGTGAGCAGACCCGCCTCGGTCGGGCTGTAGCCGCGGCCGACCTGGAAGTACTGACCGAGGAAGACCGAGCCGCCGAACATCGCCATGCCGACCGCGAGGCTGGCCAGGATCGCCAGGGCGGTGGTGCGCTGCTTCACGATCTGCAGCGGCACGACCGGCTCGGCGGCGCGGGACTCGACCCAGACCGCGCACGCGAGCAGGACGAGGCCGGCCCCGACCATGGCGAACGTCTGCCAGGAGACCCAGTCGAACGAGTTGCCCACGAACGACACCCAGATCAGCAGGACGCTCACACCGGCGGCGATCAGCGCCGCACCGGCGTAGTCGATCTTCACGTTCTCCCGGCGGATGACCGGCAGGTGCAGGGTGCGCTGCAGGACGACCAGGGCGATCACGGCCACCGGCGCACCGATGAAGAAGCACCAGCGCCAGCCCAGCCACGAGGTGTCGACGATGACGCCACCCAGCAGCGGGCCGCCGACCGTGGCCAGGGCCAGCACGCCGCCGAGGTAGCCGTTGTAGCGCCCGCGCTCCCGCGGCGGGATCATCGCGGCGATCGCCACCTGGACGAGCGCCTGCACGCCGCCCATCCCGATGCCCTGGAAGGCGCGGGCGGCGATCAGCTGCCCCGCGGTCTGCGAGAAGCCGGCCACGATCGAGCCGAGCACGAACACGACGATCGAGACCTGGACCAGCACCTTCTTGCTGTACAGGTCGGAGAGCTTGCCCCAGATCGGGGTGGTCGCGGTGGCGGTCAGCAGGCTCGCCGTCACGACCCACGTGTACTGCGTCTGGCTGCCGTTCAGCGCACCGATGATCTTCGGCAGCGCGGTGGAGACGATGGTGGCGCTGGACATCGCGACGAACAGCACGAGCAGCAGGCCGCTCAGGGCCTCCATGATCTCGCGGTGGCTCATCGCGCCCTGTTCGGCGCGCGTGGTGGTGGGTGCGCTCATCGAGCGGCCTCCAGCGGTTGTTCGTAGTGGGACATGAGGTCTGCGGAGAAGCGCTGCAGCAGCGCTGTGAAGACGGAGACGTCTGCGACGCTCCAGTTCTCGAGGGCGGCGGCGAGGCGGTTGTCGCTCCACGCCATGGCATCGCCCAGGGCCTGCCGGCCGGCGGCGGTGAGGCCGAGCACGCTGGCCCGTCCGTCATGCGGGTCCGCGGCCCGGGCGACCAGGCCGGCCCGGACGACGGCGGCGACGGCGCGGCTCACCGTCGAGGGATCGAGCGAGGAGCGGGCGGCGAGGTCCTTGACGTGGCAGCCGTGGGCCGGTTCCGCGGCCACGGCGTCGATCAAGGCCAGCACGCTGAGCGTGCCGGCGGGGACGGCCGGATGCTGCAGGGACATCTCGTTCTTCAGCAGGCGTACGGCCTTGAGCAGCTCGCGCAGGTGGGCGAGCAGCTCCCGGCGCGCCGCGCTACCGACGTCGTCGGCCATGAGCCACCTCCTCGGAATGGTTGCCGCATACAACTATCGGCCTAAGTTGCCCACTGCGCAAGTTTTCTCAATGGGAACTGAGTCACAGTCTCGGTACGCTCGACGCCATGACCACCGAGGTCCGCGTCCCCGAGCCCGGGCTGCGGGAACGCAAGAAGGCGGCGACCCGCCAAGCCCTCCACGAGGCAGCAGTCCGGCTCGCCATAGCCCACGGCGTCGACAAGATCACGGTCGAGGCGATAGCGGACGAGGCCGGCGTCTCCCGCCGAACCTTCTCCAACTACTTCGCCAACAAGGAAGAGGCGCTGCTGCACGGCGACCACCGGCGCATCAGCGCCCTGGTCGGCATCGTCCGCGCGCGCCCGGCCGACGAGACACCGTGGATCGCCCTCACCCGGGCGGCGCGGGAGTTCTACGAGCAGCTGGGCGAGCTCGACCCGCAGTGGGTCGCCCAGTCACGCCTGCTCCGCACCAAACCGGCGCTCGCGGCGCAGCAGGTCAGCACGTTCGCCGCGCTGGAACGGGAGCTGGCGGCGGCGGTGAGCGCGCGCAGCACCGAACCGGACCCGCACGGGATCCGCGCCCGGCTGATGGCGGCGACCTTCATGACGGCCATGCGGGTGTCATTGCACGTGTGGCTGGAGGCGCCGGACGAGTCGTCGCTCGGCGACCTGGTGCAGCTGTCGCTCGCGGAAACCGGCCGAGGGTTCGCCCGCTAGACCATCCGCCGAACGCCGTTCGCCCGCGTCCCCCACGCCCGCGCGCCGAACGCCGAACGCCGTTCGCCCGCGTCCCCCACGCCCGCGCGCCGAACGCCGAACGCCGAACGCTGTTCGCCCGGGTCCCCGACGCCCGCGCGCTGAACGCCCAACGCCGTTTGCTTGCGCGCTGAACGCCGAACGCCTGCGTGCCGAACGTCGAACGCCTGCGTGCCGAACGTCGAACGCCTGCGTGCCGAACGTCGAACGCCTGCGTGCCGGACGCCTAAGCGCCCCTGATGCCGGAGCGGTGAACGCACAGGCGCGCGGCGCCGGGAGGGGTGCTTCCCGGCGCCGCGCTGGTGGGGATGGTGGTTCCTTGGGGACGGAACTCTTTCTCAGCCGCGGAAGCCGGCGAAGATCTTGCTGAACTCGAACGCCGACTGCGGGATGTTCGTGCACTGGAACAGCGCGCCGTTGCAGGCGTTCTTGTCGCGGTTGACCTCCCAGAAGGAGACGAAACCGATGTGGTTGCTGTTGGCGAAGGCGACCAGGTCGCGGGCGTCGCTCTGGTTGAAGGTGCCGCTGTCGTCGTTCTTGCCCAGCATCGGGGTGACGCCGACCATCTTGAACGCGGCCGCGTCGCTGTTGCCGTAGATCGCCTTGATCTGGTCCTTGGTCGACTTGACGGCCTGGATGGCCAGGTCGCCGTAGTCCTGGCCGGCGCGGCCGTAGTCCATCGCCATGATGTTGACCAGGTCGACGTCGACACCCGCGTTCTTGGCCGACTTGACGACGTTGAGGCCGTCGTCGGTGAGGCCCTCGGGCAGCACCGGCAGGGTCAGCGAGATCTTGAGGCCCGGGTTGGCCTTCTGCAGCGCGGCGAGCGCGGTCGAGCGGCGGGCGATCGAGGCGCTGTCGGCCGAGGCCGCGCCCTCGATGTCCAGGTCGATGTACTTCAGGTTGTAGGCCGAGACGACGGCCTGGTACTCGGCCTGCAGCGCCGTGGCGTCATTGCAGCCCTGGGCCAGCTCGACGCCGGTCGCGCCACCGAAGGACACCTTGACGTCGCCGCCGGCGGCGCGGATCGCGGAGATCTGGTCGCCGAACTGCTTGTTGCGCGGGTCGAACGCGCCGAACCAGCTGGCCTTGCAGCCGGCGCCGGTGACGAACGCCAGCGAGTACGACTTCACGTTCCCGCTGGTCGCCAGCTGGGCGAGGGTCGTCGTGCCGTTGGAGAGCACACCCATGTCCACGTACGGAGCCACCAGCACGTTCCCGCCACCCCCGTTCGACGGCGGGGGCGCGGTGGTGGTCGGGGGCTTCGTCGGCTCGGTGGTCGGCTTGGTCGGCTCGGTCGTCGGCTTCGTCGGGGCGGTGGTGGTCGGCCGGGTCGTCGGCTGCGTGGTCGGCCTGGTGCCGGGCGCTGTGGGTGCCGAGCCGCCGCCACAGGAGGCGCCGTTGATCGTGCAGCTGGTCGGGTCGCCCTTGCCGGCCACGATGAACCCGAACTCGGTGCTGCCGCCGGCCGGGATGGTCGCGTTGTAGCCCTTGTCCTTCGCCGTGTTGAGCCCGCCCGCGGAGGTGACCGTGGCCTCCCACGTGCTGCCGAGCTTCGCGCTCGACGGCAGGCCGAACGCCAGCTGCCAGCCCGTCACGGCGCTGCCGCCGGTGTTCTTGATCGTGTAGGTGCCCTGGTAGCCCGTACCCCAGTCGGAGTTCTTGGTGAACGTCGCAGTGAGGCCGCCGGACGCCTTGGTGGTCGGGGCCGTCGCCGCGACCGCGGCGACCGCGCCTCCGCCCACGGCGAGCAGCGCCGCTCCCACATAGATGGACAGGCGTAGACGATTGCGTGCCATTGCTGACTCCGATCGCGGGGGGAACGAACGGTGTTGATCGTGGAACGCGAGGGCTTAAAGTGTTCTGCCAATTTCCTTAAGACTGTCTGAAGTCCCCGACGCGGGTCGTGGCGATCACGGCGGGTGAACAGCGATACGGTTCGGCCATGGACAAGACCACGGTGGACATCACGACCGAGGACGGCGTGGCGGACGCGTACCTCGTGCGGCCCGGCGGCGACGGCCCGTTCCCGGGCGTACTGTTCTTCATCGATGCCTTCGGCCTGCGCCCGCGCATCTTCGAGATGGCCGACCGGATCGCCGAGCGGGGATACGCGGTGCTCGCACCGAACCTGCTCTACCGGGGCGGCCGCTCACCGCTGGTGGACCCGGCCGAGCTCGGCGACCCCGAGCGGCGCGACGCGATCTTCGGCAAGGTCATGCCGCTCGTGAAGGGGCTGAGCCCCGACATGATCACCCGTGACGCCGGGGCATATCTGGACTTCTTCGCCGCGCAGGACCGGGTCGCGGCGGGTCCGGTGGTGGCGACCGGTTACTGCATGGGCGGCCGGAACGCGGTCCTGGCGACCGTGGCCTACCCGAACCGGATCAAGGCCGCGGCCAGCTTCCACGCCGGTGGGTTCGTCACCGACCAGCCGGACAGCCCTCACCTGCGGGTCGGCGCGGTGACCGGCGAGCTGTACGTCGGTCACGCCGACAACGACCCCTCCATGACCGCCGAGCAGATCCGTCGGCTCGAGTCGGCCCTCGACGAGGCCGGCGTTACCTACACCTCCGAGGTGTACGAGGGAGCGCCGCACGGCTTCACGATGTCGGACACGGCGGCCTATCAGGAGGCCGGCGAGAAGCGTCACTGGGTGAGGCTTTTCGACCTCCTCGACCGGGTCCATCCTCCTGCCGGCTGAGGCGACGGCGCGAGCACGACGCCAGGGAAGGACGACGGAAGGCGTCTGGTCACGTGGCTCGCCGAGGCCGACCAGGAACGCAAGCGCCTCCGAAGTGCTACCGGGATGGCCGACGGTGCTGCGGGGGCCCAGCAGCATGGTGACGGGGGCCGGCGGCAGGGTCACGCCCTGCGTCCGAGCCGGAAGACCTGACACCCGGCCAGACCGCGCTGCCTGATGGGACGGCGTCGACTGGGCGTGGCGACTGTGCGGCCATCGCGGCTAGCTGATGCAGAACTCGTTGCCCTCCGGGTCGGCCATCGTGTACCAGGAGTGCGGTCCCTGCTGCTCGGCCCACAGGAACGTGGCGCCGCGGGCCACAAGCTCGTCGCGCACCTGGTCGCGGCGGTCGGCTCCGACCCAGATGTCGATGTGCAGGCGGTTCTTGACCGTTTTGGGTTCGGGCACGAGGTTGAAGAGCATCCGGCGGGGCTTGCCGCTCGGGAGCGCCTCCTGGTGGCGGATGCCGGCGCCGACCCGCCAGACCAGGCGGCCCTCGTAGACGACGGTCTGGTCCTCGGTCGCATACCCCTTGGCGACCATGTCCTTGATGAAGGCCTCGTCGACGGGCTCGACCTGCCACCCCAGCGTCTCGGCCCACCATGCGGCCAGGGGGTGCGGATCTGCGCAGTCGACGGTCAGCTGGAAGTCGTATGCCATGCCCGGAGCGTAGGCGGGACCTCTGACAAAAACTCAGTCCTCGAGCAGGCCGGGGAAGAAACGGCGCAAAGCGACCACGTCGTACACCTGGCGGACCTCGGTGATCCGGCCGTCGGCGACGGCGAGGAACTCGGCGATCCGGACGCTGCCGAACGGTGCCGTGCAGTCGTAGACCAGCGCCGCCCGGTCGTCCGCGCAGGTCGTCGAGGCGATGGAGATCGAGTCGGCGAAGGCGGCGATGCGGTGCAGGGTCTGGACCAGCTCCTCGTCGTCGACCGGGGCGTCGAGGTTCCACTCGATCTCGGCCCCGGGGTCGATGAGGCGGCGGACGGCCCCGCGGTCCCGCGTCATCCAGGAGTAGGCGTAGAAGAGGGTCAGGTCGGCGGTTCCCATGGCGTGCCCTTCGAGGAGAGAGCAGAGAGAGCGGCCGCCGCCCGTGAGGGGCGGCGGCCGCGATCGGTACGCGATCAGCCGTTGAGCATCGAGTCGCCGGCCACGAACGTGTAGCCCTGCGCCTTGATCCCCGGGACGAGCTGCTTCAGGTAGTCGGTGCCGAGGTACGGGTGGTAGAAGAAGCTCGCCACGCCGTCGCGGACCACCAGGTTGCGCTTCGCCGAGGCGACCAGGTCGGAGGGCAGCCGGGCCGGGTGGTTGTTGAAGGGCAGCGGCTCCACGTTGCCGATGTTCTCCGGGATGATCACCGAGCCGTAGACGTCGCGGACGGTGTAGGGGAAGAACTGGCCGAACTGCCGGGTGTAGTCGATCTTGCCGCCGCTGAGCACGCCGGGGAAGTACAGGCCGCGGTCGTAGCGCTTGCCCATGATCGAGTTCACGGTCTGGTAGTCGACGGCGCTGCCGGCGTAGTGCGGGAACTCGAAGGTGCTCGGCACACCGAGGCCCGCGAGGGCGAAGGTGAGGGCCGACGAAGTGATCCGGCTGGCGGCCCAGGCGGCCGAGTCGCCGGCGACCGGTCCGTCGTAGATCACGCTGTCCTTCGCGTCGACGTGCGCGGCGTAGAACTCGAAGTCGTTCGCGCTCATGCCGTCGTACGGGTTCGCGACGCTGCCGAACTGGTGGGTGTAACCGTGCATGAGGAGCGTGCCGCCGCGCTGCTGCATGTACTTGAGCGCCGAGACGACCTGCGGCCGCTGCACCAGCGTGTAGTCCTCGGCCTTGCCGTTGTTCTGCACGCCCTTCGGGTCGCGGTACCGGGGGTAGACGGCGACGCTGAACGGAACCTTCTCGGCGTACAGGTAGTCGGCGATCGCGCGCAGCTCGGCCGGGTCGGCGTCGGGGCCGACGTCCTCGATGCGGGCCAGGCCGCGGTGCCGCTCACGGGAGAGGCCCGTGTCGCCCAGCGAGTCGAAGAGCATGTCGGCGAAGGCCAGGTAGCGGTCGTCGTGGGTCACGTACGCGAACGGGATCTCACCCACGTACGTGAAGTTGCCGGACTGCACGGCCCACGGGAACGACGAGCCGTCCGGGCGTACGGCGGAAGCCAGGGTCTTGACCTTCGACGCGTCGGTGATCGACAGGTTCATGATGCCGGACTTGTCGGTCGTGTCGCGGGTGAGCGAGGCGCCCTTGTAGGTCACCTCGCCGACCCCGGCGGTGTCGAACGTGCCGCTGGTGAAGCCGTGAGCCGCCGCGAAGGACGCGTCGCGGGACGTGAGCTGCCAGATGTTGTCGAAGACCCAGGTGACCGGCTTCTTCGTGGCGGCGACGTCGTCGAGGAACGCGGCCGGCAGCGGCTCGTCGTAGGTCGAGCCGAGGTAGACCACCGCGGTGTACGCGTCCAGGTCCTTGGCCTTGTAGCTCGCCACCGGGGCGGCGGTCCAGGAGCCGAAGTGCGAGGTGAGATTCGCGGCCTGGGTGGCGTAGACCTCGCCCATCCAGCCGTACGGGCCGGTGATGTCGTACAGGACCAGGGTCTTCGCCGTACCACCGCCGGGAGCGGCCTTGCCGGACTTCGCGGCGATCGTCGTCGTGACCGCCGTGGGGGTGATTGCGGCGGCGTTGGCGTTGATGACGCCGACCCCGAGCACGGCGGTGGCGGTGAAGGCGGCGCCGACGGCGGCCAGAGCGCGGCGGCTGATCTTGAAGATGCGCATCAGAGGGACGCTCCGTACGTGGCAGTGGCGGTGGAGTCGAGGGCAGGCATGGCTTCGGGAGCCTCGGCGAGGCCGAGCAGGGCCGCGGTGGCCTGGGCGGTACGCCGGGCCGCGAGGCCGTCGCCGTACGGGTTGCCGCCCGCGGTCATGGCGTCCCGGCGGACCCGGCTGTCGAGCAGCGCGGCCGCCTCGGTGACGATCAGCTCGGTGTCGGAGCCGACGAGCTTGGCGCAGCCGGCGTCGAGCGACTCGACCCGCTCGGTGACGTCGCGCAGCACCAGGGCCGGCACGCCGAACGAGGGCGCCTCCTCCTGGATGCCGCCGGAGTCGGTGAGCACCAGGTACGCCTCGGACAGCAGGCGCGACAGGTCGGGGTACGGCAGCGGGTCGGTGATCGTGACCCGCTCGAGGCCGGCGAGCCCGGCCTCGACCTGGGCGCGGACCGCCGGGTTGGGGTGGCTCGGGAGGATCACGTCGATGTCGGCGTACCGGTTGACGAGCTCGCGGACTGCGGCCAGGATGCGGTCGAGCGGCGCGCCCCACGACTCGCGCCGGTGGGCGGTGACGACCACCAGGCGGCGGTCTCCGGCGGCGGCCCGGGCGGCGGCGACCTGCGGGTTCTCGAACGGCAGCCGGCGGCCGGCGACGGCGAGGGTGGCGTCGACGACGGTGTTGCCGGCGATGAGGACGTCGCCGGTGTCGATGTTCTCGTCGAGCAGGTTCATCGCGGCCAGCGGCGTCGGGGCCAGGTGCAGCGCGGCGATCTGGGCCACCAGGCGGCGGTTGGCCTCCTCGGGGAAGGGCGAGTCGAGGTCGCCGGAGCGCAGGCCGGCCTCGAGGTGCACCACCGGGATGCGGCGCCAGAAGGCGGCCAGGGCGCCGGCGAGGCTCGTGGTGGTGTCGCCCTGCACGATCACGGCGGCCGGGGTGCGGTCGGCCCAGAGCTGGTCGAGCTGACGGATCATCTCGGTGAGCAGCTCGGCCTGGGTGCCGGTGCCGCGCTCGACCTGCAGGGTGACGTCCGGCGTCAGGTCGAAGGCGGCGAGGGCCTGGCCGACCATCGTCGGGTGCTGGCCGCTGGCCACGAGGACCGGGGTGAGCAGTCCGGCCTCGCGCATGGCGAGCACGACGGGGGCGAGCTTGACGGCCTCGGGGCGGGTGCCGCCGATCAGGTGCACTTCGGGCAGTGACATTTGGGGGGAGCCCTTACTTCGAGGAGGGGGAAGCCTCAGACGGGGACGGGAACGCGGGTGGGGGTTTGGTGGGGCAGTGGTGCGGCGATCGGCTCCTCGGCGAGCCGTTCGGTCTTGGCCCAGGACTGCTGTCCGCGGGCCTGGCGGACGATCGCGCGGTAGGTGGCGACCAGTCCGAGGAGCAGGAAGATCGGGTACGCGAGAGCCGCGGTGAGCAGCCGGGAGAGCTCCTCGTCGCGGAGCCGGTAGCGGTGCACCAGCGCCCAGATGAAGCCGGGGAAGAAGGTGACCGCGAACCACACTTCGCCTGTGAAGGCCAGGTCGCCCCAGGTGCGCAGGTACGGCACCGGGTGGCCGGCCAGCAGTCCCACCACGGCGGCGGAGACACCGGCGATCAGCGCGACCGTCACCAGCGCGTTGAGCCAGGGCGAGACCAGGTAGTGGAACATCTCGAGCAGTGAGGTGACCCCGATCCGCTCCGAGCGGGCCAGCCGGCGCAGGTAGCGGGCGCACTGCAGGTTGCCCTGCGCCCAGCGGGTGCGCTGGCGGGTGAGCCGGCGCAGGTCGACCACGGCCTGCTGGGTGACCGACGCCCGTGACGTGTAGCGGATGCTGATCCCGTCGAGGTGCAGGCGCAGGCCCAGCTCGAGGTCCTCGACCAGGCACGCCGACCAGGGCGCGTCGCCGAGAGCCAGCAGCGCGGAGAGGCGGGTGAACTGGCCGTTGCCGCCGAGCCCGACGGTGTCGATGGTGTCGCGCAGGCTCTGGCAGGCGTTCACGATCGCGGCGAACTCGAGGTCCTGCACCGCGCCGAGGAGCTTGTGCCGGTTGCGGATGCGGACCTGCACCTGCACGGCGCCGACGCGCGGGTCGCGCATCATCCGGGAGACCTCGAGCAGGATGTTGCGGCTGCCCTGGCCGTCGCCGTCGATGATGCCGATGACCACCTTGTCCGGGCTGACGCCGGCCTCCGCGGTGCGCTCGGCGATGTAGCGGTACGCCGCGTTGAGCGCCTCGCCCTTGCCCTTGCGCGCCTCCGGCAGTTCGCGGCGCATGACCGTGAGCCGGGGGTGGTCGATCGCCGCGAGCACCTCGGGGGTGCGGTCGTCGGAGCCGTCGTCGACGACGAGGACGCGGGCGAGCGTGCCGCCGTGGCCGCCCAGGGTGAGCGCGGCGTTGACGGTGTTGCCGACCACGACCTCTTCGTTCAGGGCCGGGACGATGATCCAGAAGTGCTCGGGGGTGCCGTCGCCGTGCTCCAGCGCCTTGCTGACCACGGCCTGGCGGCGCGACGCCGTGTAGCGGACGGCGAAGCTGACGAGGCCGAGGGTGGAGACCGGCCAGGCGAGCAGGATCGCGTAGCCGATGACCACGATGATCCAGCTGTCGGACGCCGTCACGGTTGCTCTCCCTTCGTCGCTGTCTGTCATGTCGACCGGGTAACGCTTGCCGCGTCCCTGGACGTATTAGGACATTAGGGCGCTACGCAGCGTGAAACAAGAGCGGTTGCCGGAGCGGTGGCCCGGTCTGCCCGATCGGCCCATGTCAGACATCTCAGGCAGCGCAAAACGGCCGAAATCCCAACCAGTACGGAGAGATCAGGCGGCTGATGCATCCTCTCGGCTGGCGAGGAGATTGCTACTAAGCGTGATGTTCCACGTCCGCTGCGCTTCGTGGCACCGCGGAAACTGCACGTGACGGAGCGTGAGGTCTATGCTGCGTGCGTGAATCGGATCCTGGTGCGTGCGCTGATCGACCTGGCGGTGTCGATCGAGCTCTCGAGCGACGACGAGATCGACCCGCGGACGGCGACGACTCTCCTCGACGACCTGGCGGCCAACCTCGACGACCTGTCCGACGCCGAACGCGACGAGATCGTCGACTACATCGAGGACCAGGCGGAGGCGACCCGCGACCCGGACCGGCGCGAGGTCCTGCTCGACCTGCCGGACACCCTCGCCCTGACGGACGACTGAGGGTGATCCGCATCCTGTCCTGACGGCGGAGTGCCGTCCTTGATCGGCCCTGTCATCATCGACATCACCGCAGCGATCGATGCGCCACAGAGGGCGACGACGCGCGGTGGCGTCAACGGGGGCGGGGCTGATTCATGGGTGGGTTCTTCGAGGCTGTGCTCAGCTTCCCCACCGTTCTTCTCACCCCACTGCTGATCGTCGTCATCGGCTACTGGCTGGTCGTCGTCGTGGGCGGGGCCGACCCCGAGGGCGACGGCGGCGGCGAGGGCGGCTTCCTCGGTTTCCTCGGGCTCGGCGGCGTGCCCGTGTCCGTGGTGCTCTCGCTGCTCATCGTCTTCGCCTGGTTCGCGACGCTGGCCGGTGCGGAGCTGCTCGGCGCCCTGCCCGCCGCCCTCGTGCTCGTCGGCGCGGTCGTGGCCGCCTGGGTCGTCACGCGGGTGGCCGTCCTGCTCCTCAAGCGCTTCCTGCCCGCCGGCGCCGAGCCGTCGCGGGCCGACTTCGTCGGACTGACCTGCGTCGTGCGCACCGGCAAGGTGACCCGCACCTTCGGTCAGGCCGAGGTGCACGCCCCCGACGGTTCGTCCGCGATCGTGCAGGTCCGTCAGGCCGGCAACGACGACCTGCGCGCCGGCACCGTCGCCGTGCTCTACGACGTGGACACCGACGGCGACTTCTTCTGGATCATCCCCGCCGACATCGCCAACCCCTCATAAAAGGACCTTCATGGACGTGATCTCCACCGGATTCGGTGTGCTCCTCGCCGTGGTGCTGCTCATCGCGCTCGGCGTCGTGTTCTTCCTCAGCCGCATGTTCCGCAAGGTGGAGCAGGGCAAGGCGCTGATCGTCAGCAAGGTGCGCCGCGTCGACGTCACGTTCACCGGTGCGGTCGTGCTGCCCGTGCTGCACAAGGCCGAGGTCATGGACATCTCGGTGAAGACGATCGAGATCTCGCGTACGGGGCGGGAGGGCCTGATCTGCCGCGACAACATCCGCGCGGACATCCGGATCACGTTCTTCGTCCGCGTGAACAAGACGACCGAGGACGTCATCAAGGTCGCGCAGGCGATCGGCACCACGCGGGCGAGCAGCGAGCAGACGCTGCAGGAGCTGTTCAACGCGAAGTTCTCGGAGGCGCTGAAGACCGTCGGCAAGCAGCTGGACTTCGTCGACCTCTACACCAAGCGCAACGACTTCCGGGACCAGATCATCGAGGTGATCGGCACCGACCTCAACGGCTACAGCCTCGAGGACGCGGCGATCGACTTCCTGGAGCAGACGCCGCTGGTCTCCCTCGACCCGAAGAACATTCTCGACGCGCAGGGCATCCGGAAGATCACCGAGCTGACCGCGATCGAGTCGGTGCGCACCAACGACTTCCGCCGCAACGAGGAGAAGGAGATCACCCGGCAGAACGTGGACGCCAAGGAGGCGATCCTCGAGCTGGAGCGCCGGCAGGCCGACGCGGAGATCAAGCAGCGCCGGGAGATCGAGACCATGCGCGCCCGCGAGGAGGCCGAGATCGCCCTCGCGCACGCCCAGGAGCGGCTGCGCGCCGAGGGTGCCGCCCTGCAGACCGAGCAGCAGCTGGGTGTGCAGCAGGAGAACAAGGCCCGGGAGATCGCGGTCGCCGAGAAGAACCGCGAGCGGGTCATCGCGATCGAGACCGAGCGCATCGAGAAGGACCGGATGCTCGAGGTCATCGGCCGCGAGCGGGAGACCGAGCTCTCCACCATCGCCAAGAACAAGGAGGTCGAGGCGGAGAAGCGCTCGATCGCCGAGGTGATCCGCGAGCGCATCGCGGTGGAGAAGACGGTCGCCGAGCAGGAGGAGAACATCAAGCGGCTGCGCGTCGTCGAGGAGGCGGAGCGTACCCGTCAGGCCGTGATCATCAACGCCGAGGCCGAGGCGCAGGAGGCCCTGGTCAAGGACATCAAGGCCGCGGAGGCGGCCGAGGCGGCCGCGAAGTTCAAGGCCCGCGAGGAGCTGGTGCTGGCGGAGGCCCGGCAGCAGTCCGCCGAGCTGGAGGCCCGGGCGAAGATCCGGCTGGCCGAGGGCAAGCAGGCCGAGGCGGCCGCCGAGGGCCTCGCCGACGTGCAGGTGCGCGAGCGCAACGCCGAGGTGGTCGAGAAGACCGGCCGCGCCGAGGCCGCCGTCGAGCGCGAGAAGGCGCTGGTCGCCGCCGAGGCGATCCGCGAGAAGCTCAAGGGCGAGGCCGCCGGCCTGCAGGAGAAGGCCGGTGCGATGGCCGCGCTGGACGACGCCACCCGCGAGCACGAGGAGTACCGGCTGCGGCTCGAGATGGAGAAGGAGATCCGCCTCGCCGGCATCCACGTGCACAAGGACATCGCCGAGGCGCAGGCCACGCTCATCGCGACCGGCCTGGAGAAGGCCGACATCGACATCGTCGGCGGCGACTCGGTCTTCTTCGACAAGCTCATCGGCTCGATCACGATGGGCAAGAGCGTCGACGGCTTCGTCCAGCACTCCGACGTGGTCCAGGGCCTGGGCGCGCGCTACCTCAACGGCTCGGCGAACTTCGCCGACGACCTGAGCCGCGTCGTCGGCTCGGTCAGCACCGGCGACGTGGCGAACCTGACCCTGTCGGCGTTCCTGACCCAGCAGATCAAGGCCGGAAACGGGGACTCCGCCAAGCTCAAGGAACTGCTCGCCGCCGCCAGGGAGATGGGGCTGGCCGACGCCAAGGTTCCGGCGGTCCGGTGACCGACCAGACCCTGGATGCCGGGACGTACGAGGTCCTGCGCGCCCGCCTCGGCGCGCAGGCCAAGGAGCTGGCCGGCCGCGCGGAGGCGCTGAACGCCCGCCGGATGGAGACGTTCGGCGGGCAGCAATTGCGGCTGCTCGGCACGGAACGGGTCCGTACCGAGAACAACTGCGTGCCGCGGGACATCGTGCAGGTCGGCGGCGCGATGCTGTTCGGCTACAACGTGTTCATCGGGCTCCGCAGCGAGACCGTGATCAGCGACGTCTTCGCCGTGCACGGGTTCGCCGAGGGCAGCTTCCACGCGGCGACGCTGCCCGGCCTGCTCGACGACCCGCAGTTCCAGCGCGACTTCGCCGAGCTGTACCGCTACTACCGGGAGACGCACCTCCTGCAGCTGCGCCGGCTGGAGGGGCTGCTCCTCGCGGTCTTCCAGACCGGCGCCCGCGCCGACGACCTCAAGGTGCTGCGCTGGAAGGTGGACACCGACGGGTCGGTCGCGTACGTCGACAACCGCGGCGAACGCGACCACGTCTTCCCGCCGTCGCACGACTTCGAGTGGACGCTCACCACCCGCGAGCAGCACGTCCTCGGCCGTCACCCGCACGTGTCGATCGAGGACCAGGTGTTCGTCGAGACGGTCGGCGGCACGCTGACCGTCAAGGTGGAGAACAACACCGAGGACGGGGAGGGCATCTTCTCCGAGCCGGTCGACGAGCCGCTGCAGAGCCTCGCCGACGGGGAGATCGCGTACGCCCGCATCGGCCCGCTGATCCTGCTGCGTGTGCTGCCGTACAAGGAGACCACGCACCGGTATCTCGTCTTCAACACCCGTACCCGTGACGTGGTCCGCCTCGACGGGATCGGCCAGGCGTGCCAGCGCCTGCCGGAGGACCAGGGCATCATCTTCCCCGGCGGCTACTACCTGGCCACCGGCATCGCGAAGACGTTCGACGCCGACGTCGCGGACCTGGAGTTCGAGCGGGTCGTGCGCTCGGTCAACGGCGAGGACGTGCTGTACGTCTTCCACGCGCGGGCCGCCGGGCGTTACCTGCTGCTGCCCTACAACGTGATCCGCAAAGAGGTCGCGACCCCGATCCCGTGCCACGGCTACTCGCTGTTCGACGACGGAACCCTGGTCGCCTTCCGGGCGGCCTCGGACGAACCGACCCGGGTGCACCCCATGCAGGTGTGGCAGACGCCGTACGTCTCGGACACCTTCGCCGCGGCCCAGCCGGTCGGCACCGGCCCGCTGGACCGGGTGGGCAACGCCGATCTGGTACGCGGCATCGCGGACGCCCTCTCGGTGTCCCGCATGGTCGACGAGATGACGCCCTCGGGCGCGGTGTTCGAGGCGATCATCGCCGCCTGCACCCGCCTGTTCGACCAGTACCACTGGCTGACCGACCCGGAGCTCGAGGAGCTGAGCACGCCGCTCGCCGAGGTGCGGGCCACCGCCGAGCAGGTCCTCGACGAGTTCGAGTCGGTGCAGGAGCTGACCGCGCAGGCGACCGCGGCCGTCGACGAGGCCGGCGCCGCCACCACGTCGCTGATCCGCCGGGCCCGCGGCGAGGTGCCGACCACCACCGACGCCTGGATCCGCCAGCTCGCCGCCCTGCGCCAGGCCCAAGGCAAGGTCGTCACCCTGCGCGAGCTGCGGTACGTCGACACCGCCCGGCTCGACGCGATGGGCGCCGAACTCTCCACCGAGGTCGACTCCACCGCCCGCCGCGCCGTCGACTTCCTCCGGCGCGAGGACGCCTTCGCCGGCTATCAGCAGTCCGTCGACCAGCTCGTGGCGGATGCGGCGGCCATCGCCACCGTCGCGGAGGCCGCACCGGTCGCCGAGCGGCTCGCCGAGCAGGCCGACGGCCTCCAGGTCGTCACCGAGGTGGTCGGCGGCCTCGACATCGCCGACGCGACCGTGCGGGTCGGCATCCTGGAACGCATCGGCGAGGTGCTCGGCGGCGTCAACCGGGCCCGGGCCACCCTGGACGCCCGCCGGCGCGAGCTCGCCGCCGTCGAGGGCCGCGCCGCGTTCGCCGCCGAGTTCGCGCTGCTCACCCAGTCGGTCACGGCGGCGCTGGCCGCCGCGGACACCCCCGAACGCTGCGACGAACAGCTCGCCAAGCTGATGCTGCAGGTGGAGGCGCTCGAGTCCCGGTTCGGCGACTTCGACGACTTCATCGAGCAGCTCGGCGCCAAGCGGACCGAGGTCTACGAGGCCTTCGCCGCGCGCCGGCAGGCCCTGCTCGACGAGCGGGCGCGGCGCGCCGACCGGCTCTTCGACTCCGCCCAGCGCACCCTCGCCAGCGTCCAACGGCGGGTCGCCACGCTCGGCACGGTCGACGACGTCAACACGTACTTCGCCACCGATCCGATGGTCGGCAAGCTGCGCAAGGTCGCCGACGAGCTGCGTACCCTCGGCGACACGGTCCGGGCCGAGGAGCTGGAGGGGCGCGTCAAGGCCGCGCGGCAGGAGGCCGGCCGGGCCTTGCGCGACCGGCTCGACCTCTACGGCGCCGACGGCAGCACGATCACCCTGGGCCGGCACACGTTCGCGGTGAACACGCAGGCCATCGACCTGACCCTGGTGCCGGACGGCGACGAGCTGGCGTTCGCGATCACCGGCACCGACTACCGGGCACCGGTCCGCGACGAGGACTTCCTGGCCACCCGCCCGTTCTGGGACCAGCCGCTGGTGTCCGAGGCCAAGGACCTGTCCCGCGCCGAACACCTGGCCGCGTCCCTGTTCGCCGAGAATCCGACGGCACTGCCGGACGACACCCTTGGTGATCTGGTACGCCGGGGAGCCGAGTCCCGCTACGACGAGGGCTACGAGCGCGGGGTGCACGACAGTGACGCCACGCTGATCCTCGGCGCGGTGATCCGGCTGCACGCCGCCGCGGGCCTGTTGCGTTACCCGGCGCCGGTCCGGGCGGCCGCGCAACTCTTCTGGGCCGGACTGCCCGCGGCCGAGCAGACGTCCTGGTCCGTACGGGCAGCTTCGCTCGTCCGGGCCCGGGAACTGTTCGGCGCCGGGCAGGACCTCGCCGACCTGTGCGACGCCCTCGCCACTGCGGCCGGTGCCGACCGCGTGGTGGGCGAGTACCTGGTCGAGGAGCTGGCCGCGACCCCGGCCGGCTTCGTCACGAGCGCTACCGCCCGGACCTTCCTCGACCGCTTCCACCGGGCACTCACCGCAGGTCCCGCCCGCAGCTACGCCGACGACCTGCGCGCGCTCGAGGCCGACCCGGCCGCCCGCAAGCAGCTCGTGCACGCGTGGCTGTCGGCCTACCACCGGGCCAACCCGGACTCCGGCGACGTGAGTGACGTGGCGGAAGCCGTCGCCATCGAGCTCACCACGCTGACCCGGTACGACTCCGCGGCGGCGGTGAGCGAAACCGTGTCCGGGCTGCTGTCCACGCACCCGCGGATCGTCGACGGGCGGCTGACCGTACGCCTGGACGAGTTCCTGGCCGCCACCCGGCGGTTCCGCGAGGAGCGGGTGCCCGCGTACCGGGCGTACCAGAAGAAGCGGACCGCCCTCGCCCAGGCCGAACGGAACCGCCTGCGCCTGGACGAGTACAAGCCCGGAGTGATGTCGGCGTTCGTGCGCAACCGGCTGCTGGACGAGGTCTACCTGCCGCTGATCGGCGACAACCTCGCGCGGCAGCTCGGCGCCGCCGGCGACAACCGGCGCACGGACCAGTCCGGCCTGCTGCTGCTGATCTCACCGCCCGGCTACGGCAAGACGACCCTCATGGAGTACGTCGCCAACCGCCTCGGCCTGGTGTTCGTCAAGGTCAACGGCCCGGCGCTGGGGCACGAGGTGACCTCGTTGGACCCGGCCGAGGCGCCCGACGCGACGGCCCGGCAGGAGGTCGAGAAGATCTCCTTCGCCCTGGAGATGGGCAACAACGTCCTGCTCTACCTCGACGACATCCAGCACACCTCACCCGAGCTGCTGCAGAAGTTCATCTCGCTCTGTGACGCGCAGCGGCGGATGGAGGGCGTGTGGGAGGGCCGGACCCGCACGTACGACCTGCGCGGCAAGCGGTTCGCGGTGTGCATGGCCGGCAACCCGTACACGGAGAGCGGCACGCGCTTCCGGATCCCGGACATGCTCGCCAACCGGGCCGACGTCTGGAACCTCGGCGACGTCCTCAGCGGCCGGGAGGAGGCGTTCGAGATGTCGTACCTGGAGAACGCCCTCACCTCGAACCCGGTGCTCGCGCCGCTGTCCGCCCGGGACCGGGCCGACCTGCCGCTGCTGGTCCGCCTCGCCGAGGGCGACGACTCGGTACGCCCGGACCGGCTCAGCTACGCGTACTCGGCCACCGAGCTGGAGCAGGTGCTGTCGGTGCTGCGCAAGATGCGGCGGGTGCAGCGGATCGTGCTGCGCAACAACCAGGCGTACATCGCCTCGGCCGGCCAGGCCGACGCGTCACGCACCGAGCCGCCGTTCAAGCTGCAGGGCTCCTACCGCAACATGAACAAGCTCGCCGAGCGGATCGTGCCGGTGATGAACGACGCCGAGCTCGAGGCCGTGGTCGACGACCACTACCTGGGCGAGGCGCAGACGCTGACCACCGGCGCCGAGGCCAACCTGCTCAAGCTCGCCGAGCTGCGCGGGCGGCTCACCCCGGAGCAGGCCGCGCGCTGGGCCGACGTCAAGGCGGCGTACCTGCGGGAGAAGGCGCTCGGCGGCGCCGAGGACGACCCGATGACCCGGGCCGTCGGCGCTGTCGGCCTGCTCGCCGACCGGGTCGGCGCGGTGGAGAAAGCGATCCGCGGTCAATCCTGAGCGCGCAGTAGCGAGGGGTCTTCGCGGAGCAGGGCGGCCAGACGCTTGGCCGCCAGCTCCGTCTCCTCCTCGCTGACCCGCAGCGGGACCGGCTCGGGCAGCGGCGTGGGCATGGGCGGGGCGGGCGGACGCTGCTGCGGCACCGGGGGCGGCTCCTCGTAGCGGTGCTGCCCGCGATCCTGGTAGGTGATCCGGCGGGTGTCCTCGCCACGGTCCGCGTACGGCTCCGGCTCCGGGTCGACGTCGATGACCTCGACATCCTGCGGCTCGGCCCGTCGGGCGACCGAGTTGTCGGCGTTGACCTGCACGATTCCGTCCTCGACGGCGAAGTGCAGCAGCACCGGGTCGCCGGCGCCCTCGACACCGACCGTCACGGCGAGCTCCGGGTTGCGGCCCACGACCGCCGCGATCGCCTCGACCAGCTCCGTCACCGCCGGCGGGGTGCCCGTGGCCTCCCCGGCGGCGCGTCGGCGCAGCTCATCGCGGCGCGCCAGCCTGTCCAGCGCGTCGTCCAGTCCGCCTCGCACGTCACCGTCCTCCCGTCAACGCAGTCGCCCCGTACAACTGTGCCCGCTCGATGGGCGGTTTGAAAACCTGTACGGAACGAATCGGCGCACACCTTACGACGAACGTATCCGCATGGCCTTGTCGAGGGCCTGGTCGAGCACCACGAGCAGGGCATCTCGCACCGAACCCCGGAACCGGGCGTCGAACTGCACCACCGGCACATCGTCACGGATAGCGAGCGCCCAGCGCACCTCGTCGAGGTTGTAGCCGAGCTGCCCGTGGAACGTGTTGACGCCGACGACGAACGGCAGCCCGGCGCGCTCGAAGTAGTCGACCGCGGGATAGCAGTCGTCGATCCGGGACGTGTCGACCACCACGAGCGCCCCCAGGGCACCGCGGACCAGGTCGTCCCACATGAACGAGAAGCGGGTCTGCCCGGGCGTGCCGAACAGGTACAGCTTCAGCGTCTGGTCGATGGTGACGCACCCGAAATCCATGGCGATGGTCGTGGTCGTCTTCGTGCTCGCCTGGCCCGGATCGTCGACCCCGACGGACGCCGAGGTCATCTCGGCCTCGGTCGTCAGCGGCGAGATCTCCGAGATGGCGCCCACGGTGGTGGTCTTGCCGACGCCGAAGCCGCCGGCCACGATGATCTTGACCGGTACCGGCGGTGACGTCCGCTGCGGCACGCCGGGTACGCGCGCGGTGCCGACGACGCGGCGGTCAGGAGATGGATCGAAGCCCACGGATAACTCGCATGATGGTCTCGGGGTCGGGGAAGTCGCTCTCCAACACGTGAACGTCAAGGTGTCCGGCGGCCCGCAGGTCGCCGACCAGGATCCGGGTGACGCCGAAGTGCATCCGGAGCCGGGCCGAGATCTCGGCCACCGACAGCGGCTCGCCGCAGAGCTGGACGATGGCCCGCTGCTCGGGCGAGAGCCGCGCGCTCGTCGCCCCCGGAAGGGCACTGACCTGCGTCTCCAGCCCGATGCCGGCGTCCTGCCCGGCGACGCGGCCGGACGTGATGACGAACGGCCGCAGCGCCGCCGCCTGCTCGCCGGGCGGATCCCCGGGCGGGGGCCCGGGAGGCGGGGCCGGCGGCGGCGTGAACCGCGCGCCGGGACCCGTGTTGCGCAGGAACGGCCGGACACCGGGTGCCGCCGGCTCGTCGGGGTCGGCCGGGCTTCTCATGGAGATGTTCACGACCTTCCTCGACGTGCGCTGCTTCGGCTGTTTCCTACTGCTGGACGGCGTTCTTCAGCTCGGCGATGAGGCGCGGGCTGAGGGCGCCGCCGGCACGGGTCGCGAACAGCGTCATCTCGTACGCCAGCGTGCCGAGGTTGGCCGTCCGGTCCGCGATCACGCCGAGCACCGACCCGGCGCTGATCGCGGTCACCAGCAGGTAGCCGTCCGCCATGTCGATGATGACGCGGTTGAGGCTGCCCAGCGCGTACCAGCTGGCGGCGCCGCCGGCCAGGCTGGTCAGCCCGGAGACGACCGCGGCCAGGCGTTCGGCGTTCGGCCGGTCCTTGATCGCCGACATCGCCATCAGCAGACCGTCCGAGGAGACGGCGATGGCCTCGACGACGCCGGCGGTGCCGGACGTGAACGAGTCGAGCAGCCAGTTGAAGGTCTTCGCCTCCGCACTGAGCTGCGACTGCGCATAGTCGCGTCCGTTGCCGGTGTCAGTGGAGTAGGGGGAAGTCATCGCGGTTGTCCTTCGGGTTGTGGCTGGGTTTCGTGCAGCGCCCGGGCTACGCCGTACTCGAACTGCTCCATCAGGGCCCGGGCGGCTTCCGGATCGAGGGGTTGGGCCGGCGTGGCCGGCGGGGTCGGGTTCATGGGCTCGCTCACCGGCAGCGTCGCGCCCGGCACCCGCCGGGTCAGCGGCGGATGACCCACGGCCGGCGGCGCGGCCATGTCCTGCTCGATGACGTCCCACTGGGCGCGGGACACGCCCGCCTCGAAGGCGTCGAACGCCTCCCGGGCCGCGATCGCGTCGTCCGAGGTGGGCGGCGCGGTCGGCAGTTTCGGTCCGGTCTCGGCCGGCAGCTGGCTGCCGGGAACACGGCGGCGCAGCGGTGCCGGTGCGCCGTTGTGCGCCTCCGGGCTCGTGCGCTGCTGCGGCACCTGGGCTTCCAGCACCACCGCCGGATGCTCCGGCTCGACGTACCGGCCGGCCGAGGGCAGCTCCCGCACGGTCGCCGGGAACCGTCCCGCCACCGGCGTGGCCTCGTACGCGGCCGGGACGGCGCTGGGCGCGGCTTCCAGCTGCGGAGCGGTCGGGCGTACCGCGAAAGCGTTCCAGGATCTCCCCGCCTCCAGCGTGCGGGTCGCCCGGTTGAGCACGCCGGCGTCGAAGGGCTGGGCGCTGCCCGGCACGTGCCGGGCCGACCCGCCGGAGATCAGGGGAGCGAACTCGGCATGGCTGCTGGGTACGGTCGCCCGGATCGGCGCGAGCTCCGCCGGCAGCGGCTCCGGCCGCGGCACCAGGTGCGCCGGGGCGAGATCCACCCAGGCCGTCACGCCGCCCTCGGCGGTGTCGGTCAGCGTGACCTCGATGCCGTGCCGGCGGGCGAGGCGGCCCACCACGAAGAGCCCGAGCACCTCGGTGGGTGCCAGGTCGAGGCGCTCGCGGCGGGTCAGCCGCGCGTTCTCCTCGGCCAGCCGCTCCGGCGGCAGGCCGAGGCCGCGGTCCACGATCGCGAGGCGGGCGCCGCCGCGCAGCTCGAACGCCGTGACGGTGACCCGGGTGTGTGGCGGGGAGAACGACGTGGAGTTCTCCATGAGCTCGGCGAGCAGCAGCGTCAGGTCGGCCACGACGGCGGGCACGACCACCAGCTCCTCGGGCACCTCCACGTCGACGCGCGTGTAGTCCTCGATCTCACCGAGGGCCAGGCGTACGACGTCGGAGAGCGCCAGCGGTGCCATGTGGTCGTTAGCGCCAGCCCCACCGGAGAGCACGACCAGCGAGCTCGCGTTCCGCCGGAGCCGGCTGGACATGTGGTCGAGCCGGTACAGCTCCCGCAGGCGGTCGCTGTCGGTCTCCCGGCGCTCCAGGCTGTCGATGAGCGCCAGCTGCCGTCCGACCAGGTTCTGGGTACGCCGCCCGACGTGCCCGAACATCTGGGCGACGTTGCGCCGGCCGGCAACCTGGCGCTCCACCAGCCGGACGGCGGTGGTCTGCACCCGGTCGAACGCCTTGGCCAGGTCGCCGATCTCGTCGCGGGCCGCCACGTCGACGGGGTCCAACCGGATCGGCCGGACCGCCTCGGCGTCGTCGTCCGCCACCCGCTCCAGCTCGGCCTCGGCGGCGCGGGCGATCCGATCCGCCGAAGCGGTGAGGCGTCGCAGGGGCCGGGCGACGGCCCGGGCCATGAACAGCGACAGCGCGACCACGAGCAGCAGAAGCAGCAGCGAGCCGCCACCGACCAGCGCGGCCGTCCGCAGCGCGGAGTTGCGGTTCTCGGTCACGGCCGTGTCCACGTCCTGGGCGACCCGCTTCTCCACGAAGCCGCCGAGAACGATGACGGACCGCAGAGAGGGGAAGACCGTCTGGATGTTCAGCCGCTTGACCGCCGCCTCGGGATCGGTGGCGGCCTCCACCAGGAAGCGCGTTCCGACCCGGGAGGCGAAGGCGTCCTGAGCGCCCAGGTACAGCTTGTACTGCGCGTCGGTGAAGTACGGCCGCGCGTTGATGATGACCAGCTGCAGCTGCACCAGGGTCGAGTAGAAGAGCCGGACCAGCCCGGCGTTGCGGGTCACCACCGCCCCGGCCAGATAGCCGGACGCCTGGCTGATCATGTCGTCGCTGCGCAGGGCCTGGTCCAGCGCGTACACCTGCCGGCCGGCGGAGGTGTTCAGGTCGGCCCGCTTGGTGAGCGCGAGGTTGTCGATGATCGAGGTGATCACCGACGTGTAGTCGGTCACGATCACATCCGGGCGGATGGTCCGGTTGATCACGCCGGTCCGGGTGGCGGAGAGCTTCGCCGCGCCGTCGATCGCCCTGGTGAGCTCGTCCGACACCGGCACGTCGAGGTCCTTGAGCGCCTGGATGCGGTCGGTCGCCTTGGCGCTCTGCACCGCAAGCTCGGGCGCCTGCACCAGGCCGAAGAGGTAACCCACCGACAACAGGCGCTCCTCCTGGAGCTCCTGGACCGCCGAACCGACCTGGGTGGCCAGCCGCACGGTGTCGGAGGTGTCCTGCGCGTCCCGAGCGGCGCCGACGCGGTTGCCGACGATCGGCACGGCAAGGGCCACAACCCCGATCAGAGGTACGAGGACGAGCAGCGTCAGCTTGCCGAGGATGCGGAATCTACCGAACAGCACTGGTCCACTCCCGTTGCCTGGAAGCCGGGCTGCCGGCTTCTCCGCTGCCCGGTCTGCCGTTGGTCTCCGTCGTGCCGCCGGGAAGAACGGTCAGGTCGCGTGTGGCCTCGCCCGGGACCCGCGCCGTCTTGCCGGGCCTGCGCCGGCCGGTCAGCGGTACGACGATCGCGGCGAGGGCCAGCAGCACGGCCGCACCGGCAGCAGCCAGCGCCTCCGCGGTCCGGTAGTCGAGGGTGTCCAGCCGATCGTCCAGCAGCCGCGACATCTCACGCGTCGTGATGCCGGCGAGATTGGTCAGCGCCACCTGCAGGCGGCTCTCCGCGGTCGCCATGGTGGCGGCGTCGGGGGCCCCGCCCGGGTTGGCGCCGCTGGTCAGCAACTCGGCACCGCGGCGGAAGGAGTCGAGCCCGGTGACGAGGTTGCCGCTCAGCGTCGTGCTGCTGGTGTCGTCGACGGCCGCCTGCAGATTGTCGGTGAGCCCGTTGACGGAGGTGTTCACCTGCAGGACGGCGGCGCCGAACTGCGGACCGAGCTGAGCCTGCTGCTGGGCGTTCGCCTTGGCGACGAGCTGGCTGAGGTCGGCCATCCGGCCCATGTGGACGATGGCCGCGGGGAGGTCGGCGGCCACCGCCTGCTGCAGGTGCGAGATGTCGTTGTCGGGATCGCGAGCCAGCTCGGAGTTGTTGCGGACGGCGCCGTAGAGGGCGAGAGCCAGATCGGTGACCTCGACGTGGGCCTGGAAGGTGGCGAGCGGGCCGCCGGTGACCTTGGGGAGCGCGTCGATCTTCTGCTTCAGCCCGTTCCACCGGTCCCGGGTCCGCAGCTCACTCCCGAGCCGCTGGTCCACGGCACCGACGGCGGCGACGGCGGCGGTCAGCGAACCGGACGGGGCGCTCGTGCCGGAAAGCGTCGCGGACTGAGCCTCGCCGAGAGCGCTGACGAGCGGGCCGAGCGCGGTGATGTACTCGACGCCCTTCTGCTCGAGTCGCGCGCTGTCCCTGCGATCCTCGACATCCGCCCACACTCGACCGAACAGGATGCCGGCCGGCACGAGTATCAAAACCGTCAGAACGACCACGAGCGCCGAGCGCATCCGGGTCCGACGGTTATTCACCGAAGCTGACATTGCCCCATTCCTCCACCATGCGACCGCCTTCGACCGATCTGGCGGCTACCCTCCGTAGCCGTGCGGGCGCACCAATCCGGGTCAATCTATCCGGGAAATAATCATGCGACCCCTTTCTTAGGGTCAGAGTTGAGTCGTCTGATCGGGGGATGGACCTCCTGGGATCGCCGGGTGATAGGGGACCTGGCTCCTCCGCAAGCCTCCATCGAACCCGCTGGTTGCGGACTTGCCGGGGGTGGGCGAGAGTGCG
This sequence comes from Actinoplanes sp. NPDC049548, assembly GCF_040676695.1. Taxonomy (NCBI): domain Bacteria; kingdom Bacillati; phylum Actinomycetota; class Actinomycetes; order Micromonosporales; family Micromonosporaceae; genus Actinoplanes; species Actinoplanes sp. NPDC049548. The sequence goes on from NZ_JBFAPM010000001.1 coordinate 32,674, forward strand.
GCGCGGCGGGGAGCGCTCTTTCGCACTCGATTGGCTATTTCCTGCCTGACTGGGCTATAGTGTCGCGCTCAAGAATCGGTTACTGCACGGTAACAATAACATCACGTAACGGAGTTCGGCCGCCCGGCGTGGTTTGGAGTATTTGGCCGCTATCCCATGGAGTGGACGCATTGGTGGGAACGTCCGTTCGGTGGAGGGTGGGCGTGGTCGCGCGCGGAAATGGCCCTGTTCGGCGCTGAATTCGAGCGGAAGGCGCGATTTGCGCCTCGGTGGATAGGAGGGGCGGCGGTCGGGCTTACCGTCGCGAAGTCGGTTCCGTTGCGCCGCCGCTCTTGGCTGTCGGGCGGTGAGATTCGGCCGCCTTCTCGGTCGTTGGCCGGCGGGTTCGGCCGGGTTCGCGACGGTGGTCCGCCAGACTTGACGGATCGAAGCGCCTCTATGGCGGCCGGTCCGTCCGGCGGCACCCCGCCTTCGCCGAAGGCATGTGCGGCGTGGGGACTGGGCGCTGCTCCCCAGGCATTGGCGAGCCTGCGCCGTTCGCGGCCGCGGGTCGTCCGGATTTCGATCCGGTGCTCTGCTCCGTGCCGGTGCGCCTTCGCCGTAGTGCGGTTGCTTTACCGGACGAGTGTTCGCTGTCGCGGCTGGCTGCGCGGCGCGTCAGCCGCCCGTCGCCTTAGCTGCCTGCGAATGCCCGCCTGTCGCTGGCTGCCCGCCGCTGCCTGCCGCGGGTCCCCACCCGCGCGGGCCCGCCCGCCACCCGCGGTCATTAGCCGCGCCGCCCGTCGCTGGCGGTTGTTAGCCGCGCCGCCAGCCGCCCGCGGCCCGCGGCCGCTCACAGTCGTCCGCCCGGCGCTAGCCGTCGTCGGGGGCGGTCAGTTGTCGGGGGAGTGGCCGCCGAGTCGGTCGAGGACTTCGAGCAGGGTGTCGCGGCTGTCGCCGAGTTGTTCTCCGGTCCAGCGCTCTTCCATGGCGATGACCGTGCCGTCGTGCAGGTGCAAGTCCGCTCGGGTCGGCGTGCGCTTGGTGATGGTGCTTGCGCGTACCTCCTCGAACGGCAGGAAGCGGTAGGTTGCCGCGAGCTGCTCGATCGGGGCTGATGACAGCAGTTCCTGCAGTCGCTTCTTGCCGTTGTCGGTGGACTTCGGGCCCGGCACGAACAGGAAGCCGCGGTCCAGCAGGATCAGGTCGGTGTGCGCGCCGTCGACCTTGAGGTTGGCCAGGGCGGCGATGACGTCCGAGCCCTTCGCCGTGGCCTTGCGCTCGACGATGCCGGCGGCTTCGACGCGGACGCCTCGCCCGGCCAGTCGCGCCCGGGCCTCTTCCAGGGTTTCCGGTGAGACGGCCAGCTTGGCGATCTCTTCGAAGTCCAGTTCCGCGCCTTCGGCGTCGGTCAGCCGTGCCGGGCCCGACCACGAGTGCTGCCAGAAGGCCGTGCCCGACCGGATGGCCGCCAGTGCGAACAGCATGTCCATGAGGCCGGCGAACCTGACGGCCGCCTCGTCGCGGTCGGTGTCCGGGAAGAACTCCTCCGCCAGCTCGCCCAGGCGTCCGGCGGCGACCAGGGCGAACAGCGTGCCGAGGTCGGGGTCCGGCGTACCGGTGAGACGGCCCAGCGAGCGGAACAACCGGTCGGCGGTGCGCTGCAGCCGCGCAGTGGCCGCTGCGGCGGTGAACTGGGGCCACGGCAGCACCCGGCGATCGGCTACGTCGACGACCTCGCGCTGCAGGGCGATGCCGGCCTCGTGGACCGACGGCAGCAGGGCCGCCGCGGGACGGCCGTCCACCGGGTGCGGCTGCTGCGGTGCCGCCCGCATCACCGCGATGCGCTCGGCGGTCGACGGGTGGGTGTCCCAGCGCGACTTGTGTTGCTCCGGCTCCTGGTCGCGCACCTCGGCCAGCTGGTCCCCGCGGGCGGCGAAGAGCTGCCCGAAGCCGCCGAAGACGTCGTCCGGCGCGTACCCGGCTTCCCATCCCGGCGCGACGTACCGTCCGAAGTAGAAGTCCCAGGCCGCGTCGATGACCGGAAGCTCGCGCAGCGCGGACATCGCCACCTCCGGGCCGGCGACGCGCACCGAGGCCCGGTCGGCGTCGAGCTCCTGCCGCCGTGAGGCGGCGTTGTCGACCAGGAGGTAGAGCCGCGCATAGCCGCGGAACACCATGCCGACCGGGTTCCAGCGTCCGATGCGGCTGATGGTGCCGCCGATGGCGAGGCGGCCCCGGTACGCGACTGCGCCGAGCCGGGTGTGACGGCCGGAGTAGTGCCCGAGCTCATGGGCGATGACCGACCGGAGCTGGTCGACGGTCAGCGCCTGCACCAGCGGCATTCCCAGGTAGAGCCGGCGCCGGCCGCCGATGAGGCCGAGCAGCTTGGTGTCCTCGCTGACGGCCGCGTTGACCTCGGGCACCAGCCGGATCTCGTCGGGCGAGCGGGTGCCGACCTCGGTCGCGAGAGCGTGCACCGTCTGCCACAGCTCCGGCGCGGCCTGTGGGGTGACGACGAGCCCGTGCATCGGCTCGGGCTGGGTGCGGATGGCGCGCCACAGCCCGACGGCCGTCGCACCGACGGCGAGCAGCAGCGGAAGTCCCAGCTTGAGGCCCGCCGCGGTGTGGTGCGACATCGCGGCCCAGACCACGAAGGCCAGGACGGCGGCGAGCTGGATCAGTGCCACGACATAGAAACCGAGCAGCATCACCACGGACGCGGCAGCACGAAACATCGGTGGTTCCTTCCCCCATGACGCCGTGGGTCGGGGCCCGCGGCGCGAGGAAGATACCGGTATCGATCTTGGTCAGGCAAGCCCCTTCGGCGCTGCCTGTGGACAACCGCGAAAATCGCCGATCACGGGCCTACGCTGGGCGGCATGGCATCCCGTGACCCGGCCGCCGACCTGCGGCGCATCGCGTTTCTGCTGGAGCGCGCCAACGAGGCGACATACCGGGTGAAGGCCTTCCGATCGGCTGCCGCGACGGTCGCCGCGCTGCCTCCGGCGGAGCTTTCCCAGCGTACGGAAGAAGGCACGCTCGCCAAGCTCCCCGGCGTGGGTGACGTGACCGCCCGCTGCATCACCGAGTCGCTGAGCGGCGAGGAACCGGTCTACCTGCGCAGGCTGGAAAGCACCGAGGGCACCGACCTCGTCGGCGCGGCGGCCGCTCTGCGCGAGGCGTTGCGCGGCGACTGCCATGCCCATTCCGACTGGTCGGACGGTGGTTCGCCGATCGAGGAGATGGCTCTCGCGGCGGTCGAGCTCGGGCACGAGTACCTGGTGCTCACCGACCATTCGCCACGCCTGACCGTGGCTCACGGCCTGACCGCGGCCCGGCTTCGCAAACAGCTCGACTACATCGACCGGCTCAACGACGCGCTGCCGGAGGGCTTCCGCATCCTCACCGGCATCGAGGTCGACATCCTCGCCGACGGCTCGCTCGACCAGGAGGACGAGCTGCTGGCCCGCCTGGACGTCGTCGTGGGGTCGGTGCACAGCGGGCTTCGTGACGAGTCGCCGAAGATGACCCGCCGGATGCTGGCCGCGATCGCCAACCCCCACCTCGACATCCTCGGGCACCTCACCGGGCGCAAGGTGTCCGCGGCCGGCGAGGGCGACCAGGCGCATCGCCGCGCGCGCACGCGGCCGCCGAGCACCTTCGACCTGGAGAAGGTGCTCGCCGCCTGTGTCGAGCACGACAAGGCCGTGGAGATCAACTCGCGGCCGGACCGCCTCGACCCGCCCAAACGCATGCTCACGGTCGCGGTCGAGGCCGGCTGCCTGTTCAGCATCGACACGGACGCTCACGCGCCGGGACAGCTTGACTGGCAGCGGTTCGGGTGCGAGCGAGCGGCGCTCTGCGGCGTACCCGTGGACCGGGTGGTGAACACCTGGACCACCGACCGCCTGCTGGCATGGACGGCCGGCCACTCGCCGGCGGAATAAGGACCCGCGTTTTGTCGGAGGTCTCCCGTAGGGTCGGCGCGTGGGACAGATTGATGACCTCGCCAACCGCTACGTGGACGAGTGGGCGCCGCTCAACCCGACCGGCGCCACCTTCATCGGCGTGCCCGGCTACGACGACAAGCTCGACGATCTGTCGCCGGAGGGCGTCGACGCGCAGGCCGACCTCGTGCGCCGCACACTGCTGGAGCTCGACCCGCTCGAGCCCGAGACCGAGGCGGAGCACGTCGCCAAGGACGCCATGCAGGAGCGCCTCGGCCTCGACCTGGTCCGCTACGAGGCCGGTGACACAGCCAGCGAGATCAACGTGATCTCCAGCGCCCTGCACGGGCTGCGCATGGTCTTCGACCTGATGCCGATCCAGGGCGAGGAGGCGCTGGCCAACATCTCGGCCCGGCTCGGCGGCTTTCCCCGGGCCCTCGAGCAGTACAAGACCAGCCTGCTCCACCAGGCGAACAAGGGCAACGCGAGCGCGCGCATCCAGATGATCGAGGTCGCCGAGCAGTGCGACGCCTGGACCGACCCCGCCCGCGACAACTTCTTCCACAGCCTCGCCGACGGCCTCGGCGCCCAAGGTGCGCTCCTCGCGGAGCTGCAACGCAACGCTGCCGCGGCCACGGCGGCCACCGCCGGCTTCGGACAATTCCTGCGTACGGAGCTCGCCCCGCTCGGCCGCGACAAGGAGGCGGCGGGGCGGGAACGGTACGCCCGAGCCTCGCAGTACTTCCTCGGGGCCCGGATCGACCTCGAAGAGACGTACGCGTGGGGTTTCGAGGAGCTCGCCCGGCTGGAGCGCGAGATGCGCGCGGTCGCCGCCGAGATCGAGGGTCCCGGCGCCACCGTCGACCAGGCCGTCGACGTGCTGGACGCCGACCCGGCCCGCCGCATCCCGGGCAAGGAGGCCTTCCGCGACTGGATGCAGGCCACCGCCGACAAGGCGATCTCCGAGCTGCACGGCACGCACTTCGACATCCCGGCGCCGGTGCGGACGGTGGAGGCGTGCCTGGCCCCCACCAGCGACGGAGGCATCTACTACACGTCACCGAGCGAGGACTTCAGCCGCCCCGGCCGCATGTGGTGGGCGGTCCCGCCGAACCAGACGGAGTTCTCGACCTGGCGCGAGACGTCCACGGTCTACCACGAGGGCGTGCCGGGCCACCACCTGCAGATCGGCCAGACCATCTACCGCGCCGACCTGCTCAACCGCTGGCAGCGCCTCCTCTGCTGGTGCTCGGGCCACGGCGAGGGCTGGGCCCTGTACGCGGAACGCCTCATGGACGACCTCGGCTACCTCGCCGACCCGGGCGACCGCCTCGGCATGCTCGACGGCCAGGCACTGCGCGCGACCCGGGTCATCGTCGACATCGGCATGCACCTGGAGCTCGAGATCCCCCGCGACAACCCGTTCGGCTTCCACCCGGGCGAGCGATGGACCCCGGAGCTTGGCTACGAGTTCCTCCGCCAGCACTGCCGCATGCAGGAGGACGTGCTGCGCTTCGAGTGGAAGCGATACCTGGGCTGGCCGGGTCAGGCGCCGTCGTACAAGGTGGGAGAGCGGATCTGGCTCGAAGCGCGGGAGGACGCGAAGGCGCGTAAGGGCGCGGAGTTCAGCTTGAAAGAGTTCCACCGCGATGCACTGAACCTGGGGGCGTTGGGGCTGGATCCGTTGCGGAAGGCGCTAGCTCGCCTCTGAGCCGTCGAGGGTGCGCGCAGGGCGTGTGGGCAACGGGTAGCTGGACAGGGGACTCGGATGGGCGTGGATAGGCTGCCGCTCATGCGGACCATTGACTGGGTTGACGGCGCTGTGGAGCTCATCGACCAGACCGCTCTGCCCGGTGAGCTGCGGATGCTGCGGGTCACGGGGGTCGCCGAGCTGGTCGGGGCCATTCAGTCGCTGGCGGTTCGGGGTGCTCCCGCTCTGGGGGTGGCCGGGGCCTTCGGGGTGGCCTTGGCGGCTCGGGAGTTCGCGGGAGATGCCGAGGGGCTGGCTCAGGCCGTACGGGATGTGGAGTCCGCCCGGCCCACCGCAGTCAACCTTGCCCGGGGTGCGCGGCGGGCCGCCGCGCGGCTGGATGACGGGTTTGCGGCGGTGCTCACCGAAGCGTGTGCTGTGCGTGACGAGGAGATCGCTGCTTCGGAGGCGATGGCGGGCCTCGGGGCCGACCTGCTGGTCGAGCTGTGCGGCGGGCGGCCCCGGGTGCTGACGCACTGCAACACCGGCGGGCTCGCCGCCGTCGTCGGCGGTACGGCGCTGGGTGTGGTGTTCGAGCTGCAGCGGCGAGGGGCGCTGGCCGGGGTCATCGCGAGTGAGACGCGGCCCCTGCTGCAGGGTGCCCGGCTGACGGCTTGGGAGCTGGAACAGGCCGGCATCGAGTTCCGGGTGTCGGTGGATTCGGCGGGACCGTTCCTCCTCGCCCGCGGCGAAGCCGACGCCGTCATCCTCGGGGCCGACCGGATCTGCGCCAACGGAGACGTCATCAACAAGGTCGGCACGTACGCGCACGCCCTCGGGGCCCGGCGGGCCGGTGTGCCGTTCGTGGTGGTGGCGCCGGAGTCGACGGTGGACATGGAGACGCCGGAGGGCGCGGCGGTGGAGATCGAGGATCGCGGCGCCGCCGAGGTGACGTCGTTCTCCGCGGCGGTCAATCCGGCCTTCGACGTCACGCCGCACGATCTGGTGACGGCGATCGTGACGGATCGGCGGGTCATACGCCTGGACCGCGGCGAAACGCTCTGACCGCTGAGCGGGCCGGAAGCCGCTGAACCGGGCGGAGGATCAGTTGGACAAGCGGCGGCGGGAAGCGATCAGCTCGCGGATCCTCGCGCCGCGGAGGCGCTGGGGCTGGCTGTGCTCGCGGGCCGACTTCGCGTCGGCCAGAGCGGCGAGGAGCTCGAGCCTGCGACGGCGACGATCCGGGTCGAGTCGCTGCGGTACGTGGGCCATGAGGCCGAGACTGCCGAGCTGTTCGGCGTTCGTCAAGGCCGAGTGCGTTGCGCCACGGAGACAGTACTGATCGTCGATCACAGACGCGTGCAGAGCTGGACATTCACCACAGCGGCCAGTCGTTGGTGGTGATCCATCTCGCACCGACGAAACCGGCGGCGATCGATAGAGCGAGGCCGCTCGTGAGGGCTACGCCGACGGCTACGCCTCGATCGCCGACCAGGGTGAGGAAGGCTGCGACGAACCAAGCCGAGATCGCGGCTGCCACGGTCCACCAGGCGTAGCTGAACAGGTCTCGGCCGAGGCTGCCGAAGAGGGCGAACCAGAGCGCCGCCGCGGCCAGGCCGGTGAGGAGCGGGGCCGTGCGGATCGGGTGAGGTTCGCGGTAGACGGGCCGCGGCGGCGGGAACGGGAGCGCCGGTGCGGAAGGCGGGAATGCGAGCGCCGGCGAGGCAGTGGGCGGGAACGACGGTGAGCCGGAGGGCGGGAGGGGGCGCGCCGGCGAGGCGGAGGGCGGGAACGGGGCCGCCGGTGCGGCGGAGGGCGGCAACCATCCGGGCGGCGGGCTCGTCTCCGCCCACCCTCCGTGCTGCTCGGCCATGCCATTCCTCCCGGTGTTGATGGCTACGCCCAACCCTATCCACCGTTCCGCGGTCCGCGAGGCAGGACGACTGGAGGCTGGGTGGCGCTGACCACCGGAGGGTGAGCGACGCCACTCACGAGGCCGGCGACCCGGTCGTGGAGTCGGATTCGGCGGGCGTAATCGTGCGCCTTCGGGAGGGGGATCGAGCGCGGTCGACGGGCGGGGGCCTGCGGAGTTCGGCGACTTCTGCCAGGATGGCGCGGTGGTTTCCCTGCGTACCCTCTCGGTCCTGACCGTTGCCGCGCTCTCGCTGGCCGCTTGCGGCTCGCCGGAGAGTGGGTCGTCGGCGGACGCGACGCCGCAGTTCGTGGAGCCGTCGGCTACCGCTGCCGCGTCGTTGACCGCGCCTGCTTCGGCCGCGCCGCCCGCCGCCGCGGGCAAGGTCAGTGTGGCGCCCTCGCCGGAGAAGACGCCGAGCAAGAAGCCGGCTCCGGCCACCGCGCCCACGAGCGTCAAGTACGTGTTTCCGGTGAAGGCGTCGAACGTCGCTTTCCACCCGACGCACTCCAAGTACCCGGCGACGGACATCTTCGCCGACTGCGGTGAGAAGGTCGTCGCTACGACCAGCGGCGTCGTGCTCGAGATCAGCCTGAAGGACGAGTACGTCAAGGGGCGTCCCGACGGGCCCCTGAACGGCGGGCTGTTCGTGTCGATCCTCGGTGACGACGGCGTGCGGTACTACGGGTCGCACCTCAGCAAGGTGCAGACCGGCATCAAGGCGGGCGTCCGGGTCAAGGCCGGCCAGCAGCTCGGGAAGGTCGGGCACACCGGCAACGCCAACGGGGTGTGCCACCTGCACTACGGCATCTCGCCCGCCTGTGCGAAGACCGGTGACTGGAAGGTGCGGCGCGGCGTGATCTGGCCCGCGACCTACCTGACCTCGTGGCGCAACGGCGGCAGCAAGAGCCCGGTGGCCAAGGTCAAGGCCTGGAAGGCCGCCCACAACTGCCGAGCCTGACGCGACCCGCCGGCGGCCGGGAGACGTGCACAGGGCCGCATCCTCGCCCAGGATGCGGCCCTGCTGTGTGGTCCTGTCTCAGCTGAACTGCGCGAACCTCTTCTGCGACGCCCCGTTGATCGTCGTGAACGCCCCGCCCGTCGCGAACGCACCGATCGTCGTGTCGGACGCCATGGTCAGCACCCCCTCGATGCCGTTCATGTTCGCGGTCCAGTCGCGCAGGTGGCCGTCGTCGAGCGCCAGCGCCGCCAGTTTGACGCGGTCGTCCGAGCCGTCCAGGCAGACGCCCTGGTCTCCGGTGCGGGCGGTGCGGCAGGCGTGGTCGAAGTGGCCTCCGACGTACACGGTGTCGCCGAGGGTGGTGACCGCCTGGGCGTCGCCGTCGAAGGTGGCGCTCCAGCGCTTGCTGCCGCTGAGGGTGTACGCGGCCGCCGTGCCGCCCTGGCCGCCGTGTGCGGTGTAGACGCCGTCCGAGGTGAGCGCGATGGCGAAGACGATCACTGCCGGCTTGGGCTTGAAGCTCGTGACGATCGAGGCCGAGGACGGGTCGAGGGCTACCAGGCGGTCGTACCCGCTGGTGCTGTTGACCTTGTGGAACTTGCCGCCGACGTAGACCCGGCCGCCGCCGGTGGCGAGCGCCTCGACCTGGTCGTCGACCGTGGGCTTCCAGGCGGTGTCGAGCGCGCCGGAGGAGAGGTCGAAGGCCGCGAGCCGGGTGCGGACCTGGCCGTTCACCTTGGTCAGGGTGCCGCCGACGTACAGGCGGCCGTTGGCGGCGGCGAGGGCGTACGGCTTGCCGTCGATCGCGTGCTTGAAGGTGCTGGAGACGGCTCCGCTGGTGGCGTCGAGCCGGGCGAGGCTGTCCCGCTTCTGCCCGCTGACGTACCCGAACTCGCCGCCGATGTAGACCGACGATCCGCTCACCGCGATCGCTTTCACCCGCGCGTCGGCGGTCGGCGCCCAGGGCAACAGCTCTCCCGTGTACGCGTTGACGGCGGCGAGCCGGCCGCGCGCGTAGCTCTTGCCCTTCACGATCGCCGAGGTGAAGTCGCCGCCGATGTAGATCGTGCTGCCCGAGTACGCCACGGCCAGCACTGTCCCGTTGAAGCCCGGCACGGCATCCGACGTCTCCGACGGTGCCGCCTGGGCGGGTGCCGCCGTGGCGAGGACCGCGCCGAGGGTCGCCAGGACCACCGTGCACTGCTTGCGAAGTTTGCCCCTATACGTCACATGCCGAACGTAACCGCATTGATGCGGGTTATCTAGTGACGAAACGGACTAATCCTCACATGACCGTACGGCTGATGCGGGTCGGTGTGCGAGAGTCACCGGCGTGAACGTCGCGGTCATCGGTCTGGGTCTCATCGGCGGCTCGCTCCTGCGTGCCCTCTCCGCCCGAGGTCACCAGGTGACCGGCTACGACATCGGCGCCGACACGCGGAAAGCCGCTGCCGAGCTTCCGATGGTGCAGATCGCGGACAGCATCCCGGCCGCCGCCGAGCGCGCCGACATCGTGGTGCTCGCCGTCCCGCTGCCGGTCCTGCCCCCGGTGATCGACCAGCTCGCCGGCTTCCCCGGCCTCGTCACGGACGTCACGTCGGTCAAGGTCCCGGTCCGGGACATGCTCCGCGGCCGCCGGTACGTGGGCGGTCACCCGATGGCGGGCAAGGCGGAGTCCAGCTTCCTCGCCTCCGACGCGCACCTGTTCGACGGCTGCGCCTGGGTGCTCTGCCTCGAACCGGAGACCGACCTGGCGGACTGGCTTCGTCTGGCCGGCCTCTTCACCGCGCTCGGCGCCCGGGTCGTGCCGGCCACCGCCGACGAGCACGACGAGGCGGTGGCCCGGATCAGTCACATCCCGCACCTGCTCGCCGCGGCTCTGACGAACCTGATCGACGGGCATCCGCTCGCCGGCGCGCTCGCTGCGGGGTCCTTCCGCGACGGTACGCGGGTAGCCGCCACCCGCGCCGAACTGACAGCGGCCATGTGCGGGGGCAACGCGGCCGCCGTACGCCGGATCCTGCCCGCCGTGCTCTCCGACCTCGAGGCCTATGCGGGGCGTCTGGCCGAACCGGATCCGGTCGAGGCCTTGACGCCCCTGCTCGAGCGGCCGGGGGAGCTGCGACGCCAGTGGCCGGGGGCGGTGGGCGTACCGGTGGAAGTTGATCCTGATCGGGATGCTCTTCTGGCGCTGGGACGCGCGGGCGGCTGGGTGACCGGCGTCGGCCCGAAACTGCCGGGAATGCGGCCGAGAACTGACCGCAATGGCTTCTAGGCTCGAAACGTAGCCGAGAAACACGACGACAGGAGAACGGTCATGCCCGGTCAGGTCGGTGCCATCAGCAACGAGCGCGAAGGCCTCCTCGCCTACCTCACCCAAATGCGCTACGTGCTCAGGCTCACCGCGTACGGCCTCACCGCCGAGCAGCTGCGCGCCGCTCCGACGGCGAGCCCGCTGACGATCGGTGGCTTGATCAAGCACTGTGCGTCCACCGAGGAGAGCTGGATCGACACCGTCCGCGGGGAGTCCCGGCCGGTCGACTACCAGGCGTACGAGGACAACTTCCGGCTGGCGGACGGTGAGTCGATCGAGGAGGTGTTCGCCCACTACGACCGGGTGGCGGCGCGCACCGAGAAGACCGTTGCGGAGATCGCCGACCTGGGCCAGGACGTGCCCGTCGACCACTCGGTGCCGTGGAACCCCAAGGACATCGACAACTGGTCGGTGCGGTGGGTGCTGCTCCACCTGATCCAGGAGACGGCCCGGCACGCGGGGCATGCGGACATCATCCGCGAGGCGGTCGACGGCGGTACGGCGTACCCGATCATGGCGGCCGCCGAGGGCTGGCCCGACTCGCCGTGGATGAAGAAGTGGCAGCCGGCAGGGGACCAGCGCGCCTGACCGTCACCGCCACCAGGCTCGCCCGATCGTGATCTCCTTCAGCCGGCGCAGCCGCTCGCCGAACATCCGGGGCGGGAAATCCGGGCGGGTGAGTGCCGGCCGGACGTCGGAGGCGAGATACGCCGCCTCGCGGACCTCGCACTGGGCGCGCAGGGTGTCCGAGGAAGTCGTCGTCTCGCGGGCGACGACCTCCAGGACCGTGCTCACGTGCGGGCCGCTGTCCGCGATCACGAAGAACCAGTCGTCGACCGGATCGCCGAAGCGCGCCCACTCGAAGTCCAGCAGCGCGGTCACATCGCTTCCGGACGCCAGCCAGTTGCCCCAGTGGCAGTCCGCATGCACCGGCACGTCCATCCGGACATTCGGCGGCGCACTCTCCGCTATCGCCGTCAGCCGGTCGAGCGCCGCGGCGGGTACGACCGCCTTCCGGTCCGCCGCGGTGAGGCGTTCGATCTCGGCGATCAGCTCTGCGCGGCCGACGAAGCCGCCGTGGTCGAGAGGCTCCCGCAGCGTCCGTTCGGCCTCGCCGGCAGGAACCCAGTCGTGGAGCGCGTGCAGCCGCTGCACCGCCTGCACAGCCAGCGAACGTGCGGTCGCCGCGTCGGCCGCCGGCATGCCCATGCCGGGAGCCTTGCCCGGCACGCGGGCGTAGCAGGCATACCGCACCTGACCATGGAGCCCGGCGGCGAGCAGTGGCGCCGTCAGCCCACCGGGCAGGTGCGGCACCAGGGCGATCTCCCGGTCCAGCCGGGAGTGGCCGGCCGCGTCGATGACCTTCACGACGATGTCCGCTCCGACGTAGACCCGGTGCGAGATGCTCTCGGCCGTCGTCAAGGGCCCGGGGTCGCGTCCGAGGGCCGCCTCGGCGATCGCGCGGGCGTCGTCATGGACCTGTCTCAGTTCCGTCACCGGGCCACCGTAGGGCCAGGCCCGACCTGGGCCCGACCGGAACCCTCCGCATGGTCGTCCTGAGCGGACGCCATCACCGGTACGGGTCTTTTCGCACTGGTGCCGAGGGATTTCGGCCGCCGACGGCGACGTCGGGGGCTGAGACACGGCCGCCGAAGGCAACCGTGGCGGGTCTTTTTGGGTGACCTGCCACACCAGCCGGCAGCGGGTGATCAGGCCGGGACGGCAGCGCCCGGCCGTGTGTCACGAGAGCTCGCTGTGCCCGTACCGTGGAGAGAGCTTGTCTCCTTCGGGGCGTGGCGCTGCGCTCGAGCCGATGCAGCCGCTACCGTCACTCGCTGAGAACAGACGTTCGTGGGGGGATTCGTGTCGACTTTCGCTGCCGCCGTCGCTCGGGGCAAGAACGGCTGGACGGCGTCCGAGCTGGAGCTCACCGGGCTGGCCGACATCGACGAGGTGGTGGACAGGCTGCGGGACGCCGAGCCCGACGCCGACCTGTCGCTGCTGTTCGTCGAGGCCGACGACCAGTATCTGGTCATCCTGCGCCTCGACGAGGGTGAGGACCTGCGGGTCTTCGGATCGGACTCGGCGTTCGCCGACGAGTCGCGGCTCGGAGCCCTGCTGCTCGCCGACGTGGAGACGCCGGCGCTGGAGATCGACGACCTGGCCGCCGGCAGCACCGACGACGACGAGGAGGAGGAGCGGCCCGCCGCCGATCCGGACGCCGACCCGGTCGGCGACGTCGAGCTCCTCGCCGACCTCGGGATCAGCTCGCACCGGCTGCTCACCCTGTGCGGGCTGGAAGGCATGCTGCCGTCCGACGTGACCGCGGAGATCTGCCAGAAGCTGGGCTGCGGCGACGAGCTCGAGGAGCTGCGCGAGGCGTGACGGCGCGCTCCCGGCACGAGACGTGGATGCGGCGGGCCATCGCCGTCGCCTCCTCGTTCCCGGAGGACGTGCCCGTCGGCGCGGTCGTCTTCGACGCCGACGGCAACGAGCTGGCCGCCGCCGGCAACGAGCGGGAGGCGACCGGCGACCCGACCGCGCACGCCGAGATCCTGGCGTTGCGCCGGGCCGCCCTGCTCACCGGCAGCTGGCGGCTGTCGGACTGCACGCTGGTCGTCACCCTCGAACCGTGCACGATGTGCGCCGGCGCGCTCGTGCTGGCCCGGGTCGGCACGCTGGTCTTCGGCGCCTGGGAGCCGAAGACCGGCGCGGTCGGGTCGCTCTGGGACGTGGTCCGCGACCGGCGCCTCAACCACCGCCCGGAGGTGTACTCCGGGGTGCTCGAAGCCGAGTGCGCCGCCCTGATGCGGGACTTCTTCCGTTAGCTGATCGCCGTGTCGAGGCCGATCTGCACCATGTCGGAGAAGCCCTGCTCACGCTGCGCCGAGTCCATCTTCTCGCCGCGCTTGATGTGGTCGCTGACCGTCAGGATGGTCAGCGCCCTCGCACGGTAGCGGGCCGCGATCGTGTAGATGGCGGCCGACTCCATCTCGACCGCCAGCACCCCGTAGTCGGCGAGCGTGTCGTACAGGTCGGGCCGGTCGGTGTAGAACGCGTCGGCGGCCAGGATCGGCCCCACCCGCAGCGCGATGCCCCGCCGGTCGGCGACGTCGGCAGCGGTCCGCAGCAGCCCGAAGTCCGCCACCGGCGCGTAGTCGACGAGCCCGTCGAAGCGGACCCGGTTCATGTTCGAGTCGGTGGCCGACCCGATGGCGGCGATCACGTCACCGAGGTTCAGGTCCTCGGACAGGGCGCCGCACGACCCGATGCGGATCAGGGACTTGGCGCCGTACTCGTTGATCAGCTCGTGGCTGTAGATCGAGGCGGACGGCATGCCCATGCCGGATCCCTGGACGGAGACGGGCACCCCCTGCCACATACCGGTGAATCCCAGCATCCCGCGAACCTGCGTGTAGCAGACGGGGTCCTTCAGGAACGTCTCGGCGATCCACTTCGCCCGCATGGGGTCCCCGGGAAGCAGAACCCGCTCGGCGATGTCGCCCGGCTGCGCGCCGATGTGCACACTCATGTCGGAAGATCCTGCCAGGCCGCCCCGCCGAAGGGGGCGCGACCTGCCTCTTCGCGGTTCGGGGTAACCCGGCGGCGAAGCCGGTGGGCGGTCGGGTAACCTACTTCGCGGTGGTGTGTCCGAGCGGCCTAAGGAGCACGCCTCGAAAGCGTGTGAGGGTTTACGCCCTCCAAGGGTTCAAATCCCTTCACCACCGCCAGTAGCAGGGCGAGCGCCCGGCAGCTCCGAGCGAGCCGCCGGGCGTTTCTGTGTCCGTGGGGTTGCCTCCTCTGCTCCGTGAGGCGGACGCGAGGAGCGCGCGACTTCTTGCAAGGCGATGAACCGGTGCGGAAATCCGAAATCATCTCTGACTATCTCAGCATGCATGCGGTCGTAGAATTGACCTGTGGCGTTGCGGGTGCGGACCAAAGTACAGGGTGTCGGACGGGGCGCCTGGACTTTGGGGTCGACGGCGATCGCTGTGACTTCTGGAGTTGCTCAACTGATTGTCAGCGGTTTTGGCAGAGTCGTGCTGATTGCCATCTTCTGCTTGTCGTTCGTGTTTATGTGCGCCAAAATGCTGCAACTCTATGTTTCGCACGGCATTCAAAGCCTTCAGCGCGACCTGGATGAGTGTCGGCAAATCCTGACCGAATTGGTAGATCACGCATCTCCGAAGTGCAGTGAGGAGATTGCCGTCACCTATCATATCGGCGTTGACGGTGCCGGCGATTACGTGGTGGACGAGAGGCGGACAACCCCGGACTCAACGATACTTGTGCTGCCGCTTCGCCTTACCGTCAGCTTCGAGTTGGGTGGTGCGCCCAGTTGGGAAGGCATCGAGGCGTCTTGGTGGTGCGAAGAGGAGCCGACCCACACTCTCAACATCGTGCCGGTCGAGCAGAGGACCGGGCGCCAGAGGGCTTTGGCGGTCTTTCGGCCTGCCCTGAGCTCCACCACGAGGTGGGGTATTCGTTACCGGCCCGAAGGTGGGCTATGGAATCCGCTCAGGACCTCTGGGAAAGATGTGCTGCGCTATCATACTGAGCCCTTCGAGAACAGGCACGGAATCACGCTATCGTCGTTGACTGTCTCATTTGTGTTTCCCCCGGGTGTGACGTCTGCCTCTGTGCGGGAAGCTCAAGGGAGAGGGAAGCAAGAGAGTGTGGTTCAAGACGGATCATTACGAGTAACGTGGAACATATCTCCCGCACCATCCACAAGCTTCTTCTGGACCATCACAGTCCCCGCATGGTCCTCGCACCGCTGAAGACTGCTGTAGCCGTTATGGGCCGGGGCAGGCATCAGAGCGGCGGAGATCGAGTCCGTTCATCACTGGACCGATGTCGCCTTGTACCCGGTGGGGGTCCTGCCCCTGGTCGTCGCCCACATGGCGGTCAGAGCGCGGCGCGGATCCGGCGCGGGTCGGGGTTCACGAGGGGCTCGCCGGCCAGGATGACCGTCGGGACCGTCTCGTTGCCGGCGGCCACCGCGCGTACCGCCGCGGCGCCGTCCGGGTCCCGCCAGATGTCCACCCAGTGAGCGCGGTGGGCTCGCAGGCCGACGGTGGCGCGCAGGCGCAGGCAGTAGGGACAGCCCGGCCGCCAGTAGACGATCGGCTTGCCGTCCGCGGCACTGCGACGGCGAGCCTCCGTGGCCGGGACGGAACGCGGGAAAGCCAGGGGTGAGAGCGCCGCGGCGAGCGCCACCGGCACGATCAGCGCCAGGGGCCCGGCCGCGTACGCCAGGGCGATGCCGACGGCGACCAGCATGCCGGCGGGAAGCCATCGACGCAGCATGGTTTCGACGCTACGGGATGCGGGCATCGGAAGCGCCTTGTGATCACTGTGGTGCCGCTTCTGCTGCTGGCCGGTGTGCTCGGGTTCGCCGTGGCACGCCCGGGCGGTCTGCCGGAGGCGGTGGCCGCCGTGCCGGCCGCGGTCGTCGCCGTCGCGACCGGGCTCGTTCCCTGGCGGGACGCCCTGCACGAGCTGGCAGGGCTGGGGCCGACAGTCGGCTTTCTCGCGGCGGTCCTGCTCCTCGCTCATCTCGCCGACAAGGCCGGGGTGTTCCGGTACGCCGGAGCGGTCGCCGCCCGATGGAGCCGGGGCTCGCCGCGGCGCCTGCTCGGCATCGTCTTCGTGCTCGCCTCGGTGGTGACCGCGGCGCTGAGCCTCGATGCGACGGTCGTGCTCCTCACGCCGGTCGTCTTCGCCACCGCGTCGACACTGGCCGTACGCCCGAAGCCGCACGTCTACGCCTGCAACCACCTGGCGAACTCGGCCTCGCTGCTGCTGCCGGTGTCGAACCTCACGAACCTGCTCGCGATGTCCGCGGCCGGGCTGTCGTTCCTGTCGTTCGCCGGCCTCATGGCGCTGCCGTGGCTGGCCGTCATCGCGGTCGAGTTCGTGATCCTGCGCCGGTTCTTCGCCGACGACCTCGGCACTCCGGCGCATCCGGAAGAGGTCGACCGGCCGGATCCGCCGATGTTCGCGCTCGTGGCGCTGGGGCTGACCCTCGCCGGGTTCGCCGCGGCGGGTCCGCTGGGGATCCACCCGGCGTGGGTCGCGCTCGCCGGTGCGCTGGCTCTGGCCGTACGGGAAAAGGAGCGTGCGGGAACGCTGGTGCGCAAGGCGAATCCGGGGTTCTGCCTCTTCGTCCTGGCCCTGGGCGTGGTGGTGCTGGCGGTGAGCCGCGGCGGGTTCGGTGCGCTCGTCGACCGGGTGGCGCCGCGGCATGCCGGGCTGGTGGGCCTGCTCGTGATGGCCGGGCTGGCCGCGGTGCTCGCGAACCTCGTCAACAACCTGCCGGCGACGCTCATGCTGCTGCCGGCGGCGGCGCACTCGCCGGGGCTCGTCCTCGCGGTGCTGCTGGGTGTCAACATCGGGCCCAACCTCACGTACGTGGGTTCGCTCGCCACCCTGCTGTGGCGGCAGATCCTGCACGGCCGGGGGCATCCGCCGGTCACGGGGGAGTTTCTGCGGCTGGGACTGATCACCGTGCCGGTCTGTCTGCTGGCGGGGGTGGCCGGCTTGTGGCTGAGTCTGCGAGTGTCGGGGTTGTGAAAGTCATCGTGTGGCTCGACGAGGGCACATGGGAGGCGTGCGTCGACGCGGCGCGCGAGATCGGTGGCGACATCACCCTGATGCACGTCGTCGACGTCGACACGGAAGCGGCAATGAGCGGGTCCGCGGGACTCCTCGGACGGGTGAGTGGTGCCGATCCCGCCGAGCTGCTCGCGGCAGCCGAACGACGGCTCCTGAGGGCAGCCTCCGAACGACTCGACCGTACGGCGGAGACAATCACTCTGCGTGGTCGTCCGGAGCGCGAAGTGCTATCCGTGTGCGCCGGGGCGGACCTGTTGATCCTGGCCCGCGACGGCGATCGGACCCGCCTCGGACCCCGCAGCATCGGGCACCGTACCCGCTTCGTGATTGATCACGCACCGTGCCGGATTCTGCTCGTCTGGCCGTCGGCGCCGCCGTCCGCGGGCCCGGTTCCATGATCAAATCCGCTGGTCGCGTCACGGATACGTGTCGGTACCGTTTCGTCGACTCGTTCGCGCCCGCTCCACCTGCAATGACTACGGAGAGTGCTAGTTAGGAAGCCGCCCTAATATGGGCACCTCACCGCAAGTCGTGGGGCGGAAAACCACCGGATCGGACAATGCGCTCCGACCTGCCGTCGAAAAACTTTCACAGATTCGCATCGCGCAGAGTTGTCGATACCTGTCATAAGGTCGACACGTGAGAGTTGAGCAGCACTGGTGGAATGGTGACGTCCGACTTGCGCGCCGGGACGTCTACGTCCGCACCGATGGCGAGGTCTGGGAGGTCGAAGCCCAGATGGGCGGCCCCCAGGGCAAGTCCAAGGTGCAGCAGTGTCCGGGAAAGGCTTCCGCGCTGATCCTGGCAGACGCGTGGCGAGGGCCACGCTGGCGGTGGCGTCAGCTGTAAGACGCCAGGAGCCGGGCTGCGCCGCACGCACACTTCTCTCGGCCAGCCGTTGATCGGGCCGGACCCCCACGGGTCCGGTCCGATTCTGTTACACCGTCCTGATGCGACCCTCCGCCGGCCAGGTCATGCACTTCTCCGAGGACCCGCACATCACCCGCTTCGCCCCGCACGTGGCGGCGACGGCTCAGCAGCCCGAACCGTACGTGTGGGCCGTCGACGCCGAGCAGGCGCCGGCGTACTGGTTCCCCCGGGACTGCCCCAGGGTCATGTTCTGGCCGGCGCCCGGGCGTGTGCACGCGATCGAGTACGGCTGGCTGCGTCGGCTTCAGGCGGTGTCGCTGTACGCGTACCGCTTCGACGCGGCACTCTTCCGCCCGTTCGGGTCACCCCGGCCCCACGCCATGGTCGCGACGGAGACGGTGACTCCGCTCGGCCCGCCCGAGCCGGTCGGCGATCTCATCGCGCTGCACGAACAGGCGGGCATCGAGCTCCGGCTCCTCACCAACCTGTGGAGCCTGGTGGACGAGGTTGTCGAGTCATCGTGGGAGTTCAGCTGCATTCGACTGCGCAATGCGGATGCTCGTGCGTGATCTGGACGGACGCTTTGTGCGCCATCCAGTGATCATCCACAACTAGCATGGACCCCTCGCAACCAGGACGAAAGCGATGCCATGCAGGCCACCGTGACCGACCACCGCACCGACGTCGCCGTGCTCCGCCTGAGCGGCGAGCTCGACGCCGACACCGCACCGAAGCTCCACGACCTCCTCGCGGACCTGCTGGAACGGCCGGTCCCGCGGATCGTGGTGGACCTCTCGGCCCTGAAGTTCTGCGACTCCGTGGGCCTGAGCGCCTTCATCACCGCCAAACAGGTGATCTCCGCCCGCGGTGGCTGGCTGAGCTTCGCCGGTGCCAACCGCTTCCTCGTCGACCTCCTCGACACGGTGGGCCTGAGCCGCTACTTCGCCATCTTCCCCGAGGTGGACGACGCGATCGCCGCGGCCCAGATATAAAACGACACCGTTAGCCTGGCCGGAATGGCCCACGACTACGACTCCTACCGGCGCGACCTCTGGCGCGACAAGGCAGCGGCGTACCAGGACAGCTTCGCCGGCCTGTGCGCCCACCCGGTCGACCTCCTCCTCGACTCCCTGGCCGTCTCCTCCGGCACCACCGTCCTCGACGTCGGCTGCGGCACCGGCACCCTGACCTCTGCCTCCGTCGCACGCGGAGCCGACGTCACCGCCGTCGACGCGGAGCCGAGCATGGTCGCCGCAACCGCCGCCCGGGTGCCGTCGGCCCGCACCTCGCTCGCCGCCCTGCCCCGGCTCCCGTTCCACCCCGGTGCCTTCGACGCCGTCGCGGCCAACTTCGTCGTCAACCACGTCGCCAGGCCCGCACCGGCCGTGGCCGAGCTCGCCCGGGTGACCCGCCGGTCCGGCCGGGTCGGCGTGACGGTGTGGCCGCAGCCGGCGCCGCCGCTGCAGCGCCTCTGGGACGACGTCATCGAGGCGGCCGGGGTGATCCGGCCACCGATGCCCGGGCTGGCGCCGGAGGACGACTTCCCGCGTACGCGTGACGGGCTCGCCGACCTGCTCGAGCAGGGTGGCCTGACCGGGGTCGAGTCCTGGACGGTGGAATGGGAGCACCGCACGGATCCCGGCCGGTGGTGGGCGGCCGCGGCGAGTGGCCTGGCCGGCATCGGATACGTGATCAGCCTGCAGGACGCAGCGACGGTCCGGCGGATGAAGGACTGCTATGACGAGCTTGTGCGGCCGCACCTTGATGGGAACGGGAGACTCTGCCTGCCGACGGCGGCGCTGCTGGCCACCGGAAGACCCACTGACCCAGAAGGCGGGACTCGCGACGGCGCAGAGCTGTGAGTGACGCTCTTCCGATACCCGCCTCCGCCGCGCCCAGTGGCTGTTCGAAGGGTCTACGCACCACCGGACCGGAGGCTGCGTCGTGGGCGAGCTGACATCGCCTGTCCGGAGCAGCGGCGAGGTGGTTAGTGAGACGGAAACTGCGACGCGGATAGGCGAAGGGCCGGACCCCCAGGGGCCCGGCCCATCAACGTCTGCCCTTGTCAGGCTGGCGGAGGATACGAGATTCGAACTCGTGAGGGTGTGAACCCAACACGCTTTCCAAGCGTGCGCCCTAGGCCTCTAGGCGAATCCTCCGTCCGACAGGATACAGAACCCGGCGATCCGGTTTCCGCGGGACCGCCCGGTGACGCGCCGGAGGCTCCGGGTACGCTGTGCCACAGCCCCTCGTGCGGCGCGTACCCCGTGAACCTCCCCAGGGCCGGAAGGCAGCAAGGATAAGCGGGCTCTGGCGGGTGCACGGGGGGTCCTTCACTTCTGGGGCACGCCGTTTGTTCTTGTCACACCCTCGACGGAGAATGGCGCGGTCGTCAGGAGGAGGCAGGAGTGGCACTGGCCCTCTACCGCAAGTACAGGCCTCGCACGTTCGCCGAGGTCATCGGGCAGGAGCACGTCACCGAGCCGCTGTCGCAGGCGTTGCGCAGCGGGCGGCTGCACCACGCCTATCTGTTCTCCGGACCACGCGGCTGCGGCAAGACCTCCAGCGCACGCATCCTGGCCCGGTCGCTCAACTGTGAGCAGGGTCCCACTCCCGAGCCGTGCGGTGCCTGCGGCTCCTGCAAGTCGCTGGCCAACGACGGCGCCGGGTCGATCGACGTCATCGAGATCGACGCGGCCAGCCACGGCGGTGTCGACGACGCGCGCGAGCTGCGGGAGAAGGCGTTCTTCGCGCCTGCCAACAGCCGCTACAAGATCTACGTCATCGACGAGGCGCACATGGTCTCGTCGGCCGGCTTCAACGCGCTGCTCAAGCTCGTCGAGGAGCCGCCGGACTACGTCAAGTTCATCTTCGCCACGACCGAGCCGGAGAAGGTGCTCGGCACGATCCGGTCGCGGACCCATCACTACCCGTTCCGGCTGATCCCGCCGGCGGTGCTCCGGCCGTACCTCCAGCAGTTGACCGAGGCCGAGGGCATCCACGTGGACCCGGCCGTCTTTCCGCTGGTCGTGCGGGCCGGCGGGGGCAGCGCCCGGGACACGCTCTCGGTGCTGGACCAGCTCATCGCCGGGGCCGGCCCGGAAGGCGTCGGCTACGCCCGGGCGGTGGCGCTGCTCGGTGTCACCGACGTCGCCCTGATCGACGAGATGTGCGACGCGCTGGCCGCCGGCGACGGCGCGGCGGCCTACCAGACCATCGACCGGGTCGCCGAGGCCGGCCACGACCCCCGCCGCTTCGCCTCCGACCTGCTCGAACGGTTCCGCGACCTCATCGTGCTGCAGCAGGTCCCGGACGCGGTCACCAAGGGCCTCATCGACGGCCCGGCCGACCAGCTCGAGCAGATGGGCGCGCAGGCCACCCGCCTCGGCCCGGCGACCCTGTCCCGCTGCGCGGACATCGTGCACAACGGCCTGGTCGAGATGCGCGGCACGACGGCCCCGCGCCTGCTGCTCGAGCTGATCACGGCCCGCATGCTGCTGCCCGGCGCCGACGACTCCAGCGGCGCGCTGCTCCAGCGGTTGGAGCGCATGGAGCGGCGGCTCACCCTCACTTCGGATGATTCGGTACGCCCAGAGCACACCTCCCCGCCCGCAACACCGTCCACGGCTCCAGCCGCATCCGGGAGCGCGGGCGGCGGGCTGTCCGCGGCCCGGGCGGCAGCGGCGGCGGCGAGTCGCCGGGCGCCCGCACCAGCGGAGTCCTCCGCCGACGCGTCCATGGTGTCCGCGCCTTCGCCCAAGTCGGCGTTCGCCGGGGGTGCGTCTGCGGTGGAGCCGGCGTCCCCCGTAGCCGCACCGGTGTCAGCTGTACCTTCCCCTGATCCGGCCCCCACCTCCTCCGACGGTGCGCCGGTATCCGCCGCGTCTGTGCCTTTGCCGGCGTCGGCCGCACCTGCCAACGCACCCGTTTCCGCTGATCCGAGCTCTCCGCGGCCCGCCTCGGTGGTCGAAGCCGAGCCCGTCGCGGCGGCCGAAGCCGTGCCTGCCTCGGCGGCCGGGGCCGTGCCCGCCTCGGCGGCTGGGGCCGGGCCCGCCTCGGCGCCCGTGGCTAAGCCCGCGTCGGTGGCGGCCGCCGACGCCGGCCCCGCCTCGGTGGCCGGCACCCACCCTGGCTCGGATGCTCCGGCGCTCGCGCCACCTGCCCCCACCGCCGCGCCCGAGCCCCGCCGCGCCGAACCGGCCGGGATCATGCCGGACGCCCCCGAGGAGCCCGTCGCCGTCGGCGCGGTGCCCGGGCAGCTCTCCGCCGCCTCGATCCGCGAGGTGTGGCCGGAGGTGATGGTGGCGGTCGGCCGCAAGAGCAAGAAGATCGCCGCGCTGGCCCAGGGCGCCACGGTCCGCGACCTCGAGGGCCAGACGGTCGTGCTGACGTTCCGCTTCCCCGCGCACGCCCGGATGGTCGCCGCCGAACCGCATCTCATCGCCGATGCCCTCTACGAGGCGCTGGGGGGACGCTGGCAGATCCGGTGTGACGTCGCGGGTGAGGGCGGTCCCTCCGGAGGTTCCGGCGGACGCCCCGCGCCCCGGGGGACGCAGGGTGGTGGACCCGCGTCACGGGCACCGCAGGACTCCGGGCCGGCTCGCGAGGGGGTCGCCGAGCAGCGGACGCCGGCTCAGGCGCGTACCGGATCCGGTGTCTCCGCCCGGCAGACCGCGAGCGGGCCGCAGGCGTCGGCCGACGAGGAGGACGACGGAGCCTGGCCGGAGCCCGTCAGGCCCGGCGGCCTCGCCGCACCCGCGGCGACCTCCTCCGTGACGTCCTCACCGGCCGGCGAGGACGAGGGTGACGACTGGCCCCAGCCTGCCCGTCCCGGGGGCAGCACTGCGAACGCCGCCGCGCCGCCCGCGGCCGACACCGTGCTCGCGGCTGCGAGTTCCGGATCCGAGCAAGTCGGCGATCCGCTGCCCGGTGGGCTCGGGCTGTCCGCCGCCGCCGTGCCGGAAGCGCCCGCGCCCGCCAACGCCGGATCCAACGGCGGGTCGCCCATCACGGCCGCTGCGAGATCCGGTGCGGTCACCGGCGGCGCGCTGCCGGTCGGCAATGTCCCCAGCCGGGGAATCGCCGCCGCGAGAGCCGCCGCGGCTCGGGGCGCCGCGCCCGCGGCCGTCCGGGCCGGCGCCACCACGACCGGCCCGGCCAACGGTGCCGAGCGTCCGACCGCGACCACCAAACGCCCCGACGCGGGCGGCAGCTCCTGGTCCGACGGCTCCCCGACCGAGGAGGCGCCGTACGACCCCGAGTACGACGGTCCGGTCCGTGGCGCCGACGGGGCCTCCTGGGAGGGGTTCGATCCCGGTGACGAGCCGCTCGACGACGTGATCGACGAGAAGACCGCGCGGCAGAGCAGTGAGCAGCAGGCGGTGCGGCTGCTCCAGGAGGCTTTCGGGGCCGAGAAGATCAGCGAGTCCTGACCCGGCTCCCCGGGTACGGGGCCGTACGCGGGACAATGGACCGGACTACCCCCTGACTGAGGAGTGACCCATGCGCCCCGGTGGACAGCCGAACATGCAGCAGATCATGAAGCAGGCGCAGAAGATGCAGCAGCAGGTCGCGCAGGCGCAGGCCGAGCTGGCCGCGGCCGAGCTGACCGGTACCGCCGGCGGTGGCCTCGTCACGGTGGTCGTGACCGGGCTGGGCGAGTTCAAGTCCGTGAAGATCGACCCGAAGGCGGTCGACGCCGACGACGTCGAGACGCTGGAGGACCTGGTGCTCGCGGCCATTCACAACGCCGCCGAGGCGCAGCGCGAGCTCACCGAGCAGAAGATGGGCCCGGCCACCGGCGGTCTCGGCGGCCTGACCCTGCCGGGGTTCTGAGTCCGTGTACGAAGGTGCCATCCAGGACCTGATCGACGAGCTGGGCCGGCTTCCGGGCGTCGGCCCGAAGAGCGCCCAGCGCATCGCCTTCCACGTCCTGTCCGCCGACCCGGCCGACGTCAACCGGCTGGCCACCGCCCTGCGCAAGGTGAAGGAGCTGGTCCGCTTCTGCACGACCTGCTTCAACGTGGCCGAGTCGGAGCAGTGCCGGGTCTGCCGCGACACCCGCCGTACCAATGAGGTGCTGTGCGTCGTCGAGGAGCCCAAGGACGTCGTGGCGATCGAGCGGACCGGCGAGTTCCGCGGCCGCTATCACGTCCTGGGTGGTGCCATCAACCCGCTCGAGGGCATCGGCCCCGACAACCTGCGCATCCGTGAGCTGCTTCTCCGTCTGGGCACGGGCGAGGTCAAGGAGCTGATCCTGGCCACGGACCCGAACACCGAGGGCGAGGCCACCGCCACCTATCTCGCCCTGATGGTCAAACCGATGGGCATCGCGGTGACCCGGCTGGCGAGCGGCCTGCCGGTCGGCGGCGATCTCGAGTACGCCGACGAGATCACGCTGGGCCGGGCCTTCGAGGGCCGCCGCGCCGTTTGATGGCTTCTTCCAGCAAAGCGCCCGACCTGCCCGTCTGGTCGGTTACGGTGCGGGCGTACGGAGTGCTGCCGGGCGTAGATCACGCTGCCATCACGGCGCGGCCTGAACTTGGTTACGAGGGCTGAAGGGGCTTGACCGGCGACGCCGAGTACGTGAGCGTTCCTCTCGTGCGACGGCGTAACCCGTTCGCATGTTCGGCATGCCGGCACCGGCGTCACCATCGCTGGAGCAGGCTGTAGCAGTCCACGTACGCGACAACCGATCGGTTGTCCGCGCTGCGGGGCCGGTCCGACCGGGGCGATGCAGGCCCGGCTCGGCGTGGGTGCCGTGGTGCGGTCACCGGGAGAGGACCGGGCGCTTCCATGGTCGTTGGACCCGGCACGGTCTCTGACCAGGCTCCGGTGGCTCCGGACCCCGCCGAGGGCAGCGTCCCCGGCAAGGCGATCGAGGGCCGGTCGCTCGGCCGCATCGCCTGGACCCGGCTCAAGCGCGACAAGGTCGCCATGGCGGGCGGGTACATCGTCATCTTCCTGATCCTCGTCGCGATCTTCGCGCCGCTGATCGTCAAGTTCCTGGGTGACCCGCCCAACGACTTCCACCAGGACCTGATCGACGTCAACACCCTGGCGCCCAAGGGCGGTACGGGAATCAGCGGGGACCACCTGTTCGGCGTCGAGCCGCAGAACGGCCGGGACATCTTCAGCCGCGTCGTCTACGGCGCCCGCATCTCGCTGCTGATCGCGTTCCTCGCGACGGGACTGTCGGTGGTCATCGGCGCGACCATGGGCGTGGTGGCCGGCTACTTCGGCGGCTGGGTCGACGCGCTGATCAGCCGGGCCATGGACGTCTTCCTCGCCTTCCCGCTGCTGGTCTTCTCGATCGCGCTGGCCGGCGTCATCCCGGACACCGCGTTCGGTCTGTCCGGCGACTCGCTGCGCATCGCCCTGCTGGTCTTCATCATCGGCTTCTTCAGCTGGCCGTACATCGGCCGCATCGTGCGCGGGCAGGCGCTGTCGCTGCGGGAACGCGAGTTCGTGGACGCGGCGCGCAGCCTGGGTGCGCGCGGGCCGTACATCATCTTCAAGGAGCTGCTTCCCAACCTGGTAGCGCCCATCCTGATCTACGCGACGCTGCTCATCCCGACGAACATCCTGTTCGAGGCGGCGCTGTCGTTCCTCGGGGTCGGGGTCCGGCCGCCCACCGCGAGCTGGGGCGGCATGTTGTCCGACGCCGCCCGGTTCTACACGATCTGGCATTTCATGTTCTTCCCGGGCATGGCCATCTTCATCACCGTGCTGGCGTTCAACCTGTTCGGTGACGGGCTGCGCGACGCGCTCGACCCCAAGGGCCGACGCTGATCGTGTGCCGGACGACTTTCTCTCCAGCCAGGCGGTCCGTGAACGGACCGTTCCACCAGGGAGGTTGCTAGAAGTGATCCACAAAACAAGGGTGCTGGTGGCCGCTACGGCCGTCCTGGCACTCGGATTGACCGCCGCGTGTGGCGGGGGCAAGGACGGCTCCACCTCGGGCGGTTCCAAGGCGGAGTTCAACGCCGCCCTGGACAAGGTGTTCAACCCTTCCGAGAAGAAGGGCGGCACGATCCGCCTGGCGAACTCGGGTGACTGGGACACCCTCGACCCGGGCGAGACATATTACGGCTACTCGTGGGACTTCCTGCGCCTGTACGGCCGCAGCCTGCTCACGTACAAGGCTTCTCCGGGCGCGACCGGCAACGAGCTGACGCCGGACCTCGCCGAGGGTCTGGGCGAGACGAACGACAACGGCAAGACCTGGACGTACAAGCTCCGGAAGAACGTCAAGTTCGAGGACGGCACCGTCGTCAAGGCCGCGGACGTCAAGTACGCGGTCCTGCGCTCGATCGACAAGCAGACGTTCCCGAACGGCCCGGCGTACTTCGAGCAGTTCCTCAACCTGCCGGCGGGCTACAAGGGCCCGTACAAGTCCAAGGGCGTCAACACCGACCAGGCCATCTCGACGCCGGACGACAACACCATCGTCTTCCACCTGAAGTCGGCGTTCGGTGGCTTCGACTACCTGGCCGCGCTGCCGCAGACGGTTCCGGTCCCGCAGGCCAAGGACACGGCCGCCAAGTACAAGCAGCACGTGGTCTCCACGGGCCCGTACATGTTCGACCAGAACAACCTGGGCAAGAACTTCACGCTCAAGCGCAACCCGAACTGGGACCAGTCGACCGACCCGCTGCGCAAGGCGCTGCCGGACGGCTTCGAGGTCGCGCTGAACGTCAACGCGGACGACATCGACAACCGGCTGCTCTCCGGCGACCTGGACATCGACGTGGTCGGCACGGGTGTGCAGCCCGCGACGCTCGGCCGCGTCGTCGGCGACCCGACGGCCAAGGCGAACACCGACAACGCCAGCCAGAGCCGGCTCTGGTACACCTCGATCGTCGGCACCGTGGCCCCGCTCGACAAGATCGACTGCCGCAAGGCGATCCTCTACGCCGCCGACCGCACCGGCTACCAGACGGCCTACGGCGGCCCGCTCGCCGGCGGTGACATCGCCACCACGATCATGCCGCCCACCATCCCGGGCTACCAGAAGTTCGACCTGTACCCGGCGGGCCCGGACAACAAGGGCGACCTGGCCAAGGCGAAGGAGGCCCTCACGGCCTGCGGCCAGCCGAACGGTTTCTCCACCAACATCGCGTACCGGGCGGAGCGGCCGAAGGAGAAGGCCACCGCCGAGTCGCTGCAGCAGTCGCTGGCCCGGGTCGGCATCAAGCTGACGCTCAAGCCGTTCCCGCAGGGTGACTACTTCTCCCAGTACGCCGGCAACCCGCCGTACGTGAAGAGCAACAACCTGGGCCTGACCGTCAACGGCTGGGGCGCGGACTGGAACGACGGCTTCGGTTACCTGTCGCAGATCGTCGACAGCCGGGTCATCCGGGAGACCGGTGGCTCCTCCAACACCAGTGTCCGCGACCCCGAGGTCGACAAGATGCTGGACGCCGCGGTGAGCAACACGGACGCCAAGGCCCGCGAGGCGCAGTGGGGCGCGATCGACAAGAAGGTCATGGAGGACGCTTTCATCCTCCCCGGCGTCTACGCCAAGGCCCTCCTGATCCGTCCCAAGAAGCTCACCAACGTGTACGTCAACCCGGCGTACAACATGTACGACTACGTGTCGCTCGGCGTCGCGTAACCACCACTGCTGGCGCACTAGTTCCGATTGGGTAGGTGAAGGCAGCAGGCGGCCGGTCCGGGGCGACCCGGGCCGGCCGTCGTAGCCGGGCACTGTGATCACGTACATCATCAGGCGTCTGTTAGCGGCCTTCGTGCTGCTCTTCATCGTCAGCGCCGCAGTCTTCGCGATCTTCTATCTGGTCCCGCGGCTCGTCGGCGCGACGCCCGAGACGCTGGCGACCCGGTACGTGGGGCGTGCCGCCACGCCGGAGACCGTCAGCCTCATCGCCCACAAGCTGGGCTTCTACGACCCGTTCTGGGTGCAGTACGCCCGGTGGGTGAAGGGCATCTTCCTCGGCGCCGAGTTCGACTACGGCAACGGCACCGACCACTGCCCGGCGCCCTGCTTCGGCTACTCCTTCATCACCCGCCAGCCGGTCTGGCCGGACCTGCTCGACCGGCTGCCGGTCACGCTCTCGCTGGCCGTCGGCGCCGCGACTCTGTGGGTGTTCTTCGGTGTCTCGACCGGCGTGCTGTCGGCGCTGCGCCGGGGCTCGTTCCTCGACCGTGCCGCGATGGGCGTCTCGCTGGCCGGCGTCTCCCTGCCGATCTTCTTCACCGGCCTGATCGGCCTGCTCGTCTTCAGCTACGGGCTGGGACTGACCGCCTCGGGCGGTTCCTATACGCCGTTCACCGAGGACCCCGGCGAATGGGCCTACAACCTGCTGCTGCCGTGGGTGGTGCTCGCCTTCCAGTTCTCCGCGCAGTACGCCCGGCTGACCCGGGCCGGCATGCTGGAGACGCTCGGCGAGGACTACGTCCGTACGGCGCGCGCCAAGGGCCTGCCGGAGAGCGCCGTGAACGTGCGGCACGGCCTGCGGGCCGCGCTGACCCCGTTGCTGACGATCTTCGGTCTCGACTTCGGCCTGCTGCTCGGCGGCGCCGTCCTCACCGAACAGGTCTTCTCCCTGCCCGGACTCGGCAAGTACGCGGTCGACGCGATCACCAACAACGACCTGCCGAAGGTGCTCGGCGTGACGATGATGGCCGCCCTGTTCGTGGTGGTCGCGAACCTCGTCGTCGACCTGCTCTACGCGGTCGTGGACCCGCGAGTGAGGATCAGCTGATGACGGGAGAACCGTTCCTCGAGGTCAAGGATCTCAAGATCTCGTTCCCGACCGACGACGGCCTGGTCAAGAGCGTCGACGGGTTGTCGTTCCGGCTGGAGCGCGGCAAGACGCTGGGTATCGTCGGCGAGTCCGGCTCCGGCAAGTCCGTCACGAGCCTGGGAATCCTCGGCCTGCACAACAAGCGCAACGCCGACGTGTCCGGCGAGATCTGGCTGGACGGCGAGGAGCTCGTCAGCGCCGGGCCGGATACGGTACGCGCCCTGCGCGGCAACAAGATGGCGATGATCTTCCAGGACCCGCTGTCGGCGATGCACCCGTTCTACACCGTCGGGCACCAGATCATCGAGGCGTACCGGGTCCATCACAAGGTCTCCAAGAAGGTGGCCCGCAAGCACGCCGTCGACATGCTGGGCCGGGTCGGCATCCCGCAGCCCGACCGCCGGGTCGACGACTACCCGCACCAGTTCTCCGGCGGCATGCGGCAGCGCGCGATGATCGCCATGGCGCTGGTGAACGACCCGCAGCTGCTCATCGCCGACGAGCCGACGACCGCGCTCGACGTGACGGTCCAGGCGCAGATCCTCGACCTCATGCACAAGCTGCAGGAGGAGTTCAACTCGGCGCTCATCGTCATCACGCACGACCTCGGCGTGGTGGCGGAGCTGGCCGACGACGTGCTGGTCATGTACGGCGGCCGGTGCATCGAGTACGCCAGCGCCCGGACGATCTTCGAGCGGCCGGAGCACCCGTACACGTGGGGTCTGCTGGGTTCGATGCCGCGCATCGACCGTCCGAACCTGGACCGGCTCGTGCCCATCCCCGGTCTCCCGCCGTCCCTCATCAACCTGCCGTCGGGCTGCGCGTTCCACCCCCGGTGCGCCTACGAGCCGCGCACCGGCGGCCTGGGCAAGTCCCTGTCGCCGGAGCTCAGCCCCGCCGCGGAGCCCGGCCACCTGGTGCGCTGCCACATGCCCACCTCCGAGCGTCAGCGGATCTGGCGAGAAGACGTGAAGCCGAAGCTGGAGGCGCAGTGAACGACGAGACGGACGCGGTGGAAGGCGCGACGGAGGCCACGCATCTGAGCGACCCGGTGCCGGACGAGGCGATGCGGGAGCAGCGCGCCGCCAAGGGCGATCCGCTGCTGTCCGTCAAGGGCCTGGAGAAGCACTTCCCGATCACCAAGGGCCTCCTGCGTCGCCAGATCGGTGCGGTGCGGGCGGTCGACGGCGTCACGTTCGACGTCTACAAGGGTGAGACGCTCGGCCTGGTCGGCGAGTCCGGCTGCGGCAAGACCACCACCGGCCGCCTGCTGACCCGGCTGCTGGAGCCGACCGGCGGCTCGATCGACTTCGACGGCCGGGACATCGCCCACCTGCGCCAGGGCAAGCTTCGGCCGCTGCGCCGCGACATGCAGATGATCTTCCAGGACCCGTTCTCGTCGCTGAACCCGCGGCACACCGTCGGCACGATCATCGGGGCGCCGTTCCGGATCCAGAACGTCAAGACCGAGAACGGCATCAAGCGCGCGGTGCAGGACCTGCTCAAACTGGTGGGCCTCAGCCCGGAGCACTACAACCGCTACCCGCACGAGTTCTCCGGCGGCCAGCGTCAGCGCATCGGCATCGCCCGGACGCTGGCGTTGCGGCCCAAGCTCATCATCGCCGACGAGCCGGTCTCCGCCCTCGACGTGTCGATCCAGGCCCAGGTCGTCAACCTCCTAGACGACCTCCAGCAGGAGTTCGACCTCACGTACGTGTTCATCGCGCACGACCTGTCGGTGGTCCGGCACATCTCCGACCGGGTCGCGGTCATGTACCTGGGCAAGGTCGTCGAGATCGCCGACCGGGACGAGCTGTACTCGAGCCCGCGGCACCCGTACACGGTCGCATTGATGTCGGCCGTCCCGGTTCCGGACCCGGCCCGCCGCGACCGGGCCCAGCGCGAGCGGGTCCTGCTCACCGGCGACGTGCCGAGCCCGATCAACCCGCCGTCGGGTTGCCGCTTCCGGACCCGCTGCTGGAAGGCCCAGGACATCTGCGCGACCGAGGAACCCGTGCTGGTCCCGCGCCTCGACGACCCGGCCTCGCACCAGACGGCCTGCCACTTCCCGGTCGTCGAGGACGAGGCGGTCGCGGGACGGCGCCCGGCGGGAGCGTCGGCGTAAGAACCAAGATCAAGAGCTTCATGTCGTAGCTCGGTGGGTGGTGCAGACCGCAACTCCCGTCGAGGCCGGGCCGGGGCCCAGCATTCGCTGGCCCTGGCCCTTCATTCTGCGTGAGTGGTGGAGAATCCGGTCCATGGCACATGTACGACGCTTCGACCACGTCGGCATCACGGTCGAGAATCTCGACGTCGTGACCGCCTTCTTCGTCGCGCTCGGTCTGGAGGTGGAGGGCCGCATGTTCGTCGAGGGCGAGTTCCTGGCAACGGTCTGCGGCATTCCCGACTCCCGCACCGAAATCGTCATGCTGAGATCACCCGACAACGCCGCCCGCCTCGAGCTCTCGCGCTTCGTGCGGCCCGACCCCACGCCGGGCTCGCCCAGCGCCATGGCCAACGAACTGGGACTGCGCAACGTGTCCTTCGAAGTCGACGACCTGCAGGCCGCAGTGGACTGGGCGGCGGGCGAGGGCTACGGACTCGTCGGCGGCATCGGCGAGTACGAGGGCGTCTGGCGGATGGCCTACGTCCGGGGACCGGAAGGAATCATCGTCTCGCTGGCTGAGCGCATCGGCTGATGCCTCGCAGCGCCCGGACCTGACCGCCCGCTCACGGGATCGTCCGACATCCGTCGCGGGTCGACCCGATCGTGCATCATCGATGTGGGTGATCGGAGAGGGGGCCGGATTGTGCCGGGATTGTCCGACGAGCAGCTCATGGCGATGATCAGTGACGAGCGGCGGCGGGCCGCGGACCTCATCGAGTCGCTGACCCCGGAGCAGCTGGCCACCCCCAGCCTGTGTGGCGAGTGGACGGTCAAGCAGGTCGCCGCTCATCTCATCGCACCGTTCGCCACCAAGCGCCGCTGGTTCCTGGGAGTGTCCATCCGAAGCCGCTTCAGGCTGCACCGCGCCATCGCCATGCTTGCCGAGCGCATCGCCGAACGTCCCGCCGGCGAGATCGCCGCTGTGCTGCGAGAGAACGCGGACCGGCCGTACAAGGCGCCGATCGTCGGCTTCTTCGGCCAGCTCACCGACCTGCAGATCCACGGGCAGGACATACGCCGTCCCCTCGGCCTGCCCCGGGAGCTGCACCCCGACCGGCTGCGCGTCTCCCTGGACTTCCTGGTCAGCCGCCGCGCCGGAGGTGCCTTCGTGCCGCGCGGGCGGACGGCCGGGCTGCGCTTCGAGGCCACGGACCTGGAATGGGCGAGCGGCACGGGCAAGACGGTGCGCGGACCGGCCGAGGCGGTGATGCTCGCCCTGACCGGCCGCGCTGTGGTCCTTCCCGAGCTCGCCGGAGAAGGGTTGCCGGACCTGCGGGCCCGACTGGCCACTGTCGATTCCGCTCGTTGACAACGCGGCTTGTTGTCAGTTCTCCCAATTGATCTGGGGCGACGGATAGAAGTTCACGTCCTGCAACGTCCACCGCGGACCGTAGGAGCCCAGACGGGCCGAGAACGACTCCCAGTCGTGCGTCGACGCCGGTGACCAGCCCAACTCGGCGATGGCCGGCAGACGCGGGAACGCCATGAACTCGATGTCGTCGAGCGAGCGCAGCGTCTCCGACCACAGCGGCGCCTCGACACCGAGGACCGCAGCCTCACCCACGCCGGCCACCCGGGTCGCCGGATCCCAGTCGTAGGCCGTGCGCACCTCGATGTAACCGGCCCACGACAAGCCCAGCGGCGTGTTCCGGTCGTACTTCATGTCCAGGTACGCCTTGTTCGCCGGCGACATCACCACCTTGGTGCCACGGGCGACGGCCGCCGCAACCGTCGCGTTCGTCGTGGCGGTGTCCCAGTACTGGGCGACCGCCGTGCCCGACGCCGGCGACTTCGCGATCTCGTTCCAGCCGTACGCGATCTTGCCGTACTTCGCGACCAGCGGCAGCACCCGCTGCTGGAACGTCAGGTAGTCGGCCTCCGGCGTGGCATGCGCCTCGTCACCCCCGATGTGCAGGTACGGCCCCGGCGTCATGGCGGCCAGCTCCCGGATGACGTCCTCCACGAACCGGTACGTCCTCTCCGACCCGATGCACAGCGAGCTGTAACCCACGGCGGTGTCCGTCCGCGGCGGAGGCGCCACCCCGTCGCAGGTCAGCTCGGGGTACGCCACCTGAGCGGCGTTGACGTGACCCGGCATGTCGATCTCGGGCACGATCGTCACGTACCGCTGAGCCGCGTACGCGACGATCTCGCGGTACTCGCTCTTGGTGAGATAGCCGGGACCCACGCCGTCGACCCCGGTCCCCGGACCACCGCTGACCTCGGTGAGCCGCGGCCAGCTGTCGATCTGGATGCGCCACCCCTGGTCGTCGGAGAGGTGCAGATGCAGGTAGTTCACCTTGAAGCGGCTGACCTCGTCGACGTACGCCTTGATCTCGTCGGGCGTGTGGAAGTGCCGAGCTTCGTCGAGGAACGCGCCCCGGTACGCGAAGCGCGGGTAGTCCACGATGCGGCCCCCGGGCACGGTCCACGCCCGCTGCACCACGGTCGGCGAATCGATCTGCGTGGGCAGAAGCTGCAGCAGCGTCCGGGTGCCGGCGTAGAGACCGGCGGGCCGGTTCGCGCGTACGGTGACCGCCCGGCCAGTGACCTCCAGCCGATAGCCCTCCGACCCCAGCCGGCTGTCATTCGCCCCCAGCAACAGCGAGATCGCCGGCACCCGCGGCGGCGCGACCGGCGTGACGGGCAGCCGATAGCCGGTCGCCGGCCGCAGATCCCGCGCAAGCTGCCGGCCGACCGCGCGGGCCGCCGCGGAGCCGGGCTGCGTACGGATCACCGTCAGCGGCCCGAGCCGGAAGCTCGTCCCGGCGGCCGGGGTGACCTGCACCGGCGCCGGAATGACGGCATCCAGAGCCGGAGGCGCGGCTCGCGTCGCCGTGGTGTGGCTTGTCGCGGAGGCCGTGGTATGGCTCGTCGGGGAGGCCATGGTGTGGCCCGTCGCGAAGACCGCCGTGTGGCTCGTCGGGGAGGCCGCCGTGTGGCTTCTTGCGGAAGCCGCGGGGTGGCTCCTCCCGGGAACCGCGGGGTGGGCTGAGGCGGAGACGGGCGCCGCGACCAGGGGCAGACCCAGCGCTGCCACGGTCAGCAGGCGGGACATCACGGGTTTGGCCATGCCCGACGCTACAAAGAGGATCGTCTATCTGTAAAGCTTCCTCATAGCCATCCGCCGGACGGTGTCGTCACCCCTCCGGGCGGTTGAGGATGCCGACCGCGACCGTGTGCACGGCGTCGAGGTCGGCCGGGTCCTTGAGGGCGGCCTTGGCTCCGGTGACCGTGTACCACTCGTCGGCGTCCTTGTACTGGGCGCGGACGACGACCTGGCCGCCGGAGAACTCGGTGCGCAGGGTCAGCTCGCCGGTGACGACGCCAACCTCGTCGGTCATCACACCGCCCTGGCCGGCCGTGATGTCAGTGCTCCTGCTGTCCGCCGCCGCATTCGTTGGCGCGCTCCTTGTCGCGTTCGGAACAGCGTTCGTCGGTGCGTTCGTTGTCGCGTTCGGAACAGCATTCGTTGTCGCGTTCGGAACAGCGTTCGTCGGTGCGTTCGAGGTTGCGTTCGCCACCGCGGCGGCGGCGGAGCTGCCCTCGGCCGGTGCGGCGGCGGCGACCTGCCCGGGTACCGGCGACGGGGACGCTTCGGCGGGGGTGCCGGGGGGCGTGGGTTCAGCGGCGGTGGACTCGGTCATTTGCAGTTCTCCAGCATCTCGGTGAGCGCGGACTTCTCCGCGGATGTCACGGTCAGCTTCCACCGTGTCTTCACCGCTACCCAGTCCTCGGCGTACTGGCACCACGTGCCGGTCCGCTCGGGCTTCCAGGTCGACGGATCCTGGTCACCCTTTGACCGGTTGGCCGCCGCCGAAACCGCGACGAGCTGCGGATCGTCCAGATCGTTGGCGAAGTCCTCGCGCTTGTCCGTGGTCCACGAGCTTGCACCCGAGCGCCACGCGTTGGCGAGGGGGACCATGTGGTCGATGTCGACCTTCGCCGGGTCGGTCAGCTTGTCGCCGTCGTACGCGCTCACCCACGTACCCGCGACGACGTTGCACCCGGAGACCTTGACCTTGGTCCCGTCCCGTTTGAGGACCGTGTCGCGGACGTCGCAGTTGTCGCCGGTGCTCCGCCAGTGCGGGAACTTGTCGCGGCTGTACCCGCGCATCGACCCGGCCTTCGCGACGGTCAGCTTGCCGAGCCGCTTCCTGGCCTCGTCGCCGTTCCTGGTCGAGCTGGTGCCGCCTTGCGTGGAGTCGGAGCCGGAGTCGGGATCGGTGATCGTCACCTCGCATCCGGCGACGGCGAGGGAGGCGAGCAGGGCGGCGGCGAGGCGGATGGTCCACCGAGGAGCGGAGCGTAGGGGCACGAAGCAAGCGTATGCAACGTACGCCCGTTTAGCTCCACTCGTCATCCGTGCCGGAATCGTTCCGCGCGCCGCCCGGGTGATTCCGGGCGGCGCCCACTTTCAGCGGTCGCGAAGCGGCCACCAAGGATCTCCGGGCACGCCGACCGTCGGACACAGTGGCTCGCGCGGGGTTCCGGCGGTGGC
The DNA here is from genome assembly GCF_040676695.1 of Actinoplanes sp. NPDC049548. NCBI lineage: Bacteria > Bacillati > Actinomycetota > Actinomycetes > Micromonosporales > Micromonosporaceae > Actinoplanes > Actinoplanes sp. NPDC049548. The sequence continues at coordinate 68,402 of NZ_JBFAPM010000001.1, forward strand.
GGGGGTCACCCGGTCGTGACGCCGGCTCCGGGACGCGCGCGGCTCTCGTGGAGACGCGCGGCGTGGACGCCGCCGGCTCGTGGCCGGCGGCGGTCCTGTAGCGGCTCCGAGCTCAGCGGGCCCGGTTGACGGCGCTCGTCACGGCCTTGATCGACGCGGTGACGATGTTCGCGTCGAGGCCGACGCCCCACACCGTGCGGTCGTTGATCTCGCACTCCACATAGGCCGCGGCCTGGGCGTCTTCGCCCGAGGTCAGCGCGTGCTCCGCGTAGTCGAGCACGCGTACCTTGATGGCGAGCGGCTCCAGGGCCTGCACGTACGCGTCGATCGGGCCGTTGCCCAGGCCCACGAGCGGGCGGCGGGTGCCGCGGTGCCGGATCTCCGCGTCGATCTCCACCTTGCCGTCGACCGTGGCCGTCGAGTAGCGCTCGAGCTCGATGATGCCGAACTGCTGGTGGTCGACCAGGTACTCGCTCGCGAAGATGTCCCACATCTGCTGCGGGCCGACCTCGCCGCCCTCGGCGTCGGTGACGTGCTGGACCACGCCGGAGAACTCGATCTGCAGCCGGCGCGGCAGGTCGAGCTTGTGCTCCTCCTTCATGATGTACGCCACGCCGCCCTTGCCGGACTGCGAGTTGACGCGGATGACCGCCTCATAGGTGCGGCCCACGTCCTTCGGGTCGATGGGCAGGTACGGCACGCCCCAGGCGTACGCGTCCACCTCGACGCCGGCCTGCGACGCGTCCTCCTGCAGGGCGCTCAGTCCCTTCTTGATCGCGTCCTGGTGGGAGCCCGAGAAGGCCGTGTAGACCAGGTCGCCCACGTACGGGTGGCGCTCGTGCACCGGCAGTTGGTTGCAGTACTCGACGGCTCGCTTGATCTCGTCGATGTCCGAGAAGTCGATCATCGGGTCGATGCCCTGGGAGAACAGGTTCAGTCCGAGGGTGACCAGGTCGACGTTGCCCGTACGCTCGCCGTTGCCGAAGAGGCAGCCCTCGACGCGGTCGGCGCCGGCCAGGACGCCCAGCTCGGCGGCCGCGACGGCGGTGCCGCGGTCGTTGTGCGGGTGCAGGCTCAGGATGATGCTCTCGCGCCGGGGCAGGTGGCGGTGCATCCATTCGATGCTGTCCGCGTACACGTTGGGGGTGGCCATCTCGACGGTCGCCGGCAGATTGATGATCAGCGGGCGGTCCGGGGTGGGGTCGATGACGTCGATGACCGCCGAGCAGATCTCGAGGGCGTAGTCCAGCTCGGTGCCCGTGTAGGACTCCGGCGAGTACTCGTAGAAGATCTCCGTGTCGGGCGTGTGGATCTCCGCGTACTTCTGGCAGAGCCGCGCCCCGGTGGTGGCGATGTCGGTGATGCCGGCCTTGTCCAGGCCGAAGACGACCCGGCGCTGCAGCGTCGAGGTCGAGTTGTAGAAGTGGACGATCGCGCGCTCGGCGCCGCGGATCGACTCGAAGGTGCGGTCGATCAGGTGCTCGCGGCACTGGACCAGCACCTGGATCGTCACGTCGTCCGGGATCAGGTCCTGCTCGATGAGCTGGCGGACGAAGTCGAAGTCGGTCTGGCTGGCGGCTGGGAAGCCGACCTCGATCTCCTTGTAGCCCATCGCGACGAGCAGGCTGAACATGCGCCGCTTGCGCTCGGGGGACATCGGGTCGATCAGGGCCTGGTTGCCGTCGCGCAGGTCGACCGCGCACCACCGCGGGGCGGCCTCGATGCGCCGCGACGGCCACTGCCGGTCGGGCAGGTCGACGGCGAACTGTTGCTGGTACGGCGCGTAGCGCTGGAACGGCATCCGGCTGGGGCGCTGCCGGGCGATGGGATCGACGGTTACGTCGCTGGACATGCGAGCTCCTACACGAGGTTGGTCAGTTCACGAGGACCGACCGGCGCGCGTCAACTCCGCGACGAGGTGCCGGCCTCGGATGGGGCCTCGTCGCGGCAGCGAAGAAGGAGTGCCTGCCACATGTCGAACGTCACCCTACGTGATCAATCTGGCCGTTGCTAACTGTACGCCCGGATCGTGGGAAACCGCAGCGCCCTGTTCCCGCCTTCACGCGGAGGGGGAGGGGTCGCCCGCGCCCTCGGCCGTGGCCGTGGAAGGGGCGGGGGCCGGCGGCGTGGTCGGCGGTGGCGAGGTCATGCCCATCGGGTCGCCGCCGACGACGGGGCCGGGCAGGTCGACGGAGGGCGGCGGGGCTGCGGCCGTACCCGAGATCGTGATCGTGCCGAAGGTCACACGCGCGGCCGTCAGCAGGCCGTCGTCCGCGTAGCAGTAGATCCCGACGTCGACCGGCGCGGACAGCGAAGCGGAGATCGTGTCGACCGAGTAGCAGCTGCCGGTCGAGCCCGGCAGCGGCTGGGCGGCGGTCACCGACAGCGCCGCCTGGCGATCGGTGAAGACGGGCAGCCACTGCCGGAAGACCCGCTGCACCTTGGGGTCGAACTTCTTCGGTACGGGCTTCCCGCGGTCGGCCACCCGGACGCAGAAGGGCGCGACGGGGTTCGTGGCCGACGGGATCGCGCACTGGAAGACGCCCGCCTCGGTCTGGGCGATCGACACGTCCGTCGTACCCCCGAGGGCGCCGCCAGGGATGTCGACCCGCCAGCTGCCGTCCGCGGCGACCGTCGCCATGATCGAGCGTTGGGCCTGGCCCGGCACGTCGAGGGTGTAGAGCGCCGCGAAGCGGTGGTCCTGGGCGAGCGCGGCCCGGGCGGCCAGGTCGATGCGGGCGTCCTGGGCCTCGGGGGGCGCGGCGGGTGCCGAACCGGTCGGCTGCGCTGCGGGCGCCGCATCAGCGCACGCTGCCACGCCGGCGGTGAGCAGGGCGGCGGCCAACGCGGACAAAACACGCGAGGCGGGACGGGGACGCATTGAGACATTCTCGCCTCTCTTCTCCCGTACGGGTCGTTCCGCCGGCCGGAACCCCCTCCCGGCGTGTCGCGCGGACCCGCCGTGTCGCGGTCCACAGGCCGGATTCTGGGATCGCCTGTCAGGTACCGGGACGAGCGCGGCTAGTCTGGTCAGCGATTGACTCGACCGACGCCGCCGGCCGGAACGCCGGCGGCGTCGGCACGTGCGGCGTGGGAAGGGAGTCGGCTGCCGTGGCCCTGGTGGTGCAGAAGTACGGCGGTTCGTCCGTGGCCGATGCCGAGCGCATCAAGCGCGTGGCGGAGCGGATCGTGGACGCCCGTAAGGCCGGGCATGACGTGGTGGTCGTGGTCTCCGCGATGGGTGACACCACGGACAACCTGCTCGACCTGGCCAATCAGGTCAGCCCGCTGCCGCCCGGCCGGGAGCTGGACATGCTGCTGACCGCGGGCGAGCGCATCTCGATGGCTCTGCTCGCGATGGCGATCCACAACCTCGGCTACGAGGCGCGGTCGTACACCGGCTCCCAGGCCGGCGTGCTGACCACCTCGGTGCACGGCAAGGCGCGGATCATCGACGTGACGCCCGGCCGGCTGCGTACCGCGCTGGACGAGGGCGCCATCGCCATCGTGGCCGGCTTCCAGGGTGTCTCGCAGGACACCAAGGACATCACCACGCTGGGCCGCGGCGGTTCGGACACCACCGCGGTCGCGCTCGCCGCGGCGCTGCGCGCCGACGTCTGTGAGATCTACACCGACGTGGACGGCGTTTTCACCGCCGACCCGCGGATCGTCCCCAACGCCCGCCACATCAAGCAGATCACGTACGAGGAGATGCTCGAGCTGGCCGCCGGCGGGGCGAAGGTGCTGATGTTGCGATGCGTGGAGTACGCCCGCAGGTTCGGCGTCCCCATCCACGTACGCTCGTCGTACTCGAACAAGCAGGGCACTGTCGTCACGGGATCGATGGAGGACCCGAACGTGGAACAAGCGCTGATCACCGGGGTCGCCCACGACCGGAGCGAGGCCAAGATCACCATCGTCGGCGTGCCCGACGAGCCCGGCGCGGCCGGCCGCATCTTCGAGACGGTGGCCCAGGCCGAGATCAACATCGACATGATCGTGCAGAACGTGTCGACCGAGGGCACCGGCCGCACCGACATCTCGTTCACGCTGCCCAAGGCCGACGGCCCCACCGCGATGGCGGCGCTGGACAAGATCAAGGAGCAGATCAAGTTCAAGAGCCTGCTCTTCGACGACCACGTGGGCAAGGTCTCGCTCATCGGTGCAGGCATGCGCTCCCATCCGGGCGTCGCGGCATCCTTCTTCGCCTGCATCGGCGAGGCCGGCGTCAACATCGAGATGATCTCGACCTCCGAGATCCGCGTCTCGGTGGTCTGCCGCGACAGCGACCTCGACACCGCGGTGCGCGCCGTCCACGACACCTTCGAGCTGGGCGGCAACGAGACGGCCGTCGTCTACGCGGGCACCGGCCGGTAACCGGACGGATGGGGTCGCGGCAGCCCACCCTCGCCGTCGTCGGAGCCACGGGCTCCGTCGGCACGGTGATGCGTGAGCTGCTCACCTCCCGCCGCAACGTCTGGGGCGAGATCCGCCTGATCGCCTCCGAGCGCTCGGCCGGCAAGGTGCTCTCCTGCCGCGGCGAGGACCTCACGGTCCAGCAGCTCACCTCGGACGTCTTCGACGGTGTCGACGTCGCCATGTTCGACGTCCCCGACCAGGTCTCCCTCGAGTGGGCCCCGGTCGCCGTCGCGCGCGGCGCCACCGTGGTCGACAACTCCTCGGCGTACCGCATGGAGCCCGACGTCCCCTTGGTGGTTCCCGAGGTCAACAAGGAAGACCTCGGCCACCGCCCCCGCGGCATCGTGGCGAACGCCAACTGCACCACGATGGCCATGATCATGGCGATCGCCCCGCTGCACCACGAGTACGGCCTCCGCGAGCTCGTCCTCGCCTCGTACCAGGCCGTCTCGGGAGCGGGCCAGATCGGCGTCGACACCCTGCACGACCAGCTCAGCAAGGTGGCCGGCGACCGGGCCCTCGGCTCCCGCCCCGGCAACGTCCGCCAGGCGGTCGGCGACGACCTCGGCCCCTTCCCGGCCCCGCTCGCCCTCAACGTGGTCCCCTGGTCGGGCGACCTGGCCCCCGACGGCTGGTCCTCCGAAGAGCTGAAACTCCGCAACGAGTCCCGCAAGATCCTCGGTCTCCCGGCCCTGAAGGTCTCGGCCACCTGCGTCCGGGTCCCGGTGGTCACCGGCCACTCGATAGCGGTCCACGCCGTCTTCGGCTCGGAGCTCGACGCCGAAGGCGCCCGCCAGGTCCTCCGCAACGCCCCCGGCGTCATCCTGGTCGACGACCCGGAAGCCGGCGAGTTCCCCATGCCCATCGACGCGGTCGGCACCGACCCCTCCTGGGTGGGCCGCATCCGCCGCGCCATCGACGACCCCCGAGCCCTGGACCTGTTCATCACAGGCGACAACATGCGCAAAGGCGCGGCGCTGAACACGGTGCAGATCGCCGAACTGCTGGCGGCCGAGATCGCCAAGGGCTGAGCGCCGGCTCCGATGTGGAGTTCGCGACCCCGTCCCTCGCGGTCGTCACCGGGCCTCGGGTCCGGACCGCCGGCGTGACCCGCTCGCCCATCACCGACGATGCCAGTCGCTGGGCGTCCGCCACTGAACTCAGCCTGCTGGTCAAGTCCGACACCGCACGGCTTACCGCCGCCGCGTCCGTGGTCACGTCGTTGACTGTGGCCTCGGCTGTCTGACGCCGTCCGCTCCGTGGGGGCGGCTTGAGGCAGCAGGCGGGTCACACCTTTTCTGCCGGCTTGCCCGGGGCGAGCCCGGAGGAACCGGGCGGGAGCGGATCGGTTTCTAAAGAATCCCTGAAGTTTCCTAACAGAAGTTGACCGGGCCGACGTGGATCTAGTTGAGTCGATGTCCGTCCCCCACCCTCGATGCGGAACGGTGAACCATGCCCAGAAAAAGGCTCTTGGCGATCATGGCGACGGCCGGTGTCGCTGTCGCCGGTGCGGCCGCCGCGGTCATCCCCATGACGTCCTCCAATGCGGCGGAGGCCTGTGCTGCGGCGTACAACAACGGCGCTGTCTACACCGGTGGCGCGAAGGTGTCGTACAACAGCCACAACTGGACCGCGAAGTGGTGGACCCAGCACGAGGCGCCCAGCACCGGCGGCTCGGGCGTCTGGCAGGACACCGGCAGCTGCGGCGGCGCGACGACCCCGCCTCCGGGGGGCGGTGGCGGCGGCACCGCCTGCAACCACCCCAACTGGGCGGCCGGCACGTTCTACGCAACCGGCTCGATCGTGAAGTACACGAACGGGAACTACTACCGGGCCAAGCACGAGAACCCGGGCTACGACCCCGTCATCAGCACCTGGTACTGGGAGCCGTTCACGTGCAGCGGTGGCGGCGGCGGGACCACTGCGCCTCCCCCTCCGCCTCCCGGCGGCGGTGGCGGCTCGACCGGCTTCCCGGTCAGTGAGGCGCAGTTCAACCAGATGTTCCCGAACCGGATCGGGTTCTACTCGTACGCGGGTCTGATCGACGCGGTGAAGAAGTTCCCCGCCTTCACGGCCACCGGCAGCGCCACGGTGAAGAAGCAGGAGGCCGCGGCGTTCCTGGCGAACATCAACCACGAGTCCGGCGGGCTGGTCTACGTCGAGGAGATCAACCAGGCCAACTGGCCGCACTACTGCGACGCCAGCCAGTCGTACGGGTGCCCGGCCGGGCAGTCGGCGTACCACGGTCGCGGGCCGATCCAGCTGAGCTGGAACTTCAACTACAAGGCTGCCGGTGACGCGCTCGGTATCGACCTGCTCCACAGCCCCGACCGGGTCAAGAACGAGGCGTCGGTCGCCTACCAGACCGCCGTCTGGTACTGGATGACCCAGCGCGGCCCCGGCACGATGACCTCGCACGACGCGATGGTCAACAGCCGTGGGTTCGGCGAGACCATCCGCAGCATCAACGGTTCGCTCGAGTGCAACGGCGGCAATCCGGCGCAGGTCCAGAGCCGGGTCGACGCGTACAACCGGTTCACCGCCATCCTGGGCGTCAGCCCCGGCGGCAACCTCTCCTGCTGATCGAAACCATGACGGGGGTACGGCCGCTCTGGCCGTACCCCCGTCGGTTTTCGATGTGTCTAGAGCGCGAGTTGCGGACGGGCCGGGATGCCCACGATGGCCGGCGCCGCCTGCTGCGGAACCGGGTGGGGAACGAGCATGGCCTCCACGGCCGGCGCGATCGAACGGCGTTCGCTGAGCTGGATCAGCCGGGCCGCGCGGGCCAGGGAACCGGTCTCGCCGTCGCGGAAGCCCTCGCGATAACCCTTCTCGTAGCGTTCACCGCGGCCGAGAGCGCGGCCGATGGCGAAACACGACGAGCCGGCGAGGGCGATCAGGAAGAGCAGCGCGAAGGGTGTCACGACAAGCCTTTCAAAGGGTCGACGTTCGATAAACCGCAAATTAGTCGAATCTAGACAAACCTCTACCCAGTCGTTCGGGCAATTACGCGTACGGGTGAACCGCGCCGGAGCACCCGCCCGGCCGCCCGCCGGACCGGGGTGAAAGGCTGTGTCCTTGTGAGTGACTCTGACCTTGCGCGGCAGGTCCGCGACGTGAGCCGGCTGACCGGGGAGTTCGTTCTGCGCTCCGGGCGGACCGCGACCGAATACTTCGACAAGTACCAGTTCGAGTCCGACCCGGTGCTGCTCGACAAGCTGGCCGAGCAGATGGCCGTGCTCATCCCCGAGGGCACCGAGGTGCTGGCCGGCCTGGAGATGGGCGGCATCGCCGTGGTGACCGCGCTCGGCCGGCACGCCAAGTTGCCCTGCGCGTTCGTCCGCAAGCAGGCCAAGGCTTACGGAACGGCCCGGCTCGCGGAGGGCGCCGAGGTCGCCGGCCGCCGGGTGCTGGTGGTCGAGGACGTGGTCACCTCCGGCGGCCAGGTCGTCCTCTCGACCATGGACCTGCGCAAGCTCGGCGCCCACGTCGACCACGCCCTCTGCGTGATCGACCGGCAGGAGGGCGGCGCCGAGGCCCTGTCCGCGGAGGGCATCCAGCTGCGCGCGCTGCTGACCCGCGCAGACCTCGAAGCTGCGGCCTAGCCGCGCGTCTCGGCCAGGACCCAGCGCAGGTAGGCCGGGTTCCCGGCCAGAATCGGCAGGGCGAAGACGCACGGGACGTCGTACGGGTGCTCGGCGTCGGCCCGGGCGACGATCTCGGGTACGAGCGAGGCGCGGGTATGCAGGGCGACCCGCGCCTCCGGATCGTCGTGAACAGCGCCCTCCCACCGGTATATGGACCGGATCGCCGCGACCTGCTGACCGCACGCCGCCAGCCGGTCCTCGACCAGGCGCCGGGTGAAGCCGGCCAGCCATTCCGCGTCGGCGGCCGTGATGACGACCTCGCAGACGTCGTCTCCGGTCATGCGGTCCTACCCTCCTGCAGGTCGGTTCTTCCGGGCACCGGCAGATGCTCTCACTTCACGCGCCTTGCGCACGAAAGCGTCGGGGTCGTCGGCGTACACCCGCACGTCCTGGACGGCTGGTGTCTCGCCGTTCGGCAGGTGGAAGGTCATCGGCCGGCGCAGCCGAAGGTCGACACTGGTCTGGCTGCCCGCCACGATGTGCAGCGCGTCGTCCTCGATCTGCACCGACTTGGCGGAAGGCATCGTCCGGTGACGCCTGGTCGCCGACTCCACGTCCGCCCAGGCGATCGTGAAGCCCAGCGTGGGGCCCATCCGCACCTGGATGCCGGCCGCGCCGACCACATGCGGGTTGATTCTCATCCCGGCGTAGAGCCCGAGCATCCACAGCAGACCCCAGATGCTGATGACCAGCATGATCCAACGGGCCGGCTGCCATGGCACGACCTTGCGGATGACGAGGTCGAGGATGGGGATCTCGACGATCGACAGGGCGATGAAGATCCCGAGGATCGGCTTCACCACCCCGAGGTACGGGAACGGGACGTCGCCCGCGCTCAAGGGCGCCGGGCGGCGGAGCAGCCATCGGACCAGGCTGCGCCACATCGCGATCTCCATCTCGACCGCCCGGCGTGCCGGACCCGCCATGGTCGTCTCCTTGGGTTGCAATGCAGTCGTATTGCAAAATACTAGAATCTTCGCGAGGCGACGGCAATGACAGCCAGGTGAGGTCCGGATCACGGCCGGTTTCTGCTCAGCTCCCAAGACGGGCCGCCGATGCATGCTCCAGTACATCGCCGGTCCGCATCCCCCGCGGACAGCCGCTTCTGCGGCGCAGGGCGAGGCTCGAAGATTTGGATGACAATGTCGCTTCGGACGTTCAGCAGGAACAGAATCGGCGTCGGTGGCCTCGCTGCGGTCGTCATGACCTCCGCGATCGGCGTCGCCACGCCCATGCAGGCCATGGCGGCCGGCTCGGTCCCGACTGCGCCGACCGGCCTGAGCGCGGTCCGTTCGGTCCTTGACGTGCGGGACTTCACGGTCAGCTGGACGAGTGCCACCGGGCCGGTCGATCACTACGTGGTGTCGATGTTCGCCGACGGCAAGCGGTCGCGTTACACCGTGCCCAGCACCGCCACCAGCTTCGCCGTCGATGGTTCCGGCCTGATGACGATCTACCAGGTCCGGGTCACCGCCGAGAACGCGGCGTCGATGGGTACCACCTCGGACGAGCTGACCGTCAACCCGGTGCTGGCCGGCCCGCCCGTCAACGTGTGGAGCGCGTCGCTCCCCGGCGGCGGGATCAAGGTGAACTGGTCCGCGCCGAGCCGCACCGGTCTGAACCCGACGCTGAACTACCAGGTGAGCTTCGTCGACGTGCTGACCCGCGCGAAGACGACCTACACCACGTCGGGCACCAGCCTCGGCGTTCCCGGCCTGGACACCACCCGGGTCTATGACGTGTCCGTGGCCGCGGTGACCCGCGACGGAGCCGGCCTGGTCGAGACGGCGCGGATCGGCGGGGACACCCCGACGGCGCCGCGCTGGTTCACGGCCGTCCGCGACCCCGAGGCGCCCGAGAAGATCGTGCTGTCCTGGACCGAGCCCAGCTGGGCAGGCTCCAGTGCGGTCACCGGATACCTGATCGGCTCCGGCAAGGGCACGGTCAGCACCTGGGTCGACGCAGGTGACGTCACCACTGCCACGCTCAGCCTCCCGGCCAAGTCGACCGGCGTGTACTCGGTGCGGGCGGTCAACAACGCCGGGCAGTCCGTCGACGCGGACATCGAGTTCGTCGACGTGGCCGTACGCACTCCGCTCGTCTCCTCGGCGTACCCGATCACGGTGACCTCCTCGGGCCACGACGTCACCGTGAACCTGCACAACGACCTTGCGACCAGCCAGGACCAGCTGACCATCTGCCTGCTGCCCGGCGAGGGCTGGACCTACCGCGACGAGCGCACCGTCACCAACGGCTCCGAGCTGGCCGTGTCCTTCGACAACGTGCCCAGCGGCCGCTACCGGCTGTGGGTGCTGGGTCGCAACTCGAAGGACCCGAAGGACCACGGCTCCGAGCTCTTCAACGAGGAGGTCTTCGTCAACGACGGTGCCCTCACGATGAGCTCGGTCGGGGTGTCGTTCGTCGAGGGCACCGCCGACTGGCACGGCGTCTACCCGGCCACCAGCCTGCCGGTCGTCCTGATGACCGACAAGATCGCCTACGACGGCTCCACCAGCATGGCCGTCACCGCGACGAAGGACAGCATCGGCAACAACATCACCGCGAGCCCGGGCCTGGCCCGCGCGATCCCCACCGTCGCCGGCCAGCAGGTCGTCGTCTCCGCGCAGGGCTTCGCCACTACTCAGGCGACCCAGTGGAACCTGGGCGTGGCCTGGTGGAACGCCAAGGGCGAGAAGATTGCCGTGACCCGCACCAAGCGACTGCGCAAGACGGTCGGCGACTGGAAGCCCTCCGGCGGCACCTTCACCGCCCCCGCCGGCGCCGTTTCGGCCGGTCCCTTCCTCGAGGTCGGCGAGCTGCTGCGTGGTCAGAGCTTCTACCTCGACGACATCGCCCTGCGCAGCTTCACCCCCAGCTCGCAGCTGCTGTCCGCCGCGGACTGGATCCTCGTCAAGGGCCAGGCCCAGATCTCGGACGCCACGGTGCAGCTGTCCTCGTACGGCGACGCCGAGGTGCTCGACGCCAGGACCCCCGGCGCCGACCTGACCCTCAACACCAGCGCCACGCTCAAGAGCGGCAGCGGCTACGGCGTGGTTCTGCGCGCCACCCGCGAGGCTCAGGGCACCAGCGGCTACGTCGTCCAGCTGGTGAAGTCCAACGGCCAGTACACGTACGTACTGCGGAAGCGGCAAGCGGGCAAGACGTGCACGACGTCGCTCGCCACCTCCAACGTGGTGCAGGGCCTCAGCGCGACGACGGCGCACAAGCTGACCCTCAAGATCTCCGGTGACGCTCTGACGGTGACCGCCGCCGGCAAGCTGGTCCTGGTGGTCAACAGCCTGGCGACCGCCGGCCAGGGCATCTGCGGGCCCACCCCGACCGGCACGGCCATCGCGCTGCTCAAGACCGGCGGCGCCGCGGCGGACTTCGTCGGAACCGCACTGGCAAAGAACTGACAACAGAACCCGAAGTAACCGGCCGCGGGGCGGGACAGTCAACGACTGGCCCGCCCCGCGCGCATGCCGGCCGCACCGTCAAACAGGTCGCTCCGCCCCGGACGGCTGGTTCTGCGCGTGCTGCCACAGCACCCGCCGGGCCTCCTTCGTGTCCAGCTGTTGCAGACCCCGTGCGGCCCAGTCGCGCAGCGCCTCGTCCTCGCTGTGCAGCTGCGCGGCCAGCAGGTCGAACGACTGCGGTGAGCGGGTGCGCCCGATGAGCTCCAGAAGCCAGCACCGCAGCCCGTGGTCCGTCTCCCGGCCGAACTCCACGATCAGCTCGTCAACGTGCGTTCCGGCGATCTGCGACAGCCACTGGAAGCCGTCTTCGGCCAGCTGCGGGTCATGCCGACGCATCAGCCGCAACGCTCGCTCGAACTCGCTTGCCACCATCGCAGGGTAATCGCGGCATCGGCTCGCGTCGCTAGGCTCGGCTCAGCATCAACTTCACGAGGGCAGACATGCGTCAGGGTTGGCAGCCCTGAATGGAATACCGGCTCTGACATGCACTTCTCAAACGTCGCTCCGGGCCGGAGCCGGAGGCACCCGGGTCATTTTGCGAGGTCATCACGGAGGCGAAGACGACGAGGGAGTGCGGCCATCCGGCTGTCATAGCATACAGACGGCCACCCGCGACAGCCGCCGGAATGTACTCTCCGCCAGCGACAGCAGCTGGAGCGAAATGGCATCAGGCCCGGCTACCGTTTCCGGTGACCAGGCCTGACCTGCACCTACGTGGTCGGGGTGGCCGGATTTGAACCGACGGCCTCTTCGTACCGAATGAGGATCCTGCCGCCTTCTTTGAGTGTGGTCCCACCAATGCTTGCTGGTCAGATGCCTTGGCGTGCGTTGGTCTGCTTTGGTTGATGAAGGCTCACCTGCGGCAGGCTGCCCCAAGGTTCGCCCCAAAGTTGGCTAGGTCGTACCTGACCGATCATGAGGGGTGGTCGGGCGCGGCGCGGAGCCAGTCGAGGGTCTCGGCGAGGTCGAGGGTGGCCTGGTAGGAGTCGATTCGCTTGTCGTAGCGGGTTGCCAGGCCATTGACGGTGAGCCGGACCACTCTCGACGGGGCATCGCGTCCACGCCGGACCTGCTAACGTTCGGCTCGACTCAACGATGAGAATCGATTGGAGGCGGCGACATTTTCACCATCAAACGACTAACAGCTGCGATCACTGCTGGGCTGTTAGCTACTTCCATCATTCAAACCTCTTCTTCAGCGTCCAAGGGAACTCCGCCCGGCGGCGGCGGCGCAACAGCCCAGGCCCTCAGTAGCGGATGGAACAGGGTCCAAAATTGGGAGACCTTTAAGTATTTGGCGATCCAGGGTGGTTCGAACGAGGGGAATGGCGCAAATGTCATTCAGTGGACCCAGTCGTTCAAGCCAGATGGCACCACAACGTATGACCAGCAATGGGGCTTGGCTCGAAATTCGGAAGGGTTTTACAGTTTCCGGAATGCAGGCACGCCGGACTGGAAAGCTCTAACCGTAAACGGAAATAATAACAGGAATGGTGAGCGCATAATCCAGTGGCAGTACAGCGCTGCCAACCGTTTCCAGCAATGGTACATAGATTGGTGGGAGGGTGGCCCCTATTTCCGCCTGGTCAATCGCGGGAGTGGCAAATGTCTTGCGGTCGCCGGAGGTGGGAACCCTGCCAACGGAACGCAGATCATTCAATGGGAATGCGGGCTGGGCGCCGACCAATTCTGGGTCCTGTATGCCGAGTGATACGCCTTGCTCCTGAGCGGACGTCGACGCAAAAACGTTAGCGCCAGTCGGTCACACGGCCCGACGTTACGCTGCCCGAGTTGGGTGCCCGCAGGTGTTGGTCGAAGTGCGTATTACCAATAAACATTGGCGACACTGCATACCGGCTTGATTGCTCAGTAGACCTCCGGCAAGGTGTGGGAGTTTGCAACTCTCCACCGACCCGGAGGTCTCGACGCCTGCTGATCGAACGACGACCTACTGGCAACGAATCGACCGACGCGCCTAACTGCTCCTTATGAGATCTCTGCCTTTCCGGTTGAGCGGTCGGCGCCAGCAAATCGGGAGGCAGGCGAGGCTGACGAAGGCGTCGTGGATGTCGAGGCGGGTGCTTCCAGCGCACGGCGAGTCGGCGGAACTGATGCAGTAGGGGGGCGTTCGATCGGCGCTTTCAGAATGTTGGCCTCTTCGGCTTCGCTTCTAGGGTGCGGGGACGTTCCGGTCCCTGCCGATATCGTCCATGGCTGCCCTGGTATGGGGCCTTACTCTGTCGCAGGGCGTGGCGGGCCTCACGAGAAAAAGAGGCGGTCAAGGGCCTCGTCGGGCGTCAAGCCGGCCAGGTCTCTACTTCGGTCCCATCGAGCAAGGGTGAGGGAAGCCGCCCGCAGCATCTCGTCCGGCAACCCGGCGGTTGCCGGCATGTCAGCAGCCTCGTCCATTCCGGACCCCATCGCCACGACCTGGCAGCGGTCTCGGCAATGTATTCCGTCTCGACTAGGTAGCTCCCCGGCCGCTTCCTGGCGATGTCAAGCAGCGCATCGTCCACGCCGTGTCTTCGTGCCGCGCCGAACGCGATAGCCGCGAGAACGCGGGCTGCCTTCTGGAACGAGCTGTACGCGAGCTTCAGTGCAGATGCCTGCCCGATCTCCGCCCCTAGAACCGTCGTCGCCACCGTGCTGCCTCTGGAGAGATTCTCCGCCTGCAAGACGGCATCGGGTGAGCCGGCCAAGTACAACCGCGTCTGCTTCCCGCTGCTCGTCGGCGAGCCGACAACCGCACCATCGATCACGGAGCGGGCAGACTTGCCCAATAGCGCAGCGATTCGAGCCATCTGCTCGGGACTGACCGCGTTGGCCTCCACATAGACGCCGGCAAAGTTGCGCTCAGCAACGGCGCAGGCCACGCTCTGGGCAGCGGCTGGAGGGCAGAGACTCAGGATGATGTGAGCCCGTTCCGTGAGCTCGTCGAGACTGTCGACGGGCTCTATCCGGGGCCCGGCATCCCCGCGCGCGGCCGAGGTGCCGCCGGGCGCGCTGACGCACGCTGGCTGCCGCTCGCGCCCGGCCTGACTCCGCACGGTCTGCGGCACTCCCACAAGACGAACATGGACGAGATGGGGGTGCCGCAGAAGCTCAAAGACGACCGGATGGGGCACGCTGACGGCTCGGTGGGATCGCGCTACTCCCACATCACCTCCACGATGCGCCGGGCGCTCTGCGACGGGCTCACGGAGCAGTGAACGACGCTCTGCGCGCACGCAAGGCGCTCGCGCCGCGTTCTCCGGTAGGTGGGCTCGACCGGCTGCTCCAGGCGCTCTGAGCCGCTCGCAGGAGGCTCCGTCCCAAAACCGCGCCGAAATGGCATCAGGCCCGGCTACCGTTTCCGGTGACCGGGCCTGACCTGCACCTACGTGGTCGGGGTGGCCGGATTTGAACCGACGGCCTCTTCGTCCCGAACGAAGCGCGCTACCAAGCTGCGCCACACCCCGATGCGTGCTGAGCAATAGTATCCGACGTCCTCCCGCAGGCGAAATCGGTATCCCCCACACCCGAAAAGCGCAGCTCAGGGGCCCTCAGCGCGGGATCAGCGTGAGGATCGACGCCTCGGGGCGGCAGGCGAAGCGGACCGGGGCTGTGGGGTGGGTGCCCAGGCCTGCGGACACGTGCAGCCAGGATTCGGAGCCCGGCCAGCGGTGCAGGCCCTTTGCCATGGAGTGGGGGAGGTCGCAGTTGGTGGTGAGGGCTCCGTAGCCGGGGATGCAGACCTGACCGCCGTGGGTGTGGCCGGCCAGGAGGATGGAGAAGCCGTCGGCGGCCATGGCGTCGAGGACTCGGGAGGCTGGGGTGTGGGTCACGCCGATGTGCAGGTCTGCGCCGGGGGAGACGGGGCCGGCTACCGAGGGGTAGTCGTCGCGGTCGACGTGGGGGTCGTCGACGCCGGCGAGCTCGATCGAGCGGCCCCCTGCCTTGAGGACTGTGCGGGCGTTGTTGAGGTCGGCCCAGCCTGCGTCGAGGAGTGACTGGCGGAGGGTTTCCGTGGGGAGGTCGACGCCTTGGACGTACTCGTCCGAGGAGAAGAACGGCAGGACGTATCTCAGCGGGTTCTTCCAGACCGGGCCGCGGTAGTCGTTGGAGCCGAACACGAAGGCTCCCGGGACGGTGAGCAGTGGCTCGAGGGCGCGCAGGACGCCCGGCACCGCGTCCGGGGAGGCCATGTTGTCGCCGGTGACCACGACCAGGTCGGGGTCCGTGCCGGCGAGGGCGGCGACCCAGGCCTGCTTGCGGTGCTGGTTCGGCATCATGTGCAGGTCCGACAGGTGCAGGATGCGCAGCGGTTCGGCGTCCGGTTCGAGGACCGGGACGTTGAGGCGGCGCAGCGTGAACATGTTGCGCTCGACCAGGGAGGCGTAGGCGAAGGTGGCGCCGCCGGCGGCGGTGACGGTGGCGGCCAGGGCGATAAAGGGGCGCTTGCGCATGGAGGCCAGAGTAGTTTGACCGTCCATGGGAACGCTGAAAGACCGCCTGAACGATGACCTTCGTGCCGCCATGAAGGGCCGCGACGAGCTGACCACGTCGACGCTGCGGATGGCTCTGGCCGCGGTGCGCAATGCCGAGGTTTCCGGGGACGCCGCGCGGGAGCTGTCCGACGATGAGGTGCTCGCCGTGCTGACCAAGGAGGCGAAGAAGCGCCGGGAGGCCGCGACTGCTTTCGAAGGGGCCGGCCGTGCCGACCAGGCCGCCAAGGAGAACGCCGAGGGGCAGATCCTCGACCGGTACCTGCCGGCTCAGCTCAGCGACGAGGAGATCGACGGCATCGTGGCGGAGGCGCTGCGGGCGGGCGGCTTCAGCGGGAAGGGTCAGATGGGTCCGGCCATGAAGGCGGCCCAGGCGGCGGTGGCGGGCCGGGCCGAGGGAGGGCGGGTCGCGGCCGCGGTGCGCAAACAGCTCGGCTGATCCCGTACGGGGACAGCAGACGGGCGGGCCACCCTCGGAGGGTGACCCGCCCGTCCTCGCTGGAGGGCTACCGGCGCCGGGGCGGCGGGAAGATGATGCCGCCGTCGCCGGGCTTGGGATCGCGGGGTTTGTCGTCGTCCTTGCCCTTGCTGACCTCGATGCTGACGTAGCCGCCCTTGATCGTCCGGCCGCTGGGGTTGGTGCCTGCCGCCGTGCCCTTCGGGCAGTCCGACTCGACCTCGGTGCCGACCGAGGCGCTGAAGCCGGCGCTTTCCAGGCGGGCCCGGGCGCCGTCGATGGTCGCGCAGGTCACGTCCGGGATGGAGCGCTGGTCGCCGATCGAGATCTTGCGGCTCTCGGGCTTCTTGAACTGGACCTTGGGCTTGCCGTCCAGGTAGTCCGCCATGGTGTTCCACACGGCCGGGTTGACGATCTGGTGGGACATCCGGTCGGAGTGGTCCTGATAGTCGGGGTTCACGAGGTAGCCGGCGACGGTCAGGGAGCTGCTGCCGATGATGAGGGCGGCGGTCTTGTCGTGGTCGGTGGTGCCGGTCTTGCCGTAGATCGGGTGCCGGATGATGCCGTGGGCCTGCGGTGCGGTGCGGCCGCGGCAGTTGCCGAGCTGCGCCGAGTCGCCCACCGGGCAGCGGGCCGCGTCGAGGGCGGCTCGGGCTACGTCGGCTGACGTGGCTCGGGTGCAGTGCGGCTGCCCGACGTCGATCTTCTCGCCGTCCTGCGAGGTGATCTGCTCGACCGGGGTGGGCGTGCAGTACATGCCGTCGCCGGCGAGCGTCGCGTACGCGTTGGCCATGTCCAGCGGTGTGGACGAGGACACGCCGAGGGTGAAGGCACCCCACTGATGAGCGGACTGCTCCGTGGCGGCGAAGTCGGCGTCCTGCTTCGCCCGGAACTGCACGCCGAAGCGCTTGGCGACGTCGACGACCTTCTCGGCACCGACCCGCTCCTGCAGCGGGACGAAGAACGTGTTGACCGACGCACCGAAGCCGGTCCACATGTTGAAGATGCCCGCCTCGTTCTTGGACGCGTTCGAGGGGCAGTAGTACTTGCCGTTACACGTCGACGGGCCGGGCGCGATGATGTACTTCGAGACGTACCGGGCCGGCGCGTTGATCGAGTAGGCCAGCGGGTAGCCGTTCTCCAGCGCCGCGACCATGGTGAACATCTTGAACACCGACCCGGCCTGGTAGCCGGTGATGTCGCCGCCGCCGGTGAGCAGCGGGTTGGTGGTGTTCGGGTACGTGCCGCGGATCTTCTTCTTCGCCTTGCGCGGGTCCGAGGAGATCTTGTTCTGCGGGTGCTCGGGGTCGTCGAGCTTGAAGCGGCGGTTGGCGGCGAGCGCGCGGACCTTGCCGGTGCCGGGCTGGATGCCGGCCAGGAGCAGGGCGTTCTTGTTCTTGTCCTTGATGTGGTCGAGGATGTTCTCCCGCGCCGCGTTCTGCGCCTTGACGTCCATCGAGGTCTGGATGCGGTAGCCGCCGCTCTTGAGCCGCCGCTCCCGGTCGTACGTGGTCGCGCCGAACTCGTTGCGGCTCAGCCACCACCGGTAGAAGTAGTCGCAGAAGAAGCCCCAGTGGTTCTTCGCCACGGAGACGCAGCCGTTGCCGACGCCCTGGACCTTCCGGCTGATCTTGGTGTTGGTGGCCTTCTTCGCCTCTTCCGGCGTGATGAACTTCAGCTCGAGCATGTCGTTGACGACGTAGTTGCGCCGCGCCAGCGCCTGCGGGTAGCCGCTGGCGGTGGTCGGGTTGAACGCGGTCGGGGCCTTCACCATGCTGGCCAGCAGGGCGGACTCGGCGACCGTGAGCGTGTCGGGCTTCTTCTTGAAGTAGACCTGGCTGGCGGCGTAGACGCCGTAGGCGCGGTTACCGAAGGGCGCCTGGTTGAGGTAGCGCTCCAGGATCTGCTCCTTGGTGAGCTCCTTCTCGACCTGCATGGCGTACTTCATCTCAGTGATCTTGCGCTTGGGCGTGTCCTTGGTGGCGTCGACGACCTCCTGGGGGTTCGTCGCCGAGTACGCCAGGGACATGCGTACGTACTGCATCGTCAGGGTGGAGGCGCCCTGCTGCGACTTGCCGCTCTTGTTGCTCACCACGGCACGGGCGACGCCTTTGAGGTCGACGCCGTTGTGCTTGTAGAACTCGTGGTCCTCGGCGGCGATGATCGCGTGCTGCATGTTGGGCGAGATCTTGTTGAGCGGCACGTCGCTGCGGAACTCGTCGTAGAAGACCGAGATCTGAGTCTTGTTGTCGGATGCGAAGATCCGGCTGATCTGCGGCGCGCTCGCCGCTTTGAGCTCACTGGGGAGACTTGCGAAGGTCTGGCCCCCGGCCTTGGCCGCCAGTCCGGACATGGCCACGGCCGGGAATGCCGCGGCGGCGACCACGACGCCGGCCAGCAGGCCGCAGATCAGCAGCGACGTCGCATTGGCGAAGATGTTGTGATCGCGTCTGCGCATCCAGGAGCTCACGTGAGCAGGGTACGCGAAACACCGCCCTGACCACGCGTCGAGATGGTCACGGTTCGCCCAGAATGATTCTGCCGGTCAGGTCGGCACGCCGTGGCGTTTTCTGAGATTTCCCGCGAACTTTTCTCCGTCCGGTCAGAGTGAGATGCCCGGAACTACCGAGGTATACGTATTTGAGGGACAACGTTGCGTAATCGCCCGACTACGGAGCATGATGGTCCGGCGAGCTTTCGCACGACGTCTGCGCGGCTTGGGGGACATGAGCGCGCAGGCGTCAGGGGGTAATTGCAAGGGGGGACGTGAACAGATGGGGATGATCAGCGACTGGCCCAGCATGGCGGCGTGTCAGAGTGGCGACCCTGACGCGCTGTTCGTGCAGGGCGCCGAGCAGAACGTGGCGAAGAGGATCTGCCGAAGCTGCCCGGTTCGCTACGAATGCCTCGCCGACGCACTGGACAACCGGATCGAGTTCGGTGTCTGGGGAGGCATGACCGAGCGGGAGCGGCGCGCTCTGCTGCGCCGGCACCCGCACGTGGCGAGCTGGCGCAAGATGTTCGAAGCCGCGCTGCGCGAGAAGGGCGCCGACAAGGTGCTCGTCTCGACCCGCTGATTTATCGGTCATCGGCGGTCAGTGCGTCGCCGATCGTTCGCAGCCCGTCGACGTCGTGGACGTCGGCGGGCTGTGCTGTCACCGACACCAGGGGCACGGCCGGGAACGCGTCGGTGAACTGCGCGGCCACCCGTACCTCTCGATCGATCTGCCGCAGCAACCCGGCATGCACCCGCAGCGCCTCCGCGGTGACCCGCTGATCGCCCTCGGCGTCCAGCGCGGCCGCCGCGGCCTCGGCCTCGGCCAGCGGAAGCGAGTCCACGGCCGTGCGGTGGGTGCGGTTGAGGACCAGGCCGGCGAGCGGCATCCGCTCCGCGACCAGCCGCTCCGCGAAGTAGGCCGCCTCCCGGACCGCGTCCCGCTCCGGCGCCGCGACCAGCAGGAAGGCGGTCTGCGGGTCCTGCAGGATCCGGTACGTCTCGTCGGCGCGCTGCCGGAAGCCGCCGAACATGGAGTCCAGCGCGGCGACGAAGCCGGACAGGTCGGTGAGCAGCTGGGCGCCGAGGATCTTCTGCACGGCCCGCGAGAAGATGCCGAACGACGCCGTCACCAGGCTGAACATGCTCCGGCCGCCCCGCGCGGGCGCGAGCAGCATCCGCAGCATGCGGCCGTCGAGGAACCGCGAGAGCCGCGCGGGCGCGTCCAGGAAGTCGAGGGCCGAGCGGGACGGCGGCGTGTCCACCACGATCAGGTCCCACTCGTCGCGGGACCGCAGCTGCCCGAGCTTCTCCATCGCCATGTACTCCTGCGTGCCGGAGAACGTCGAGCTCATGGCCTGGTAGAAGGGGTTCGCGAAGATCTCGGCGGCCCGGTTCGGCGAGGTGTGCGCCTGCACGACCTCGTCGAACGTGCGCTTCATGTCGAGCATCATGGCGTGCAGCTCGCCGCCGGCGGCCTCGGTGTCGATGCCCTTGACCTGCCGCGGGGTGTTGTCCAGCTCGGTCAGGCCCATCGACTGGGCCAGCCGGCGCGCCGGGTCGATGGTCAGCACCACCGTGCGGCGGCCGTGGCGTTCGGCGGCCCGCAGCCCGAGGGCGGCCGCCGTGGTGGTCTTGCCGACGCCGCCCGCACCGCAGCACACCACGATGCGGGTCGTCGGGTCCGCCAGCAGAGCATCGACATCGAGGCGCGGGGCGGTCTGATCAGCGGCCACGGTTCGAGCGTACTGACTCCGGGCTCGGGCCGCGGGGCTCAGATGCTCATCAGCAGGTCGGCGAGGCGGTTCAGTCCCTCGCGGTCGACGCCGTCCTCGAGCAGGGGCAGCTCGACCATGGGGTGTTCCGTCTCGGCGAGGTCGGCGCGCAGCGACTCCTCGAGCTCCCGCCGGGTCAGGTGCGCCTTGGCCTCGGCCTGCAGGCCGCTCACCGTGGCCGGGTCGGCGGGCAGGCCGGCGGCGGCCAGCCCGCGGCGCAGCTCGGACTTGGTGACCTTGGCGCCGGCGAGCAGCGGCGACCGCGCCCCGTTGACGATGATCCGGCCGACCGGGATGTGCAGGGCGGTCAGCTCCTCGATCGCGTCCAGGCTCTCCTGCACCGGCATCTCCTCCAGCAGTGTGACCACGTGCACGGAGGTGATCGGCGAGCGCAGCAGCGAGGCGACGCCGTCGCTCTGGTTCTTGATCGGGCCCATCTTCGCCAGCTTGGCGGTCTCCGCGGTGACGTTGAGGAACCGTCCGATCCGGCCGGTCGGCGGCGCGTCCAGCACCACGGCGTCGTACGCGCGCCGGCCGTCCGAGGAGCGCGTCGTCGCCTCCTTCACCTTGCCGGTCAGCAGCACGTCGCGCAGGCCGGGGGCGATGGTGGTGGCGAAGTCGATCGCGCCGATCTTGCGCAGCGCCCGCCCGGCGGCACCGAGCTTGTAGAACATGTCGAGGTACTCGAGCAGGGCCTCCTCGGGATCCACCGCCAGCGCCCGGACCTCGCCGTCGCCCCGGGCCGGGGTGGCTATCCGCAGCTCCTCGTACGGAAGCGGATCGGTGCCGAACAGCTGCGCGATGCCCTGCCGGCCCTCGACCTCCACCAGCAGGGTGCGGTGCCCGCCGGCCGCCAGCCCCAGCGCCAGCGCCGCCGCCACGGTGGTCTTGCCCGTGCCGCCCTTGCCCGTCACCACGTGCAGGCGGGCCGGCCACTCATCTCTACCCACGCTTCGAGCGTACGGTTCTCCCTCAGCTGCTGACGTCGCAGACGAGCCAACCGGTCTTGCGGATCACTGTGAACGTCAGCTGCTGCTCGGCGCTCTTCTCGTCGTCGGTGATCATCGACAGCTGCACGGCGACGGAGGCCTTCTCGTCGTTCTGCCCCGACACCGCCGGCTCGCTCCAGCGGAAGGTCGGCGCGTCGTACTCGGTCGCGTACCCCTTGATCTGGTCGACCCGGCCCTTGAGCTTGTCCTCGTCGCGGGCTTCGCGGCAGACGAGGTCGCCGGCCGCCTTCGGGTCCTGCTGGGTGTAGACCGCCGTCATGAACCGGTCGACGGCCGTGGCCGGATCGGGCGCGCCCTTGCCGCTGTCGGCGTTGCGCAGCAGCAGGAGCGCCGACACCGTGCCCCCGGCGAACAGCAGCAGCGTCACGACCAGGGCGAGCGTCACCCACAGCCCGGTACGCCGCGTGCGGGGCGGCGGGTCCTCGTCGACCGTCTCGGTGTGCTGCGGGTCGAACGGAACCTCCCAGGGCTGCGGCAGCATGCGCAGCGGGATCGCTTCCGTCTCTACCGGGTCCTCGTGCTGCACGCCGGGCTGCACCTCGGCCGGCGGCGAGTGCTCGAAGGCGAGATGGTCGGGGGGATGGGTGTGCCACTCGCCCGGCTTCTCGTGCTTGGCGTGGAACGGCTCGCTGGGCGGTGGCTGATGCCACACGACCTCACCCTCGACGGTCTCGCCCTCGACGGCGTCCATGACGACCGTCTCATCGGTGACCGCCGGGATCTGCTCGGTCGGTGCGGCCGGCTCGGGAGGGCCCGGCTCCGGATGGCCCGGCTCGCCCGGGTAGGCGCCCGGCGGCGGCCACCCGGCGGGCGAGGTGGGCGGGGGCGCATCGATGAAGTCGGACGCCGGCGCCTCGGCCGCGGCGATCGATGACGGCCGCCCGCTGCCACCCTGCGACGCCTGCCCCATCGTGCCCCCTGATCTGCCCTTGGCGACCCCCACGTCAGGGTAGTGGAATCCGGTCGGCCGCGAGGCAGCTCCGACGCCCTGGCTAGGCTGTTGCCGCCAGCGCGGGCGCCCGGAGCCCGCGGACTAACTCAGGGGAGCTGGGCGAGCAAATGCAGAAGTGGGAGTACGTGACCGTGCCGCTGCTGGTCCACGCGACCAAGCAGATCCTCGACAACTGGGGCGAGGACGGCTGGGAGCTGGTGCAGGTCGTGCCGGGCCCCAACGCCGAGCAGCTGGTGGCGTACATGAAGCGGCCGAAGTCGTGACGGAGCCGACGCCGGTCAGCGGCGAGGGCGGTGCCGACGCGTACGCGAAGCTGGCCGAGCTGGGGCTGACCCTGCCGCAGGTCGTGCCGCCGCTCGCGTCGTACGTGCCGGCCGTGCAGTCGGGCAACTACGTGTACGTGTCCGGGCAGCTGCCGATGGTCGACGGGAAGCTGCCCCACACCGGCAAGGTGGGCGCGGACGTCACCCCCGAGCAGGGTACGGAGCTGGCCCGCTACTGCGCGCTGAACGCCCTCGCGGCGATCGACGCGCTCGTGGGGCTGGGCCGCATCGTGAAGATCGTCAAGGTGACCGGCTTCGTGGCGTCGGCCGAGGGCTTCACCGGCCAGCCGGCCGTGGTCAACGGCGCTTCGCAGCTCTTCGGCGACGTCCTCGGCGAGCTGGGCCGGCACGCCCGCAGCGCGGTCGGCGTGGCGGAGCTGCCGCTCGGCGCGCCCGTCGAGGTGGAAGTCATCGCCGAGATCGCCTGACCACGTCGTACGCGTCGCCGGTGACCGGATCGCACCTCGCGTGTTCGGTCCCGGCGGCACCGGCGACGTACCATGCGTCGGGGGGTGGCGTCTGTGTCGTCGCAGGTGGAGCGGTTGCCGGAGTGGGTCACGCTGCTACGGGCGCCCAACGCCGGGCCGATGACCCTGGACGGCACCAACACGTGGGTGCTGCGCGCACCGGGCGCCGAGGACGCGGTCGTGATCGACCCCGGTCCCGACGACGCCGGGCATCTCGCGTCCGTCGCCGAGCACCGGCCGTTGAGCGCCATCCTCATCACGCACGGCCACCACGATCACGTCGAGGGTGCCGAGACGCTGTCGCGGATGCTCGGCGGGGTGCCGGTGCTCGCGGCCGACCCGCGGCACGGCGACCCGCTGCCGCCGCGGATGCGCCTGGCCGGCCTGGAGATCGAGGTCGTGGCCACGCCCGGACACACGGCCGACTCGGTCTGCTTCGTCGTGGCGGACGCGGTGTTCACCGGCGACACCATCCTGGGCCGGGGTACGACCGTGGTGGCGTGGCCCGACGGGGACCTGGGTGCGTACCTGGGCAGTCTTGAGGTGCTGCGGGCGTACCCGTTGCTCATGCTGCCGGGGCACGGTCCGGCGCAGGCCGACTGCGCCGCGGTCGCCGGGGCCTATCTGGATCATCGCCGGGAGCGGCTGGCGCAGGTCCGGGCCGCGGTGGCGCAGGGCGCGGACTCGCCGGAGGCCGTCGTCGACCTGGTGTATCCCGACATCGACCCCAGGATCCGGTTCGCCGCCGAGGCGTCGGCCGGGGCCCAACTCGACTTTCTGAGGCGGGAATCACAGCGGACCCCTGAAGGGTTGGACCCGCTGTGACCTGTCCCGTGTGCGGAACCGTGGCCGTTCCCAGTGCCCGCTTCTGCCACAACTGCGGGGTCGCCCTGCCTGCGGCGGCCACCCTGCCCGCCGCGGAACGCCGCATTGTGACCGTTCTCTTCGGCGACCTGTCGGACTTCACGTCCTGGTCGGAGGACCTCGACCCGGAGCGGGTCGGCGCGGTCACCGACCGGGTGCTCGCCGCGCTCGCCGGCGCGGTCAAGACCTTCGGCGGGCACGTCGACAAGCTCACCGGCGACGGGATCATGGCGGTCTTCGGGGCGCCGGTGACCCATGAGGACGACGCCGAGCGCGCGGTCCGGGCGGCGCTGAGCATGCAGCGAGCGGTCCGCCGGGTGCTCGACGACGAACGCGGCGGGGGTGCCCCGCTCGGGCTGCGCGTCGGGCTGAACACCGGCGAGGTGGTCGCCGGCATCCAGGCCGCGATCGAGTACACGGTCATCGGCGACACCGTGAACACCGCCGCCCGGCTGGCCGACGCCGCCGCCGTCGGTGCCGTCTACGCCGGTTCCCGGACGGCCGCGGGCACCCGGCACGTCGCCTCCTGGCGGCAGCTGCGGGCGCTGCGGCTCAAGGGGAAGCGGGAGCCGGTGCCGGCGTACGAGCTGCTCGGCCTCCACGACGCCCCCGGCACCCGCTCCGGCGTGGGCGACGAGGCGCCGTTCGTGGGGCGCGAGACCGAGCTGGGCCGGGTGGCCGGCCGGCTGGCCGAGGTCATCGACTCCGGCACGCCGCGGGTGATGGTGATGACCGCGGAGGCCGGCATCGGCAAGACCCGGTTCGCGGGCGAGGTCAAGCGGCTGGCGGCCGGCTACGACGTGGGCGCAGGACGGTTCGCCGCGCACACCGGCGCCCGGGTGCTGCGGGCCCGCTGCCGGGCGTTCGGCGAGCGACGGCGGTTCGCGCCCCTGGCCGACCTGGTCCGCAAGTCCGTGGGCCTGCCCAAGGACGTCGCCGCGACGGTCAGCCGCCCGGTGGTCGAGGAGCGGCTGCGCAAGCTGGTCACCCGGCTGAGCCGTGACGGCGAGCCGCCGGACATCGACATCGACCGGCTGCTCGCCCTCCTCGGGTACGGCGAGGCCCCGGCGAACCCGGTCGGGCCGGCCGCGGTGGCGGAGTGGCAGCCGACCGGCGGCGCGCGCCCCGACTCGGAGACCGTGCCGGTCGCCGTCGCCGGCCTGCTCAGCGCCCTGGCCCGGGAGGCGCCGCTGGTCGTCATCGTCGACGACCTGCACGACGCCACGGCGGAGACGATCGACGCGCTCGGCGGGGTGCTCTCGCGCCTCGACGGGCCGGTCGTCATGCTGCTGCTCGGCCGTCCGGAGCTGGTCCGCACCGCGGGTGCCCTGACCCGGCTCGCCGACGCCGAGATCCACACCCTGCCGCCGCTGCGGGGCGCCGACGCGGCTCGGCTGCTGACGTCGTACCTGAACGGCGGAAAACTCCCGCAGCAGGACGCGGACCGCTTGCTGGCCACCGCCCAGGGCAACCCGTTCTACCTGGCCGAGCTGGTCACGCTGCTGCTGGAGCGCGGCTCGCTGATGCCCGCGGTCGGCGCGAACGCGGCCGGCCGGTGGCAGCTGGCCGGCGGCACGATGGGCAGCCAGCTCCTCTCGCGCGACCTGGCCGCCGTCCTCGCCGCCCGCATCGACGCGCTGCCGACCGAGCCGCGGTCGGTGCTGCGGGACGCGGCGGTGGTCGGCGACACCGTGCCGACGGGAGTGATCGAGGCCTTGCGTGAGCGCCGGTCGCCCGGCGACGCCCGGCCCGGGGCGGTCGCCGCGGTGGAGCTCGAGCGCGCGGTCGACGAGCTGCTGCAACGCCGCATGCTGCACCGCGTCCGAGGCGGGTACGCGTTCACGACCCCGCTGATGCGGGAGGCGGCGTACGCGGGCATCGGCAAGGCGGACCTGGCCGACCGGCATGCGTACCTGGCGCGCTGGGCCGCCCCGGAGACGATCGACGAGCTCGGCTACGACGGCGCCTCCCGGCTCAGCCTCGGGGAGAACGAGCGGGACGCGTTCGTGGCGACCCACGCCGAATGCGCGGTGGAGCTGGCCGACGCCGTCCGCCTGCGCCCCGACGCCGCGGTCCGGGACGTCGCGCCGCTCGGGGTGGCGGCACTCGGCAGGATGGCCCGCCGGGCGCTGGCCAACATCGAGCCGGCCGCCTCCATCGCGTACGCCGAGCGCGCCGCCGCCCTGGCCAAGGACGGCCTGCCCCTGCCCGACCAGCTCGTGCACGCCCGCGCCCTGCTGCGCCTGGGCCGGGCCGACGAGGCGCTGGCGATCGGCGAGAAGATCGCCGCGACCGCCCGCAAGGAGCCGGTGTGCAAGGCCGAGGCGCTCCTCGTGGTGGGCCGGGCCCAGGAGGCGATGGGTGACGTCGCCAGGGCGGTCGACGCCTGGCAGGAAGCGCTGGACGTGGCGACCGAGGCCGAGCTGGCCCCGGAGCGCGCCAACGCGATGCGGCGGCTGGGCATGGCCGACTTCCTGTCCGGGCGGCTGAGCCAGGCCAGCAGCCGCTTCGCCGCCGCGTACCAGGTGACGCTGGCCGCCGGGGACCGGCACGGGCAGGCCTGGGCGCTGCAGAACCTGGCCTGGGTGACCACGACCCGGGGCGACTTCGCCGGTACGGACGCGGTGCTGGGCCGCGCCGCCCGGCTCTTCGCCGAGCTGGGCGATCCCGTGGGGCGGTCCTGGCTGCGCGGCACCACGGCGTTCGCGCGGCTGCTCGCGGGACGGCTGCAGGAGTCCCGCCGGCTGGCCCGGATCTTCCTGCCCTTCGGCGACCGGGTCGGCGAGGGCTGGGCGGTCGGGACGCTGCGGGCGGTGGAGGCGTACGCGGCCGCCGAGCTCGGCGACCTGGCGGAGGCCGACGGCGGTGCCCGCCGGGCGTACCGCGACTTCGACAAGGTCTCCGACGACTGGGGGCGCGGGCTCGCGCTGGTCGTCCGCGGGGTGATCGCCCGCGGCCTGGGTGAGTTCGATCACGCGAACGACCTGCTCACGGACGCCCTGGACTTCGCCGGCCGCACCGGGCATCCGCTGCTGCTGGGCATGGCCGGCACCCTGCGCGGGTTCGTGGCGCTGCAGCGAGGCGACGGGGACGCCGCCGAGGCCGACGCACGCCGGGTGATGACGGCGGTCGAGCCGCACAACCCGCTCGCGCCCGCCCAGGTGGGCCCCCGGGTGCTGCTGGCCGAGGCGCGGCTGCGGGCCGGTGACGCGGGTACGGCGATCGGCCTGCTCGCGCCGATCGCCAGCGACACCGGCGGCTCGCTGCTGTTCTCCCGCCGGCAGGCGCTGGCGTCGTACGCCTCGGCGCTGCTCGCCGACGGCCGGGTGGACGCCGCCGCCTCCTGGATCCGCCGGGCGCGGGAGATCCCGGCCGAGGACGTCCGCAGCGGGGTGGTGGCGGCGCTGGTGAATGCCCGGGTCAACGCGGCCGCCGGGGACATTCCGGGCGCACGGGACGCCGCGGAGGAGGCCGTGCTGCTCGCGTACTCGACGGAACAGGCCAGCGAACGCGTTGCGGCAGAGGAACTCCGGGACGCTCTGGCACATTCCATCGTGGACCCGCCGGAATCTGTCGCCTACGCGTCTGACGTGCCGGGATGATCCGGCTCGGCCTTCGCGTATTTTCTATCCCGTGACGGATACCCCGCCTGGTCGCCTGCCCGTGCCTTACGTGCCAGGTATGTCCGGCCTGACCGTCATGGCTCGCGGAGGGTACGCAACCGTGTACCGAGCGACGCAGGACTCGGTCGGGCGCGAGGTCGCGATCAAGGTCGAGAACCGGACACTCGAAAGTCCCCGGGATCAGGCGCGGTTCCTGCGCGAGGCGAAAGCCGCCGGGCGGATGTCGTCGCACCCGCACGTCGTCGACCTCTTCGACGTCGGTGTGACGGTCGACCAGCATCCGTACCTGATCATGGAGCTGTGCGACGGGTCGTACCTGGACCGCATGCGCATCTCGCCGCTCGGCGCGCTGGAGGCCCGCGACCTCGGAGTGAAGATCGCCGACGCGCTGGTGCACTCGCACGCCAACGGTGTGCTGCACCGCGACGTGAAGCCGGCCAACATCCTGTACTCGCATTTCAACCCGGCCGTCCTCGCCGACTTCGGGCTGGCCGTGCTGGGCGAGATGCGGGACTCGTCGGTGACGCTCGAGGTGCTGACCCCCGCGTACGCGCCGCCCGAGATGTTCTCCCACGCCGACCCGTCGGGCGCCGTCGACGTGTACGCGCTCTGCGCCACGCTCTACGCGGTCATGCGCGGCCGCCCGCCGCGCTGGGAGAGCGACCGCAGCCCGAGCCTCATCACGCTCATGGACCTCTTCCACCAGCCCATTCCGGACCTTCCGGGCGTGCCGCGGGCGCTGACCGAGGTGCTCCGGTACGGCATGGCCAACGACCCCCGCGCACGGCCGACCGCCGAGCAGCTCCGGGAGATGCTCGCCGGCCTGCACCTGCACCCCGGCGGCGCGCAGGCCCCCACGGTCTACCACTCGTCGACGTTCGTGCCGCCCACGCCGAGGCCGTTCCACCCCTCGCCGCAGCCGCGTCCCGTGCCGCCGGTGACGCCCACGCGGGAGTCGTCCGGAGCGGACGAGACGCCGACCGTACACACCGAGAACCCCAAGCGGAACAAGCGGCGGTGGCTGTTCGGTGGCTTCGGAGCGTTCCTGCTGCTCGCCACGGCGGTCGGCGGTGCGTGGCTCGCGTCGACGCGGGCGCCGGCGGTGCGCTCGCTCGCCTCCCGCCTCACCGTCCCGGCCACCTCGACCCTGCCGGCGGCGATGTCCCGGCTGCCCGGGTGCCTCGCCGGTCGCGCGCACTGCCCCGGCGAGCTGGAGTGCTTCACCCTCGAACCCGGCAGCGGCCCGATCGCGCGCGAGGTGTCGTGCGCCAAGCGGCACAGCTGGGAGGTCTTCGCCGTCGGCTCACTGCCCGCGCAGGTGAACCCGCGCGACCGGGACGCCGTCACCACCGACCCCGGCGTCCTGCGGGTCTGCAGCCGCCGGATGTTCCAGCGCACCACCACCCGCACCGACAGCACCGAGTGGGCGCTGTCGGTGCTGCCGCCGACGTCGGGTGACCGGACGTTCCGCTGCCTCGCCGGGCGGGGCGCCGACAGCCTGCACGGACCGGTGCTGGCCCGCGGCTGAGCTGACCGCGCTTATTCCGGGTCCAGCACGGCCAGGAGCTCGCCGGTGTCGACCTCCGCGCCCGGGTGCACCGGCAGCGAGGCGACCACGCCCGCCGAGGGCGCGTGCACCGGGTGCTCCAGCTTCATCGCCTCGAGGGTGAGCAGCAGCTCGCCCGCCCGGACCCGCTGACCCGGGACGACCAGCACGCGCCGGACCGCGCCGGGCAGCGGGGCGATGAGCGAACCCTCGGTGGCCTCCGGGGCGGGCAGCGGGAAGCGGGACAGCTCGCGCAGAGTGACCGATCCCTCGGGGCTGTCCACGTACGACACGTCGCCGACCCGGTGCACCTTGAGGCTCAGCCGGATCCCGTTGACGTCGAGGTCGACCCGGGAACCGTCGGCGTGCACCACGACCGTCGGCGGGTGGTCGTCCAGGGTCGGCGCCTGCCCCAGGCCCGCCAGGTCCAGCTCCTCCGGATCCACCGCGCGGACCCACCAGCCCGCCAGCTCGCCGTGCCGGTTCATCCGGTAGCCCACCTCGACCGGGCCGGCCGGGCCGTCGTACACGGCCGTCTGCGATCCCGACGGCACGTTGCGCCAGCCCGAGGGCAGCGAGCGCAGGACCGGTGCGGACGCCCGCCGGGCCGCGGCGCCGGCCAGGGCGGCGGCCAGGCAGGAGATGCGGACGGCGTCGACCGACGACAGCAGCGGCGCGAACACCTCCGGATGCCGGTCGAGGAAGCCGGTGTCCACGTCGCCGGCCCGGAAAGCTCCGTGCCGCAGGACCCGGACGAGCAGGTCGCGGTTCGCGACGACACCGTGCAGTTCGGTACGGGTGAGCGCCGACGCGAGCATCCGCGCGGCCTCCTGCCGGGTGGGAGCCCACGCGACGAGCTTGGCGAGCATCGAGTCGTGCTGGCCGCCGACCACCGAGCCGTCCACCACCCCGGCGTCCAGGCGCAGGCCGGGCTGGGGCAGCGGACGGAAGGAACCGGCCACGTCGGGCACCTTGAAGCGGTGCAGGGTGCCGGCGGCGGGCAGCCACGCGTACGCCGGGTCCTCCGCGCAGATCCGCACCTCGATGGCGTGGCCGCGGATCGGGGGCGGGCCGGGCATCGGCAGGGTGCCGCCCTCGGCGATGAGCAGCTGCAGGCGTACCAGGTCGTAGCCGGAGACGCACTCGGTGACCGCGTGCTCCACCTGCAGGCTGGGGGTGAGCTCGAGGAACCAGAACGCGCCGTCGTCGGCGAGCAGGAACTCGACGGCGCCGGCGCCCACGTACCCGATGGACCGGACCGCCAGGATCGCCGCCCGGCACAGCTCCTCGCGCAGCCCGGGGTCGACCGCCGGCGACGGCGTCTCCTCGATGATTTTCTGGTAGCGGCGCTGGACCGAGCACTCCCGCTCCCCGAACGGCACCACGGCCCCGTGCGCGTCGGCGATGATCGGCACCTCGATGTGCCGCACGTTCTCCAGGTACGGCTCGCAGAACACGTCGTCGCCGGTCTCCTGCCGGGTCGACGCGACGGCCTCGGCGAGCGCGACCGGGTCCCGGACCACCCGCATGCCCGCTCCGCCGTTTCCGCCGGCGGGCTTGATGAGCACGGGGAAGCCGTCCACCGCCTCGGGGTCGGTGTGCGTCGGCAGTACCGGCACGCCGGCCTCCGCGACGACCCCCTTCGTCTCGATCTTGCTGTGCAGCGTGCCGAGCGTCTTCGCCGGCGCCCCCACCCAGATCATGCCCGCGTCGGCCACCTCGGCGGCGAACTCCGGGTCCTCGGCGAGCACCCCGTTGCCCGGGTGGATGGCGTTCGCACCGGCCCGCTTCGCCGCGGCGATGATGAGGTCGCCGCGCAGGTACGTCGAGGCCGGCGTGCCCCCGGTCAGGCGGACCGCGTAGTCCGCCTCCGTGACGTGGGGCGCGTCGGAGTCGGCATCGGAGTAGACGGCGACCGTCTCGATGCCGACCAGGCGGCACGTGGCGAAGACCCGGCGGGCGATCTCCCCACGGTCGGCCACCAGAAGACGTCGGATCACTGCTCTGCTCTACCTTTCGAAAAACGCCGTCAGGGCCGGAAGACGCCGATGTGTTCCGCGCCCTCCACGACCGCACTGTGCACCGCGGACAGGCAGAGGCCGAGCACCGTACGGGTGTCCCGGGGGTCGATCACGCCGTCGTCGGGCAGCTTGCCGAGCGGCACCTCCGCCGGCCGCTCGACCGGCCAGCTGAAGAGGAACCGTGGTTCGTACGCGCGCCCGTAGATGCCCCCGGCCTCCTCCGCCGGAGTAGCGCCGATCATCAGCGTCAGGTGGGGGACGGTCGACTTGGCGACGGCGTGCACCAGCGGCGCCCCGTGCCGCACGTCGGCGGCCTCGTTCGGCTCGGCCGCGGGCGCGCCGGTGTACTGGACGAAGAGCAGGGAGGTGGCGGTGGCGTTGGCCAGCTGGATGAAGTGCACCGCCTTCTGGGTCTCGGCGGGTGAGAACGCGCCGCCGAGGTTCGCCACGACCCCGAGCGGATAGCCGTGCAGCTCGCCCCAACCGGTGACCAGCCCGGTGCCCTGCGCCGGCTTGAACTCGTCGAAGTCGCTGCCGTCGAGGATCCGGGCCAGCACCTCACGCGGGTCGAAGATCGACGCCGGGTCGGTGCCGGCCATGGTGAGCAGGTCCTCGGCGTCGTACTTCGGCGGCGCGGGCGGGAAGTTCCGCGGGGCGGGGCCGCGCTTGCGCCAGTTGAAGCGGCGTACGCACTGCCGGGCCAGCCGCAGCCCGTCCCGCTCGTCCTCGGCCAGCTGGTCGGCGGGCCCCGTCACCCCGGCCGGCACGGTGGGGGCGCTGCGGACCTCGGGCGCGGGCCGCCCGTTGGCCACCGAGGCGCGGATCGGCTGCGGGTGGATGGTCAGCATCTTCGCGTGCCCGCGAACCATGATCGTGTAGTCGGACAACGCCGGCAGATAGGCGGCGTCGCCGTTGGTGGCGCCGAAGACCACGCACACGGTCGGTACCCGCTCGGCGGTCAGCTGGCTGAGGTCCCGCGCGATCGCCCCGCCCGGCGGCGGCCCGGTGGGCGCGGCCGCTCCGGTGGACTCGACCAGGTTCACCAGCGGCAACCGGTTCACCGAAGCGATCCGCGCGGCCCGCCGGATCTTCTCCACCGTGTACGGGTTGACGGCACCGCCCTCGACCGTCGGATCGTTCGCGATGACCACGCACTCGACACCCTCGACGACCCCGATCCCGGTGACGACGCTCGCGCCGACCGGGAACTCGGAGCCCCACGCCGCGACGGGCGACAGCTCGAGGAATGGGCTGTCCTGGTCGAGGAGCATCTCGACGCGCTCGCGAGGCAGCAGCTTCCCGCGCGCGTGATGCCGGGTGACCCACTTCTCGCCGCCCCCGGCCCGAGCCGCCTCGAGCGCCGTCTCCAGCTCGGCGAGCCGCTCGAGCATCGCGCTGCGGTTGGCCAGATAGGCGAGGGTGCGCGGGTCGATAGCGGTGTCCAGCACGGTCACGTCGTCACCCCGCTGCGCTGTACGCCCGCCACCTCGTTCAAAGCCGCGCCCTCTCGACCGTCGTAGTGCCTCTCGACCACCTCCGTAACGAGCGGCTGACCGGGTGCGACACGGATCTTGACGGGCTGGCTTTGTCCCCTGATCAGGTGGGAAAACGCGGATAAAGGGGCGATATGACCGTTATGCAGGCACGCTGAAGGGGTCGTCCGTCAGGACGACCCCTTCCTCGGTCCGGCGTGGTGTGTTCCGTCGCTGAGCTGCTCAGACGCGTGCGCGTCGAGCCAGCCGCTCCGGGTCCAGGATGATCACGCTCTTGCCGTCGAGCCGCAGCCAGGCGCGCGACGCGAAATCCGCCAGCGCCTTGTTGACCGTCTCCCGCGAGGCCCCGACGAGCTGGGCGAGCTCCTCCTGCGTCAGGTCGTGCGTCACCCGCAGCACGCCACCGTCGCGCGTGCCGAACCGGCCCGCCATCTGCAACAGGTTCTTCGCCACCCGGCCCGGCACGTCCGTGAAGATCAGATCGGCCAGGGCGTCGTTCGTCCGGCGCAGCCTGCGGGCGAGCACCCGCAGCAGCTGCTCGGCGATCTCCGGGCGGTTGTTGAGCCACGGGCGCAGGGACGACTTCTTCAACCGGGCGAGCCGGGTGTCCGTCACCGCCGTCGCCGTGGCCGTCCGCGGTCCGGGGTCGAACAGCGACAGCTCGCCGAGCATGTCCGACGGACCCATGATCGAGACAAGGTTCTGCCGGCCGTCCGCGGCGCGGCGGCCGAGCTTGATCTTCCCGGAGAGAACGATGTAAAGGCTGTCGCCCGCCTCGCCCTCATTGAAGACGATGTCGCCCTTGCGGAACTCGATCGTCTCCATCTCCTTGGCGAGCGCCTCGGCAGCCTCCGGGTCAACGCCCTGGAAGATCCCGCTGCGAGCCAGTACCTCATCCATCGCTGTACCTCCGACTACGCGCTTCGCCGCGCCCGATCAGTCTAGGCGCACGGGGCCCACAAACGGGCGGCCACCCCTCGATCCAGATCTCGCAGCGTAACCACTCCGGCCGCCGAGGTGGGAAAAACCGTCGCTCTCGGTGAGCGGCGATCGGCCGTTCGACGGTCGTACCGGCACGTCGCCCGACGGTATCGTCCTCGTCGATGAATGCCCAGCCCCCGCCGCACCGACCGGGCCTCTTCGGTCGCCCGATCCTGACCCTCACGATCGCCGTCGCCGCCCTCGTGGGCGCCGGCCTGGGCGGGATCGCCCTCGCGGACCGCGGGCCGCAGGACACCGGGGCCATCTGGCAGGCACCCCTCTCGGCAGCCCCCTCCCGCACGCCGTCGGCACCGCCATCAACTACTCAGAGTAGTGAGAGTGTTACGCTGTCGGCGACCGGGGACATCATCATGGGCAGCGCGCCGAACAAGCTGCCCGCCGACGACGGCGAGGGTTTCTTCGATCCCGTCAAGCCGGGGCTCAAGTCCGACCTCGTGATGGGCAACCTCGAGCAACCCCTCACCGGCGACACCGGCACCTCGAAATGCGGCACCCCACCGCGCCCCAACTGCTTCGCGTTCCGCTCGCCGCCGTCCTATGCCAACCACCTCGTGGACGCCGGCTTCCAGCTGATGAACACGGCCAACAACCACTCCAAGGACTTCGGTACGCAGGGCTACAAGAACACCGTCGAGGCGCTGGAGAAGGCCGGCCTCGAGCACACCGGGGCCGAGGGCGAGATCGCGGTGGTCGAGGTCAAGGGTGTGAGGGTCGCGGTCGTGGGCTTCTCCCCGTACGCGGGAGCCAACAACCTGAACGACCTCGACGCGGCCCGGACCGTCATCGCTGAGGCCGCCGGCCGGGCGGACATCGTGGTGGTCCAGGTGCACATGGGCGCCGAGGGCTCCGACCAGGGCCACGTGAAGCCGGGCAACGAGCTGTTCTTCGGCGAGAACCGCGGCGACCCCATGAAGTTCTCCCGCGCCGTCATCGACGCGGGCGCGGACGTGGTCATCGGGCACGGGCCGCACGTGCTGCGCGGCATGGAGTTCTACAAGGGCAAGCTGATCGCGTACAGCCTCGGGAACTTCGCCGGCGGCGGCAAGACACTGAGCCGCAGCGGCGTCCTCGGGTACGGCGGCATCCTGCACGTCACCCTCACCCGGGACGGCGAGTTCGCGGGCGGCAAGTTCCTCTCGACGGCCATGAACCCCGTCGGGCGGCCCACCCGTGACAGCGAGAACGAGCGCGGGCTCGCCCGGGTCCGCGAGCTCTCCGCGGACGACTTCGGCGACACGGCGGCGAAGATCGGCAAGGACGGCTCCATCGCCGCCCCGGCCTGACCTTTTTCCTCACGTTCACCCGACCTGCTGCCGGTATCCGACCGTTTTGCGGCGCTTCCGGGACCTTTCCGCGGACGAGAAATGTCGGCGGGGCGACGTACTCTTGCTCGCGTGAGTCGTCCCCCCGTCGCCGCATCCACCGGTGCGGCCGTGCTCGTCCGGTCGGCCAAACGGTTCGCGGGGGAGACGCCCATCGGGCGCAAACGCCGGGCCCGCAAGATGGCCAAGGTGCTGGCCGAGACCCACCCCGACGCGCACTGCGAGCTCGACTTCGAGACGCCCCTGCAGCTCGCCGTGGCGACCATCCTGTCCGCCCAGTGCACGGACAAGAAGGTCAACGAGGTCACGCCGATCGTCTTCAAGCGCTACCTGACGCCGGCCGACTACGCGGCGGCCGACCGGGCGGAGCTCGAGGAGATCCTGCGCCCCACCGGGTTCTTCCGCGCCAAGACCGACTCGCTCATCAAGCTCGGCCAGGCCCTGGTCGAGCGCCACGACGGCGAACTACCGGGCAAGCTCGACCAGCTGGTCGCCCTCCCCGGCATCGGCCGCAAGACCGCCAACGTCATCCTCGGCAACGCCTTCGACGTCCCCGGCATCACGGTCGACACGCACTTCCGCCGCCTGGTCAACCGCTTCGGCTGGGTCCAGGAGGAGGACCCGGTCAAAATCGAGTTCCAGGTCGCCGACCTCATCGAGAAGCGCGACTGGACCATGCTGTCGCACCGCATCATCTTCCACGGCCGCCGCGTCTGCCACGCCCGCAAACCGGCCTGCGGCGCCTGCACCCTGGCCACGATGTGCCCCTCCTACGGCACGGGCCCCACCGAGGCGGCCCCCGCCGCCAAGCTCCTCAAGGGCCCCCGAGCCCGCGACCTGGCCACCCAGGCGGGCATCGACCCCGACCTCGTCCCGGCGGCGGCGGTCGTGGCCCCGGAGGCCCCGTGAGCAGTGACCCCGCGGGCCGCCGCCCGGCCGGATCGGCCCTGCCGAGGTGGCTGACGCCGCCGTTGGTGCTGCTCCTGGCCGCGTGCACGGCCACCGAGGTCACGCCGGACCAGAGCAAGGCCGCGTCCCCGTTCGCCGACTGCACGACGCTGACCACGCCCCCGGCCGCCGGCTCTGGCTCTTCGCCGGGCGTCGCTTCGGACGGCACGACGGCTGCCGGGGCTTCCCATTCACCGGGCGTTTCCGTCTCCCAGGTCGTGGCCGACCTGCCGGACGTCACACTGACGTGCTTCACCGGCGGGGCACCGATCCGGACCACCGACCTGCGCGGCCCCGCCGTCATCAACCTGTGGGGCTCCTGGTGCGGGCCGTGCCGCGAAGAGCTTCCGCTGATGCAGGAGCTCGCCGACGCGACCGCCGGCAGACTGCACGTGCTCGGCGTCGACACGCGTGACGATCGGGATGCGGGCGCCTCGTTCGCCACCGACCACCGCGTCACGATCCCCACGCTCTTCGACCAGGACCAGAAACTGCTGGTGGCGCTCGGGCGCACCACGCTGCCGGTCACCGTTCTGCTCGACCGGGACGGCAAGCGGTTCGTCTACACCGGCAAGGCGCTCGACAAGCCCACCCTGGGAGCGCTGGTCCGCACCCACACCGGCGTGACGGTGACCGGATGACCCCCGACGCCGCCGGCCGCGAGGGCCCGATCGCCGGAGTGCGTGCTCCCTTCGGCGCGCGGCCGCCGGGGCAGGCTTCCGCCGGCCGGCGTTCGGACGTTCCCGGTTCGAGTGGCGACGGTGTGCGGCCGCTGGAGCGGGCCTCCGCTGACCGGCGTTCGGACGGTTCGGGCGGCGACGGGGTGCGGCCGGTGGGGCTGCCCGGATGGTGGGAGCCGTTGCTGACGCGGGCCGCCTCCGCGCGTACCGAAGATTTCACCACCTTGCGGGCGCCTGCTTCCGGGGGGCGACCCAGCGCCGTGCTCGTACTTCTCGGGGAGGAGCGGGCCGGGGAGCCGGACCTGCTGGTGCTGCAGCGCGCCGCGACCATGCGCAACCATGCCGGTCAGCCGGCGTTCCCGGGCGGCGCGGCCGACCCGGACGATCGCGACCCGGCGGCTACCGCCCTGCGCGAGGCCAGCGAGGAGGTCGGTCTCGATCCGGCCAGCGCCACCGTGCTGAGCACGCTGCCGGAGCTCTACATCCCGGTGAGCCGGTTCGTGGTCACGCCCGTGCTGGCCTGGTGGCACGCCCCGCATCCGGTGCATCCCCGGCAGCCGGCGGAGGTCGCCCACGTCGCGCGGCTGCCGATCGCCGAGCTGGTCGATCCCGCCAACCGGATCCGGGTACGCCACCCGAGCGGCTGGGTCGGCCCGGCCTTCCAGGTGCGCGGGATGCTGGTCTGGGGATTCACCGCCGGGGTCATCTCCGCGCTGCTCGACATGGCCGGGTGGAGCCGGCCCTGGCGCCCGGGTCGCATCATGGAACTGCCCGACCCCGCACCCCGGCCGTCCGACCCCGCACCCCTATCGTCCGAACCCCTCCTACGTCCCCACGGCTCCGCGCCTTCGTCCCACGATCCTGCACCGATGCCCCACGGTCCGGTGGCGGCGGCCGACGCTGCGGCTTCGGCGCCTACCGCCTCTGACGAGGTGGTCCCATGACCGTCACTTCTACCTTGAGCGAGTGCTTGTGGTCGATGGAATCCTGATCCTGCTCATGCTGGTCTTCGCGATCAGCGGCTACCGGCAGGGTTTCGTCATCGGGGCGTTGTCCTTCGGCGGGTTCTTCAGCGGCGTGCTGATCGGCCTGCAGGTGGGCCCGCTGATCGCCAACCAGTTCGCGGACGGCACGGTGCGGCTGGTGGTGTCGCTCGTGGCGATCTTCGCGCTGGCGGTGCTCGGGCAGACCCTGGCGGGCTGGCTCGGGACGAAGCTGCGCCGCGCGATCGACAGCCGGCCGTTGCAGCGCCTCGACGACGCCGGTG
Organism: Actinoplanes sp. NPDC049548; assembly: GCF_040676695.1. Lineage (NCBI taxonomy): Bacteria > Bacillati > Actinomycetota > Actinomycetes > Micromonosporales > Micromonosporaceae > Actinoplanes > Actinoplanes sp. NPDC049548. The sequence continues at coordinate 106,672 of NZ_JBFAPM010000001.1, forward strand.
GGGCCCTGGTGTCGCTCATCGCCGTGCTGCTGGTCGCCTGGCTCATCGCCGTACCGTTGGGATCGACGCCGTTCCCCGAGATCAACCGGCAGGTTCGCAGCAGCGCGGTCCTCAACGGCATCAACAAGCTCATGCCGGACCAGGCGGAGGCCCTTTCGGCCGGCCTGCGCGAGTCGCTGAACACCAACGGCTTCCCGGACGTCTTCGGCGGCCTGACCCGCACCAACGCGCGCGAGGTCGCGGCGCCGGACCCGGCCCTGGCGAAGAGCCAGGTCGTGATCAACTCCCGCAAATCGGTCATCAAAGTCCTGGGTACGGCCCCCAGCTGCTCCCGCCGCATCGAGGGCTCCGGATTCGTGTACGCCAACGAGCGGGTGATGACCAACGCCCACGTGGTGGCGGGCACCCGCAACGTGCAGGTGGAGACGCAGAACGACCGCCTCGAGGGCAAAGTCGTCGTGTACGACCCCGAACGCGACCTCGCCGTCATCTACGTCCCGGGCCTCCGGGCGCCGGTACTGGACTTCGTCCCCAAGCCGGCCGGCACCGGCGCCAACGCCATCGTCCTCGGCTTCCCGCTGGACGGCCCGTACAACGCCCAGGGCGCGCGGGTCCGCGACGTCAGCAACATCACCGGACCGGACATCTACGACTCGGGCAACGTGACCCGCGAGATCTACACGATCCGGGCCCTGGTGCAGAGCGGCAACTCGGGCGGCCCGCTGATCGCCCCCAACGGCGACGTCCTCGGCGTCATCTTCGCGGCGGCCGCGGACGACCGGAACGTGGGTTTCGCGCTGACAGCAGCCGAGGCGTCAAGCACGGCGAGGCTCGGCATCGAACGAACCCGCGGCGTCCGGACCGGCGACTGCGCCTGAGGGGTCGGCGAGCTGTGCGGTCGGCCTGATCGGCGACTCCGGCACCGGGAAGTCACACCTGCGCATCGCCGCGGGCACGGGAGCTGCGATGGCCGGCTCCATGTCCGCTACGTGCCGGCCACCAAGCTCGTCAACGTGCTCTTCCCAGCGTTGACCGAGCGTGAGCAGGGGTCCGTCGCGTCAGAGCCAAGGCCTTCACCGATCCGCGGCTGTGCGCCGCGACCGCCGACCGAATCACAGATCTACCGCGCAGGCCCCCTTCCAGACCCGCGTCACGTCATCCCCGGCCACTTGAAAGGGCTCCTGCGCCGCCCATGCTCGCCGAGAGCGCGGTGGACGGCAATCGCACTCACGGAGCCGGCCTTGCAAGGTTGCCTACCAGCAGCGGACAGGCTGTTATCGAAGCCGCACGACCACCACGCCGCACTCCTCGACCAGGCGACGAGAGCTTGGCGCGCGGCGAGTGGTGCATCGCGCGGGTCGCTCTTGCCGCTGCTCACCGCGCGCAACCTCGCATCGATGGACCCCGTGGAGCATTGCGACTACTGCTGGTGGTCCGTAACACGAGCGCCTCGGCCAGGACCGCAGCAATCAACACTCTCAAAGCGTTGATCCGGACGACGTGCGTGAAGACCTCCCCGGCCGAACAGTCGTCGATCAACTCGCTCGCATCGGCCGACTGCGCGCAAAGACCAGGGACACTGTCGAACGACGCACATTTGTAGCGGCTCTGCGCAGGCTCGCGTCCCGGATCCGCGTACTTGACCAAGACATGCGCGCCAACGAACGCGCGCTCACCGACAGCGTTTGCGGTATGCCGCCTGAGCTACTCGAGCAGCCCGGTGTCGGCCCGTTCAGCGCCGCGCAAGAGCTCGTCGCGTTCTCCGGCCCCGGTCGCTGCCGCACCGAGGCCGCCTTCGCCGCCCTCGGTGGGGTATCCCCGCTCGAGGCATCCTCTGGCCGGGTTGTTCGTCGTCGCCTCAACCGACACGGGATCGCCAACTCAACCGTGCTCATCGCCACCAGCCGAATGCGCTACCACGACGAGACCAAGACTTACCGGGACAGACGCATCGCCGAGGGTAAGAGCGACTACGAGATCCGACGCTGCCTCAAACGGACCATCTCCCGATCGCTCTACCGCCTCGTGCAACGAACACTAGCGAGCAGCGACCGCTCGGGCGAGTCAAAGCCAACCTCTGCTCACCTTGCGTTGGCAGGGTGATCCGCTACCGCCTGCATCGGCGATATCCGAATTTGCCGAGACGAGTTCGTCGACAGTTTCCGCAAGGGGTCTCGTTCGCCTTTCCGCCCGTAACCGGCGGCGGTCGCCGCGCTGGTCCGGTGGGACAATGGCCGCTGATGGGATGACGCCGCCGTATTCGCGTGCAGGGAAGCGGCGGCCGGGTGGTGACCTTTTCTGGTCGCAAGATTTGCCCGGCACGATCGATGCGCGGCTGTCGCGTCCGGCGGGGTGGCGGTGGTCCGGCGGCGCGCGCCTGTTGCGCGGCCGCCGTCTCGAGTCGGTGCTCCGCTGCGCCGGCGCTTGGCACTGTGCCGTTTGCAGGTGCGGTGCCTCGCCCAGGGTCGTCGTCTTGTGCTGGCCTGTCCGGCTGGTCGGGATGACGAGTGGGGCTACCGGGATACGTCATGCTGGGCGGCGCTCCGGGGCGCCGATCACCGGGGTATGAGTCGCCGGAGCGGACGCCGCTGAGGTGCGAATCGCCAGGACGCGGATTGCCAGGGCGCACATCACTGACGTACGAATCGCCAGGACGCGGGTCACCGGGGCGGACGTCACTGAGGTGCGAATCGCCAGGACGCGGATTGCCAGGGCGGAGGTGATGAGGGCCGGGTTGCGGGTTCGCGGTCTCGTGTGGCCGGCGCAAGCGCCGGGAATGACGCCGCACCAAGCCCCATGAGCGGTGCCGCGCATGCTCGCGCCGGAACTCTTCAGCGGCCGGCGAATAATTGCGAAGCAGCGTCCGGTCCCGCACATTCTTCGTGGGGAACAATGCGAGCTGCGTCATTTCTCCATTGTCTCAGGCGCCCCTCATGATCCACGAACATGACCGCCCGTATTTCATATCAAGAAATGATCCGTGGTCGACTGGATGATCCGCTGGTCCGGCCTTGCGGGAACAGTTACAGGACACTGAGGTCGAGCGCGTTGATCTGCCGCCTTTCGTGCGCGCGGGGGAGCGCGGGCGTCACCCCTCTATGTCAAGAGGCCGCGGCAAGGTCTGCTCTAAGGTGGGTTTCGGCGGGTCCGGAAAATGACTTCTCCGAAGCGTCGATCATGGGGTTGAGGTCGGCCGCGCTGGATTGCAGAGTCGCCCCTACGTGTCCTCCCGGGCTCGTCTCCAGCCGTCTGGCATCGGCGACCATCCGTTTGTAGACGATGTTGGACAGCCGGCGTTTCAACGCTCGCATCGCTTCCATCGGGGTTTTGCCGTCGGCTAGTTTGCGCTGGCGGGAACGGCGGCCTTCGGTGTCACGGCGTAACTGGACCACAGCCATGATGTGCAGGGCGTGGTTGATGCGCCGGTTTCCGGCCCGGGAGAGCCGGTGCCGGTTCTGATCGCCGGAGGACGCGTCGATGGGGGCGGTGCCGTTCCACGACGCGAAGTGCGCGGCTGGCGAACCGAGCGATGTCACCTATGTCGCCGATCAGGCGGGCGGCGCCGGACGGGCCGATGCCGATGAGTTCTTGCAGGGTGCTGCCGGTTGAGGCAACCGACGCCCTGAGGTATGCGGTCGGCGGCCGTACGCGTTTCAGGTTCGACATGTCGCGCCCAGAGGACCGAAGCGGCCCCGATGCTGCCGATGTCGACGCCTACCTCACGGACCTGCCCTTCGGGCACGATGGCGACGCTGACTGGCGCGTGGCTGGGCTCGCCTTTGCCGAGCGCGTCACCGGGGTGCGCCTGCCGGTCGACTTCCCGGCCTGGGACATGCCGGGCGTCCTCCTCGACGAACGCCGGCTCGTCGACGAGGCCGGCATCCTGAGCGATGAGCCTGGCTCGGAATGCGGCAATGACCGGGACCTTGTCGAGTGTCGGCGCGGCAATGACCTGCTGAATGAAGGCGTCGGTCCGGGAAGCGATGGAGTCCCTGGCCCTCGGGCATCTGCCACGTCCCGAACTCCGCGCCGACCTGACGGCCCTCAGCGACCACTACTTTGAGCGAAGTCGGACGATGACAGGCTGGCACAGTGCGGACCTGTTCCGGCAAGGGCGCGCTGTCAGCGACTTCATCGACGCCGCATTCGACCGGGCCACCTCCGGCGGCGGCTACCCGTTCCGAAACGCGGATCTTCAACGACAGGCCGACGTGCTGGGCCGGTGCGCCTCCCGCGCGGCGAGCGATGCGCGGCAAGGCTCGTCATCACACCCCCATGAGCATTCCTGACGCCCGGCACACGACGTCGCACCCTCACGGCATCCCTCTGTGTCAAGAGGCGGCGAGCAGCGGTGTTCTAGAGTGGGCTTCGGCGGGTCCGGGAAGTGACTTCTCCGAAGTGTCGATCTTGGGGTTCGGGTCGGCCGCGCTGGATTGCAGAGTCGCCCCCATGTGTCCTCCCGGGCCCGTCCTGAGCAGCTTGGCGTCGGCGACCATCCGCCGGTAGACGATGTCGGACAGGCGTCGTTTGAGCGCGGGTAAGGCCTCCACCGGGGTCTTCCCGGCCGCGAGCCTGCGTCGGTAGGAAGCCGGTGCGTGGTGCTGCAGCGGTCACGCAGGCCACCGTCGCCTTCAGCGCGCCACCGAGCCAGCCATTTGTGGCCGGTGGCACGCGATACGCCGAGTTCCTGCACGACATGCGCGACCGGGCGGCGGTCATGCACGACACGCTCGATGAGCAGGCGTCTGCCGTGCACGGTCAGCCGGGCATTACGGTGGGCCATAGAGACCTCCGGTCTAATGGGCCTCGAACCGGCCTGTTCTGGTAGAAGGGGTCGGGTCCACACCGCCAGGAGTCGAGCACTGATTCGGCCAGACCTTCGAGGTCTACATCTGATATGAGGGTGGTTCCTGTCAATAGGCAGGCGGAAACGGCGTCCTGAGCTTCGCGCTCGGGGCGTCATTTGCGCTGGTGGCCGGGCGGTTGAGGCGGGTCGTGTGCGTGTCGTCGGGCGACGCGCGGTCAGACTGATATGCGCGGGTTGGTTACCGCAGGACGGGCTGTTCGGCTGGAGCGTTCCGCTGGTCTAGCAATGACGAGCGTGACGCCGCCGGGCGGCGTTGCTCATAGGTGTAACGCGGGTCGCTCCACGCGCTGCCACGCCCGCCTCAACCGGCCGGCTGCTCAAGGTGGGAGCCTCAGTCGTCGAGGACGGCCAGTGACCAGCACCAGCCGGCCAGCTCCCGAGCGATCGCGACGTTGGCGATCACGGGTCTCTTGCCGCGGGCGGTGAAGCTCTGCCACCGCTGATGCAGCCGGTGGTTCCCGGCGTGACCACGCGCCCGGGCCGCCGGCGAGGCGAGGTTCCACCGCGCACGCATCGTCGCCCCCGGATTGCGGTAATCCATTCGGTGATGCCACGCGGCCTCGACCAGCAACCGTCGGGCATGGATGTTACCGGTTGCCTCGTCGGCATCCTCCACGGCTGCCTCCGCCACCACCAGCCCTACAACGAAACCACCGCCTGGCCGGCCGCAGAACCACAACTGGCCATCGCCGCTTGACTTCTTGAGCACGTGGGATGTCTAGGTGGCGCCCGAACCCGGCAACATTGATCATGCTCGGTCGGCCGACGCGGCGCTCAAAACTCGCTGACGAAATCAACAGCGCCCACGGCGGTCCCGGCGCCTGTTCTCGCCTCTGGAGCCGGGGATGCTCTCGACTGTCCTGAGCGTCGACGGGCGTTCCCGCCGAACCGGTGCTGCTGGGCGTCTGAGCGGGCGTCAGGTGACGTTGGCGAAACGGCGGATCGTCACGGCGGCCGCGACGGCCGAGAGCAGGAACAGTGCTCCCGCCGCCCACCAGCTGCGGGGTTCCTCGGCCGAGCCCGCGTCGCCGGAGGCCGTGGCCGTGCCGGCGTCGGAGACCCGGGCCTGGGCGCCGGCGGCGTTCCTGGTGGCGTCGTCCGGGGCCGACTGGGCCTGGCCGGAGGCCGGGGCGTTGCCGAAGCGCGCGATGCCCGGCGATGCGGTGGTGTCCAGCGGGTTGCGCATCACCGTGGGGATCTCGGCGGTCAGGGCGGCCGCCGGGTCGACCATGCCGTAGCCGAAGTCGGCGTCCCGGCCCGCCGGGCCTCGGTCCTTGGCCGTCTTGATGATCCGGTTGACCACCTCGCCCGCGGACATCGTGGGCCAGCGGGACCGGATGAGGGCCGCCGTGCCCGAGACCATGGGGGCCGCGAAGCTGGTGCCCTGGACGCGCCAGTAGCCGTCGTGGGAGCCGTCCGGGCGGGCGCCGACCAGCTGGGTGGCGGGGGCGGTCACCACCGTCTCCTTGCCGGTGATCGAGCCCGACCAGAGGGCGTTGCCGTCCTTCTCCATGCCGGCCACGGCGATTACGCCGGGCTCCCGGGCCGGATACCAGACGCCCGACGACGAGGAGGCGCTCACGTTGCCGGTGCAGGCGACGACGACCACGTCCTTGGCGAACGCGTAGTCCAGTGCCGCGGCCAGCGCGGGGCTGCTGCCGTTGCCGCCGAGGGAGAGGTTGATGACGCGGGCGCCGTTGTCGACCGCCCAGCGGACGCCCTTGGCGACGATCATCGCGTCGTCGTACCTGTTCTCGCGGTCCAGGACGCGGACCGGGAGGATCTTGGCTTTAGGGGCGATGCCGACCACGCCGGCGGCGTCGTCGCCGCGGCCCGCGATGATCGCCGAGACCGTGGTGCCGTGGCCGACCAGGTCGGTGTCGCCGTCGCCCTGGGGGTCGACGAGGTCGAGGCCCTTGAGCACCTGGCCCTGCAGGTCGACGTGGTCGGCGTCGACGCCGGAGTCGATGACGGCGACCGTCACGCCTTCCCCGGACGAGTAGGTCCAGGCGCCCGCCACGTTGAGCGTCTTGAGGTGCCACTGCTCGGCGCGGACCGAGTCGCCGGCGAGGGGCTCGGGTCCGGTCAGCGGGTCGGCGGCGGGCGCGCTCACCGGCCGTGCGGCGGCAGCCCCGCCGGCGGTCGACGACTCCACAACGGACGAACCGGAGGAAGCGGACGAGCCAGAGGAGGCCGGGGAGCCGGAGGACTTCGGGGAGTCCGGGGAGCCAGAGGAGTCCGGGAAGTCGGTGGAAGTAGACGATCCTGAGTGAGACGCCTCGGAAGTAGACGAATCAGAATGTGACGTCTCAAAGGCTGAAGGAACTGAACTCGAGGTTTCCGCGGCCGACCCGCCGCCACCGGCGGCGAACCCACCCGAAGAGGCCTCGGATGCGGCGCCGGACCCGCCCGCTGAAACCGCAGAAACTGCGGAAGTGGCGGGGGCAATGGCGGCAGGCGCGGCGGCAGCGGGAGCCGCGGACGCGACGGCCGGGGCGAAGACGGGGGCCGCGGTCAACCCGGCGGCCACACCGGCCGCCCACAGACGTGCGGCAAGAAGTCTCACCAACGGGCACCGCCGCGTTCCGGGGACGGCGCGGAAGCGTCACGCCGGGACGGACGGGACGCGTGCGGTGCTTCGCTCACAGCGCTCACTGGACGGCGGACCATTCTGACGGGCGGTCGATGGAGGGAGATTACTCCGAATCCGCGCGTTGTCGCTGGGGTCTGTCGATGTGGATCGCACCCTTGGTGCGTCTGGGCAGGTCGGAGCTCAGAAGGGAGGCAGGTGGGAAAGCTGCACCAGCCGGACACCCTCACGTCGGGTGACCAGGCGGCCACGCCCTGGTGGCATCAGGGTGGGGCGTACGGGGCCGATGAGCGCTCCCTCGTCCGACGGGCCGGTCATCACGAGGCCGGGCGACGACAGTTCGCGCAGGCGCTGGATCACCGGGTCGTACATGGCTCGGCTGGCGCCGCCGGCCCGGCGGGTGACGATCAGGTGCAGGCCGACGTCTCGGGCCTGGGGGAGGTACTCGAGGATCGGCTGGAGCGGGTTCGTCGGGCCCGACGCGATCAGGTCGTAGTCGTCGACGAGGACGAACAGCTCCGGACCGTTCCACCAGGAGCGCTCGCGGAGCTGCTGGGCGGTCACGTCCGGGCCCGGCAGGCGGCGTTCCATGTAGCCGGCCACCGACTCCATCAGCTCGAGGGTCTTCTGCGCCTGGATGCCGTACCCGATGCGGTGGTCGCTCTCCGGCAGATCCATCAGGCTGCGGCGGTAGTCGACCAGGATGATCCGGGCCTCGGTCGGCTGGAAGCGCCGCATGATGGTGGTGGCGAGGGCGCGGAGGAACGACGACTTGCCGCATTCGGCGTCGCCGAAGAGCAGGAAGTGCGGGTCGCTCGCGAAGTCGATCTCGACCGGTTGCAGGTCCGCCTCGGCGATGCCGATCGGCAGGCGCAGGCCGGTCGAGCGGTTGAGGTCGATGTCGGCGTACGGCAGCGACGGGGGCAGCAACCGTACGCGGGGCGCGACGGGCCCGGTCCACGCGCTGGCGATCATCTTGACCAGCTCGGTGGACTCGGCGTTGCTGAGCTCCGGCCGTACCGTGAGGAAGTGGAGGGCCTTGTTCTTGTCGGTCGGGTGCTCGACGAGACCACGGCCGGGCTTCTCCGGCACGTTGATCGCCTGCCGTCGGTTGACCGAGGAGTCGGTAGGGTCGCCGAGGCGCAGCTCCACCTTGGAGCCGAAGAGGTCGCGGATCGCCGGGCGGTAGTCCATCCAGCGGGGTGCGCTGGTCACCACGTGGATGCCGTAGGAGAGTCCACGGGTCGCGATGTCGGTGATCACGCCTTCGAGCTCGTCGTAGTCCTTGCGCAGCGTGGTCCAGCCGTCGACGACGAGGAAGACGTCGCCGAACGGGTCCGCTTCCGCGCCGGTGCCGAGGCCGGACTGGGCCGCGCGGCGCCGCCGGTAGGACGCCATGGAGTCGATGCCGAGCTCGCCGAAGCGCTGCTCGCGCTCGCTGAGCAGCGTGGAGACCTCGCCGACGGTACGCCGGACGCCGACCGCGTCGAGGCGCCCGTAGACACCGCCGACGTGCGGCAGGTCGCGCAGCGTGCCGAGGGAGCCGCCACCGAAGTCGAGGCAGTAGACCTGGACCTCGGCCGGGGTGTGGGTCAGTGCCAGGCCGCACACGAGCGAGCGCAGGGTGGTCGACTTGCCGGACTGCGCGCCGCCGACCACGGCCACGTGGCCCGCGCCGCCGCCCAGCTGCAGCCACATCACGTCGCGCAGCTGCTCGCGGGGCTTGTCGATGAGAGCGATCGGCACCTGCAGGGCGCCGTGCAGTTCCGGGTTGGCGAACGCCAGGCCGCGCGCCGGGTCGGCAACGACCGGGCCGAGCAGCTCGTCGAGGGTCGCCGACTTGTTCAGCGGCGGCAGCCACACCTGGTGGGCGGGCGGTCCCTGGCCGTTGAGCCGGTCCACCATCACGTCGAGCAGGCTCTCGCCGGCCGGCACGTCCTCCGGCTTCGGCTGGACCGGTTGCACCGGCTTGGGCGCCGGCACGTAGTGGGTCGAGTAGGCGAGGACCTGCGGCGCGGCGCCGTCGCGGGTCGTGCCGGGACCGCGGCTGCCGGCTTTGCGGAAGACCCCGGACACGTACGCGGCCTTGAAGCGTACGAGGGGCTCGGTGCCGAACTTCATGTAACCGTGGCCCGGTGCGCGGGGCAGCTCGTACGCGTCCGGCACGCCCAGCACCGCCCGCGACTCGAGCGCGGAGAAGGTTCGCAGACCGATCCGGTACGACAGGTGGGTGTCGAGCCCGCGCAGCCGCCCCTCCTCCAGCCGCTGGCTGGCGAGCAGCAGGTGCACCCCGAGCGAACGCCCCAGCCGTCCGATCTGCACGAACAGGTCGATGAAGTCCGGCTTCGCCGAGAGCAGCTCGGAGAACTCGTCGCAGATGACGAGCAGCGAGGGCAGCGGTGGGAGGGCGGCGCCGCCGGCCCGCGCCTTCTCGTAGTCGCGCAGGCTCGCGTAGTTGCCGGCCTTGCGCAGCAGCTCCTGACGCCGGATCAGCTCGCCGTCGATCGCGTCGACCATGCGGTCGACCAGCGGAAGCTCGTCGGCGAGGTTGGTGATGACGGCGGCGGTGTGCGGCAGCCGGTCGAGTGAGGAGAACGTCGCGCCGCCCTTGAAGTCGACCAGCACGAAGTTGAGCGTCTCGGAGGAGTGCGTGGCCGCGAGCGCGAGCACCAGCGTGCGCAGCAGCTCCGACTTGCCGGAGCCGGTGGCGCCGATGAGCAGGCCGTGCGGGCCCATGCCGTCCTGGGCCGACTCCTTCAGGTCGAGCTCGATGGCGGAGCCGTCGGCGCCCAGGCCGATGGGCACCCGAAGCTTGTCCCGGTTGGGCCGCGGCAGCCAGGCCTGGGCGACGCTGAACGACTCCGGGTCGCCCAGGTTGAGCAGCTCGGCGAGGCCCATCTCGGTCGCCAGGGGCGTGTCCGCCGACTTCGACATGGCGGCCAGCCGCAGCGGCGCGAGACGCCGCGCGACCGCTTCGGCCTCCTCCTCGCTGAGCCGGTCCGGCGTGCCGACCTCCGCGGCGTGGTCCATCGCGTACGTGTGCAGCTCGCGCCGCCCACCGTCGGCGCGCACCTCGAGCACGAGCAGGGACCGGTCGAGCAGGCGCGGCGGCACGTCGTCGAGGTCGAGCACGGTGACGCCGTCGATGCCGTCGTCGAGCTGGGTGGCGCCCTTGAGGTCGGCGCCGTCGAGCACGATGACCACGTGCGGCCCGCTCGTGCTGACGCCTGCCGGGTTGAACCGGGGCCGGTTGCCGATCACGTCCTCGAGCAGCTTCTCCAGGTCGGGGCCGGCGCTGGCGACGAGGCGGACCTGGCCGAGGCGGTCGGTCCGCGAGGGGTGCAGGTTGTGCGGGAGCCACTTGACCCACTCCCACATCGCCCGGCGTTCCGGCCCGGCGCAGACGGCGATGATGAGGTCGTCCGGGGCGTGGAAGGTGGCGAGCTGGGTCAGCACGGCCCGGGTGAGGGCGCGGGCGTCGGCCTCCCCGTTCGGACCGTTGCCGCGCAGGAACACCCGCGCGAAGCCGCGCAGCGACACCGCGACCGGCAGGTCCGGAACCACCGAGTACGCGTCGAGGAACCGCCGCAGCGCGCCCGCGGTCATCGGCTCGAGGTCCTCGAGCGGCCGGGTCACCGGCGGGATCAGCGGCGTGGCCAGGGTCTGCGGGCCGACCGCGAGCCGGACGACGCCGAAGTCCGGGTCGGCGGAGCGGCGTTCCCACACCCGGTGGCTGCCCGCGGTGGACCACAGTTGGGTCGGGTCGGGGTGGCGGTAGAAGAGGCCGACCCGCTGCTTGGTCGCGGTGTCGCGGACGCGGCGGCGCAGGCTCGCGAGGTGGCGCAGATACTCGCGGCGGGCGGCCATCATCTCGGTCTTCTTGGGGGAGCCGCTGCCGCCGAAGGACGTGGCCAGCATGGCGAGCGACGAGACGCCGAAGAGGCCGCCGATCACGTACGACAACGGGCCGGTTTTGCCCTGGCCCATCATCATCGCCATCGCGACGGAGCCGCCGAGCATGGGCAGCACCATGAACGCCTGCTGCCAGCGGCCGCCGACCGCCTGGGGGATCTCGGGCGGCGGGTCGACGGCGAGCTCGCCGGTCGGGATCTCCGGAGCCGGGCGCCGCGCGGCCCGCTTGATCACCACCGTGCTCATAGGTCCCTTTCCCCCATCCGACCGCCCCGCCCGCCGCCCGAAAACGGACTGAAGCCGGCCGTACCTCGCCCGCAGCACCCGTCGCCGCTCACCGCGCCGGGCCCAGGATAGGTAAAGTCCCTCAAGTTCCGCAGCTCCGTCACCACCGATGGGAAATACGGCATGACAGTCGGCTTGGCCAGGGTCACCATCAGCGCGCCCTCGCGCCGCGTCGATGTGGCGCTGCCGGAGCACGTCCCGCTCGCCGAGCTGCTGCCCGAGGTGCTGCGCCACGCGGGCGAGGGGCTGGCCGACGACGGCGAGAAGCACGGCGGGTGGGTGCTGCGGCGTACGGACGGTGTCGCGCTGGCCACCGCGCAGGGCCTGTTCCCGCAGGGCGTCCGTGATGGTGAGGTACTTCACCTCGTGCCGGCGCGGGAGGAGTGGCCCGAGCTCGAGTACGACGACGTCGTGGAGGCGATCGCCGAGGGTGCCCGGCGCCGCGGGACGATCTGGTCCGCGGCCTCGACCCGGACCGCCACGCTCGCCGCGGCTGCCGTGCTGCTGTCGCTGGGCGTGCTCGCCGTGCTCATGGCCGGCCCCGAGTGGGGCGGCGCGGCGTTCGTCGGGCTCGGCGTCGGACTGCTGCTCTCGCTCGCGGGGATCACCGCTTCCCGGGCGTACGGGGATGCGCGCGCGGGTGCGGCCCTCGGCGGGCTGGCGCTGCCGTACGCGTTCGCGGGCGGCGCCGCGCTGGTCAGTCAGGGTGCGGCCGACCGCGCCGGGGTGTTCCCCCTGCTTCCGTGGCTGGGCGGGCCCGAGCTGCTCGCCGGTTCGGTGGCGTTGCTGCTGCTCGCGGCGCTCGGCGGGGTCGGCGTGGCGGCCTCGCAGCGGGTCTTCGCGGCCGGGGTGACGGCCGGTCTGCTCGGTGCCGTGGCGGCCCTGGCCGGGCTGCTCACCTCGGCTGCCGGTGCGGCCGCCGTGCTGATGTCGATCCTGGTCTGCGGCATCGGTGCCATGCCGCTGCTGGCGATCCGGCTGGGCAAGATGCCGACGCCCCCGGTCACGCTGCCGAGCGGCGCGGAGGCCGAACAGGGCTTCACCGGCGCTCGCCCCGGCGGTCTGGACGCGGCCCGGGAGCTGCCCGACCGCAAGCGCGTCTTCGCCGCGGTGAACCGTACGGAGGAGCTGCTCACCGGCATGCTGATCGGTCACGCCGTGCTGGCTGCCGGTGCGTTCGTCGTCCTGGCCTCGTCGGGCGGGACGGCGGCCCGGATCCTGATGGGGCTGGCGGTGGCGGCGCTGCTGCTGCGCTCGCGGCTCTTCGTGACGCTGCGCCAGCGGGTGCCGCTGGTCTCCGCCGGGCTGTTCGGTGCCTTCGCGCTGGGCGTGGACCTGGTGTGGGGCGCCGGCGACGCCATGCTGCTGGTGCTGAGCGTGGCGGGCCTGCTGCTCGCGATGGCCACGGTGGCCGCCGGAGCCACGTGGTCGCGGCGCGCGCCCTCGCCGTACCTGGGCCGGGCGGCCGACCTGCTGGACAGCCTCGCCGTCGTGGCGGTGATCCCGGTGGCCTGCTCGGTGGTCGGCCTCTACGGCCTGGTCAGCTCGATCAGCATCGGATAGCACGACGGCCGGGCGCGGGCCCGGCCGTCGTCGACGTGTCGCTGGGTCAGTGACCCTCGTCCTCGTGGTGCTCGGCGGCCTCGGCGCGCTTGAAGGAGGCGCGGATCTCGTCCTCCGCCTCGACCCGGCCGACCCAGGTCGCGCCCTCGACGGACTTGCCCGGCTCGAGGTCCTTGTAGACCGTGAAGAAGTGCTGGATCTCCATCCGGTCGAACTCGCCGAGGTGGTGGATGTCGCGCAGGTGCTCCTGCCGCGGGTCCTCGTAGGGCACGCAGAGGACCTTGTCGTCGCGGCCCTTCTCGTCGGTCATCCGGTACATGCCGATGGCCCGGGCGCGCACGAGGCAACCCGGGAACGTCGGCTCCTGGATGAGCACCAGCGCGTCGAGCGGGTCGCCGTCCTGACCGAGGGTGCCTTCGATGTACCCGTAGTCCGCCGGGTACTGCGTCGCGGTGAAGAGCGTCCGGTCGAGACGGATCCGGCCGGTCTTGTGGTCGACCTCGTACTTGTTCCGCTGGCCCTTCGGGATCTCAACCAGTACGTCGAAATCCATCGTTAGCTCCCTTGTTCGCCCCGCCACGGTCCCGGCTGGCGCCCGGCGACGGAGCGGGGCGGTGTTCAGCCCCACAGGATCCGTGCGCACCGGTGTGCCGGATGTTTGTAGTCTCCCCTAAGTCTGCGGCTATGTACGGGGGAGGGGCGCGTGGGGAGGCAAGATTCACAGAACACTCCTGAGTACGACGGCGTGTCGGAGCGACGGAACAACGGTTCTCCGGTAGGGCGGGCCGCTGTGCCCCCCATTGCGCCGGTTTCCCCCAGACCCCGTGGTCACACCTATGGTCGAGCCACGGTTCCCCTTAATGTCGGTCAATCGCCTCAAACGTCGCAGAATCCTGGACCGATCGATGGACCCCCTGGTCAGCCCGGTGCGGGCGGCCCCGTGCCGGACCACCCCGGGACGCCGCCGAGATGGGCGTCAGAACGCGCCCGGCGTACCGTATTGGGCTCTTTGGTGGGTCTTGTCATTCTTCTCGTCATGGCTGGCGCGGTCCTGCAGGCGAAGCCCGGCCCGGTCGACGGCTGGCTCGCCGCCGAGCCGACGGCGACGCCCAGCGCGTCCCGGACGCCCGACCCGGCCCCCACGCCGGTGCTGGTCGCCGCCGGGCCCGGCGGCACCGCACCCACCGCGGATGGCGTCAAGGCGGCCATCGGACCGCTGGTGGACGCGCCCGCGCTCGGCTCACGGGTGAACGTCTCGGTGGTGGACGCGGCGACCGGCGACCCGCTGTTCGAGCAGAACGCCGGAACCGGGACCACCCCCGCCTCCACGACCAAGCTGCTGACCGCGGCGACCGTGCTGGCCGCGCGCGGACCGGCCTACCGGCTGAGCACCCGGGCCGTCGCGGGCACCCAGCCCGGCGAGGTCGTGCTGGTCGGCGGCGGCGACCCGACGCTCGCGGTCGACGCCGACGACCAGTTCCCCGGCGCCGCCCGCCTCGACAAGCTGGCGGCCCAGGTCAAGAAGGCGCTCGGCGCTCAGAAGCCGACCCGGGTCCTCGTCGACACGTCGCTGTTCACCGGCAGCGAGACCGGGCCGGGCTGGGACGGCGACGTCATCGGCGACGGTCAGGCGTCCAGGATCCAGGCGCTGATGACCAACGCCGGGCGGATCGAGCCGGTGCACAACGAGGTCGGCGGCGACCCGCGCTTCACCGATCCGGCGCTGGCGGCCGGCCGGGCGTTCGCAAAACAGCTGGGCCTGCCGTCCGGGGCGGTCCGCAAGGGCAAGGCACCCGAGCCCGGCTCTGCGCTGGGCGAGGTGCAGTCACCGCCGCTGGTCCACGTGGTCGACTGGATGCTGCAGCAGAGCGACAACGTCCTCGCCGAGGCGCTGGCCCGCCAGGTCGCTCTCGCCGCGAACCAACCGGCGTCCTTCGACGGTGCGGCGAAGGCGATGACCGCCGAGCTCGGCGAGCTCGGGCTGCCTGCCGACGAGGCGACCCTCTCCGACGCCAGCGGCCTGTCCCGGCGCAACAAGATCAGCCCCCGGTTGCTCACCGATCTGCTGACGCTCGCGGCGAGCGGTAAGCACCCCGAGCTGAGCAGCATGTTCGGCGGCCTGCCGGTCGCCGGCTGGTCCGGGACCCTGCGCACCCGCTTCGCCACGCCGCAGCCCAACCAGATCGGCCAGGGGCTGGTCCGTGCGAAGACCGGTTCGCTCACCGGCGTCAACGCGATCTCCGGCGAGCTGGTGACCAAGGACGGCCGGCTGCTGGTCTTCGCGATCCTGGCGGACGCCACCGGCGAGTCCGGCGCGGCCCGGCAGGCCCTCGACAGGATCGCCGCCAAGCTCGTGGCCTGCGGCTGCCAGTAGGGGATTTCTCAGGGTCGTCGCCTGGTACACCGCGGGTACGGTGGTCAGCATGGCGCAGTTCGTTGACTGGGATCTGGCCGCCGCCACCGCGGGCGCGCTGTCGAAATCCGGCCCCGCGGTGTCCTACGAGGAAGCCATGCAGGTGGTCAACCAGCTGCGCGAGCTCACCGACGAGGCGCGCAGCCACGTGGCCGCGTACACGGGGCTGACCCCGCAGGTCGAGGGGCCGCCGGTGCGGGTCGTCGACCGCAAGGACTGGGCCTCGGTGAACATCGCCGGGCTCAAGGAGGTCATCATCCCGCTGGTCAGCCGCCTCTCCGGCGACCGGCAGCCGGGTGCGCTCACCGACGCGATCGGTTCCCGGGTCACCGGTGTGCAGGCCGGCACGGTCCTCGCGTACCTCTCCGGCCGCGTGCTCGGGCAGTACGAGGTGTTCTCCGCCGAGCCCGGCCAGCTGCTGCTGAACGCGCCGAACATCGTCGAGGTGGAGCGCAAGCTCGGCGCCGACCCGCGTGACTTCCGGCTCTGGGTCTGCCTGCACGAGGTCACCCACCTCACCCAGTTCCAGGCCGTGCCGTGGATGCGTGGCTACTTCCTCGGCGAGGTCCAGGCCTTCGTCGACGCCTCGCAGAGCGGCGAACACATCCTCGAGCGTCTGCGCCGCGGGGTCGCCACGCTGTCGGACGCGCTGCGCGACCCGGACAGCCGCTCGTCGGTGCTGGACATCGTGCAGACCCCCGCGCAGAAGGCGGTCCTCGACCGGCTGACGGCGCTGATGACCCTGCTGGAAGGGCACGCCGAGTTCGTGATGGACGGCGTCGGCCCGGACGTCATCCCGTCCGTCGAGTCGATCCGCGCCAAGTTCAACCAGCGCCGCGAGGGCGGCAACCCGCTGGAGAAGGCTATCCGGCGCCTGCTCGGCATCGAGGTCAAGATGCGCCAGTACGCCGAGGGCCGCAAGTTCGTGCACGGCGTCGTCGAGCGGGTCGGCATGGCCGGCTTCAACAAGATCTTCAGCTCGCCGCTGACCCTGCCCCGGCTCGAGGAGCTGGGCGACCCGGACGCGTGGGTGGCCCGGGTGCACGGCCCGGTCGGGCTCGCCTCGTAACGTGGTCCTGTGGCTCGCATCCCGCCGCCGGTGGCGACCGTCCGAGCGGCGGTCCGCGGGGCGCTGACGTCCGGGCCGGTCCTGGTCGCCTGCTCCGGCGGCGCCGACTCCCTCGCCCTCGCCGCCGCCACCGCCTTCGTGGCCCCCCGTCTCGGGGTGGCCGCCGGCCTGGTCACCGTCGACCACCAGCTGCAGGACGGGTCGGCCGGGAGGGCTGCCGAGGTGGCCGAGTGGGGCCGCGCGGTGGGGTTCGCCCCGGTCGAGGTGGCGACCGTGAGCGTCGCCGGCCGGCCCGGAGGGCCCGAGGCGGCCGCCCGGGAGGCTCGCTACGAGGCGATTTCCTCGCTGGCCGAGCGAATCGGGTGCGGCACCGTCCTGCTCGGGCACACCCGCGACGACCAGGCCGAGACCGTGCTGCTGGCGCTCGCGCGCGGTGCTGGACCGCGGGGACTCGCCGGGATGCCGCGGCGCAAGGGCATCTTCGTGCGGCCGCTGCTCGACGTCTCCCGCGCCGACACCCGCAAGGCCTGCGCCGCGCTCGGGCTCGTCGCGTGGGAGGACCCGCACAACAGCGATCCCGCGTACGCCCGGGCCCGGGTGCGCGCCGACGCGCTGCCGGCGGTGGTCGCGGCGCTCGGACCGGCCGTCGTCGCCAACCTCGCGCGAACTGCCTCCCTGGTCGCGGCGGACGTCGACCATCTGGACTCCGTCGCCGCCGAGACGCTGGCCGGGGTCCGTTCCGCCGCGGGCCTGTCTGTTCCGCAGCTGGCGGCTCTTCCGGCGGCGATCCGGAGCCGGGTGCTGCACGCCTGGGCCGCGGAGCTGGGCGCGCCGGGCTCGGCGCTCTCCCACCGGCACGTCGACGCCCTCGATGCCCTGGTCACCCGCTGGCACGGCCAGGGGCCGACGGCGTTGCCGTCCGGAATCCTGGTGGCTCGTCGTGCGGGTGACTTGCTGCGCGTCGACCTGTGACTGTTGTCACTCAGCGTGGCGCGACTCCGGATCCGGCGGCCGGAATCGCCCATAACCTGCGCTTGAGCCGCCCGGACCCACCGCCCCCGGCCGCGCCGGACCCACCGCATACGGCAGGCTAGGCGCATGGCAGACGGCTCCTGGTACGACGCCGACATCGACCGCGTGATCATCTCCGAGGAGCAGATCCGCGAGAAGACCGAAGAGCTCGCGAAGCAGGTCGCCGCCGACTACGCGGACGCCGAGGGCGGCGTGCTGCTGGTCTGCGTGCTCAAGGGCGCGGTCATGTTCATGGCGGACTTCGCACGCGCGCTGGGGCGGCAGGGCCCGTCCTCCGAGATGGAGTTCATGGCCGTCTCGTCGTACGGCTCCGGCACCACGTCCTCCGGGGTGGTCCGCATCCTCAAGGACCTGGACCGGGACATCGCCGGCCGGCACGTGATCATCGTCGAGGACATCGTCGACTCCGGGCTCACCCTCTCGTGGCTGATGAAGTACCTGCAGTCCCGCTCCCCCGAGAGCGTCGAGGTGGTCGCCCTGTTCCGCAAGCCGGACGCGATCAAGGTGCCGGTGCCGACCAAGTACGTCGGCTTCGACATCCCGAGCGAGTTCGTGGTGGGCTACGGCCTGGACTTCGCCGAGCGCTACCGCGAGGTGCCGTACGTCGGGGTGCTGAAGCCCGAGGTGTACGCCCGTAGCTGAACGGTCTCCCAGGCGACTCTCAGGAATCGGGTGACCGCTCCTATCCGGAGGGGTATTGTCCGTCTTTGCGGCGATTTATCGCCGCCGGGAGCGTGAACTTCGGGTGACGGCGGCCCGTCCCCAGGCCGGGCTCACGGAGTCGTACGCGGCACCCACGGTGTACGGTCGAGTGACCGATGGCGCAGTGTCACGAGCGCCGGAGGGGTCGGGTCGGTAGCGGACGGGCCATTTCGGGTTTGCCCCGCGGTCAGGAGGCTATTCATACCCGGCAGTGTCTGCGTGGCTCGAGCGCCTCCCGGCGCTCGGCGACGCAGGCCCGTCCACCCAGGTGACCAGGACGCCGATCAGGAGGGTCCGGGCGCATCAGGCGCCCGACAACAGTATGGAACGTACGCGTTTCTTCCGCCGCCCGGTGGTCTGGATCATTCTGGTGATCATCGGTGCTATCGCGCTGAGCTCATTCTTCACCAGTGGTCCGAGCTACCAGCGAGTCGACACCTCGCTCGTCCTCGAGCGACTCAACCAGCCCGGGATCAAGAAGGTCGTCCAGGAGGACAAGGAGCAGACGCTCCAGCTCGAACTGGCCGCCCCGGAGCGGTTCGACGGCAAGACCACGGACAAGATCGAGACCCAGTATCCGTACGAGTTGTCGGACGAGGTCTGGAATCAGGTCCAGCAGGCGAAGAGTCAGGGCCGGGTCACCGGCACCTTCAACGCCACGGTCTCCGGCGACAGCATCCTGCTGAGCCTGCTGGTCAACCTGCTGCCGATCGCGATCCTCGTCATCCTGCTGCTGCTGTTCATGTCGCAGATGCAGGGCGGCGGCTCCCGGGTCCTCAACTTCGGCAAGTCCAAGGCCAAGATGCTGACCAAGGACATGCCCAAGACGACGTTTGCCGACGTGGCGGGCGCCGACGAGGCCGTCGAGGAGCTCCAGGAGATCAAGGACTTCCTGCAGAACCCGGCGAAGTACCAGGCCCTCGGCGCCAAGATCCCCAAGGGCGTCCTGCTCTTCGGCCAGCCCGGCACGGGTAAGACCCTGCTGGCCCGCGCCGTCGCGGGTGAGGCCGGCGTGCCGTTCTACTCGATCTCGGGTTCCGACTTCGTCGAGATGTTCGTGGGTGTCGGCGCGAGCCGCGTCCGCGACCTCTTCGAGCAGGCCAAGGCCAACGCGCCGGCCATCGTCTTCGTCGACGAGATCGACGCCGTCGGCCGCCACCGCGGCGCCGGCATGGGCGGCGGTCACGACGAGCGCGAGCAGACGCTCAACCAGCTGCTCGTCGAGATGGACGGCTTCGACACCAAGGGCGGGGTCATCCTGATCGCCGCCACCAACCGGCCGGACATCCTCGACCCCGCGCTGCTGCGCCCGGGCCGCTTCGACCGGCAGATCCCGGTCGACAACCCCGACATGGAGGGCCGCAAGGCGATCCTGCGGGTGCACGCCAAGGGCAAGCCGTTCACGCCCGACGTCGACCTCGACTCGGTCGCCCGGCGCACGCCCGGCTTCTCGGGCGCCGACCTGGCCAACGTCATCAACGAGGCGGCGCTGCTCACCGCCCGTAACGACAAGCGCGCCATCTCGAACGAGTTCCTCGAGGAGTCGATCGACCGGGTCATCGCCGGCCCCGAGCGGCGTACCCGCGCGATGAGCGACAGCGAGAAGAAGATCACCGCGTACCACGAGGGTGGGCACGCGCTGGTCGCGTACGCGCTGCCGCACTCGGCGCCGGTGCACAAGGTGACGATCCTGCCGCGTGGTCGCTCTCTGGGCCACACGCTGGTGCTGCCGACCGAGGACAAGTACACCCAGACCCGCGCCGAGATGATCGACACCCTGGCGTACGCGCTGGGTGGCCGCGCCGCCGAAGAGCTCGTCTTCCACGAGCCCACCACCGGCGCCGGCAACGACATCGAGAAGGCGTCCGGCCTGGCCCGCGCCATGGTCACCCAGTACGGCATGAGCTCCAAGCTGGGTGCGGTCAAGTACGGCTCCAACAACGACGAGCCGTTCCTGGGCCGGTCCATGGGCCACGAGCGGGACTACTCCGACGCCGTCGCCGCGGAGATCGACGCCGAGGTGCGCGCGCTCATCGAGCTGGCGCACGACGAGGCGTGGGAGATCCTGGTGGAGTACCGCGACGTCCTCGACGCCATGGTGCTGGAGCTGATGGAGAAGGAGACCATCACCCAGCAGGACATGGACCGCATCTGCGCCCGGGTGCAGAAGCGGGCGCCGATGTCGCCGTTCAACGGCTTCGGCAAGCGGCTGCCGTCCGAGGCCCCGCCGGTCCTGACGCCCGCCGAGCGCGACAAGCTCAAGGCGCAGGCCGAGGCCGACGGTCAGGTGGCCGTGGGCGGTGGCAACTCCACCCCGTCGGATCTCAACCCGAACGGGAGCACCTCGGAGGGTCCGCACTGAGCGCTATCGACACCAGCTCGACGGAGCCGGACGACTCCGACGAGCTCGACTACCTCGCCGCGCGCCTGGTCGACGGCAAGCTGACCGGTGCGCCGGTCGAGCAGGCCGTCGACCTGGCCCGCATCGAGAAAGCGGTCCGGGAGATCCTCGTCGCCCTCGGCGAGGACCCGGACCGTGACGGTCTCGAGCGCACCCCGGCGCGGGTGGCCCGGGCGTACGCGGAGCTGTTCGCCGGCCTCCGCGTCGACCCCGCCAAGGTGCTCACCACCACGTTCGAGGCCAACCACGAGGAGCTCGTCCTCGTGCGCGACATCGAGGTGATGAGCCTCTGCGAGCACCACCTCCTGCCGTTCAAGGGCGTCGCCCACATCGGCTACATCCCCGGCGCCGACGGCCGCATCACCGGCCTGTCCAAGCTCGCCCGCCTCGTCGAGGTGTACGCCCGCCGTCCCCAGGTCCAGGAACGCCTCACCTCCCAGATCGCCGACCTGCTGATGGACCGCCTCGACCCGCGCGGCGTCATCGTGGTGCTGGAGTGCGAGCACCTCTGCATGGAGATGCGCGGCATCCGCAAGGTCGGCGCCCGCACGGTCACGTCGGCGGTCCGCGGCGCCTTCCAGAGCGACGGCAAGGTCCGCGCCGAGGCCATGGCGTTGATAAATGCCCGTTGAGAGGTTGAACCCTCCGACAGTCCACGAACCGGCCGGCTACAGCCACGTCACCATCTCCGCCGCCGGCCGCCTCGCCCACCTCGCCGGCCAGTGCCCGCTCGACCTCGACGGCACCGTGGTCGGCCCGCCGGGCGACTACGCCGCCCAGACGGACCAGGTCATCAGCAACTGCCTCGCCGTCCTCGAGGCCGCGGGCGCCAGGCCGTCGGACGTGGTCCGCTCGATCGTGTACGTGGTGAGCCCCGACAGCGCCGTGCTCGCCCAGGTATGGCGGCGGCTGAACGCCTCCGAGCTGGCCCCGGCGTTCACGACGGCGAGCACGCTGCTGGGCGTGGCGGCGCTGGGCTACCCAGGGCAGCTCGTCGAAGTCGACCTCACCGCGGCCCTCCCGGACGCCTGACCTCGCGGTCCACCAGGAACCACGGTGGGTGCGGCGCGCTCTCGTCCGCCACTGGAGCTTCCCGTCAGACGATCATGCGGTAGGTGTCCGCGCTGTCCATCGCCGCGCGAGCCAGGGTGGCCGCCTCGTCCAGGCGGGTGCGGGCCTGCTCGAGCTGGGCGATGGCGGTCGCGATCGACGGGTGCAACGAGCCGATCGCTGTGATCCGCAAGCGCGCCAGCGCGTCGTCCAGCTGGTCGCCGACCTGCTGGATGCCGGTCACCGCGCGCTGCGTGCCGTCCACCGACGCCGCCACGTTCGCCTTGATCTCCTCGACGCTGGCCATGCCGGCCCCCTCTGTCGGACCATGCCGACCTCTGCTATCGGACGAACGCCGGCAGCCCGACGCTCGTGCCGGTCCTCTGCTATCGGATGAACGCCAGCAGGCCGACGCCCATGCACGTCAGCAGCACCGGGGTCAGGCAGGTGACCGCCCCCACGATCGGCGTCCGGTCCACCTTCTCCGGGCCGCCGCCGTAGACGAAGCCGATCGTCAGCCAGCCCAGCCCGTACGCCAGCAGCGGCAGGCTCAGGCCGCACAACAGCGCGTACGTCGGCAGGGAACCGGAGGGCGCGACCAGGTAGAGCACTATCTGGACGATCAGCACGGCCGCCGCGAACGGGCCGTACACCAGCAGGTTGCGCGCCCACGGCCGCAGCGGTGCGCCCGGGCCGGGACCCAGCATGCCGGCGTCGGCTGCATCGGCGGTCGCCCTCGCCTGTCGCAACGCCGCGAGTATCGCCGCCGGGCCGCCCGCGACCGCCTGCGCGGCCAGCGCCTGCTCGGCCGGCTGCGGGATCAGCTGCGCCTCCGGCACCCCGAGGTCCGACACCAGCCGGGAGCGCTGCGGCGCCAGCCTCGCCCGTACCGAAGCAAGCTCCTGCTGGGCCGCCTGCAGCGTCGCCGCCTGCTCACCCGCCGCCGCACTCGCGGCGCGGCGCACGGCGTCCAGCCGCTGCGCGGCGGCCAGGTAGTCGTCCCACGGCCCCCGTTCGTCGCTCATCGCTCGGCCTCGGGGCGGGCGAAGGGCACGATCGTCACGGTACGGTCGGAGTGCCGGTCGTGCAGCAGCGCGCGGTTCTCCCGTGGCTGCCAGTCGAGGTTCTTCCCCAGCATCAGACACACCTCCTGCTGCGGGATGTTGAGGAAGACGAGGCCCGCCACGTCCTCGCGGCCCGTGCTGCCGCCGGTCTCCTCCCCGAACCGGCGCAGGCCCCGCCACCACGACAACAGGTGCACCCCGTGGCTCGGCCCTTCCCGCAGCACCCGGCGCAGCGTGGGCAGGGTGCCGGGGCTGGCCGCGTCCATGCCGAACACGATGCGGTACCCGGGCCGCTCCAAATCCAGCTCCGCCGCCAGCCCGGCCGCGTCGACCACGGCCACCTCCTGCCGGTGGCCGATCTCCGCGGCGAGCTCCTTGGCCGGCTCGTCACCCTCGGCGACCAACGAGCAGATCACGAACCGGGCTGTCCGCGGGCCGTGGAACGCGGCGATGCTGCGAGCCGCCGCCTCCAGCACCTCGGCACCGGCCGGCTGGGACCCGAAGATCGCCAGGTGCCGGCCGGGCGAGGCGTCCAGCGGGAACGCCGCCGTGGACAGGTTCACGTCGATGACCCGCCCGACGAGCGCCGAGGGGCGCCCGGCACGCCCGGCCAGCGCCGCGCGGTAGGTCGGGTCGTCGGCGAGGTGCTGACGGGCGTACCCGGCGAAGATCCGCGGCGGCAGCGCCTCCTGGTCGCGCGCTCCCCACAGCTTGTGCCGCAGGTCGCTGAGCACGTCCCGGTCGGCGTGCGGGTCCGGGAACCGCACGATGCGCTCGTGCCCGCGGGTCGCACCCCGCGGACCGCCCAGCCCGCCGGCCGTGTTGACGACGGCGGTGCCCAGCGGCAGCCCGGCCGCCGAGTCGTTGGTGGGCTCCAGCACGTCCCCGCCACCCGGCAGCGCGATCCGGACCGGGAACTGGCCGAAGATCGAGTCACGCTTCGCGTACAGGGCCTCGACGCCCAGGACGGTCTGGCTCGCCAGGACCAGATGGATCCCGTACGAGCGACCCTTGCGCGCCAGCGACTCCAGCAGCTGCACGGCCTCGGTGGCAGTCGGATCGTTGCCGGCGAGCAGCACCTGGAACTCGTCGATGACGCACAACACCCGAGGCATCGGCTTGCCGCGCCCCTCCTCGGCCGCCACCGCGCGCAGGTCGGCGAACCGGGTCACACCGGCCCGCTTGTACGCCACCGACCGCCGCGTCATCTCGGCGTCGAGCTCCCGCAGCACCGCCAGCCCGTACTCCCGGTCGGACTCGACACCGACGGCCCGCGCGTGCGGCAACCAGGTGCGGTCCCGCGCGGTCGGCACGAACTCGGCGAACGAGACCCCCTCCTTGAAGTCGAGCAGGTAGAGGCTCAGCTCGTCGGGGCTGTACCGGGCGCCCAGCCCGTACAGGACATTGATGAGAAAAGCCGTCTTCCCGGCGCCGGACCGCCCTCCGACCATCCAGTGTGGAGTAAGGTCGTTGAACTGCAGCACGACCGGCGTATCCCCGTCATGCCCCACGGTCGTGCCCAGCCCGTCCGCCGCGTCACCCACCTGCTGAGCCGACGGCTCCGGCAACAGATCGGCAAGCGTCAACTGCGAGGCAGCCGCCGAATGCGCAGCCAGCTCCCGGCAGACAGCGTCCACCAGATGCGGCGGCGGATCCTCGTCCAGGAAAACCGGAGCGTTCAACCACACCGCCTCGGGCGTCGACCCGAACGTGCCCCCGGGCGGATTCCCCACCACCGCGTACGGATTCCGCAACGACACCTGGGTGGTCCGCGGCAACGGCGGCTGAGTGGTCTCCGCGGTCAACGGCGGCGGCGGCCACCCGGCCACGATCAGATGCAACCCCGACTCGGGCCCCTGCTGCGCCAACGCGGCGATACGCACCAGATCCCCGCCCTCGGTCAGCTCGGGCAGGCTGGCGATGACCACCAGCATCATCCGATCCCGCCGACTCCGCCGACTCGCCTGCGCGCGCACCGGCCGAAGCCACTTCTCCGCCTCGGACAGCACATCCCGCAACCCGGCCCGATCGGTGGCGGGAGGCGAGAGAAGCCCCGCATCGGCCAGAGGAGCGAAGGGGGCGAAAACGGTGCCTCCGCCCGTACCGTCAACCGCCCGGACCAACAACGACCCCGCCGGCGCGGCAGCCAGAAGGCGAAGCAGAAGGCAGCGCAACAACCCGGCCACCCGCGGATCGCGAGCATCGGCATCAACGGTCAAATGCCCGCTGCCGAGCAGCGGAACAACAGCGGGAAACCGAGCATCATCGAGCGGCTGCGCCACCCCCAACCGAACAAACAGCGGAGGGTACGCACCCCCGAGCGGAGTGTTGGCAGCCAGCGCATCCAACGGCGACCCCAGCCACCCCGGAGCCAACTCCCCGGCAGCAGCCCGCAACTCCTCAGCCAGCCGATGCTGCTCCAACGAATCCGCAGCAGGAGGAACCTGCCCCTCCAACGCAGCAGCGGCCGCTGCAACGGTGGCCTCCGCCTGGCGGTGCAGGGCAGCGGCCTGAGCGGTCCGCCCCGTCGAATCCACCGCCTCACCTCCGTGTGTGCGCTCAAACCGTACCCTGCGAACGCCCAGCCATCCGCGCTGCGCAGCCGATGGCCAATCTTCCCAGGTCCGCCACCCCCGACCCTCCGCGGTGCGGAAGCCCGATGGTGGCGAAGTCCACACCGGAACCCACTAACGTGGTAAGCGTGCAGCCGACAACCCCACCCACCCCGCCGGCGGTCCCACCCCCGGCCCCGGCGGCCACCCCGGCAAAGCCCCGGAACCGCCGGATCCGGCTGATCCTGGCAATGGCAGCGGGCATCATGGCCCTCCTCTGCCTGGGCGGAGTCGGCGTCTTCATCTCCCTGTACGACGAAGCCACAGAAATCAAAAGAACAGCCCCGGACGCGGTGGTCGACAGCTTCCTGCGCGCCTACCTGGTCAATCGGAACGACCAGGAAGCGTCCCTCTTCACGTGCAAGGAAGGGCTCGATCTGTCGCGGCTCGACGCCTTCCGGACCGACATCCAAAGCCGTGAGGAACGGTTCTCCATCGGAATTCGGGTCGATTGGACCAGTTTGACGGTGGCGACCGAGAACGGGCAGACATCGGTGAGTACCGACATCCGTCGGACAATCTCCGACGGCAGCGAGAGGACAACCGACGGCTGGCGGTTCCCCATGGTGGATCAAGACGGCTGGCGCGTTTGTGGTGCGGTTCCTGTCGGCTGACTCATTCCACCCAGAGCAGATGCACTGGAACCGCGAGGGTCTTCGGGGCCTTGCCGCTCCAGGCCCAGCGATACCAATCCAGCTCCGCGGCGACGCGAGCGCAGATGTCGCCATCCTCGCTGGTGTGGAGCTCGGTGACTGCGCGTAGGTCCCGGCGCTCGCCCGCGTCTTCAAGTACGTGTATGACACGACGACCGGTAAGTGTGTCCGCATCCAGCGCCGAGACCGGATTACGGCGCGGTGGGTCGTCCAGGGACACCAAGCGGGACATCACGTCTGCAGATTTGGCCGCAATTCCTGCGACACCCAACTCTTCAACCCACACCCGCTCGACGGGGACCAGCGGAGCGAAGACCTCCGTCTGCTCGGCCTCGGCGCGGTACCACTCAGCCTCCGGCATGACCGGCACGTACGTGCGACTGCCCTGAACCACCTTCTCGTCCGCCCGCAAGTCCCCACGCCAGCCGTGGCCGGGCAAGCCGATCAAGACCCGCCTGCCGCGCAGGGAGCCTGCCATCATGGCGGGTGTCGGGACGATCGGCCGCGGTGGCTCGGGCGCCCAGCCGGAACTGCCCGCGAACGGGTCGGGCATGCCTCCGCCCATCACTGCGATCCACCGAGCGGTGAACCACGCTGCGCCATGAATTGCACCGGGTCGACGGCGCTGGCGCTCGAGCGGTCGTTGTTGAGATGCACCTCGAAGTGCAGGTGGGGACCGGACGAGTTTCCGCTCGTACCGCTGAGAGCAACGACCTGGCCGGCGGCTACCCGCTGGCCTACCTTGAGATCGGGTCGTTGCACCAGGTGACAGTAGCGGGTCATGATGTTTCCGGCGTGCCGGATCTCCAGCATCCAGCCACACCCGCCTTTGCCGGGGTAGCCAGGCCGGTCGCAGTCCTTCTTCCCGCTGAACGTCTCGTCGCACTTGATGCGGGAGATGACGCCGCTGGCGACCGAGCGCACCGGTGTTCTCAGATCGACGATGAGGTCGACCCCCTGATGGTGCGGACGGCTTGCCGTGCGGAAACCGGAGCCGACGTTCCACTGTTGTCCCCGGGGCGCCTTGACGGCCAACGGGTTCGTCCATCCGGAAGCCGCGATGTCGGCTGCCGACGCGCATACCATCGAGACGGAGTTGCCGACAGCGTTGGCCGCACCGTCGGCCAGGAGATTCACGATCTGGGTGGCGATGGGCTCGTGCTTGGCATAGGCGTCCGGGTAGGCGCTGATCTGCACACTCTGGGCGGCACGGGTCAGCGACATCGACTCCCAGCCGTCGATCGTCTTGAGCTTCTCGTAGAACTTCGTCGCGGCGTATTTCGGGTCGGTCACCTCGGCCGGGGTGCCCCAGCCACTGCTCGGCCGCTGCTGGAAGAGGCCGAGCGAGTCGTGGTCGTTACGGGCTCCCAGGTTTCCGAGGTTGGTGAGCCGGGACTCCTGCATCGCCGTGGCCACCGCGATCACCCAGGCGCGGGGAGGCATCTTCAGCTCGGCGCCGACGTTGATAATGATCGCCGCGTTCCTGAGCTGTGCCGGTCCGTAGGGCCGCACTCGAGGTAGTTTGCTGTCCGGGTCGATAGGACCGCCCGTGCCGCAACCCGAACTGAACAGGCTCAGGTCGTCGCCTTTGTCGTTGAAGCTGCTGAACAGGATCGCGGTCACGCTGCCGCCGCAGCACAGCAGGGCCAGGGTCGCCACGAGGGCGACCAGGAGGGCGACCCGTCTGGGCCGCCGCAGCGCCGTCACGCCGCCTCCCAGTCGACGCCGTCGACCAGCCATTTGCCGTCCGGGGACACCATCTGCAAGGTCAGCTTGCCGGAGTTCACCGTCACCACCGCGTTGACCAGCCCGTCGCCGATCGGCACGATCGTGGGCCGCCCGACGACCCGATCGGCGGGCACGTCGGCAGGATTGACGCCGTTGAGCTGCTCGGACAGGTTCTTCGTCGAGTTGGGCAGGATACCGTCGTGCCAGGTTTTGGCGGACACGTTCTTGTGGTCGACCCAGGCCGAGGCGAACGCGTACGCGACGGCCTCCGGCGAGGCGGTTCCGGCCTTGACGGTGGGCGACGGCGGCGGATCGTCATCGACGATGACGCCGTCGTCGTCGTGACTGGGATCGACGCTGACCGTCGGACCGGTGGGCACGGGTTCAAGCAGTTGTCCGCCGCCCGAGCCGTCGGAGAACAGCCTGCCGATGCCGACGACCGCCAACACCAGCACGGCGATCACCAGGGCTATGCCCCACCGCGACCGGAAAAGCCCGGTGAGGCCGCGTTCGAGGAGCCTCGGCATGATCGATCACCGGGCCTCGGTGCGTATCCGCGGCGATGCCGGCTCGCGGGTGGTGCTTCCCGTCTCGGGCCGGTAGATGGCGTAGGAGGAGGGCGACTCTGCTACGTCGGGCTCAGTCCACGTCGACGTCCGTCGCTGCCGCGCTGCCGACACGGCTGAGCCGGTAGGAACAGGAACCGACCGCCGCTCGGTCGCCGGAGCGTCGCGAGTCGACTCCGTGCCGTCGGGACGCGAAGGCGGTGTAGCCCCGCCACCCGACTGTGCAGGAGTCGACGTCAGCTCGGCACGAGCCGTGGCAGCATGCGCCGGGTCCTCCAGCCGTGCCTCGGGGCGCAAGTTGCCCTGCTCGACAAAGACGGTCCGCCCCTTGCCGATCTGCGGCTCATTGGTGCCGCCAGCGTCGGCGACGTCCAGCTTCGCTGCCTCCCGCATATCTCGGAAGAACCGACGGTGCCACGATCCGGCCGACGTGATGGCCGCGGTGCTGTCCTTGCCGCCGAGCTGAGTGATGCGCCGGTAAGGTCGCAGCAGCAGCCAGCCGACCACGCCGCACAGCCACACGAGCACGACTTGCAACCATCCGGGCAGGCTGGCGGTATTCATGATCAGATCAACCGCGAAGAGGTAGATCGCGGCTCCCGTTCCGAAGATCGCGATGTTGAAGAGCGCTGCAACGACGGCATTCCCGAGACGTCTGATTCCGGAGCTAGCAGGCCGTAGAAGGCCGACGGTGCCCAAAATCGGTGCGGCGATGACCGCCCATCTGAAGATCAAGAACCCGAGCAGCACCAGGAGAGAAGCCGTCAGATCGAACATGGCGAACATGACGGCCGCCAGCACGGCAATGAATCCGGCTCCGATCCGGTCCATGCCGTTTACGCCCTGGAGGTATTCGTACGCCTCAGGGTCTTCTTGCCGGATCTGTTCCGCGACCTTCTTCCACTGGTCGCTCTTACCCTTGATCGTCGGTTGACGAGTGTCCGGGTTGTCCCGCATCTTCTGCGCTTCATCCCAGGTGAAGGAGCGAGCGTCGTACAGGGCAGCGCCGTACCGCTGAGCGGTGACGCTGTCGGCCGACCCGAGCAGACCCCGCAACCAGTTCCGATACAGCATGGTCTCGGTCGCGGTGTCGCTGGCCCGGACGGCGGGCGGCCGGACGTCTTTACACGCATCGGCCTTGCCAAGCTTGCACCCGGCGGTCGTGTCGCCGTCCTGAGCGCGCGGACCGACCGCGTCGTGCACAACGCCGAGCGTGGTGATGAGGCTTTGATCGGCTATGTTCGCCGACTTGACCGGCCACGCCGCGATCGCCGTGACCGCCACCATGATGAGGATGGCCCACCCCGCAGTCGTCGTCGCGGCACCCATATCGGCCTGCCGTGACCGCCAGATCAGGTACAGACCCACGATGGCGAGGGTGATGACGCCGAAGACGCTGAAGACCTTCTCATAGACCGCCTTTGTGGCCTGCTCGACGAGCGGGTCGGCCCAGCCCCAAAGCGATTGCGGGTCCCACGCGCGCTCGCGCAGCGCATTGGAGGCTCCGATGATCGCCGTTGCGATCATGAATTCGCCGTTCGCGACCGTCGTCTCGAACTTGGAGTCCGGCGCGGTGAGTGTGGAAGCGCAGCCGCCTTCCAGGTCGTACGTCGTGTAACCGTATCCGGCATAGCCGTACTGGCTGTAGATCCCCTGCGGACCGTTGTCCGCCTTCGAGGACTCCGGGCGTTCGGCGAACCAGCCGGCCAGCCCCGAGTCGGGGGTGCTCGGAGTCGGTGGGTTGAGACAGTTGACCCGGTCGCCGGTCACCTCGGCGAGGCGGGAGACGCAGGCCTTGAAATCCTGCTTCCACTCGTCCGTGCTGCAGGCACCGCCCGGCGCCCGCAATGGTCCCGCCGTTGCCGGCGCTGGCGCCACCACCGCCCACGCGATGCTTGCCACGATCGCTACCGCCATTGTCATGACCAGTGCGCAGGCCCGGCGGAGCATGGTCAGACCTCCAGGTCGGACAAGGACGGGATGGCGGTCGGTGTTGCTTTCGCCGCGGCCGGCGTCGTGTCCAGGTGGTCGAGGAGGCCTTCGACGTACGAGACGTCGACCCTGACCTTCTGAACTCGGCCGTCCACGTCGCGCATCACGAATTCTCGGAAGCCGAGGCGGGTGGAGGAGGAGGCGTCCGCTTGGGAGAGCGATGCCAGGGTTGCCTCGTAGCCGTCGTGGACCGGGACTCTGAGCAGGCGCAATGCTTCGGAGGCGATTTCCTGGTCCTCGGCGATGCGGCCCACGAAGACCGTCGACACCAGGTTCTGGACGTCGAGGCCGAGGATGTCGCGGGGGTTCTGGGAGGCGACCAGCGCCGCGAGGTTCCATTTGCGGGAGTCTCGGGCGAGGCGGACCAGGAAGGAGCGGCCGGAGCGCCAGCCTTCCATGAAGTGGGCTTCGTCGAGGCCGACCATTTTCCTCGAGGACATGGAGCCGCCGTAGCAGCGGCGGACCGCCAGGCGGTGGGCCGTGTGGAGCATCGGGAGGGCGAGGGATTCCTCGGCCGACCAGTACTCGCGTTCGATCTTCAGGTCGGGCAGGCGCAGGCCCGCCATGGTGATGACCGTGAGGGCAGAGTCGGCGCCGAGCAGGTGCTGGGGCGGGCGGCCGAAGAAGAGCAGCGCAAGGGGCATCTCGGCCGTGTCGAGCAGGAGGTTGGCCAGCTCCTTGCCCTCGTCGTCGTCCAGGCCCTGCAGGGTCGCCACGACGTCGTCGAGGGTGGAGGTCTCCTCGGCCGGCACCTGGCGTACCGCGTGGCGCAGCAGCGTGGCCGTCGAGGCTTCCTTGGCCACCTGGGGCGGGACGAGCATGGAGCAGATGTCCTGCACCAGCATGCGGCGTTCGGCTCGGGCGTTGGAGACGGCGATCTCGTACTCGCGGTCGCCCGTCGGGCCGGTCGCGAACTCGGTGCGGACCGGGGTCGGGATGAGCGCATAGGGCGCCAGCGTCCCCTGCTCGGAGCCGGTCAAGTTCAAGACTCTGCTGTACGGCCGCAGCTCCGGCATCTGGCACAGCCGAGCGAGCGGGCCGGACGGGTCCAGCAGCGTGACCTGCACACCACGGCGGGCGTTCAGGTAGCCGAGCGCACCCATGAGGGTCGACTTGCCACCACCGGGCTCCGCCACGAACACCCCGAGGCCCGAGCGTTCACGGACCTCCATGGGGAAGTGCAGGTCGAGGAAGACCGGCCGGCGGCACGTTCCCGCCGTACGCCCGATGAGATCTCCCCGGCGGTCCCCGACCGTCGACGCGGCCTGCGGCAGGGCAGCTGCCAGGAGTTTGACCGGCATGCGGCGCACATAGCCGGTGTTGGCGATCGGCTCGCCGGGGATGAACTCGCGGGCGAGTTGGTCCTGGTTCTTCGGGTGCTGCAGCGAGATGCGCAGTTCGCGGGAGTAGAGCTGGATGAGCCGGCGGGCCCGCTCGAGGCATTCCTCACGGGTACGGCCGCCGACCGCGATCCGGTGCCAGCCGTGGGCGCGGGCCGACTCGACCGGCAGCCCCGTGGTCATCTCGTCGCCGATGACCAGGGCGCGCTTGGCGAGGCGTTCGAGCTCGGGCGGGGCGTCGATGCCGTGCTCGGCATAGTCCAGCTGCTGCGAGCGGATCATCCGGAGCCGGTGCTCGAGGTTCTTGAAGGAGCTGTTGGGACCGAGGATGTCGATGCGCGAGGACAGCTCCATCGGCCACGGCAGCCGCTCGTGGAAGTGCATCCACGGCTCGTGCTTCTCCGGGATCTCCAGCGGCTCCATGCGGCCGACCGACAGCACCGCGACGTGGCGTTCCTCGCCGGTCATGCGGTTGACCAGCTTGACGGTGGAACCGTACGGCGTGCGGTACCGCTCCACCTGCTCGGTCAGCGCCAGCAGGTCACCGCGTTCCCAATGCCCGTTGGAGACAGGCGAGAGCGGGCCGGGCGGGGCCATGCAGAGCGCGACCGAGCGGAACAGCAGCCACTCGAGCTCCTGCGGAGTGACCCGCCGCCCCCGCATGCCGAACGCGTTGAGCACCTCGTCGAACTGCTCGACGGTACGCCCCAGCTTGCGCCGCTCACTGTCGGAGGTGCCTCGCCCGAAGATCCGCAGAATGCGCTCGGAGAACGTGTCACCGAGCGAGCGCCGTGCGAACGTCACCCCCAGGTAGGTCTGCCCCTCGGCATGGTTGACGGAGAGCAGATGCCGCTGGGCGGCGACGAGATGGTCCGACCAGGACGTTCCGCCGCTCACGTCGGGCAGCGGCTTGGCGGTCAGGGAGTCGACGGTACGGGCCCACTCGTCCGCGGGGAACGGCCGGTTGGTGCGCCGTAGGTGCAGGCGGAAGCCCGCGAGGCCGGCGTACTGCTCGGAGATCGCCGACAGAAGCGCCTCCCGCTCGGCGTCGGGCCGGAACGCCCAGCGCACCTCGGGCAGGTAGTACCAGGCCGTCACGGTGCTCTGCGTGAAGGTCAGGTGCCCGGCGATCTCAGTGATCTCCAGCTCGATGGCCGGGTCCCGGTCGCTGAACTTCAGCTTGTGCGGCCGCAGCGCCGCCGGCTTGACGTCCTTCTTCTCGCGAACGGCGGGCAGGTTGGCCGGCTCGTCCTTCTTCCGCCGGCCCTTCTTCCTGACGGGCGCCTTCTCCGGCATCGGCGCCAGCTCGGCATGGTGGTCAGGCTCCGCATCCGATGAGTACGGCGGAAGCGCCCCGGCCGGGTACACGCCGGGAGCGGTGGCCGCCACCGCACCACCGGACGGAAGCGCAGCGCCGGCCTGCCCGAGGCCGGACTGGAGCGGTGCACCGACCTGATCCAGACCGGGCGGAAGTGAGCCGCCGGCCTGCCCGAGGCCGGGCTGGACCGGAGCGCCGGCCTGATCCAGACCGAGCGGGAGCGGAGCGCCGGCCTGAGCAGCCACACCGGGCGGGAGCGAGCCGCCGGCCTGAGCCACACCGGGCGCGAGTGGAGCGCCGGCTTGAGCCACACCGGGCGGGAGCGGAGCGCCGGCTTGAGCCACACCGGGCGGGAGCGGAGCAACGCCGGGCGCGGGAGCGGGGAACGGGTCGCCCTGGGCGAGACCGGATGTCCCGGAAGGGCCACCGGACGCACCGGAAAGCGGACCACCGGCTTGCGGCAACCCGGGCGCGGACGTGGAAGGGTGACCGCCGGCCGGCGTGACCTCGTGCACGCCAGGAGCAGGCGAAGCCCCGGCCTGCTGCCACAGCGGCGCCGTGGTCCCGGCCGCACCGCGACCCGGCCGCACGTCCTCGGGCCAGTCGTCGAGACCGAGGTCATCGTCGGAGAAGTCCGCCTCGGGTCCCGCGGGCGCCCGCATGAAGGGCGACACCGGCGCATCGGCCGGGCGCGCGCCGGGCCGATCAGCGGGATGAACCGGTGGGATGACAGCGGTGGGCGGCACCGCGGGCGGCGGTGTGACGAGCGACCGGGCTGGGGTGGGCTTCTCGTCGCCGAGCACGGAGGGCGATGCCGGGCTGTGAGCCGGCGGTTCGGCCGATGCCTGCCCGTCACGCGTCGGCGTCTCCCCGGCCGGCGACGAAGCGATCTCCGCCTCGATGACAGGAGATCCCTCGACGATGGGAGACGCCTCGATGGACGCCTCAATGACCGGAGTCGCCTCGACAGCGGAGGGCGACTCCTGGAGGGAAGGCGAACCGTCCGCGAGCGGAACGGCTGGCGAGGAAGTGGCCGCGGGCACCACAGTGGCCGACGAAGCGGCCGGAAGCGAGCCGGTCGGAGAAGCCTGATCAGAAGCCGGAAGCGGCTGCGTCGAAGATTCCGCGACCGCGTCCTTCGACGACTCCACAAGCGGCGACTCAGACGAAGCCGCAGGACGGCGGTCGTCTGCGGACGAATCCGGAAGGGAAGTCGGCGGCGGCGTAACCGGCAGCCGGTCGACCAACAGCGCGGAAGTCTCAAAGGCCGGCGACGCGGAGGCCGGCGGCGTGCCAGGTCCGAAGGCGGGCGGCGCGGCAGGCCCGGGGGCCGGCGGCGCGGCAGCTCCGGAGGTCGGTCGCGCGGCAGGGGACGTCGGCGTGGCGGCTCGGCGCGCGTCCTCGCCGTCGAAGTCGAACCCGAAGTCGAAGTCCGCGTCCGGGTCGTCCGGTGGCGACTCGACCGGGGGTGCCTGCCGCGGCGCGGTGCCGCTGAACAGGTCGAGGAACGGCGAGTCGATGTCCATCGGGTCGACCGGTGGTGGGGTGCCGTTGGTGCGGGGGCGTACCGGTTGGGGGGCCTGGAAGACGGCTACGGCGCCGTGTCCGGGCCCCGCGACCTGCTCCGGGAAGTCCTCCGGAGCGTAGTCGTTTGGTCGCGCACCGTTACTTTGCCTGCCCTGGGGGGACGACTCCGCGCGGGACTGCCCGGGCGGTGGGGAAGCGGTCATGCGACGGCCCCGTTCGGGCTGGCAGCGAGAGTGGCGTAACTGGTCATACCAACTCCTCCCGGACCCGGATGCGCGTGGCGACAAGTCGCGGGTCCCGCTGCTCGACGGCCGGCTCGCGGGTGCGCTTCCAGTCGGTGAGTGCGGTGCGGATGACCATCCGGGCCGGCCGGTCGGGGTCGACGTGCCGGAAGACGTAGGACGTCGTCACCATGGCCAGGGCGATCTCCCAGGCGGGGAAGGCGTCGAACTCCCAGGTGATCAGATAGTGCAGGAACACGAAGACCGGAACGAGGACGACGAACATCCCGTACTGCGCGTACGGCAGGTGCATGGGCAGGGTGTATCCGGGCGGGCCGAGGTAGACCAGGCGGGCCCGGTAGATGTCGTCGTCGGTGCGCAGCCGCATGGGAGCTCGGGTCTCAGCTGAAGATGAGGTCGATGAGGTAGTCGCCGACGAAGAACAGCGTCGCGGCTCCGGCGATGAACGCGAGGCCGACGATGGCGATCGCGCTGCTGGTCAGCACCTTGGAGATCTCGCCGCGGCTGGCCCGGCCGATGAAGATGATGCCGAGCACGGCCAGCAGGATCGGGGCGATGTTGCTGGCGAAGAAGGTGACGACGCCTTCGGTGTTGATGCCCTTGGGCTCCGGTGCGGCAAGGGTGGCGCCATGCTGCATTGCCGTCGCGACTTGCGCGGCGAGCTCTGTGGCGATCATTGGTAAACCTCCCGGGTGCCCGGCGTGAGGGCGCCGGCCACGCTGCAGTTGTGAAGCCTGACGGCAACGCCCATATGGTGCTACTTCCCGCTCACCGCGTCGAGTGCGCGGTCACGATCCTGATGGGCTCCGCTGTCCTACCCACGCCCGTCTGCTCTCTTCGGTTCAATAATGATGCCTAGCTCCGAAGCGTACGGGCCGTACTTCTTACCTACAAGCTGACTGATTCGTTACCCAAGGTAAACACGTGACTGAACTTGAGTCATTCCCGATCGTACACGTGTACTAATGACCTCGGCCCGGTACCGTCTTCCCGTGAGTGAGCCGACCGGTAGCGCAACGACCCGGCAGGGCGCGGGCGACCTGCTGCTTCATCAAGATCACCCGGTCGTGATGGGGGTGCTGAACGTCACGCCGGACTCGTTCTCCGACGGCGGTAGGTATGCCGATCTTGATGCGGCCGTCGCTCACGGCGTCGCCCTGCATCGCCAGGGTGCCGACCTCGTCGACGTCGGCGGTGAATCCACCCGTCCGGGCGCCGACCGGGTGGACGCGCCCACCGAGACCGCCCGGGTCCTTCCGGTCATCCGCGAGCTCGCGGCGGCGGGCGTGCCGCTCAGCATCGACACCACCCGGGCAGCGGTGGCCGCCGCGGCGCTCGAGGCGGGCGCGACCGTGGTCAACGACGTGTCCGGCGGCCTGGCCGACCCCGGTATGGCCGCGGTGGTGGCGGACGCCGGCTGCCCCTGGGTGTTGATGCACTGGCGTGGGCACTCCCGGCGCATGCAGGATCTCGCCGTCTACCAGGACGTCGTCGCCGAGGTCCGCGACGAGCTGCGGCAGCGGGTGGACGAGGCGGTCGCCGCCGGCGTCGACCCGACGCGGATCGTCCTGGATCCCGGCCTGGGCTTCGCCAAGCGCGCGGAGCACAACTGGGCTTTGAGCGCCCACCTGGACGAGCTGGTCGCCCTGGGCCACCCGGTGCTGTTCGCCGCGTCCCGCAAGACCTACCTCGGCCGGCTGCTGGCGGACGCCGACGGCGAGCCGCGCCCGGTCGACGGCCGTGAGGCTGCCACGATCGCGACATCCGTCCTGGCCGTGGCCGCCGGGGCCTGGGGCGTCCGGGTCCACGACGTCCGGGCCACCACCGACGCACTCGCCGTGTGGCGGGCCACCGGAAGTCCACACCTGCGAAAGGCACAGCCATGAGTGACCGGATATCGCTGAGCGGCCTTCGGGTACGCGGCAACCACGGCGTCTTCGACTTCGAGCGGCGCGACGGCCAGGACTTCGTGGTCGACGTGGAGCTCGAGATCGACCTCGCCAAGGCGGCGGCCAGCGACCACATCAACGACACCGTCCACTACGGCGAGCTGGCCGGCCGCCTGGTCGAGGTCGTGGCGGGCGAGCCCGTCAACCTGATCGAGACGCTGGCCGACCGGCTCGCCGTGGTGTGCCTCGACGACGACCGGGTCCACGCCGCCACGGTCACCGTGCACAAGCCGCAGGCGCCCATCCCGCACGAGTTCGCGGACGTGGCCGTCACCCTCCGGCGGACCCGGTGACCCGGGCCGTCCTGTCGGTCGGCAGCAACCTCGACGACAGGTACGCGTACCTGAGAGGTGCCGTCGAGGGGCTGGGCGACAGCGTGGTGCTGGTCTCCGGCGTGTACGAGACCCCGCCCTGGGGGGACACCGAGCAGCCCGCGTACCTGAATGCGATCGTGCTGGCGGCCGACCCGGCGGTGGACCACCGGGCCTGGCTGGACCGGGTCCGGAATCTGGAGACGACCGCCGGCCGGGTTCGTGACCCGGAACGCCGGTTCGGCCCGCGCACGCTCGACGTCGACGTCATCGCCGTCTGGCAGGACGACGGCACGCCCGTGACCAGCGACGATCCGGAGCTGATCCTGCCGCACCCGCGCGCGCACGAGCGGGCGTTCGTGCTGAAGCCGTGGCTCGACATCCAGCCGTACGCGCAGCTCCCCGGCCACGGGTGGGTGACCGACCTGCTGAACCTGCCGCAGCTCGCCGCCGACGCGCAGGCGATCAGCCCGCGCCCCGACCTGACGTTAGAGTCTCAGGAGTGAGCAGCAACCCCGGCGGTGCCGGCCACGACCCGTCGATGCGGCCGACCAGCCTCTCGGCGCTGGCCGTCGCCGCTCTCGCGTCGGCCGCGGCCGGCTGGCTCCTCCTCAGCTCGTTCTACGCACGGTGGCCGCGGCTGCCCTGGCTGCCGATCATCGTGCTCGCCGCGCTGGCGATCGCCGAGGCCTTCCTCGCGCAGAACACGATCGCGCGGATCCAGCGCAGACCCGGCGCGCCCCGGGTCGACCCGCTGGCGGTCGCCCGCTACGCCGTGCTCGCCAAGGCGTCCTCGCTGGCCGGTGCGATCTTCGCCGGGTTCTCGGCGGGCCTGCTCGCGTGGCTGGCGCTCGAACCCACGAAGGCGGCCACCGACGACGTGCCGGCCGCGATCGGCGGCGTCGTGGCGTCCCTCGCGCTCGTCGGGGCGGCGCTGTGGCTGGAGCGCGCGTGCCGGGTGCCCGAGGAGCCGGATCAGAAGAACGGCGACGACCCGGGCCGGCGCGCCGGTCGTCCCTGATTCTGCGGCCCGTTCGGCTCTTGAACCGTAGCCCCCTCGCTTCCGTATGCTGAGCCGCGGCGGAGGAGGTGGACGAGATGGCCTACGACGAGACCACATACCGTCGCAACGCCGGCGACAACCAGACTTCCGCCGACCCCTCGGCCTACCGGACGGGCTCCGCTTCCACCGACTTCCGCGGCCGGCGGCGTGACACGGACCTGGCGGATTCGGGCGTACGGCTGACCGAGCCGGTGACCGACGGGCCGCGCCGCGACTGGGACGACGCGCGGGACCGGCTGGGCGTGCACATCGGCTGGGAGATCGTGCTGCTGCTGGCCGTGGCGGCGGTCGCCTACCTGCTGTATCGCCTCGATCCCGCCTCCCTGCGCCGGCCGGCCCTGGACACTCTGCTCATCTCGGGCGCCGCGACCGGGCTGCTGGCGCTCGGGGCGGGGCTGACGCTGCGTGCCGGCGTACCGAATCTCGCTGTCGGCCCGATCGCTCTGGCCGCGTCGCTGCACTTCGCCGAGAACGGTGACGAGGGTCTGGTCCGCGCCGCCGTGCCGGCGCTGGCGATCGCCGCCGCCGGGGGACTGATGGCCGCGGTGCTCGTGCTGGTGCTGCACGTGCCGGGGTGGGCGACGTCGCTGGCCGCCGCGATGGGTGTCATCGTGTACGACCAGCTGCGCACCGGGCCGGTCGCCGTGCAGGGCGACTACGACCCCTCCGACCACGCGTTCTACCTCTTCGGTGGCTTCGCGCTGCTGGCCGTGATCGGCGGCGCGCTGGGCACCGTCACGTCGATCCGGCGCTCGCTCGGCAGGATGCGCCCGGTGGGCGACCCGGCGGCCCGGCCCGGCGCGGGGGCGGTGTTCCCCGTGCTTGCGGCGCTGGTGGTGTCGTCGGTCTTCGCCGTCGGCGCCGGCATCCTCATGGCCGCGAAGTCGACCGTCCCGATCCTGCCCGGGACCGGCCTCGAGTGGACCGGCATCGCGTTCGGTGCGGCGCTGCTGGCGGGCACCAGCGCGTACGGCCGCCGCGGTGGCATCTTCGGCACGCTGCTCGCGGTGGCCGGACTGACGCTGTTCCTCGACTACGCGGACCGGCGCAACTTCGACATCGCCCTGTTCGCGATCGGTGCCGCCACGATCGGCGCCGGGCTGCTGGTGACCCGGCTGATCGAGACGTACGGGCGGCCGCTGCCGATCCTCGGTGTCGACGACGACTGGACCGGTGGCTCCCAGGGCGACGTGCCGGAGTCGTGGTCCCCGTCGACGACCTCGTCGGGCCGCTCGTCCGTCCAGTGGGATCTCGGCCCCTGGGGCAGCGGGCGCTGAGGCGTACGGCCGCCGCCCTATGCTGACGGCATGACCGATGCGACCTTCGCCGAGCTGGACGCCCTGACCACCGAGGAGCTGCGCGAGCGCGCCTTCGCCCGGGCCCGGGAGCGCCGCGACCTCGGCTTCTTCTGGTCGGTGTTCAAGCACCTGCCCGACTCGGACGAGGCCGCCACGCTCGACGGCGCACCCAACACCGTCGGCCCCACGGTCGACGAAGCGGTGGCGTTGTGGCGTGAATTGACCGGACATGGGTACGGGGAGCAGGAGCCGTTGCTTCGGGCCGCCTTCATCGACTACCTGCAGAAGCACTAGCCCATCCATGCCCTTCGTTTGAAAGTGATCGCCCGCTGGGAAATAGCGGGCCATGGCTCTCACCAATCGCTACAAGACCGCGCCGGGTGCGGGCACGCTCGCCGCACTCATCCTGGTCCTGGTCTTCGGCAGCCCCTGGTATGCCGACTGGGCCGCGGACAACACCGATCCGGACACCGCCGGAGGCTGGTGGCTGCGCCTGCTCGCGTGGCCGCACTGGCGCTTCGACTCCGACGACTCGCTGCGCTCGATCATCATCGCCGACCTCAAGGCGATCCTGGTCGTGGTGCTGACCCTGCTCTTCCTCTACCTGCTGCCCGGGTCCCAGCTGGCCCGGGCGCGCGGCACGATCAGCCAGTTCTTCGCGGGCTGGGCGTCGTACATCTTCGCCGGTGGTTTC
Source organism: Actinoplanes sp. NPDC049548 (assembly GCF_040676695.1). Classification (NCBI taxonomy): domain Bacteria; kingdom Bacillati; phylum Actinomycetota; class Actinomycetes; order Micromonosporales; family Micromonosporaceae; genus Actinoplanes; species Actinoplanes sp. NPDC049548. The sequence goes on from NZ_JBFAPM010000001.1 coordinate 146,913, forward strand.
GCCGCGCTGCTCACCACGCTGTTCCTGGCGAACCCGTCACTGCTCGGAGCGTTCCGTGCGGCGGGCGACGGCGCCACCTACGGGCTGTTCGTCGGCTGGATCATCGGCATCGCCACCCTCGGCGGCCGCCGAGGGACCCGCTAGCGGCCGGTGTCACGCTGGTGCCGGCGCTTCCTTGTTCGGTACGTCGAAGAGCGCCGAGCGTGACACCGCCCCCACGGGGGTCCCGTCCTCCATCGCCACCACGTTCAGCGCGTCGCTGGTGAGCATCGCCGAGAGGGCGTCGTAGAGGCTGCCGTCCGCGTCGACGGTCGGCAGCCGCTCGATCTCCTCGATCTGGCCGATCGGGCGCATCGCGTCGCGCACCTTGGTGACCGCCAGCCGCCGGATGCCCCGGTCGTTGCCCACGAAGCGGCTGACCTCCTCGGACGCCGGCTCGCTGAGCAGCTCGGCCGGGCCGGCGTACTGCATCAGCCGCCCGCCCTCGCCGAGCACCGCGATGCGGTCGCCGAGCCGTACCGCTTCGTCGATGTCGTGGGTGACCAGCACGATGGTCTTGCGGACCGTGGCCTGCAGCCGCAGGAACTCCTCCTGCAGGCGGCCCCGGACGATCGGGTCGACCGCGGAGAACGGCTCGTCCATCAGCAGCACCAGCGGATCCGCGGCCAGGGCACGCGCCACGCCCACCCGCTGCCGCTGGCCGCCGGAGAGCTCGTGCGGATAGCGGCCCGCGTACCGTTTCGGGTCGAGACCGACGAGGTCGAGCAGCTCCTCGGCGCGCGCCTTGATCTTCTTGCGGTCCCAGCCGAGCAGCCGCGGGACCGTGCCGACGTTGGTGCGGATCGTCTGGTGCGGGAAGAGTCCCACGTTCTGGATCACGTAGCCGATGTGCCGGCGCAGCTCGACCGGGTCCCGCCGGGTGATGTCCTCACCGTCGATCAGGATCCGGCCCTTCGACGGCTCGATGAGCCTGTTGAGCATGCGCAGCACCGTCGATTTCCCGCAGCCCGACGGGCCGATGAGGACGGCCAGCTCACCCGCGGCGACCTCGAGGCTGATGTCGCCGACGGCCACGGTGCCGTCGGGGTAGACCTTGCCCACGTTCTCGAGCGTGATCGACGCCGCGGTCCGGCCAGCGCCGGAGTCGTTGATCGCGGTAGCGTCCACGTATGTCCTTCCTGTCGAGGGCCCCGGCGCCTGCGTGGCCCCTGGCCGCCCCCGCTGACGGGCCGGGAAATCCGTGGTTCTCCTGGCGCTATGTCCACGACAACGCTGACGAGATCCTGTCGGCGCTGCAGTTCCACGCCGGTCTTACCGCGCGCGCAGTCGTCATCGCCTTGGTCGTCGCCCTGCCGCTCGCGGTCGTCGCCTACTGGTGGCGACCGCTGACCGGCCCGATTCTTGCACTCTCCGGCGTCCTGTACACGATTCCGTCGCTGGCGCTTCTCGCCCTCGTCGCCCCGGCCGTGGGCACCACGAGCGATACGTCGGTCTTGATCGCCTTGGTCCTGTACGCGCTGCTGGTCCTGGTCCGCAACTCCCTCGCCGGCCTCACCCAGGTCCCGGGCGAGGTCCGGGACGCGGCGGCGGGCATGGGGTACGGCCGGGTCGGAAGGCTGCTGCGCATCGAGCTGCCGCTGGCGCTGCCCGGCATCCTCACCGGCCTGCGCCTCGCCACGGTGTCCACGGTCGCCCTGGTCACGGTCGGCTCGCTGATCGGCAAGGGCGGCCTGGGCGAGATGATCCTCGGCGGGTTCCGCAACAACTTCTACAAGGCCGAGATCATGACCGGCACGATCCTGTGCGTCGGGCTCGCCCTCGTCCTCGACCTCGTCCTGGCCGGCGTGGGCCGGCTGCTCACGCCCTGGACCCGGGAGCGCCGCTCGTGAACTACTTCCGCGAGGGCTTCATCTGGCTGAACGACCCGCTGAACTGGACCAACCCCGGCGGCCTGCTGGACCGGCTGGAGGAGCACCTGGTCATCAGTTTGTGGGCGGTGCTGCTGGGCTGCGCGATCGGCTGGCCCCTGGGCATCTGGCTCGGCCACCGGGGCAGGGGCGGCGGCGCGGTCATCACCTTCGCCAACCTCACCCTGGCCATCCCGACCCTGGCGCTGCTGACCATCCTGCCGCTGACCCCGCTGGGCTTCGGCAAGCCGCCGGTCGTCGTGGCGCTCGCGGTGTTCGCCGTGCCGCCGCTGCTGGCCAACGCGTACACGGGGTTGCGGCAGATCGACCCGGAGACGCGCGACGCGGCCAAGGGGATGGGCCTGTCGGGCGGTCAGCTGCTGCGGCAGGTGGAGCTGCCGCTCTCGGTGCCCTATCTCGCGGCCGGTCTGCGTACGGCGGCGGTGCAGGTCGTCGCCACGGCGGCGCTGGCGGCGTTCGTCAACGGCGGCGGCCTCGGCGAGATCATCGCGGCGGGCTTCGGCATCGGCATGAGCAACGGCGGCGGCGGGCAGATCGTGGCCGGCGGCATCGCGGTCGCCCTGCTGGCTCTTCTCGTCGAGGCGTTGCTGGCCGGCGTGCAGCGGCTGGTGACCCCGCAGGCCCTCCGAGGCCGGCAGCGCCGTCGTCCCACCGCCGCGGCGCCCGCGGGGTGAACTCCGGGGCATTCCCGATATCTCGTGAGTCATGCGTTTTCCTATATAACGAATGGGCAACGTAGGACCGTCGGCGGCATAGGTTGTCGTACCCCCCGGTTATCAACGGGGGTGCGGCCCTTTCCCGGGCAGCACGACAATGCGGGCATCGGATCTTCGACTGCCCGTCGGACACGCGGCGCGGCCCTCCGGTCGTGCCGGGACACAGAAGGCGGCAGTATGCGTCGACACCTGCTCCTGACGGCCGGCACTCTCATGACCGCCGCCGTCATCCTGACCGGCTGCGGCGAGTCCGGATCGTCCGGCACCGCGGCCCCGCCCAGCTCCGCCTCCGGCGCCGGCTGCGCCCCCGTGGCGGGCGACACGCTCGTCGTCCTCACCGACGACAAGCAGCTGCAGAACACCGACAACGTCATCCCGGCGATCAACAAGAAGTCCTCGTCGCCGCAGCTCATCGCCGCGCTGGACAAGGTCTCCGCGGCCCTCGACACCACCAAGCTCATCGAGCTGAACAAGGCGGTCGACATCGACCGCAAGTCGTCCAAGGCGGCGGCGCAGGACTTCGCCACGGCCAACAACCTGACCGCCGGCATCCAGAAGGGCCCGGGCGGTGCCATCACCGTCGGCGCCGCCAACTTCGCCGAGAACGCGACGCTGGGCGAGCTCTACAACATCGTGCTGACCGCCGCGGGCTACCAGGTGAAGGTCCAGCAGATCGGCAACCGCGAGCTGTACGAGCCGGCCCTCGAGAAGGGCGACATCGACGTCGTACCGGAGTATGCGGCCACCCTCGCCACCTTCCTGTCCGGCAAGGTCGACGGCAAGGATGCCAAGGACCCGTCCTCGCCGGACCTGAACACGACGGTGGCGAACCTGAAGACCCTCGGCGAGAAGTCCGGCCTCGTGTTCGGCACGCCGTCGGCGGCCCAGGACCAGAACGCCTTCGCCACCACCGAGGCGTTCGCGACCAAGTACGGCGTCAAGTCGCTCTCCGACCTCGCCGCCAAGTGCTCGGGCGCGGCGACGGTGCTCGGCGGCCCGCCGGAGTGCCCGCAGCGGCCGAAGTGCCAGCAGGGCCTCGTCGAGACGTACAAGTTCCAGGCGGGCAAGTTCAGCTCGCTGGACGCGGGCGGTCCGCTGACGAAGACCGGGTTGAAGCAGGGCACGATCAGCGTCGGCCTGGTGTTCAGCTCGGACGGTGCACTGGCGGCCGGCTGAGCCACGATTCCCGCCCGCCGGGCCCGCGGTCCGGCGGGCGGGAGCACTCACCCGGACGGGTGCAGTGACCTGATTTCCGAGGCTCGCAACCGCCGCGGTACCTGGCTTCACCTGCTGATACATCGTGGACAGCGGCCGGGGGCAGCGGTCCGCCGAATTCTGCCCGTTTCGGCACGGCTGCCACTCTGGGTAGCATCTGCGACCATGTCTGAGCGGGACCCCGATGAGCAGCCGAGCGCCCGTCTCCTGCGCGCGCTGATCTGGGGCGGTGTGGGCCTGGCCCCGGTCGCGGCCATCTCCGTGCTGGTGGGCGGCGGCACCGGGTCGATCCGGTTCGCCGTGCTGCTGATCGCGGTCTGTGTCGTGCTCCTCGGCGCCTCCCTGCTGATCCGCAACGACCCGGTTCTGCTCAAGATGGACGTCGAGGACCGCGTCGGCGCCGAGGTGGACTCGCTGCGCGGCGAGCTGCGGGACGAGATCGCTGCCGCCGCTCGTGTGACCGGGCACCGGGTGCAGGTGCTGGAGGACGACGTGGCCCGCCTGCGGGGACCCGGTCCCACGCCTGCCGGCGCCGCCCGTCCGGCGGTCGCATCCGCATCCGTTCCGCCCGCGCCCCGGCCCGCCGTTGCTTCAGCCTCCGTGGCGCCCGCCGCCGTGGCCCCGGTCCCGGTCTCCGCGCAGCCGCGGACCCCCGCCTCCGGCTCGGCATCGGTGTCCGCGCCGGCGGCACCCCGGCAGCGCGCGGCCGCCTCGGTCCCGGCCACCGTCTATCACGGCGGCGGCACGACGGAGCCGCCGCGCCGGTCCCGGCGGCACGCCGCGCCCGACACCGGCACGGACCTCGCCCGTTTCGGCGCCGGCGGACCCGGGCCGGACGACTGGTCCTCCGCCTCGGCCTGGCTGAACTCGGCACCGGCCGACGACGCCGACTGGTCGCTGCCGGAAAGCGGCGGCTCCCCGTCGAGCTGGGCCGATCCGGAGCCGAGCCCGCCCTACGGGCTGAGCACGGGACCGATCGACCCGCCCGCCGGCGACTACACCAGCGGCTTCACGTCGTCCGGCAGCTACGACTACGGCGCCGACGCGGGCTACGGCTACGGCCGGGTGTACGGCAACGACGACAACCGCTACGGAGACGGCCACCGCCGCTGGTGACGGGCTACTTGTCGATGTCGCCGACGACGAAGAACATCGAGCCCAGGATCGCGATCAGGTCCGGCACCAGGCATCCCGGGATCAGCGTCGCCAGGGCCTGGACGTTCGCGTACGACGCCGTCCGCAGCTTGAGCCGCCACGGGGTCTTCTCGCCGCGGGACACCAGGTAGTACCCGTTGATGCCGAGCGGGTTCTCGGTCCACGCGTACGTGTGCCCCTCGGGAGCCTTGACCACCTTGGGCAGCCGCACGTTGACCGGCCCGCCGATCCGGTCCACCCGGTCCAGGCACTCCTCGGCCAGGTTCAGCGACACGTACGCCTGCTCGAGCAGCACCTCGAACCGCGAGTGGCAGTCACCGGCCGTCCGGGTCACCACGGGCACGTCGAGCTGGTCGTACGCCAGATAGGGCTCGTCGCGCCGCAGGTCCATGTCGAGGCCACTCGCGCGGGCCACCGGTCCGGACGCGCCGTACGCCGCCGCCTGCTCGGCGGTGAGGACGCCGACCCCGACCGTACGGGCGAGAAAGATGTCGTTCCTGCGGATCAGGTTGTCGATGTCGGGCATCCGGCGCCGGACCAGCGCGATGGCCTCGCGGGCCCGGCGCGTCCAGCCGGCCGGGACCTCCTCCTTGAGCCCGCCGACGCGGTTGAACATGTAGTGGATGCGGCCGCCGGAGACCTCCTCCATGACCGCCTGCAGGGTCTCCCGCTCCCGGAAGGCGTAAAACATCGGCGTGATCGCGCCGATCTCCAGCGGGTAGGACCCCAGGAACATCAGGTGGTTGAGCACGCGGTTGAGCTCGGCGAGCGCCATCCGCAGCCACGTCGCCCGCTCCGGCACCTCGATGCCCATGAGCCGCTCGACGGCCAGCACGACGCCGAGCTCGTTGGAGAACGCGGACAGCCAGTCGTGCCGGTTCGCCAGCACGATGATCTGCCGGTAGTCGCGGACCTCGAAGAGCTTCTCGGCGCCGCGGTGCATGTAGCCGACGATCGGCTCGCACGCGACGACGCGCTCCCCGTCCAGGGTCAGCTTGAGCCGCAGCACGCCGTGCGTCGACGGGTGCTGCGGGCCGATGTTGAGCACCATGTCGGCGGTGTCGAGCCCGGCGCCGGTCCCGACGGTCATCTCCCGCAAGTCGCTCACGGCTCACATGCTCCCACGAAGCTCGATCCCGACCTCGTGCAGCAGCCACCAGTGCCCGCCGAGCCCGGCCACGTCGGTCAGCTCCGCCGCCGCCCCCGCGGTCCCCAGCGCCCGCAGATAGCCCGCCGGGTCCGTGCGGGCAAGATCCAACGGTGGCCGGCCGCCGTCGACACCCAGGGCTCGCAGCGCCGCCCGCTGTGTGATGATCCGGTACGGCGTACCGCCCGCCACCGCCGCCGCGTCCAGAGCGACGTGCGCGGTCACATCACAACTGCCATCCGGTACGGGCAGGACCTGCCGCCCGCCGCGATAACCCGTGAGCGTGCCCAGGGCGGGGCGGGCGCTGCGCAGATGCCCGTAGTCGATCGCCAGCGCGCAGCCCCGGCGTACCGAGGCGACGGCTTCGGCCCACGCCACGTCGCGGGGCCAGCCGATCTCGACGCGGTCGCCCAGCCCGGCACCGGGCCACCAGCGGGCGAGCCAGAACCGGTCGGCGGGGTCCACGTCCGCGCCGAGCGACTCCGTGCCGGTCGCCGGGTCCACGAGCACCCGCCGGGCCCGGCCCGCGGGGTCGATCTCCGCGACGTCGAGCGGCACGTTGTCGAGCCACTCGGTGGCCAGCAGGACGCCCACGATGCCCGGGGGAATGGTCCGCCGCCAGCCGATCGTGCCGGGCAGCCCCGCGGGGCGGGGCGCGACCTCGACGCCGGTGAGGTGGAGCCGGTCCGCCAGCGGGGTGCCCGCGGCGGAGGCGGCCAGGGCCGCCAGCAGCTCGCCGCGGCCTGCCCCCACGTCCACGACCTGCAGGGTGCGCGGGCTGCCGAGCCGGGCGTCCACCTGCTCGACGAGGCGCAGCAGGGCGCAGGCGAAGAGCGGGGAGGCGTGGACGCTGGTCCGGAAATGGTCCGCCGGGCCGCCGCTCGCGGCATTGGTGAAGAACCCCGCGGGGCCGTACAGGGCGTGATGCATGGCGGCCCGCCAACCCAGCTTCGTCACACGAGCCAATCTAGGCCCCGCGCGGCGGTGCAGTTGTTCACACGCTCTTGTCACGGGGCTGTTACACCGGCGCATACTTTCCTCGACCGGTACCCCTTCACGAGGACTGGATCTCGCATATGAGCGCAGTACCGCGCGCGTACCCGCTGGTTGTGGGCGTTGTGGGCGCGGGCCGGGTGGGTGCCGTCCTGGGCGCCGCCCTCGCCGCCGCCGGGCATGACGTCGTCGCCGCCGCGGCGGTCTCCAGCGCATCTCTCGACCGCGCCCGGCGCCTCCTGCCGCAGGCCGCGATCCTCCCGGCTGACGAGGTGGCCCGGGCCGCCACCGACCTCCTGCTCCTCGCCGTTCCGGACGACGCGCTCGGCGGCGTCGTGGCCGGGCTCGCCGCGACCGGATCGCTGTCCGCCCGTACGGTCGTAGCGCACACCTCCGGAGCCCACGGCCTCGCGATCCTGGGCGATGTCGACGGCCTCGCGCTGCACCCGGCGATGACCTTCACCGGCGCGGCGGGCGACCTGGACCGGCTGCCCGGCATCGCCTGGGGGGTGACCGCCCGCGACCGGGCGTTCGCCGCGCGCCTGGTCACCGACCTCGGCGGCGTGCCGGAGTGGGTCGCCGAGGACTCCCGGCCGCTCTACCACGCCGCCCTCGCACACGGCGCCAACCACCTGGTCACGCTCGTCAACGAGGCCGCCGACCTGCTGCGCGCCGCCGGGGTCGAGCAGCCCGGCGTGGTGCTGTCGCCGCTGCTGCACGCGGCCCTCGACAACGCGCTCGCGCTCGGCGATGCGGCCCTGACCGGCCCGGTGTCGCGGGGCGATGCGGGCACCGTACGCAAGCATCTCGACCGCCTGACGCCGGAGTCGGCGCCGGCCTACCTCGCTCTCGCCCGGCGGACCGCCGACCGGGCGATCGCCGCCGGACGCCTGCGCCCGCAGGACGCGGCGCTGCTGCTGGATGTTCTCGCCTCCGCTCACGCGACTGTTGGGAGCCCTTCATGACCGTTCTCGTCCACACCCGCGGCGAGCTGGCCGCGGCCCGCGCGGCCGCCACCGGCCGCGTAGCCGTCGTGATGACCATGGGTGCGCTGCACGAGGGGCACCGGCAGCTGATGCGCGAGGCCCGCGCGCAGTCGGACTACGTGATCGTCACGGTGTTCGTGAACCCGCTGCAGTTCGGCCCGAACGAGGACTTCGACAAGTACCCGCGCACGCTCGCGGCCGACGTCGACGCGTGCACGGCCGAGGGCGTCGACCTGGTCTTCGCCCCGGACCGCGACGAGATGTACCCGGGCGGCACGCCGTCGGTGACGCTCGCGGCCGGCCCGGTGGGCGAGATCCTCGAGGGTGCCAGCCGCCCGGGCCACTTCTCCGGCATGCTCACGGTGGTCGCCAAGCTGCTCCAGCTCACCCGCGCGGACGTGGCCTTCTTCGGCGAGAAGGACTACCAGCAGCTCGCCCTGATCAAGCGCATGGTCACCGATCTGGAGATCGGTACGCACATCATCGGCGTGCCGACCGTCCGCGAAGCCGACGGCCTGGCGCTGTCGAGCCGCAACCGCTACCTCTCGATCGAGCAGCGGCAGGCGGCGCTCGCCCTCTCGCACGCGCTCCGCGGGGGCGCCCTGCAGAACGACGGCACCCGCGTCCTGGAGGCGGCCAACAAGATCCTCGCCGATGAGCCCGGCGTGCAGGTCGACTACCTGGCGCTGACCGACCCGCTGCTCGGTCCCGCGCCGGCGAGCGGACCTGCCCGGCTGCTCGTGGCGGCCAAGGTCGGCACCACCCGCCTGATCGACAACGTACCGCTGTTCCTCGGAGAGGCCGCCTGATGCTGCGCACCATGCTCAAGTCCAAGATCCACCGCGCCACGGTGACGCAGGCCGACCTGCACTACGTCGGCTCGGTGACCGTGGACCTCGACCTGATGGAGGCTGCGGACCTGCTGCCCGGCGAGCAGGTCGCGATCGTGGACGTGACCAACGGCGCCCGCCTCGAGACGTACGTGATCCCGGGCGAGCGAGGCACCGGCGTGATCGGCATCAACGGCGCGGCGGCCCACCTCGTGCACCCGGGCGACCTGGTCATCCTCATCTCCTACGGCCAGATGGACTCGGCGGAGGCGCGCGCCTACCAGCCGCGGATCGTCCACGTGGACGCCGAGAACACGATCATCGAGCTGGGCGCCGACCCGGCGGCGGCGGTCGAGGGCATGGCCGGAGATCTGGTACGCGGAGACCTCACGCTCTCCGCCCCCTGAGCCGCCTCTCGGCCTGCTGAGCTGGCACTTCGCCCGCTGAGCTGGCTGTCGGCCTGCTGAACTGCGTCTTCGTCCGTCCGTCGCACCTCGGGCGGTCCCTTCCGTGCGCTGTCGGACCGTCCTTGCCCCTACCGCTCCTGGCTTGTTCCTGCCGGCCTTCTCCTGGGTTGCCGCTCCATCCGGCGTTCCGGGTCTCTCGAAGGCGCCGTGGCGGCCCTGTCGATTGCCATATGATCGACAAATCGGACATCAGGCTGCGGTCGGAGGGCTCGGTTGATGCGTCACTTCTCCCGGCGGCGGCGCCGGTGGGGCGTCGCTGCGGCCGTGAGCGTGTTGACGGCTGCCCTCCTCGCCGGCTGCGGCAACCCGGGCGGGGTGGACGGCGACCTGATGAACGGCTGGGCCGCGATCGGGGCGCCCACCGGCTTCACCCCCGTCCCGGCGACCTGTCACCTCGCCAACTTCTCCGCGTCCGGCTCGCGGGCGGCGTACGAGGAGGTCAACTGCGAGCTCAAGCACCGCACCGAGACCGTCTATGTGGGCAAGTACCCCAGCCCCGCCGCCGAGGCGACCGAGCCACCCGCCGCCGGGTCCGCCGGGGCGCGGGCGGCGTACCAGGTCTGCGACGCCAGGACGACCGCCTACGTCGGCGGGCCGTGGCGCACGGCGCGGCTCTGGATCGGAGTGACCCAGCCGACCCGGGCCGCCTGGACCGGAGGCGCGCGCTGGTACCGGTGCGAGGTGCTGGAGACCAGCTCGGTGGAGGACGACGGCGGACTCGTGCAGCGCGTCGGAAGCCTCCGGGACGCCCTGAAGGAGCCGAAGTCCGCGCTGCTGCTCACCTGCTACTCGGTGCAGCTGGACAAGAACGGCGAGATCGGCACGATGCCGGCCGCGCCCTGCGCCGCCGCGCACAACGCCGAGTTCGTCGGGGTCTGGGACGCCGGTGACCGGCCGTACCCCAAGACGTCCGAGCAGTGGGACCAGTTCCACGACGGCTGCCGCGGCCTGATCGCCTCGTACACCGGTGTGCCCGACGACGAGGACCTGCAGTACCGCGCCGGTGTGGTGTCGCTGCCGGGCGGGGAGGACGTGTGGCAGATGGGTGACCGGGGCGTGCGCTGCTATCTGTGGGTGAACACGAGCACCCTGAAGTCCTCCCTCAAGGGCAAGGGCAAAGACGCCCTTCCGGTCCAGTACCAGTAACCCTGGGCACTTCTTGGCGCCCCGGCCGTGATTTCGTCGTACCGGCGAGGTTGACTGAGCGCATGTCGCATCTCGCCGACCTTCCGGCGCTTCCCCGTCGCCTGGCCGCCGCCGAGCCGGGCTGGACCGAGTCCACCGACGTGCTGGTGGTCGGCTCGGGCGTGGCCGGCCTGACCGCCGCGCTGCACCTGCGCGAGCAGGGCCTGCACGTCACGGTGGTCACCAAGGTCAACATCAACGACGGGTCGACCCGCTGGGCCCAGGGCGGCATCGCGGCCGTGCTGGACCCGCTCGACACCCCCGAGGCGCACGCCTTCGACACCGAGATCGCCGGCGTGGGGCTCTGCGACCCGGCCGCGGTGCGCGTCCTGGTCGAGGAGGGCCCGGCCCGGATCCGGGAGCTCATGCGGATCGGCGCCGAGTTCGACCGCAACGCCGACGGGTCGCTGATGCTCACCCGCGAGGGCGGCCACCGCGCCGACCGCATCGTGCACGCGGGCGGTGACGCCACCGGTGCCGAGGTCCAACGTGCCCTGCACGCGGCGGTGCTCCGTGACCCGTGGATCCGCCTCGTCGAGCACGCGCTCGTGCTGGACCTCCTGCGCTCCGCCGACGGCCGGGCCTGCGGCCTCACCCTCCACGTCCTGGGCGAGGGCTCCGAGGACGGCGTCGGCGCGATCCTGGCCCGCGCGGTCGTGCTCGCCACCGGCGGCATGGGCCAGATCTTCGCGTCCACCACCAACCCGGCCGTCTCCACCGGCGACGGCGTAGCCCTCGCCCTGCGCGCCGGCGCAACCGTCACCGACGTGGAGTTCGTCCAGTTCCACCCCACCTCGTTCGTCACCGCGAGCGTCACCTCGGTGCAGCGGCCGCTGATCTCCGAGGCCCTCCGCGGCGAAGGCGCCCACCTCGTCGACGAGAACGGCAAGCGGTTCATGGTGGGCCAGCACGAGCTGGCCGAGCTGGCACCCCGCGACGTCGTCGCGAAGGGCATCCACCGGGTCCTCCGCGCCACCGGCGCCGACCACGTCTACCTCGACGCGCGCCACCTCGGCAAGGAATTCCTCGAGCAACGCTTCCCGACCATCGTCGCCTCCACCCGGTCGGCCGGCGTCGACCCGGCGACGGAGCTGATCCCGGTCGCCCCCGCCGCCCACTACGCCTCCGGCGGCGTCCGCACCGACCTGCACGGCCGCACCTCCATCCCGGGCCTGTACGCCTGCGGCGAGGTGGCCTGCACCGGCGTCCACGGCGCCAACCGCCTGGCCAGCAACTCGCTGCTGGAAGGCCTCGTCTTCTCCCGGCGCATCGCCGACGACATCGCCCGCGACCTGCCCCCGCAGTCCGACCCGGTCCCGGCCACCGGCGACCCGGGCTGGGTGGCCGCCCCCGCCATCCGCGGCGACCTCCAGCGCGCGATGACCCGCGGCGCGGGCGTGCTGCGCTCGGCGGACTCCCTCGCGGCCACGGCGAAGGAGCTCGCCCGCCTCGGCGAACAGCACGGCACCCCCCGCAACGCGGCCTGGGAAGCCACCAACCTCCTCACCGTGGCCACGGCCCTGGTCGCCTCGGCCCACGAACGCCGCGAAACCCGCGGCTGCCACTGGCGCGAGGACCACCCCAACGCCGCTGACGAATGGCGCGGCCACCTCCTCGACTCGATCGACCGCGAGGGCACCCTGACCCAGACGTTCGAGGAAATGGCATGACCGGCTCACCGGCCACCCCACCGCGGACGCCCTGATAGGCACCCGGATCCAGGATCTCGACGTTCTCAAGGGCGTGGCCGAACCGGCCGCGCCCTACGAGGTCCGGGTGCGGGCGGGGTCTCCCCGGGGTGGGGTCGGCCGGCTGAGTGGCTACGGGCCGGGGGCGCGGCCGCGTTCGAGTCGTGCGCCGGGGAGACTGTCGGCGTTGCAATGCGTGCTCCCCAGTCGAGGGGTGCCCATGTCGAGGAAGGCGCAGCATGAGTGAGGGACTGGACCTGGCCGAGGTCGAGCGGGTCGTCTACACGGCGCTGGCGGAGGACCTCGGTGACCCGCCGCGGGACGTCACCAGTGAGGCGACCATCCCCGCCGACCAGGTCGACACGGCCGAACTGGTGGCCCGTGCCGCCGGGGTGGTGGCCGGTCTGCCGGTCGCGGCCCAGGTCTTCGCGGCGACGTCGGGTGGCACCGCGACCTTCGACCAGCAGGTGGAGGAGGGTGCCCGGGTGGAGCGTGGTGACGTGCTCGCCGTGATCACCGGTCCGACGCGGGCGCTGCTGACCGCGGAGCGTACGGCCCTCAACCTGCTGTGCCGCCTGTCCGGGGTGGCGACGCACACCCGCAAGTGGGCCGATGAGCTCGCCGGCACCAAAGCCACCGTGCTCGACACCCGCAAGACGACTCCGGGCCTGCGCGTCCTCGAGAAGTACGCCGTCCGGGTCGGCGGGGGCACCAACAAGCGCATGGGCCTCTACGACGTCGCCATGATCAAGGACAACCACAAGCTTGCCGCGGGGAGCATCACGGCGGCCTACCGGCTGGTCCGCGAACGGTTCCCGGACGTGGCGGTGCAGGTCGAGGTGACCACCCTGGCCGAGGCGGAAGAGGCGGTCGAGGCGGGCGCCGGCTTCCTGCTCTGCGACAACATGTCGCCGGAACTGCTCCGCTCGGTCGTGGAACGGGTCGGCGACCGTACCGAGCTGGAGGCCACCGGCAACCTGACGCTGGCGACGGTGGGCGCCTACGCCGCCACGGGGGTGGACTACCTCTCGGTGGGCGGGCTGACCCACTCGTCGCCGATCCTCGACATCGCCTTGGACCTGCACGTCGCCTGAACGCCGGCCGGACGGTCGGTGCGTGGGAGGCCGGGATACCGCGCTGCCGCCGGATCCTCAGGATGGTCGCCCTGGCCGACGGCGAAGCAAGGCCCGAGGCGTGTGGGCCGTGGGCCGCTCCTCCGCCTCCGCACGAAGCGGGGGCCCGGCAGGGAGGCCATGTTTCCCCTGGCTGGGGTCCCCTGTGCGGGTGGGGGACGGTGTTGCGGTTGTGGGCGCCAACGCCCGTACCTTTGACCGTTAAGGTTTTGATCGTGCTTCTCTGCATCGACATCGGCAACACCAACACCGTCCTGGCGACGTTCGACGGCGACAAGATCGTGCACAGCTGGCGGATCAAGACCGATGCCCGGTCGACCGCCGATGAGCTGGGGCTCATGTTCCGGGGGCTGCTTGCCGGCGACGCCGTGGAGATCAGTGGGGTGGCTGCCTGCTCCACCGTGCCGGCCGCGTTGCGGTCGTTGCGCACGATGCTGGGGCGCTATTACGGGGATCTGCCGAACGTGATCGTGGAGCCCGGCGTGAAGACCGGGGTGCAGCTCGCCATCGACAACCCCAAGGAGGTCGGCGCCGACCGGGTGGTCAACACCCTGGCCGCGCATGCCCTGTACGGGGGGCCGTCGATCGTCGTGGACTTCGGGACCACCACGAATTTCGACGTGATCAGTGCCAAGGGGGAGTTCCTGGGTGGGGCTTTCGCGCCCGGGATCGAGATCTCGTTCGACGCGCTGGCAGCCCGGGCCGCTCAGTTGCGCAAGGTGGAACCCGCCAAGCCGCGGTCGGTCATCGGCAAGAACACGGTCGAGTGTCTGCAGTCCGGGCTCTATTTCGGGGTGGCCGGGCAGGTGGACCGCATCGTGGAGCTGATGGCCGCCGAATTGGGCGGGGTGCGTTCGGTCATCGCCACCGGGGGGCTGGCCTGGCTGGTGAAGGACGAGTGCCGGACCATCACCGCGCACGAGCCGATGATCACCCTGATCGGGCTGCGCATGGTCTATGAGCGGAATGTCGGCTGACCGCCGGTTGGGGCCGCGATAAGGTGCAACGTCCGGATCGGCGGGGCAGGCCTGCGCTCCGGCCTCCCTTAATTGCCCGCGATAAACGCCGTTTGTGACTCACAGCAACGCGGCGGGCACAGATCTCTATCGAGGTATGGTGCCGGGGCGTTTTTGCCGTCGGCCCGGCGTCGGTGGGACATCGCGACAGGCCCGGCCGATCATCACAATGCGGCTTCGATATTTTCGCCCTACGGCGGCTCCTGGCCGCCTGGCCCGTGCGACGGGCCGGTCCGGCGAGGGGGAAGGCCCGGCCGCGCACCCCGGAAAGGGTCCTTTTCTGATCGGTACGCTCCGTGACTCCAGCGGATCGACGTGGCTGAGTCGCAGGTGCAGGCCCGGCCGTGTTCGCGAAGTGTTTACGGTGGTCGGCCGGGCCGCGCGATCGCTGATCCGCGCGCCTGCGAATGCCGTGCGCGATGGCCGCTCCTGAATGGGAATCGCCCGGTCGCGGGCGCTGCCGCGGCACCGCATTCGCCGAAACGCCGCGTTGTCGCGTTGGTGCGTGCAGAAGTCGATATCAAGGCCCGCATTGACGGATCACGCGGGGATAGCGTTATTGTTCTCCGCAGGGGATTGTCTGACGAGAGAACCTGTGTTCGGGAGGATAACGGCGCGTGGCCAAGCAGATCATTCACAAGCTGGTCGACGACCTCGACGGTGGTGATGCCGACGAGACCGTCAAGTTCGCCCTCGACGGCATTCAGTATGAGATCGACCTGTCCGACAAGAACGCGGCGAAATTGCGCGACGTCTTCGCGCCGTACGTCGCCGCCGGGTCGAAGGTCGCCCGCGGCGGGGTGGTCGTGGGCGGTCGGGCGGCCCGGGGCCGGGGCGGTGCCACCGCCGACCGGGAGCAGAACAAGGCCATCCGGGAGTGGGCCAAGAAGAACGGCAAGGAGATCTCCGACCGGGGTCGCATCCCCCAGGAGATCGTGGACGAGTTCCACGCCAAGGGGCCCGGTCGCTGACGTTCCCGGCGCGGGAACCGGCTGCTGACGTCCCCTGCGGGGGACCTGCCGCCCTGATTCCCTCCACCGGGCGGCCGGTTGCCGAGCCGAACACTTTCCACAGGGTCCGTAGCGCTCAGGCGCTGCGGACCCTGCTGCTTTTCCCGCGTTCTCCCGCCCGGCATGCGTAAGTTATCCACAGGAGTGGACGGCGTTGTCCACAGGCTGTGGACGGGTTCGCGGCCGGGATCGTTGCGTCCGGGATTTCGCTGTCCGCGTACTCCGCAGGGGTGGGGAACAGCCGTTGAGCGTGCGAAGTTGGGGGAATCATCGGCGCAGGACGTCCCGAGAGGGCTCGAGGGCCCAGCAGAGTCACCCGGCGGCGATAGAGTTACAGCACGGGTATCACCGATGCCCGTGCGCTGGCCCCGCCAGCTGTTGAGACAGGCTCAGCATTGGCGCACGGCACGTGAGGAGCACGAGGGCATGTTCGAGCGGTTCACCGACCGAGCGCGACGGGTTGTCGTCCTGGCCCAAGAAGAGGCCCGGATGCTCAACCACAACTACATCGGGACAGAGCACATCCTGCTCGGCCTGATCCACGAGGGCGAAGGTGTTGCCGCGAAGGCTCTGGAGAGCCTCGGCATCTCCCTCGAGGGGGTCCGGCAGCAGGTTGAGGAGATCATCGGCCAGGGTCAGCAGGCGCCGAGCGGACACATCCCGTTCACCCCGCGGGCCAAGAAGGTGCTGGAGCTCTCGCTGCGCGAGGCCTTGCAGCTCGGCCACAACTACATCGGCACGGAGCACATCCTGCTCGGGCTGATCCGTGAGGGCGAGGGCGTCGCCGCCCAGGTGCTGGTCAAGCTCGGCGCCGACCTCAACCGGGTCCGCCAGCAGGTCATCCAGCTGCTCTCGGGCTACCAGGGCAAGGAGCCGGCCGCTGCCGGTGCCGCGGCGGGCGAGGCCGCTCCTTCCACCTCCCTGGTGCTCGACCAGTTCGGTCGCAACCTGACCCAGGCCGCCCGCGAGGGCAAGCTCGACCCGGTCATCGGCCGGGAGAAGGAAATCGAGCGGGTCATGCAGGTGCTCTCCCGCCGCACCAAGAACAACCCGGTGCTGATCGGCGAGCCGGGCGTCGGCAAGACCGCGGTCGTCGAGGGGCTGTCGCAGTCCATCGTCAAGGGCGAGGTGCCCGAGACGCTGAAGGACAAGCAGCTCTACACGCTCGACCTGGGCGCGCTGGTCGCCGGTTCCCGCTACCGCGGTGACTTCGAGGAGCGCCTCAAGAAGGTGCTCAAGGAGATCCGCACCCGGGGCGACATCATCCTGTTCATCGACGAGATTCACACCCTGGTCGGCGCCGGCGCCGCCGAGGGTGCGATCGACGCCGCCTCGATTCTGAAGCCCATGCTCGCGCGTGGTGAGCTCCAGACGATCGGTGCGACGACCCTGGACGAGTACCGCAAGCACCTCGAGAAGGACGCCGCGCTCGAGCGCCGCTTCCAGCCGATCCAAGTGGGTGAGCCGTCGCTGGCGCACACCATCGAGATCCTCAAGGGCCTGCGCGACCGGTACGAGGCGCACCACCGGATCAGCATCACCGACGCCGCCCTGGTGGCCGCGGCGACGCTGGCCGACCGGTACATCTCGGACCGCTTCCTGCCGGACAAGGCCATCGACCTCATCGACGAGGCCGGCGCGCGGATGCGCATCCGCCGGATGACCGCGCCGCCGGACCTGCGCGACTTCGACGAGCGCATCGCCCAGGTCCGCCGCGACAAGGAGTCCGCGATCGACGCGCAGGACTTCGAGCGGGCCGCGCAGCTGCGCGACAAGGAGAAGCAGCTGCTGGGCCAGAAGGCGCAGCGGGAGAAGGAGTGGAAGGCCGGCGACCTCGACGTCGTGTCCGAGGTCGACGACGAGCAGATCGCCGAGGTCCTGGGCAACTGGACCGGCATCCCGGTCTACAAGCTCACCGAGGAGGAGACGTCCCGGCTGCTGCGCATGGAGGACGAGCTCCACAAGCGCGTCATCGGCCAGGAGGACGCGGTCAAGGCCGTCTCCAAGGCCATCCGGCGTACCCGCGCCGGCCTGAAGGACCCGAAGCGCCCCTCGGGCTCGTTCATCTTCGCCGGCCCGTCCGGTGTCGGTAAGACCGAGCTGTCCAAGGCGCTCGCGGAGTTCCTGTTCGGCTCCGAGGACGCGCTGATCCAGCTGGACATGTCCGAGTTCCACGACCGCTACACGGTGTCCCGCCTCGTCGGTGCGCCCCCCGGATACGTCGGCTACGACGAGGGTGGCCAGCTGACCGAGAAGGTCCGCCGCAAGCCGTTCTCCGTGGTCCTCTTCGACGAGATCGAGAAGGCCCACCCGGACGTCTTCAACACCCTCCTGCAGATCCTGGAGGACGGCCGCCTCACCGACGGTCAGGGGCGCATCGTGGACTTCAAGAACACGGTGATCATCCTGACCACCAACCTGGGCACGCGCGACGTGGCCAAGGCGGTGTCGCTGGGCTTCCAGGCCTCGGAGGCGGAGGAGTCCAACTACGAGCGGATGAAGGTCAAGGTCAACGACGAGCTGAAGCAGCACTTCCGCCCGGAGTTCCTCAACCGCATCGACGACACGATCGTCTTCCACCAGCTGCGCCAGAACGAGATCCTCGAGATCGTCGACATCTTCACCTCCCGGATCGAGACCCAGCTCAAGAACAAGGACATGGGCCTCGAGCTGACCGAGAACGCGAAGAAGTACCTGGCGAAGAAGGGCTTCGACCCCGTCCTGGGCGCCCGGCCGCTGCGCCGGACGATCCAGCGGGACCTCGAGGACACCCTCAGCGAGCAGATCCTCTTCAACGAGCTGCGCCCCGGCCAGATCGTCGTGGTGGACTGCGAGGGCGACCCCGAGAACACCGACAAGTCCAAGCTGGTCTTCAAGGGCGCCGACCGGGGATCCGTGGTCCCCGACGCCGTCCCGGCCGACCTCGGCGCGGCTGCGGCCGACGAGTAAGCCTCACGAAGTGCAGCAGAACGGCCCGGTGCATCAGCACCGGGCCGTTCCGCGTTCGGAGGATTGGCGTACGGATCGCATCGGCGCGGCGCACCGAGGGGAGAACCCCACGGTTCTGGCGCGGCTACCGGAAGGCTTCGCCGTCATCGGGGACGTGCAGTGGCTGCCGGGCTACTGCGTCCTGCTGACGGACGACCCCGGCGTCGAACGGCTCAGCGACCTGCCCCGGCCGCGCCGGCTGGCATTCCTCGACAGCATGGAGAGGCTGGGCGCTGCCGTCGAACAGGCCTGCGCGGAACAGGACTCCGCCTTCCGGCGGATCAACCTCGAGATCCTGGGCAACACCGACCCATACCTGCACGCGCACATCTGGCCACGGTACGAGTGGGAGCCGCCCGACCTCAGGCGCATGCCCGTGTGGCTGTACCCCCGGGAACGGTGGCAGGACCCCGCGCATGCGCTCAGCCCGGCGCACGACGGTCTCCGCGCGGCCATAACGGCGCGTATTTCGGTCGCCCGGAACAGCACCGATCGTTGATCATCAACGGATGGATGTTCCGTATCGGCAGATCCGTGCCGCGTACACCGACCGCACGATCACCGTCTACCAGGCGTACTCCGAGGCGATCGCCGGGCCGGCCGTGCGGGCGGGACGGTTCGTGGACCCGTTCAAGCGTGACCGGATGACGTGGGTCAAGCCGTCGTTCCTGTGGATGATGTACCGCTGCGGCTGGGCCACCAAGCCCGGCCAGGAACGCGTCCTCGCCGTCGAGATCACCCGCGAGGGCTTCGACTGGGCGGTCTCCCACGCCTGTCTCAGCCACTACGACCGGTCCACGGGCGAGAGCCGGGCGGAGTGGTCGCGGCGGTTGCGGCGCAGCCCCGTACGTGTGCAGTGGGATCCTGAGCGGTCCCTGCAGCTGACGCCGTTGCCGTATCGGTCGCTCCAGCTCGGGCTGAGCGGTGAGGCGGTCCAGCGGTACGTGGACGAGTGGACGGTGGCGATCACGGACGTGACCGCGCTGGCGCGGGGAATCGCCGCGAACCGTGATCCGGCATTGTTGCCGGTCGAGCGGCCGTATCCGGACCCGGTGCCGGCCTAGCATCCCGCAGCCCAGCGCCCCGCGCGCCCCTTGACGATCCACTTGCATTTTGCAAGTATGGGTCGCATGAGCCTCTTCATCACCTGCCCGGTCGAGAGCGTCGAGCGCGCAACCGCCTTCTACACCGCCCTCGGCTGGACCCTCAACACCGACATGTCCGACGACAACGTGTCGTGCTTCGCGATCGCGCCCGGGCAGTACGTCATGCTCGGCAGCCGCGAGATGTACGCGAGCGTCGGCGGAGTCGAAGAGTTGATCGGCGGACCTCAGACGCCCTCGAAGGTCACGGTCTCGTTCGACCTGGGCAGCCGCGAGGCGGTCGACGAGCTCGTCGACCGGGCCGGCGCCGCCGGCGGGCGGATCGGTGACACCGACGACTACCCCTTCATGTACCAGCGCCAGTTCGACGACCCCGACGGCTACCACTACTCACCGTTCTGGATGAAGGCGGACGCCGACCCGGCCACGTGAGCGACCTCGCCGCGGCCCTCGACATCGTCGGAGCACGGTGGGCCCTGCTCATCGTGGAGCGGCTGCTCGACGGGCCCCAACGCTACGGCGATCTGCAGCGCGACCTCGGCGTGCCGACGAACATCCTCGCGACACGCCTGCGAGAGCTCGAAGCGGCCGGCGTGCTGTTCCGCCTGCCCCTTCGACACAACACTCGGGCCTATGCGCTGACCGATCGCGGGCTCGCCTTGCGCGAGGCGATCGTCGCACTCGGCAACTGGGGCAAGAACGACGCCTGCGAAGCGTCTCTCGAATGAAAGCGGCTGGTGCCCGCAGGTAAGGGCGGACCGGTCGCCCCTTATTGCAGGGTCGGATAGCGGAGCGGATGGTCGCCGGCGAGCACGAAGCGGTCGGCGTCGGAGTCGAGCGGCTCGACCAGCCCGTCCGTGACCAGGCCGGCGAGGGCGCGGGCCCGCTGCACGTCGTCGGCCCACACGACGTCGAGGCGTTGCCGGGGCACCGGTCCCGTGGCGTTCCGCAGCACCTCGAGGAGCAGGCCGCGGACCTGGCGGTCGGTGCCCGCGTACCGTTGCGGCCGGCGTGTCGGGCCCTCGGGGGCCGGGGCGCCGCTGAGCCGCCAGGCGCAGACCGTCTCGAAGGGGCACTCGGGGCAGCGCGGCGACCGTGCGGTGCAGACGATCGCGCCCAGTTCCATGAACGCGATGCTGGCGCGGGCCGCCAGGGCCGGCTCCTCCGGCAGCAGCTCCGCCATGGCGGTCAGGTCGGCCGTCGTGGTGGTCGGGCCGGCGTCCGGGTCCCCGGCCACCGCGCGGGAGACCACGCGCCGCACGTTGGTGTCCACGACCGGGTGACGCTGCCCGTACGCGAAAGTCGCCACCGCCCGAGCGGTGTACGTACCCACACCCGGCAGCGCGAGCAGCTGGTCGAGGTCATCGGGCACCTGACCGCCGTGCCGTTCCACCAGCGCCACCGCGCAGGCGTGCAGCCGCATGGCGCGGCGCGGATAGCCCAGCCGGCCCCACATCCGGATCGCCTCGGACGGGGGATCCTGGGCCAGGTCGGCGGGGGTGGGCCAGCGGTTCATCCAGGCGTGCCAGGCGGGCTCCACGCGGACGACGGGGGTCTGCTGCAGCATCACCTCGCTGACCAGCACCGCCCAGGCGCTGGTGCCGGGGACCCGCCACGGCAGGTCGCGGGCGTTGCTGTCGTACCAACGGATGGCGGATTCGGCGAGCGTCATAACCGGGCAAGCTTAAGATGCCCGGATGAACGAGCTCGCCATCACCGTCATAGGCCCGGACCGCACCGGCATCATCGCCGACGTCTCCGAGGCGCTCGCCGGCGTCGGTGCCAACCTCTCCGACTCGACGATGACCCGGCTGCGCGGGCACTTCGCGATGACGCTGATCTGCACCGGAGCGTCCGCCGGGGACGTCGAGAAGGCGCTGGAACCGCTCAGCGGGCTGCTGGCCACGGTTCGCGCGGTGGAGCCCGAGGCCGAGTCGGGCAGCGGCGGCGAACCGTGGCTGGTGAGTGTGCACGGCGCCGACCGGCTGGGCATCGTCGCCGCGGTCACCCGGGTGGTCGCCGCGGCCGGCGGGAACATCACCGACCTGACCACCCGGCTGACCGGCCCGCTGTACGTGCTGGTCGCCGAGGTGGACCTGCCCGAGGCCGCGGCCGAGGAGCTCGGCGTACGCCTTGCCGTGGCGGCCGAGGAGCTGGGCGTCGACGTGACGCTGCGGCGCGCGGAATCGGACGTCCTGTGAGCGACGCGCTGGCCGACTGGAAACCCGATGTGCTCGGTGTCGAGGGCCGGGTCCTGCCCGTGGTCACCGCCCCCGCCGAGGTGCTGAGCCGGGTCGGCGCCGAGGTGGACCCGGTGGACCCCGAGATCGTCCAGCTCGCGGCCGACCTGGTGGCCACCATGCGGGTCTCGCCCGGCTGCGTCGGCCTCGCCGCGCCGCAGGTCGGAGTGGGCGCGCAGGTCTTCGTCGTGGACGTCACCCAGCATCCGAAGACGGCGACGTCGCACGGCACGTTCGTGTTGTGCAACGCCCGGGTGGTGGAGGCCAGCCGGTGGCGGCCCGGCCGCGAGGGTTGCATGTCCGTGCCGGACCTGACCGGAGACGTGAAACGCGCCGGCCGCGTCGTGGTCGAGGCCGTCCTTCCGGGTACGGGCGCAGCCGTGCGCCTGGCGACCGACGCCTTCGAGGCCCGCGCCCTGCAGCACGAGATCGACCACTGCGCCGGGAAGCTGTTCCTGGACCGGGTCGCCGGTGCTCACGCCGTGTACCAGCGCAAGGTGTATCTCTGACGATCAGTAAACGAGCCGGTGTCGCATAACCCGGCGCGTCGCGCCCGCCGCGGTGGCGTCTCGGCGATACGGTGCTCCCATCATGCGTACGACGGTTGGTCCCCTTCCTGCCGCCGTGTACTGGCGGCGTCGAGGTGTGGTGCTGGGTGCACTCATCCTCGGCGTCATCGTGCTGTTCGTCTCCTGCTCCGGCGGTGACGACGACAGCAAGCGCGGCACGGGGGCATCGTCGCAGGCCCCGATCCCCGCCCCGGCGTCGAAGACCCCGGACGGCGACGAGCCGTCCTTCATCGACCCGCCCGCGGGCGCGGGTAACCCGTCCCTGCCGGATCCCGAGGACCTGCAGTCCGCCGGCACGGACGGTCAGCCGGCTCCCGGCCCGGACGACGAGGGCGACGGCACGGGCACCGGCACGAACACCAACGTGACGGTCCCCGCCGACGGCTCGTGCACCGACGCGGAGATCTCGGTGACCCCCATCCCGGCCGGCACGACGGCCCGCCGTGGCGTCCCGATCGAGATCCGGCTGAAGATCAAGAACGTGTCGGCCCGCGCCTGCTCCCGTGACGTCGGCGCCGACCTGCAGGAGCTCTACATCGAGTCGGGCGTGCAGAAGATCTGGTCGTCGGACACGTGCAGCAACGCCAAGGGCTCGGATGTCCGCCAGATCCCGCCGAACGGTGAGCGGGAGTACAACGTGACGTGGAACGGGCGCCAGTCGAACAAGTGCTCCGCGGGCCTGGCGGCCGGCACGGCGCCGCCGGCCGGGCAGTACCAGGTGCGCGCCCGCCTGGGCGGGAAAGTGAGCGCCCCGGTAACCATCACCCTGACCGCCTGACGCCGGCCTCCTGAGGCCCGCGCCGCTTAAAGCGCGGGCCGCATGAATCCGGTCCAATTGAGTCGGAGCCGCTTGAAGCCTGGGCCGCTTGAAGCGTGGCCGGCTGAGGCCCGGCCGCTTGAAGCCCAGCGGCCTGAGCCCGGCTGGTGGAGCCGGCGAGGCTAGACGTAGCGCTCGAGGATCGAGGCCTCGGCGAGCCGGGACAGCCCCTCGCGCACTCCCCGGGCGCGGGCGTCGCCGACGCCCTCGACCGCCTGCAGGTCTTCGACCGTGGCGCCGAGGAGGCGTTGCAGGCTGCCGAAGTGGTCCACCAGCCGCTCCACGATCTGGGCCGGCAACCGGGGCACCTTGGCCAGCAGCCGGAAGCCGCGAGGGCTCACCGCCGCGTCCAGGGCGTCGGAGGCGCCCGCGTAGCCGATCGCCTTCGCGACCGCCACCAGGTCGATCATCTCGGTGGCCGTCAGCAGGTCCAGCTCGACCAGGGCCTCGTCGAGGGTGCGGGCCTTGCGGCCGGTCGGCAGGTAGTCGCGGATGACCAGGGTGCGGTCGGAGTCCACGCCGGCCATCAGCTCGTCGAGCTGGAGGGCGAGCAGCCGGCCGTCCGTGCCGAGCTCCACCACGTAGCCGGAGATCTCGTCGGCGATGCGGCGCACCATCTCGAGGCGCTGCACCACCGCGACCGCGTCACGGACCGTGACCAAATCTTCTATCTCCAGCGCCGAGAGCGTGCCGGACACCTCGTCGAGGCGTAGCTTGTAGCGTTCCAGCGTGGCGAGGGCCTGGTTGGCGCGGGACAGGATCGCGGCCGAGTCGTCGAGGACGTGGCGCTGGCCGTTCACGTACAGGCCGATGATGCGCATCGACTGGCTCACCGAGATGACCGGGTAGCCGGACTGCTTGGCGACGCGTTCCGCGGTGCGGTGGCGGGTGCCGGACTCCTCCGACGGGATGTCCGGGTCGGGCATGAGGTGGACGGCCGCGCGCACGATGCGGGTGCCGTCGCTGGAGAGGACGACCGCGCCGTCCATCTTGCACAGCTCACGCAGGCGGGTGGCCGAGAACTCGACGTCCAGGGGGAAGCCGCCGGTGCAGATGCGCTCCACGACCTCGTCGTAGCCGAGGACGATCAGCGCGCCGGTGCGGCCGCGCAGGATGCGCTCGAGGCCGTCGCGCAGCGCGGTGCCGGGAGCCATGAGGGCGAGGTTGGCGCGGAGCGGGTCGCCGCTGACCCCGCCGCCGGTCAGGCCGGGCGTCGTGGGGGTCATCGGACGGGCTGCCGACCCGTTGATGCCCGGGGCAGCCCCGTTGGCAGGACGGTTGGCGGAGGCATCGCGGTCGAGCGGCACCTGGACATTCTACGGACTGTCATCCAGGTCAACGAGCCGCGGTTCGGCCGATGCTCCGTAGCGTGATCGTCGCTTACGCCGAGTAATGACAAGGGCGGCACCGGCCTCACTCCGCCGAGGCTCTGGCGGCCCACTGCACCGCCGTCTGCAGATCGCCCACCTCCACGACCCGCATGCCCTTGGGCGGCGACTCCGGAGCGCACCCGGGCGGCACCAGAGCGAAGCGGAAACCCAGCCGGGCTGCCTCCGCCAGCCGGCGCTCCGCCGCGCCCACCCGGCGCACCTCGCCGGTCAGGCCCACCTCGCCGATCGCCGCGAGGTGCGGTGCCATCGCGAGGTTGAGCGCTCCCGATGCCACCGCCAGCGCCATGGCCAGGTCGGCCGACGGCTCGGTGATCCGGATGCCGCCGACCGTCGCGGCGAAGACCTCGCGGTCGTGGAGCTTGATCTTCTCCATCCGGCGCTGGAGGACGGCCAGCACCATCGCCAGCCGGGCGCTGTCGAGGCCGGAGACCGTACGCCGTGGCGAGCCCTGCACCTGCGCCCCGATCAGCGCCTGCACCTCGGTCACCATGGCTCGCCGGCCCTCCATCGCCACCGTCACGCAGGTGCCCGGCACCGGCTCGTTGTAGCGGGTGAGGAAGAGGCCGGACGGGTCGGCCAGGCTGACGATGCCGCTCTCGTGCATCTCGAAGCAGCCCACCTCGTCGGCCGCGCCGAAGCGGTTCTTGACCCCGCGCACCAGCCGCAGCGACGAGTGCTTGTCGCCCTCGAAGTGCAGGACGACGTCGACGAGGTGCTCGAGCACGCGCGGGCCGGCGACCGACCCGTCCTTGGTGACGTGCCCGACCAGCACGGTGGCGACGCCGCGCTCCTTGGCGACACTGACCAGCGCGGCGGTGACGGCACGCACCTGGGTGACGCCGCCGGGCACGCCCTCGGTGCCCGGAGCCGAGATCGTCTGCACCGAGTCGATGATGAGCAGCCCCGGCTTGACGGCGTCGAGGTGCCCGATGACGGCGCCCAGGTCGCTCTCGGACGCGAGGTAGAGCCGGTCGTGCAGGGCGCCGAGCCGCTCGGCGCGCAGCCGCACCTGGCTGACCGACTCCTCGCCGCTGACCACGAGGGACGGGGTGCCCGCGCCGGCCGCCCACTGCTGCGCGACGTCGAGCAGGAGGGTCGACTTGCCCACGCCCGGCTCGCCGGCCAGCAGCACCACCGCGCCGGGGACCAGGCCGCCACCGAGGACCCGGTCGAGCTCACTGACGCCGCTGGGCACCGCCTTGGCGGGAGCCGCGCTGATCGTCGCGATGGGACGGGCCGGCTCGGACGGCAGCCGCGAGCTGACCACGCGCCCGGAGACCACCGGACCGGTCATCGTGGACTCGATGATCGAGCCCCACTCGTTGCACTCCGGGCAGCGCCCCAGCCACTTGGGTGGCTGGTGCCCGCACGCGTCGCACTGATAGGCCGGGCGCGGGTCTGTTCGAGTGCGGGAAGTCGTCACACCGGCCACGCTAGCCGGACCGTATGACAAAGCAGGGACTAGTCCCCCGACTCACCCGTGTTGTCCTGGTGCTCGTTCTCGGCACCCTCGGCCGGGTTGCCCGGAGCGCGCGAGGCCGGCGAGAGCGGGACGCTGACCGGGGCCTGCACGACCAGCGGGTCGGCGCCGTTGCTGAACTCGAAGACCAGGTTGACCGAGCCGCCCGGGGACAGCTTGCCGGTAAGCCCGAGGGCCTGCAGCTGCTCCTTGTCGCCCGGCAGGAACGTGACCGAGCTCAGCGGGCCGATCTCGAGGCGGGCCGGGCGGGCCGCGCCGGTCGCCGCGGGCGCGGTGGACGGCGTCTCGCCGGGGCTCGGGTTGCCGCTCGGCGTCGGGATCTGCTCGCTGTTCTGGTCGTCCTCGGTGTCCGACGGGCGGCTGCCGGACGGCTCCGGGATCGCCGACGAGGCGGCCGACGGGGTCGCGGCGCCGCCGCCCACCAGGCCCACCTGCCGCGCGGAGACGACGCCCTGCCCCTCGCCGGCCCCTGCGAGCGGCTGGCTGCTCACCAGCACGGTGACGGGCTGCTTGGTCTGGTTGTAGATGCCGACCTCGAGGGGCGCGTTGTCGCCCGCCGCGTAGCCCTCGACGCCCGGATACTGCACCGAGAGGTTGCGGATGACCACGCTGCCGTTGGAGTTGTCGATGTTGACGCCCGGGTTGGAGGCCTGCTTGAGCGCCGTCTCGGCGACCTGGCCGGCGCTGCATCCGGCGAGCGCGATCGCGGCCACCGTGGCGACACCCGTGGCCAGGAAGGCGCGGCGGGTTCCCAGCGAGCGCATCACAGTCCTCCAAGAAACTCGAGAATGCTCCGCCGATCAGCCTAGAGGGCCGAGATCCGGCGCGTACGCCGACCCGTCCTAAAGGCCTGTGTGGCCGGCCATGGCGGCCTGCGACGGGCCCAGCTTCCGCCTCGCGGCGCGGTCCGAACGGCCGGATACAACCCCGGTATCCGGCCGTCCGGCCCACTTGCGAGACGAAACCTGGACTCCGTCTCGGCGTCGCCATGGCCGACAACACAGGCCTTTCAGACCACGCGCCCGCTGAGGACCAGCAGAACGACGTCGATCAGCGCCACCACGATCACCGAACGGAACATGGCCACCTGGCGGGTACCCCGTTTCAGCGCTTTCTTTCCCGCGTACCAACCGAAAGGCAGGACCACGACGGCGGCCGCGGCGGCCGCGATGCCCGGCCACGACGGCGGCCCGGTCGGTCCGAAGACAAGAGTGAGTGTCGCCGCGAGCAGCAGCGCTCCCGCGACGACTTGCGACCAGGCGGCACCGAGCCGGTGCGGGAGGCCCACCACGCCGGTGGCGGCGTCGTCCGCGAGGTCCGGCAGCGCGTTGGCGAAGTGCGCGCCGCCGCCCAGCAGCGCGCCGGCGGCGACCAGCCATGCGGGCGGCCAGGGGTGGCCGGGCAGGGCGAGCACCACGAAGGCCGGCATCAGGCCGAACGCGACCAGGTAGGGCACGACCGACAGCGGCGTTGACTTGAGCGGCCAGTCGTAGAGCAGCGCGAACGCGCCCACCAGCGTGATGCAGACGGTCGCGGCCGGGCCGAAGGGCAGCCCCAGCAGCGGGATGGCCAGCGAGGCGATCAGGCCCGCGATGCCGACGGTACGCCGGGAGACAGCCCCCACCGCCACGGGCTTGTCGGTCCGTCCCGTGGCCCGGTCCCGGTCGGCGTCGAGCCAGTCGTTGACCCACCCGACGGAGAGCTGGGTGGCGCCGATCGCCGCCGCGACGCCGGCCACCGCCCACCCGCGATGCCCCACCCCCACGGCGAGCAGCGTCAGGGCCAGGGTGACGGCTCCGCCGGGTTCGGCGTGCGAGGCCTTGAGCAGGGCGACAAGATCGGGCATGAGTGCAGTGTGGTGGTTGAGCCCGGGGCGTGCCACGCTCGATCACATGTCGCTGCCGCGCAACGATCCCCGTCAGTACGACGACCTGGCCGGCGAGTGGTGGCGCCCGGGCGGGGGGTTCGAGTTGCTGCACTGGCTGGCGGAGGCGCGCGGCGCGCTCGTGCCCGCCGCGGCGCGACCGGGTGCGGTCCTCGTCGACGCCGGCTGCGGGGGCGGCCTGCTTGCCCCGCACGTCGAGCGCCTGGGCTACCGGCACGTCGGTGTCGACCTGCGCCGCTCGGGCCTCGAGCAGTCGGCCTCCCGGGGTGTGTCGGCGGTCACCGGTGACGTCACCGCGTTGCCGCTGACCGACGAATGCGCCGACGTGGTCGTCGCGGGGGAGATCCTGGAGCACGTCCCCGACCTGCCGGCCACGGTGGCGGAGCTCTGCCGGGTGCTGCGGCCGGGTGGCCTGCTGGTGCTGGACACGATCAACGACACCCGGCTCGGCCGGTTCGTGTCGATCACCCTCGGCGAGCGGTTCGGCGCCGCGCCCGTGGGCATTCATGATCCGGAGCTGTTCGTCGATCCGGGCGACCTCACGACCCAGTGCGCCAAGCACGGCGTACGCCTGCGGGTCCGCGGGGTCCGGCCGAGCATCCCCGGCCTCATCCGGTGGCTGTTCCTGCCGACCGGCCCGCGGGCGCGCAGCCTGGGCCGGATGGTGCCGACCCGCTCCACTCAGGTGCTCTACCAGGGCATGGGCCGCAAACAGGGAGAGGGGGCCGGTCATGACGGCCGATGAGGCACGGCGGCTGGCTCCGCGGTTCGCGGCCCGGGCCGCAGACCATGACCGTACGGGATCCTTCCCCGTCGAGGACTTCGCGGATCTGCGCCGCTCGGGCCTGTTCGGACTGATGGTGCCCGCGCGGCTCGGCGGCAAGGGTGCCGGCTTCGCGGACTATGCGGCGGTCGCGTACGAGCTGGCCCGCGGCAACGGCGCCACCGCGCTCGTGTTCAACATGCACGCCTCGGTCACGGGCGCGCTGGCCGGTGTCACCGACGAGCTGGCCGGCGCCCTCGGCCTGCCGCCGGAGGCGCTCGAGGCCCGCGACAACTACCTGCGTGCCGCGGCCGACGGCCACTGGTACGCCGTGGCCATGAGCGAGCGCGGCGCCGGCTCCCGGCTGTCGGAGATGACCACCACCTACGAGCGCACGCCCGACGGCTTCCACATCAAGGGCGCGAAGACGTTCTGCTCGGGTGCGGGACATGCCGACGCCTACCTGGTGGCGGCCCGCAGCGCCGCCGACCCGTCGCAGGTCTCGCAGTTCCTCGTGCCGTCCGGGGACGGGCTGACCGTGGAGCCGACCTGGGACGCGCTGGGGATGCGGGCGACCGGCTCGCACGACGTCCACGTCGACGTGACGGTCCCGGAGGGTGCGCTGCTCGGCGGGGTGGAGGGGCTCGCGCTGGTGGTCGCGCAGCTCGCTCCGCATTGGATGGTCGCCAGTTACGCGGCGGTCTACGTCGGAGTGGCCCGTGCGGCCGTGGACGCCGCCGTGGAGCACGTCAACGCGCGCAAGCTGGGGCACCTCCCGGCCGTACGGGCCCGCATCGGCCGGGCGGACGCGGCGGTGGCGGCCGCGCACCTGGCCGTCATGGAGGCCGCCCGCCGGGTCGACGAGGAGCCCGGCGACACCGAGACCAACCGCTGGGTGTGGCGGGCCAAGCTGCTCGCCGGCACGACCGCGGCCGAGGTGGCCGCGTCGATGCTGGAGGCCGCGGGCACCTCGGCGATGCGCCGCGGCCACCCGTTGGAGCGGCTCTACCGCGACGCGCGCGCGGGTTCTCTGCAGCCGGCGACCTCGGACGTCTGTGCCGACTGGCTCGGCGTCGAGGCCCTCGGCGGCGACCCGGACTCGGAGGGCACCGCCCCACGTTGGTGATCGGCCTGCGCGGGTAACAAGGGGGTCGGCCTGGGGAGGCACAAGTGCAGAGAATCGGTCGGGCGGCTATCGCGGGGCTCGGGGTGGCGTTGCCCCCCTCGACGGTGCAGGACGAGCTGTGGGAGGGCTACTTCGATCGGCACTACGCGGCGGGCGGCCGGCGTGGCCTGGCCAAGCGGATCTTCGCCCACTCCGGGGTCCGCACCCGGCAGGCGGCCGTCAGCCCACTGCTGGAGGACGTCTCCACCTGGTCCACCGAGCGCCGGATGCGCCGCTACCAGGTCGAGGCGGTGCCGCTGGGCAAGGAGGCGGTCGGGCGCGCGCTCACCGACGCCGGCGTGGCGGCCGACGAGCTGGGCCTCTTCGCGGTCTGCTCCTGCACCGGCTACGCGACGCCGGGCCTGGACATCCTCCTGGCCCGCGACATGGGCATGTCACCGCAGCTGCAGCGCCTCTTCGTCGGGCACATGGGTTGTTACGCGGCCCTGCCCGGCCTGGGCACGGCGGCGGACTTCGTGGCCTGCCGGGGCCGCCCCGCGCTCCTGCTCTGCGCCGAGCTGACCAGCCTGCACCTGCAGCCGCCGGACGCCCGGGCCGACATCCAGCAGATCGTCTCGCACGCGCTCTTCGCGGACGCTGCGGCCGCCGTCGTGCTCACCCCCACGGCCTCCGACGGGTACGCCGTGAGCGACGTCGCCGCCCTCACGGACGCGACCACGGCCGCCCACATGACCTGGGACGTCACCGACCTGGGCTTCCGCATGGGTTTGTCGCCGCAGGTCCCGGACGTGCTGTCGGTGCACGTACGCACATTGGTCGAGGAGCTGCTGGGCCGCAACGGGCTGGCCGTGGGGGACGTGGACGGCTGGGCGGTGCACCCGGGCGGCCCCAAGATCCTCGACGTCGTGCAGGAGCGTCTCGGGCTCGCCGACGACGACCTGGCGGCCTCGCGCGGTGTGCTCTCGGCGTACGGGAACTGCTCGTCCCCGACCGTTCTCCTCGTGCTGGAGGAGCTGCGCCGCCGGCCCACCCCACCGCGGCGCGTGGTCATGCTGGCGTTCGGTCCCGGCCTCACTCTGTACGGAGTCCTTCTCGAGAGGCTCTAATCTGAGCCCGTGACGCGGGA
Organism: Actinoplanes sp. NPDC049548; assembly: GCF_040676695.1. NCBI lineage: Bacteria > Bacillati > Actinomycetota > Actinomycetes > Micromonosporales > Micromonosporaceae > Actinoplanes > Actinoplanes sp. NPDC049548. The sequence goes on from NZ_JBFAPM010000001.1 coordinate 177,870, forward strand.
CCGGGCGCAGGGTGTGACGCTGTACGCGCTCGCCGCCCTGCTCGCGGCCGCGGGCGGCGTCTGGTTCGTGCGGGCGGCGCCGGACCGTGGTGAGGACCGGCGGATCGCGGCCGGCCGCCGTACGGTCGAACTCCTGCTCCCGGAGGTCCCGCTGCAGGCCGAGGCGGAGACGATGGTTCTTGCCGCGGGCGACCGGGCGGAACGCAGCAGCCCGGTGCGCGGCGGTTCGTACGAGCTGGCCGTGGCCTGCCTCGGCGCCGGCCGGATCCGGGTGCGGCTGAGCACGACGACGGACGACTCGGGGCGGGCGGTGCCGTGCGCGGCGGAGCAACCCGAGAAGGTCGAGGTGTCGGTCGCCCTGGCGAGCGCCTTCTTCATGGCCGTGTCGGCGGAGACGGAAGGCACCTCGGTCTTCCGCTGGCGGCTGACCCGGGTGCGCTCCTACTGAGGGATCCTGACCGGGCGCGTTCCTGCTGAGCGGGTCAGAGCCGGGCGAGGTCGGGCTGGAAGTCGGCCACCGAGGCGGTTCGCGGCACTTTCCGGACGATTTCCCCCTGGCGGTCGACCAGCAGCACCGCGGCTGTCTCGTCCTTCGCGGCGGGACCCAGGTCGAGGCCGGACCGCAGCTCACCGGTCGGGTCCCGGAGCGCGCGGACCGTCTTGCCCTGCGCCTGGGGGGTCGTGTTCGTCGGCGGCACCAGGGCGGTCGCCGTCGAGGGGGGCCCGGAGACCACCGTCAGGACCGCGATGTCCGGCCGCACCGCCGCGATCGTGTCGGCGACGAGCTGCCGGCAGTCGCAACCGTCCGTGAGCAGGACGACGGCCGGCACGTGCCCGCGAAGGGGGACGGTCTGCCCGTCCACACCGATCAGCTCGAGGGCCGGGAGGGTGCCGGGGCTGTCGTCCGTGGTGTTGGCGGTGCGCTGGGTCGCGGGAGAGCGGGCGGGCCCGGGCCAGGCGGAGGCGAAGAGGCTGGCGATCGTCACCAGGATCGCCAGCGAGATGATGAGCACCGGCGCGCGGAGGCCGGCGGAGGCGAGCCGGCGCACCATGCGCATGCCGGGGCGGTCGGTGAGCCGCTGCCACCGGGTGCGGTGCTGGGACCGGCGCAGCTCGGCCTGGACGGCCGTGACCTCGTCGGACAGCTCGGAGAGGTCGTCGGGGACGACGATGACGCCCCACTCCTCGGGGAGCCCGGGCAGGCCGTCGGAGGAGCCGCCGTCACCCGGCCAGCCGCCCCCGTTGTCGCTCAAACTGCCCATGCTCCACCCTCCCCTCTGCCGCAGAGTCTCACGTGCTGCGGGGGACCTGCACCCAGCCTCCCCCACGTGAGGGCCCGATGGCCAGTAGTGGGGCCTCCGGGTCGCTAGCGATAAGCTTGACCTCGCAAACGCCGTAGGTCCGGAATATCCGACTCGCTGGGTCTTGTGGTCACCACGTCATCACGCTCGGTTACTGAGGCAGTTCTTCGCCCGCATGTCAAGCGGGAGAAAGACGGCTCACAGGCCCCCTGAGCTGCACTAACAGTCACGGCCAGGGTGGGACATCGCTGCCTGAGCGTGTTACCCTAGACACAGCGAAAGGGGTTTCGAACCTATGGTTTTCAGTGTCGGCGAGACCGTTGTTTACCCCCACCACGGGGCCGCACTCATCGAGGCAATCGAGACTAGAACTATCAAGGGCGTGGAGAAGCAGTACCTCGTCCTGCGGGTCGCCCAGGGCGACCTGACGGTCCGCGTGCCCGCTGAGAACGCCGAGATCGTCGGCGTGCGCGAAGTGGTCGGCGAGGAAGGCCTGGGGAAGGTCTTCGACGTCCTCCGCGCACCGCACACCGAGGAGCCGACCAACTGGTCGCGGCGTTACAAGGCCAATCTCGAGAAGCTCGCCTCCGGTAACCCGCTCAAGGTTGCCGAGGTTGTTCGTGACCTCTGGCGTCGCGAGCGCGAGCGTGGTCTCTCGGCCGGGGAGAAGCGCATGCTCGCCAAGGCCCGCGACATCCTCGTCGGCGAGGTGGCCCTCGCCGAGAAGAGCACCAAGGACGAGGCGGAAGTACTCCTCGACAAGGTGCTCACCGAGGCCTGACGTTCCCACCACCTCTCAGCACCACCTCCGAACTGAGGACCGCGACGTGACCGCGCAGCTGAATGCTCGCGGTGACGTCGCGGTCCTCATTCCGGCGGCGGGTTCGGGCGTACGCCTCGGCCCCGGAGCGCCCAAGGCCCTCCGCCTGCTAGCCGGTGAACCCCTGCTCGTCCACGCGGTACGCCGCGTCGCGGCCGCCCCCTCGGTCCGCATGATCGTGGTGGCGGCACCCGTCTCCGAGGTCGACGCCGTCCGGGCGCTGCTCGAGCCGGTCGCGCCCGTCGTGGTCGTCGCGGGCGGGGCCGAGCGGCAGGACTCGGTCGCCGCGATGCTCGCCGCCGTACCGGCCGAGGTCGAGATCGTGCTGGTGCACGACGCGGCCCGCTCGCTGACACCTCCGGAGCTCGTCGAGTCCGTGGCGGCCGCCGTGCGGGCGGGCCACCCGGCCGTCATCCCGGTGCTCCCGGTCGTCGACACGATCAAGGAGGTCGGCCCGGACGAGACCGTCCTGGGCACGGTCGACCGCTCGGTGCTGCGCAGCGTACAGACGCCGCAGGGCTTCCGGCACGACGTGCTCGCCGCCGCGCACCGGGCCGGGCTGGACGCGCACACCGACGACGCCGGCATGGTGGAGAAGTCCGGCACTCCGGTGACCTGCGTACCGGGGTCCGAGCTGGCCATGAAGATCACCCGTCCGCTGGACCTGGTGATCGCCGAGGCGCTGCTCCGCGTAGCCTGACGCCGTGGACCAGCGCATCGGCATCGGTACGGACGTGCACGCCTTCGACCCGTCCCGGGTGTGCTGGGTCGCCGGCCTCATGTGGCCGGGCGAACCGGGACTGGCCGGCCACTCCGACGCCGACGTCGCCGCCCACGCCGCCTGCGACGCCCTGCTCAGCGCCGCCGGCCTCGGCGACCTCGGCAGCAACTTCGGCACCGCCGAGCCGCAGTGGGCCGGCGCGCCCGGCGTCGACCTGCTGAGCGAGACCGTGCGCCGGGTCCGCGCGGAGGGCTACGAGATCGGCAACGTGGCGATCCAGGTCATCGGCAACAAACCCAAGATCGGCAAGCGGCGCGAGGAGGCCCAGAAGGTCCTCTCCGACGCGGTGGGTGCGCCGGTCACCGTCTCCGGCACCACGACCGACGGCCTCGGCCTGACCGGACGGGGCGAGGGTCTGGCGGCGATCGCCACCGCCCTCATCCACGTGGTGGCGGCATGAGCGCCGCGCTTCCCGAGGACGTCCGCCGGCTCCTGGACGGCACCACCTTCGCCGTCGTCTCCACGATCAACCCGGACGGCAGCCCCCAGTCGACCGTCATCTGGGTCAGACGTGACGGCGACGACGTGCTGTTCTCGACCGTCCGCGGGCGCCGCAAGACGCGGAACATGGAACGGGACCCGCGGGTGTCGATCTGCGCGTACGACCCGGCGCAGCCGTACTCGTACTTCACCGTCGACGGCACGGTGACGCTCGTCGAGGAGGGCGGCAGGGAGCTCATCAACGAGCTGAGCCTCAAGTACGACGGGCGGCCGTGGACGTTCGACCGGCCGGAGGTGGTCCGGGTGGTCTGCCGCGTCACCCCGCACAAGGTGATTTCGAAGTAGACGACCTACGCTCGATGGGTGTCGAGCGAGCCCACCCCTCAGTCCGAGCCCGAGACCACCCCCGAGGAGTACCGCAGCCGGGCCCTCCTGCTCGCCGATCTGGGCCGCTACGACGAGGCCGCCGGGGAGATCGCCGCGGGCCTGGCGTCCGCGCCGGCCGATCCCGGGCTGCTGACCACGCTCGCCCGGGTGCACGTCGCCGCGGGACAGGCGGCCGCGGCGCTGGAGGCGGCCGACCGGGCCGCGACGTCGGCGCCCGCCGCGATCGAGCCGCTCGTGGTGCGGGCCATGGCGCTCGCCGACGACCGCCGGTTCGCCGAGGCGGCCCACGTCGCGAGCGAGATCCTGGTCCGCTGGCCGGAGGACGCTTTTGCGCAGCGTACGGGCGCAGCCCTGCTCAGCGAGTCCCGCAACGGGCAGGAGGCGCTCAACGCCGCGTGGAACGGCGTCCGGCTGGCACCGAGGGAGGCGGAGGCCCACCTCGTGCTCGCGGTGGTGGCGGCCCGGCTGCGGCTGTTCGACCTGGCGCAGCGCGGCTACGGCGAAGCCCTCGAGCTGGACTCGGCGATCGGCGACGCCCAGCGTGACGTCGGCGTGGTCCGGCTGGAGCGACGCCGCTGGGCCGTCGCGCTGGAGGCCCTCGCGGACGAGGCCACCCTGCCGCCGGTGCCCGACCCCGACCAGCCGTCGCCCGCCCCCGTCGTGGAGGTGAGCCGGCCCCACGGATTGGTCCTGGACCGCTCCGTGGCGACGACCGACGCCGTCCGGCACGCGGTGCTGTTCGGCGCCAACGGCGTGATCGTCACGGCGGTGCTCAGCGCCGTCATGACGCTCGCCAGCACCGGCGTGGCACGGATGTGGGCGGCCGTCATCGGCGTGGTGATCCTCGCCGGGACCGTCGGGTGGCTGGCCCGCCAGGTCCGCCCGGAGCCACTGGGCACGGTGCTCCGCCGCCTCGCACCGCGGTCGTCCCTCGCGGTGTACGCGGCCGCGCCGGCCCCCGTCCTCCTGGTCCTGTACGCGCTGATCGGCGGCCTGGTCCCCCTGGTGGCGGCCATGGTCCTGGCCGCCGCGGCGGAGCTGGTGGTCCTGACCCACCGCCCCTGAACCGCCCGACAGGAGATCACCGGACGGCATCGGCTGCGGTCGCCGGGGCGGCGTGGGGCGCGGTCACCCCGGGCGGCGCCCGCTGCGGTCACCCGGGGCGGTGCTGGGCGGGGTCAGCCGGCGTTCTCGATGGCCACGGCCGGGACCGCCGTCGTGGGGGAGGCGCTTCGCATGGCCGCGCGCAACCGTTCCTCCGCGTCCGGGGACAACCCGAGCGCGTCCAGCGCCAGCAGGGCCGCGCCCACCGCCGGTGGGACGTCGAGCACGCTGATGTCGACCAGGGGCGCCTGGGCGCGGGCGCCGGCCACCACCTGGTCGTGCAGGACGGGGTGCCGGGCGTGCAGGACACCTCCGCCCAGCACCAGTGCGTGCCGCGCCTCGAGCAGGTCCAGCCGGCTCGCGGCCACCCGGTGCTGCGCGAGGATCTCCTCGGCCTGCCGGCGGACCAGGCCCGCCGCCACGGCGTCGCCCTCGGTCGCCGCGGCGAACAGGAGCGGTGTCAGTTCTCGAATGCGCAGCAGCTCGATCTCGCCGAAGTGCAGGCCGATGCTGACCTCCTCCACGCTGGCCTTGCCGAAGTGGCGGGCGACCGCCTCGGACAGCGCCGTCGGCTCGCCTCGGCCGTCCTCGCCGCGGGCGGCCAGGCGCAGGGTGTGTTCGGCCAGGTCGTGGCCGCCGCCCCAGTCGCCGGAGATCGGGCCGAGGGCGACGAAGCGGGCTGTCCGGCCGTCCGCCGCCCGGCCCACGCAGTTGTTGCCCGCGCCGCAGACCACGGCGACGGCATCCGGCAGCGACGTGCCCGCGCGCATCAGCGCGAAGCAGTCGTTGTCCACCAGCGTCGTGCGGCTCCAGCCGCGTGCCGAGATGGCGGCCTGCAGCCGTTCCACCTCGATCGGCAGATCGGCCCCGGCCAGGTAGATCGCAGCCAGGTCGATCGGGGTGGCGGCGGGGAGGCCGGCTTCCGCGCGTACGGCGGAGATGAGGGAACCGAGCGTCTTGAGGGTGCCCGGGAGCCCGATGGTGTGCGGGGACGTGGTCGGTCCGCGGACGAAGCCGAGCACCTCGCCGTCCGCCGTGCCGAGCAGGACGTCCGTCTTCGAGTTGCCGCCGTCCACGGCCAGGTAGAGCGCTCTCATCGGGCCCACGCCAGGTGCTGGGCACCCGCGGCGAGCAGCTTGTCGGTCAGCGCGTCCGCGTACTCGTGCTGGCCGATCAGCGGGTGCGCCAGCAACGCCCGGTAGACCCGTTGCCGGCCGCCGCGGAGGGCGGCGTCGAGCGCCAGTTCCTCGTACCCGGAGACGTGCGCGACCAGTCCGGCCAGGTCGGGCGCGAGGGGGGTGACCGGCAGCGGAGCCGGGCCCTCGTCGCCGGCCCTGGCGGACACCTCGATGACGGCCTGGTCGGGGAGGAAGGGGAGCGTGCCGTTGTTGCGGACGTTGACCGAGTGGACGCCGTTCGGGTCCAGGCCGTGCAGCGACGCGATCAGGCTGACCGCTGCCTCGGAGTAGTACGCACCGCCGCGTTCGCCCAGCAACGCCGGTTTCTCGGTCAGGGCCGGATCCCGGTACATCTCGAGCAGGGTGGCCTCGATCTCGGCGACCCGCTGACCGCGCGTGGGGGCGCCGACGGCGTCGCGGACGTGGCGGTCGTGGGCGTAGAAGTAGCTGAGGTAGTAGGACGGCACGTTGCCGAGCGTGGTCAGCACCTCGGGGTCGAGGTCCACCTCGCCCGCCAGGTCGGCGAGGTGGTTCTCGAGCAGGTAGGGGAGGCGGTCGACGCCGTCCACATAGGCCGCGCGCTCCCACGTCAGGTGGTTGAGCCCGACGTGGTCGAGCACGACCGCCGCCGGGTCGACGTCGAGCATCCGGGCGAAGCGGCGCTGGAATCCGATCGCCACGTTGCAGAGCCCGACGGCCCGGTGCCCGGCGTCGAGCAGCGCCCGGGTGACGATGCCGACCGGGTTGGTGAAGTCGACGATCCACGCGCCCGGTTTCGCGTGCGTCCGGATCCGCTCGGCGACGTCGAGCACGACGGGAACCGTACGCAGAGCCTTGGCCAGCCCGCCCGCCCCCGTGGTCTCCTGGCCCACGCAGCCGCAGTCCAGCGGAAAGGTCTCATCACTGATCCGCGCCGTCTGTCCGCCGACCCGCAGCTGGATCACCGCGGCGTCGGCGTCGGTCACGCCGGCGTCCAGGTCGGTGGTCCAGGTGACCTTCCCGGGGTGGCCGTAGTGCCGGAAGATCCGCGCGGAGAAGGCGCCGACCACGTCCAGCCGGTCCGCCGCGGGGTCGATCAGGACCAGCTCGGAGACCATCGACCCGAGCCGGGCGAACCCGTCCACCAGCTCCGGCGTGTACGTGGACCCGCCGCCGACGACAGCGATCTTCACCCTTTGACTCCCGTGAGTGTGACGCCCTGGACGAATGCCTTCTGGGCGAAGAAGAACACGACGACGATCGGCGCCATGGCCAGCACCGTGGCGGCGGTGACCAGGTTCCAGTCGACGTGATGGACACCGTGGAACGACGCGAGACCCAGCGACAGAGTCCACGAGCTCTCGTTCTCGCTGGTGTAGAGCAGGGGGCCGTAGTAGTCGTTCCAGGCGTAGAAGAACTGGAACAGGGCGGCCGCCGCGATGCCGGGCCGGGCCATCGGGAGCACGACGCGGATGAGGGTGCGCCACTCGCCGCAGCCGTCGACCCGGGCGGCGTCCAGATAGTCGGTCGGGATGGTGAGCAGGAACTGCCTGAGCAGGAAGATGCAGAACGCGTCGCCGAACAGCATGGGGATGACCAGCGGTGCGAGCGAGCCGGTGAGGCCGTAGCGGGCCCACATGAGGTAGAGCGGCACGGTCACCACCTGCGGGGGCAGCATCATCACGCAGATGACGGCCAGGAACATCGCGTTGCGGCCGCGGAACTTCAGCTTGGCGAGGGCGTACGCGGCCGGCACGCTGGACAGCAGCATGAACAGGGTGGCCAGCACCGCGTAGATCACCGTGTTGAGCAGGTAGCGCGGCAGCGGGGTGACCTCGAAGACGCGTACGTAGTTCTCGAAGTGCCAGGTGTTGGGCCAGTAGTCGCTGGTGAGCGCCTGGTCGCTGGTCATCACGGAGATCAGGAACAGGTACACCACCGGGGTCAGGAACATGATGGCCAGCACGATGGCGATGCTGTGCCGGGCGATCCACGCGAGCCGGTTCTGGCGGCGTACCCGTCGGGTGGCGGTCGGGACGGCAAGGGCCGGCCGTTCCAGCAGGGTTGTCATTGGTCCTCCCCGGAGAAGGCCTTGGAGCGGCGGAGCAGGATCACCGTCACCGCGAGCGCGACCACGAACAGCGCGACGGCCATGGCGTTGGCGTAGCCGAGCGCGTTGTAGCGGAAGCCGACCGTGTAGAGCCAGAGCGGGTAGGTGAAGGTGGAGCCCTCGGGGAAGCCGAAGGACGAGGAGATGCCGCCGCCGGTGACGGCCTGCCCGCTGGCGATCGAGCCGGCGACCGCGGCCTGGTCGAAGTACTGCAGCGTGTAGATCACGCCGGTGACCGCGGCGAAGAGGATCACCGGGCGGATCGTCGGCAGGGTGACGTAGCGGAAGCGGTGCCAGGCGTTGGCGCCGTCGAGCGACGCCGCCTCGTAGAGGGTGGGCGAGACGCCCAGCACCGCCGCCAGGAAGATGATCATGATGTCGCCGATGCCCCAGAGGCCGAGCAGGACGAGCGACGGCTTGGACCAGTCCGGCGAGTTGAACCAGAGCGGCCCCTCGATGCCCAGGTGGCCCAGGAACGTGTTGACCGGGCCGGTGCCGGGCTTGAGCAGGTAGACGAAGGCGATGGTGGCCGCGACCGGGGGTGCCAGCGCCGGCAGGTAGAAGATCGTCCGGAAGAAGCCGGCACCCCGTTTGAGCTGGGTGAGCAGCATGGACAGGCCGATCGCGCTGATGATGCGCACCGGGACGAAGACCACGACCATCCACAGCGTGTTGCGGACCGACTGGAGCAGGAACGGGTCCTCGGCCATCCGCCGGTAGTTCGCCAGGCCGACCCACTGCGGCACGGTGAGCAGGTCGAACTTGGTGAACGAGAAGTACATCGCGGACAGCAGCGGGTAGAGGAAGAACACCACGATGCCGATGAGCGCGGGGGCGAGGAAGGAGAGTGTGGTCAGGTTCCGGCGCAGCCGCATGTCAGCCGCCCAGCGTCATCACGCTGTTGATCTGCTTGTCGGCGTCGGCGAGCCCGGCGTCGAGGTCCTTGACCTTGCCGGACTGCCAGTTCGTGGCGAACGTGGCGAACGTCTCCTGGTACGCCGGCCCGGACGCGGACGGCGGCGTGGTGGACGAGTTCGGGCTGGCGAAGATGTCCATGAAGGTCTTGAACTCGGGCTCGACCTGCAGGCCCGGGTCGCTGGTCGCCTTCGTGGTCGTGGGCAGGTTCTTCAGCGAGTTCGCGAGCTTGACGATCGTGGCGTCGTTCGTGGTCAGGTACTTGATGAGCTCCCAGGCCGCCTCGGGGTTCTTGGCGTTCTTCGAGATGCCCACGATGTTGCCCGTGACGTAGCCGCCGCCGTACCGGGCCGGGTCGCCGGCGGGAATGGGGGCGACGCCGTACTTCAGGTTCGGCGCCTGGTCCTTGACGAACGCGAGCCGGTACTCGGCGTCGATGTTGATCGCCACCTGGCCCTTCTGGAACGCGTTGTCCGCGCTGAACTCGTCGCCCAGGCCGGCCCGGAACTTCCGCAGGTTCTCGAAGCCGTACCAGTCGACGAGGTTCTTCTGCCAGGTCAGCAGGGTCTTCCAGGCGGGATCGGTGCCGACGGCGGACTTGCCGTCGTCGGTCAGCCACTTCGCGCCGACGGCCGGGCCCAGGTGCGCGGGCGCGTTCTCGTAGAAGTCGAAGAGCGGCAGGAAGCCGACCGTCTTGAGCGAGCCGTCCGGGTTCTTGACCGTGAGCTTCTTGGCGTCCTCGGTCAGCTCGTCCAGCGTCTTGGGCGGCCCGGCGATACCGGCCTTGGCGAACAGGTCCTTGTTGTAGAACATCCCGTACGCGTCCGCGAGGAACGGCATCGCGCAGCGCTTGCCGTCGAACTCCGTGTACTGCCGGGTCGTGGCGTTCAGCTGGCCGAGGTCGACGTTGTCCCGCTTGATGTACGGCGCGAGGTCCACCCAGGCGCCGGAGGAGCAGAACTTGCCGACGATGTCCGTGGAGTACGACAGCCCGATGTCCGGCCCGTTGCCCGCCCCGATGGCCTGCGTCATCTTCGCGTCGTCCTGACCGGACTTCACGGTCACCTTGATCTTGGGGTGGCTGTCCTGGAACTCCTTGACCACCGTGTCGATGGCGGCCGCCTCGCGCTCGGTGAAGAAGTGCCACAGCTCGACCGTGCCGGACACCTCCGTACCCGGGTCGGCGATCTTCTGTTCCTTGGGGGCGGGGGTGCACGCGGCCGTCAGCAGCAGCGCGGCGGCCGCCGCGATGATCGATTTTTGGGCAGGGGGTATCCGCTTGTTCACTCGGGGGAGTCCTTTCGGCAGGGGTGGTGCGGGGGATCAGGCCTGGTTGTCGCGGATCGAGGCGATCAGCGCCTCGCGGACGGCGGTGAGCCCGGCGTCGAGGGCGCCGAGCAGGACCGCGTCGTCGTCGATCGTGGTGACGGCGATGCTGCTCTCCAGCGGGGCGGCGCGGCGGACCGCGGCGGTCACCGCGCCGAGCAGGGTCTGCCCGCCGGCCTGCGCGACCGGGCCGGCCAGGACGACCAGCGACGGGTCGAGCACGGCTATGACGGCGGCGAGCCCGACCGAGATCCGGTCGGCGAGCTGCACGAAGAACTCACCGGCCCGGTCCGGGTCGGCGGCCGCGGCGGCGACGACCTCGAGAGGCGTACGCCCGGGCACGCCGTGGTCCCGGCCGAGCGCCAGCACCGCGTCACCGCCGACGAGGTCCTGGAGGTCGACCTTGCGGTGGGTGGAGTCGGGGGCGTACAGCGGCATGTAGCCGATCTCGCCGGCACCGCCGCGGGCGCCGCGCATCAGGGTGCCGCCGATGTCGATGGCGAGACCGAGGCCCTCCTGGCCCAGCCAGAGCAGGGCGAAGCCGTCGACGTCGCGGCCCACCCCGCGGCGACGCTCGGCGACCGCGGCGAGGTTGACGTCGTTGTCGACGCCGACGCGGGTGCCGAGCGCCGCGGCTATCTCCGGCACCAGGCCGGGACGGGCGAACCCGGGCACGTCGACGTGGCGGATGGTCTCGGCGCGCGAGTCGTACGAGCCGGCGACGCCGAGCTGCACGTAGCAAACGCTCTCTGCGGCGACGCCCGCTTCTTCGCGCAGCGCGGCGACCACGTCGACCAGGGCGGTCTTGGGGTCGGTGTGCAGGAAGTCGATCCGTCGCTCGATGCGCGCCTGCTCGGTTCCGGTCAGGTCGCACAGCGCGGCGACGACGGACGGGGCTCGACTGGCGCCGATGTCGCGGACCGACACCGCGGCGGCGTAGGCTGCCTGCGGGTTGGCCGCGTAGATCTCGGCGTTGGGCCCGGGACGGCCGCTGTCGTAACCGACGATGGTCACCAGGCCGGCCTCGGTGAGACGGCGCAGCACCTCGGAGATCGTCGGGGTGGACAGCTCGGTGAGCTTGCGCAGATCGGCCCGGGTGAGCCCACCCCGCTCGAGCAGGTGGGCGAGTGCGGCGCTCGCGTTCATCGCGCGCAGCAGCTTGGACGAACCCGCCAGGCGTGTCACCGGGCCTCCGAGAGTGATTGGCAAATCAGCTAACAATTAGCTGGACCGTAAGACCGCCCCGCTGCGAAGTCAAGGGCTCTTCACGCTCCGCCATCAGTCTGAGGTTTGTCGCCGGTCAGTACCTGGCGACCGGGTATTGATAAAACACTTTTACTGACCTAGCGTCACCAAGCATCGCCATCGATGGCGGGTATCCCAGCGCCCGCCGTCGATGGCTCCCCTGTGCGCCCAACCCCTCCATCCCCCACGAGGAGCGCCATGATCCGCAAGAGAACGCTGGCGTACGCCCTCGGCGGCGTGCTCATCCCCGCTGCCGCCGTCGCCTACGGCCTGCTGCCGGCCGGAGCCGCCGCAGCCGGGCCCATCAAGGGACTCGGCGGCAAGTGCGTCGACGTCGCGGCGGCCGGCACCGCCAACGGCACCGCGATCCAGCTCTACGACTGCAACGGCACCAACGCTCAGATCTGGAGCGTCGGCAACAGCGACGGCTCCCTCCGGGCGCTCAACAAGTGCCTGGACGTCACCGGGGCGTCCAGCGCCAACGGCACGAAGATCCAGCTGTACGACTGCAACGGCACCGGCGCCCAGAAGTGGACCGCCGGAACCAACGGAACCCTGGTCAACAGTGGTTCCGGCAAGTGCCTGGACGTCACCGGGTCCAGCACGGCCAACGGCACCCGCCTGCAGATCTGGACCTGCGGTACGGGCGCCGGGCAGAAGTGGACCCTGCCGGGCGGCACCACCACCCCGACCACCCCGACCACCCCGCCGACCAACAGCGGGACGAACCTCGACAACCCGGCGAAGAAGGACGTGGCGATGCAGATCGTCTCGGCCGCCGAGAACTCGTCGCTCGACTGGCGGGCCCAGTTCTCCTACATCGAGGACATCGGCGACGGCCGCGGCTACACCGCCGGCATCATCGGCTTCTGCTCCGGTACGGGCGACATGCTCGAGCTGGTCGAGGCGTACACGAACACCAAACCGAACAACGTGCTGGCGAAGTACCTGCCGGCGCTGCGCAACGTCAACGGCACCGACTCGCACGCCGGGCTCGACCCGAACTTCCCGCGCGACTGGCGTACGGCCGCCGCCGACCCGGTGTTCCAGGCGGCGCAGGAGGCGGAGCGTGACCGCGTCTACTTCAACCCGTCGGTGCGCGACGGCAAGAACGACGGCGTGCGCGCCCTCGGCCAGTTCGCCTACTACGACGCCGCGGTCATGCACGGCTACGAGGGCATGCGCGACATCCGCAACCGCGCGCTACGCAAGGCGAAGCCGCCGGCGCAGGGTGGCAACGAGACGACCTGGCTCAACGCCTTCCTCGACGAGCGCGTGATCGAGATGAAGAAGGAGGAGGCCCACTCGGACACGTCCCGGGTGGACACCGCCCAGCGCGTGTTCCTCCGCAACGGCAACTTCGACCTGAACACCCCGCTGGACTTCGCGGTCTACGGCGAGCCGTTCCATATCGGCTGAGTTCGAAGAACGGGGGAGGGCGGGAAGCTGCGGCTTCCCGCCCTTCTTTCGCTGTCGTTCCTGGCAAAGTGACAAAACGGGCAGTATTGTCCGGCCTTCGCGCGGTCCATTAGGTTCAGTAACCGTGTCAACGCTGGTGCCGCCGGTCTTCGCCGGGCTCGTGGACGATGCGTCCCTGCTGCCTCCCGGGGCCGCCGGCGTGGGCGAGACCGTGGCGGTCCATCGCAAGCACCGGTCCGCCTGGTACAGCCCCTTACTGGGTGCACTGCTCGTACCCTCGTCGCTCGTCGATCTGGACCTTCCGCCGCGCGACCTGACCGTCGGCGTGATCAACGACGCCGCCATCGCCGCCCTGCCCGCCGCCGTGGCGAAGCTGCGTGCCGCCGGTGCGGTCGTGGCCCAGGTGGAGGCGCTGGTGGCCCGGCGCGGCGAGGACCCCCAGCCCGGCCTCGGCGCGCTGCGCAGCCTGGCCGCCGAGGAACGCGGCCTCGAGGTGTACGCGGAGATCCCGCTGAGCTGGGGACTGCTCGCCGCGCTCGACACGGTCGCCGGCGCGCGGGCCGAAGGCCTGGCGATACGGCCCAAGTTCCGCGTCGGTGGGCTGGCGGCGGAGCTCTTTCCCACCCCTGTCGAGTTCGCCGCGGTGATCTGCGCCTGCCGCGACCGGAACCTGCCGTTCAAGCTCGCCGCCGGGCTCCGGCACGCGCTGCGGCACACCGACCCGGAGACCGGCTTCACCCACCACGGCTTCCTCAACGTGCTGGTCGCCTCGGCGGTCGCGGTGGAGGGCGGCGAGGTGGCCGAGGTGGCCGAGGTGCTCGCGGCGACCCACCCGATGCCGCTCATCGAGCCCGCGCGCGCCCGGCGGGAGGACGACCGGCCTCTGTGGGTGGGCTTCGGTGCGGTCAACGTGCTCGAGCCGCTGACCGAGCTGGTCCGCCTCGGCCTGATCAACGGCGGCTTCGAGTAACACCCTGTTGCTCGAGAACAACTCCCCGTACCTTTTATGCGGGAGGTCGCCATGTCCACGGTCGCAGTGACGAGGCTGGTCGAGGCGCCGGTCGTCGAGGTCTGGCGGGTCTTCACCGATCTGCGCCGGCGCTGCGAGTGGCTGTCCACCGTCACCCGCGTCGAACTGCTCACCCCCGGCCCGTTCGACGCCGGCACCGGATGGCGCGAGACCCGGACGATGGCCGACGGCGGCGAGATCACCGAGGAGTTCCGGGTGCGCGAGTGCGCCGTGCCCGACCGGTTCGTGGTCGAGTCGCCCGGCATCGGCGCCGACTACCGGATGACGTACACGTTCGTGCCGGTCATCGAGGGCCGGCACCGCGGCGGCACGATGGTCACCGTCGTGCAGGACGGCACCCCCACGGCTCCCGCCGGGCGGTTCCTCGCGCTGGTCTTCGGCGGGCTGGCCGCGCGTACGGTCGAAGGCGCCCTCCGCCGCGACCTGGACGACCTCGCGGCGGCCGCCTGAAATAGGGTCCCGAGGGTGACCCGGAAGCTGCTGCGCGCCCTCGCCGCGATCGTCGTGCTGGCCGCCGCCGGCCTGATCGGCTGGCGGGTACTGGGGCCCGCCGAAGTGATCAAGCCTGCCACCGGGCCCTACCCGGTCGCGGCTCTGCGGCCCGCCGGAGTCATCGGCAAGCTGACGATGTCCCCGCTGATCGTCGACGACCGGGTCCGGGTGTACGCCGGCAAGCGCCTCGTGAAAGCCGACGGGCCGGTGGACGCCGAGACCATGAACACGCCGCGGTGGTCGTACCGGCGATGGCCGGAACAGGTCAGCGGCGTGGTCGCGGTCGGCGCCACGGTGGTGACCCGGTGGACCGACGGCAAGCTGGTCGCGCTCGACGCCCGGACCGGCACGGTCACGTGGCGCGCCGACGGCCCCGCCGGCCCACCCTTCTCGGGCCGCACCGGCGCCGACGCGGTCTGGGCGCCCCCGGGCCTGTTCACCGCGGGCACCAGCATCCTCGTCGCCGCCGGCCGCCAGGTCTCAGCCCGGTCGAGCGAGGACGGCTCCCTGCGCTGGACCGCCGACCTGCCCCCCGGCTGCGCATCGGACGCGTTCGTCACAGCGGGCGGCCGGTTCGTGTGCGGGGAAGGCGCCTGGGACGTCATCTCGGGCGCGGCGGTGCGGGGCTGGCCGGTCGGCCCGTCGACCCCGCTGGGCTGCGACGTGGCGCGATCCGGGTGCGGCGGGCTGCGGGACGCCTCCGGGCAGGGCTGGCTCGTGGACGCCCGCCGCCCGTCGCGGGCCACCGAGCTGGATCCTGCCGGCGCCACGGCCGTGGACGGCCTCGTCCTCGCGACGGCGGGCGGGGCGGTGACCGCCTCCGGCACGGCGACGTGGCGGTGGCCCGGCGACGCGCGGGTTCTCGGCGTACGCGCGAACAAGGTGGTGCTCCTGACCGCGGCCTTCGAGCTGGTGGTGCTGGACGCGCGCACCGGGACGCAGCTCGCCCGCTTCCCGGCGTACGTCGACGACGAGCGCGTCGAGGCGTGGGAGCCGCACCACTGGCAGGTGACCGGCACGGTGGTGGCCGTCGAGCGGCGGTACCCGGGCGAGCCCGACCGCTACTACACGATGGACCCGACGCTCCTGGGCGCGATCTAGACCAGAGCCGCCAGCAGCGCCGTCCACGCCTCCTCGGCAGCCCCGGCGAGCGGGCCGTCGTAGCCGAGACGGGCGGCCAGCACCGGCGGCGGAGCGGCCCGGCGGAAACCCATGAGGCCCGCCCGGTACGCCTCGTCGATCCGCTCCGGCGCCGCGGCGAGCAGGTCGACGCCCAGGCCGCCGAGCGTCACCAGGTCCGGGTCGAGGCCGTTGACCAGGCCCGCGATGCCCCGGCCCAGGGCGGTCGCCACGGTGGCCGTCGCGGCGGCCGGTTCCGGGTCGGTGGAGGTGATGATGCGGCGGGCGTACGAGACCGGATCCGGGGGAGGCGCGTGGCCCAGGAGGCGGGCCAGGGCCGAACCGTCGACCGCGGTGCCCCAGCAGCCGTACGCACCGCACGGACACGCCACCGTGGGATCCCCGAACGGCATGTGGCCGAACTCCCCGGCCGCGCCGAGAGCGCCGACGAGAACCTGGCCGCCGTTGACGACGGCACCGCCGAGACCCGCCTCGATGCGCAGGTGAAGGGCGACGGAGGCACCCACGGCCACGCCACGGTGGGACTCCGCCGAAGCCGCCAGCGTGGCATCGTTGCCCGCGACGAAGATCTCCGCGCCGGGCCAGGCCGCCGCCAGGTCCACCTCGTGCCAGCCGAGGTTGCTGGCATCGAGCATGAGATCCCGCGAGACGGTGCCGGGCGCGGAGATGCCGATTCCGCGGATGCGCCCGCCGTACGTGCGGCGCAGCTCGGCCACCGCCGCCCCGATCGCCGCGACCACCTCGTCACCGCCGCGCCCGGCCAGGTCCTCGGTCCTGGTGGCCAGCGTGCCGCCGCCCAGCTCCACCACGTCGACCCGCCACGCCTCGTGGGTGATGGACGCGGCGGCGATCAGCGGCCCCCGGGGGTGGGGGATCAGCGCGGTCGTGGGCCGGCCCCGGGCGCCGCTCGGCGCGGCCGGGCCCTCGGCCAGCAGCTCGGCCTGGCCCAGCCGGCCGACGAGCTCGGTCGTCGCGCCGGTGCCGACCCCGATCAGCCGGGCCGCGTCCGCCCGGGTCACGCCGGGACGGGCGTGCACCACCCGGAGCAGCTCGGTCGCGCGCGTCGTCACACCGGTCCCCCTTACGCTCGGTTCGAGAGCATTCTCCCCGTCCTCGCGCCGTTCCGGCTGATCTTCGTGCTGGTGGCGGCCGGGCTCGCCCTACCGGGTGAGTCTCAGCGGCGACCGATGCTGAGGACCGGCTTGGTCACCTCGGCGAAGAAGTCGTTGCCCTTGTCGTCCACCACGATGAAGGCCGGGAAGTCCTCCACCTCGATCCGCCACACGGCCTCCATGCCGAGCTCCGGATACTCCAGCACCTCGACGTGGCGGATGCAGTCCTGTGCCAGCCGCGCCGCCGGGCCGCCGATCGAGCCCAGGTAGAAGCCGCCGTGGCTCTGGCAGGCCTTGGTCACCTGCGCCGACCGGTTGCCCTTGGCCAGCATGACCAGGGAGCCGCCCGCGGCCTGGAACTTCTCCACGTACGCGTCCATGCGGCCGGCCGTGGTCGGGCCGAAGGAGCCGGACGCGTAGCCCTCCGGCGTCTTGGCCGGGCCGGCGTAGTAGACCGCGTGGTCGCGCAGGTACTGCGGCATGGGTTCGCCCGCGTCGAGGCGTTCGGCGATCTTGGCGTGGGCGATGTCGCGGGCCACGACCAGGGGGCCGGAGAGCGACAGGCGGGTCTTCACCGGGTACTTGGCCAGCTGGGCGCGGATGGCGTCCATGGGCTGGTTGAGGTCGACCCGGACGACCTCGTCGGTCTCGAGGTTGTCGTCGGTGACGTCCGGGAGGAAGCGGGCCGGGTCCGGCTCCAGGCGTTCCAGCCAGACGCCGGACGGGGTGATCTTGCCGAGGGCCTGGCGGTCGGCCGAGCAGGAGACCGCGATGGCCACCGGGCAGGAGGCGCCGTGCCGGGGGAGGCGGATGACGCGTACGTCGTGACAGAAGTACCGCCCGCCGAACTGGGCGCCGATGCCGAAGTCGCGGGTCAGCTCGAGGACCGCCGCCTCGAGCTCGACGTCGCGGAAGCCGTGACCGGTCATCGAGCCCTCGCGCGGGAGGTTGTCGAGGTACTTCGCGCTGGCCAGCTTCGCCGTCTTCAGCGCGTGCTCGCCGCTGGTGCCGCCGATGACCACAGCCAGGTGGTACGGCGGGCAGGCCGACGTGCCGATGAGCCGCAGCTTCTCGTCCAGGAACTCCATCATCCGCGCCGGGTTCAGCAGCGCCTTGGTCTCCTGGTAGAGGTACGACTTGTTGGCCGAGCCGCCGCCCTTGGCCATGAACAGGAACTTGTACGCGTCCGGTTGCCCGCCCGGGTCCTCCGCGTACAGCTCGATCTGGGCCGGGAGGTTGGAGCCGGTGTTCTTCTCGTCCCACATCGTCAGCGGGGCGAGCTGCGAGTACCGCAGGTTCAGCCGGGTGTACGCCTGATAGACGCCCAGGGCGATGGCCTGCTCGTCCGTACCGTCGGTGAGCACGTGCCGGCCGCGTTTGCCCATGACGATCGCCGTACCCGTGTCCTGGCACATCGGGAGCACGCCGCCGGCGGCGATGTTGGCGTTGCGCAGCAGGTCGAGGGCGACGAACCGGTCGTTCGGCGAGGCCTTGGGGTCGTCGATGATCGACCGCAGCTGGGCGAGGTGGGCCGGGCGCAGGAAGTGCGCGATGTCGTGCATGGCCTCGGCGGTCAGCAGCGTGAGCACGCCCGGGTCGACGGTGAGGAACCGTCGGCCGCCGGGCCCCTCGACCACGTCGACGCCCTCGTCGGCGAGCAGTCGGTACTCGGTCGTGTCGTCGCCGGTCGGCAACAGCGGCGAGTACGAGAAAGCGGCGGCTCTGCTCATGACGGGCAAGCCTAGGCCAGCGCAGGCCGGCAGTGCTAACCAGCCGGGTGATGCCTTGATACCGGTTCGATCACCGTGCGGGAGATGAGCCGTACGGGACGTAGGCCATGTCTCGCCCGGAGACCAGAATCAGGCCGCTCGGGCCGGCCGCGAAGACCGTCGCGGCCGTGCGGGCCTCGGCCAGGACAACCCCGGTGCGCGGGCTGAGTGCGACGATCTTGCTGGGTTTCGCTTCCGCGATGATGGCCGCGTACGGGGTGAGCGCCGCGGACGCCCTCTCGCCGACGTTGCGGCGCCAGACCACGGACCCGCGGCTGAAGGAGCGGGCGCTGACCGTCTTCTTGTCGGCGCTGCGGATCAGGGCGTAGGCGTTGTCGACGGCGAGAACGGTCTGCCCCTCCCGGCCGTGCCAGAGGTCGCGGCCGTCGTGCGCGGCGATCAGCTCCTGCCGGCCGACGGGGTCGACACCGAGCACGACGTCCGAGCCGCCGGCCGGGTCCCGTTCCTGCCGGCAGTCGGAGCCGTTGTCGGCGGTACGCAGGTTCAGCCCGTCGCGCTGCCACACGGCCTGGCCCGACGGCGGGTCGTGGGCGACCACGCCGTAGTAACAGGTGCCGTCCCGGGCCTCGCCGGTCACCGTGAGTACCCGGCCGCCGGCAACGGCGACCCGCTGGTCGCGGTCGGGCGTACGGGTCTGCAGCACCCGGCCCTGGGCGGTGTCGATGATCTGCACCTTGCCGTCGCCGGGCAGCCCGAGGAGGTCGGGGAGCGGCCGCGGGCCGGCGGCGCGGGCGTCGACCCGGTCGGCGTCGATCGGCCGGGTGTCGGGCAGGTCGGGGTTCGACGCGTCGAGCACGAAGCCGATGCCGGGGGTGGCGACCGTCCACAGGGGTTTGCTTCCCCGCGGCTCCCACGCGCTGAGCTCGCATTCTGCGGCCTGGGGGCAGCGCAGGTCGAGGATCGCGTCCGCGTACGTCCACACGGCCGTCGCCGCGGTGTCCTTGCGCCGGACCGCGCCGGTGGCGGGGTCGAGCACCTCGTAGCCCTTGGTCAGCAGCCGCCCCACGACGACCACGGCGTCGGAGTCGCCGCCGGCCACCCCGGCCCAGTCGGCGTCGGACTTCCACAGGCGGACGCCGGCGGTCAGCCCGTACGCCTCGATCGAGGTCCGGTACTCGACGATGGCCGCGCCCCCGGTGATGGTGACGCTCTGTGGCGAGCCGCCGATCGCGGTCTGCCAGGCCGACGCGCCCTCGGCGATGGGGTCGCTGCGGGTGATCCACGACCAGACGCCGGGCCACGGGTTCCACGCTCCGGTGGTGGCCAGCACGATGACCGTGACGAGCCCTACCAGGGCAACGCCCTTGGGAGTCGGACCGCCGGATGCCACGCCGGACACGGTAACGAGATCGACACGGCTCGACGGTTAGCCCGAAAAGCCCGTGTCGATGGCTTACGTCCCGCTCGCGGCTCTGACCAGCGGCATCGTGCGGTACGGGATCTGCTCCGCGAGCGCGATGATCGTCGACGCACGCATGATCCCCTCGTACGCCAGGATGTGGTCGATCACGCGCTGCAGGTCGGCGTTCGAACGGGCGACGATCCGGCACATCAGGTCGCCGCTGCCGGTGATCGTGTGCGCCTCCAGCACCTCCGGGATGTCCGCGAGGTGCTCGGTGACGGCGCTGTGCCCGTACCGTTGGGAGATCTCCAGAGTCACGAAGCTCATCACCCCGAAGCCGATGGCCGCGGGCGAGACGTCGGGGCCGAAGCCGCGGACGGCACCGCGGGCGATCAGCTTGTCGAGGCGCGCCTGCACCGTGCCGCGGGCGACCGCAAGCCGGCGGGACAGCTCGAGGACGCCGATGCGGGGCTCGTCGGCGAGCATGGCGAGAAGGCGGCCGTCGAGCGCGTCGAGATGAACATCTTGTATAGCCATGATGGGTTCTCACCCTACCGAATGCGCAGACTGATCAACGTACGACGACAGTGTTGCCCAGCGCCCTGACCTGGGACAACCTCTCGTCATGACGCAGATGATGGAACACGCCACGAACACCGACGACGTCTTCCCCGTCAAGGGCGTCGACTACCTGCGGTTCCTCGTGGGCAACGCGAAGCAGGCGGCCCACTACTACTCCACCGCCTTCGGCATGACCTGCGTCGCCTACCGCGGCCCCGAGCACGGCCATCGCGACCACGCCGAGTACGTGCTGGTCAGCGGCTCGGCACGGTTCGTGGTCACCGGCATGGTGCACGCCGGGGCGCCGGGCGCCGACCACGTCACCCGGCACGGCGACGGCATCTCCGACATCGCGCTGACCGTGCCCGACGTCGACAAGGCGTACGCCCACGCGCTCTCCGCCGGCGCCCGCGGGGTCACCGAGCCGCACGACCTCA
Organism: Actinoplanes sp. NPDC049548; assembly: GCF_040676695.1. Lineage (NCBI taxonomy): Bacteria > Bacillati > Actinomycetota > Actinomycetes > Micromonosporales > Micromonosporaceae > Actinoplanes > Actinoplanes sp. NPDC049548. The sequence goes on from NZ_JBFAPM010000001.1 coordinate 198,780, forward strand.
CCGACGAACACGGCACCGTACGGATCGCCTCGATCGCCGCGTACGGCGACACGGTCCACTCGCTGGTCGACCGCTCCCGCTACGACGGCCCGTTCCTGCCCGGCTTCGTGGCCCGCGAGCCGATCGTCGACCGGCAGCCCGCCATCGCCGCCGGCCTGCAGCCCAAGCGCTTCTTCCAGGCGGTCGACCACGTGGTCGGCAACGTCGAGCTCGGCCGGATGGACGAGTGGGTGGAGTTCTACCGCCGCGTCATGGGCTTCACCAACATGGCCGAGTTCATCGGCGACGACATCGCCACCGACTACTCGGCGCTGATGAGCAAGGTCGTCGCGGACGGCACCCGCAAGGTCAAGTTCCCGCTCAACGAGCCGGCGATCTCCCAGCGCAAGTCCCAGATCGACGAGTACCTCGAGTTCTACGGCGGCCCGGGCGCCCAGCACGTCGCGGTCGCCACCAACGACATCATCGCCAGCGTCGACGCCATGCGGGCGGCCGGCGTGGAGTTCCTCGACACCCCGGACTCGTACTACGACGACCCGGAGCTGCGCGCCCGCATCGGTGAGGTCCGCGCGCCGATCGACGAGCTCAAGAAGCGCAAGATCCTGGTCGACCGCGACGAGGACGGCTACCTGCTGCAGATCTTCACCAAGCCGGTCCAGGACCGCCCGACGGTGTTCTTCGAGCTGATCGAACGGCACGGATCGCTCGGTTTCGGCAAGGGAAACTTCAAGGCGCTGTTCGAAGCGATCGAGCGGGAGCAGGAGCTGCGCGGCAACCTGTAACACTGTTCCCGTGACCGAAGCGAACGACGACGCCCCGGACGCGGGCCGGCCCGAACCGGCCCGCGAGCCGACATCGCCTCCGAGCGCCGCAACGCCGCCGCCCGGCGGTCCGGGCGCGGGTTCGCCGCAGCCTGGCGGTTCGCCGCAGCCTGGCGACGCTCCCGGTGCTGCGCCTTGGCCCGGCGCCGTCGGCGCGCCTTGGCCTGGCGCGGAGGCTGCGGCTCAGCCTGGCGCGGCTCAGCCTGGCGCGGCTCAGCCTGGGGCGGGGGCTGCGCCTTGGGCCGGAGCGGGGGCTGCGCCTTGGGCCGGAGCCGGTGCTGCGCCTTGGGCCGGTGCGGGGGCTGGGGCTGGTGGTGCGCCCTGGCCCGGGGCGGGCGGGGCTTGGCCGGGGGGCGGGCAGGTGCCGCCGCCGGGATATCCGCCGTACTACGGACCGCCCCCGCAGTACGGTCCGCCCGGGTGGCCGGCGCAGCCCGTGCCGCTCAGCCCGGACGGCCGTCCGCTCGCCGACTTCGGGAGCCGCTTCCTCGCGTACCTCATCGACATCGCGATCCTCACGGCGGTCTCGATGGTCGTGTTCGTGCCCGTGATGCTGTGGTTCACCTTCCGGATGTTCGACATGGCCGCGCTGACCGACCCGTACGCCGACCCCGTAGCGGTCCAGGAGCAGATGTTCCGCGATTTCGTCGTCCCGTTCCTGCTCATGGAACTGGGCCTGGTCGTGTTCCTGCTGATCGCCTACTACATCTATTACGTCGAGATGATGTTCCGCACCGGCCAGACCCTCGGCAAGAAGCTGATCAAGGTGCGGGTCGTCCCGATCGAGCCGGGTGCGACGCTGACCCGCGGGATGGCGGCCAAGCGCTACCTCATCGAGTTCGTCGGTGGGGTGCTCGTTCCGTTCTTCAGCTACCTGGACGGCCTCTGGCAGCTGTGGGACAAGCCCTACCAGCAGACACTGCACGACAAGGTCGCCAAGACCGTCGTGGTAAAGGTTGCGCCATGAGCTCGCTGCCCCCCGGTTGGTACAAGGACCCGGCCGACCCGTCGACCCAGCGCTGGTGGGACGGCGAGGGCTGGCTGGGCAAGGCGATACCGGCGGACCAGGAACCGCCGGCCGGGCCGCCGCCCGCCGAGGAGACGCAGCAGGTCACGCCGGGGCCGGTCGCGCCCCCGCCCGGGAGCTCGGGACTGCCGCTCGGCTATCCGCCGGGATATCCCGTGCCGCCGCCCGGTTGGACGCCGCCGCCAGGGTGGCAGCCGGCGCCCGGCTGGCAGCCGCCGCCCGGCTATCCCGCGCCGCCGCCGGCGGGCTGGCAGCCGCCGCCGGGCCACTCGATGCCGCCCGGCCAGCCGGCCCCTCCGCCCGGTCAGCCGGCCGCGGGTCAGCCGGCCCCTCTGCCCGGTCAGCCCGCCCCTGCGCCTGGTCAGCCGGCCGCGGGTCAGCCGGCCGCGGGTCAGCCGGCCGCGGGTCAGCCGGCCGCGGGTCAGCCCGTGCCGTCGTCCGGTCAGCCGTCCACGCCGGCGCCGGGCGGCGTGCCGGTGGCCGGCCAGCCTTCCGGATGGCAGTTGCCGCCGGGCTATCCCGTACCGCCGCCGGGCTGGCAGCCGCCCCCCGGCTGGACCCCGCCGCCGGGTGTGATGTTCCCCTACCCGGTGCAGGCCCGGCCGCACGGCATGGCTCTGGCCGGCCTGGGTCGCCGGCTGGTCGCGCGCCTCGTCGACATCGTCGCGGTCGTGCTGCTCAACGTGGTGGTGAACGGCTGGCTGGCGTACCAGTGGTGGCTCGAGGTCGAGCCGCTGTTCCGCGCCGCGATGACCGAGCCGTTCACCACGCCTCAGCCGGCTTCCGTGCGGTCCAGCTACATCATGCTGACGATGCTGTTCGTGGCGACGGCGCTCTGGTTCGCGTACGAGGTGCCGGCCGTCGCCAACAGCGGGCAGACCCTGGGCAAGCGGCTGCTGCAGGTGAAGGTCGTCAAGCTGGAGGACACCGCGCCGCTCGGTTTCGGGCGGGCGTTCCGGCGCTGGGCGCGGCTCGGCATGTGGACGCCGCTGTGGAGCTGCTACGGCATCGGGTTCCTGGCGCAGCTCATCGACTCCGGCTCGGTGCTCTTCGACCAGCGGCTGCACCAGGCGTTGCACGACAAGTCCGCCGGAACCGTCGTCGTCGCGGCGCCGCCCGGCCGCCCCCAGCACCCCGTCCCGGCCGCGCCGGGGAACGCCGACGATCACACCGGAGGAAACTGATGACCAGGCTGACCCGTGCCGACCTGGAGGCGCTGCCCTCGTACGTGCCCGGCCGCAACGTCGCCGACCTGGCGCGCGAGCTGGGGATCGCCGAGGCGATCAAGCTGGCCAGCAACGAGGTGCCGTTCGGCCCGCTGCCGGGCGTGCCCGAGGCGGTCGCGGCGGCCGTCACCGAGTCGCACCGGTACCCGGACATGGGCGTGGTGCAGCTGCGGGACAAGCTTGCCGAACGGTACGGCGTCAGCCCCGACCGCATCGTCACGGGCTGCGGCTCGGTGGCGCTGGCCGAGCACCTGGCGAAGGCCACCTGCCTTCCCGGCGACGAGATCGTGTACGCGTGGCGCTCCTTCGAGGCGTACCCGATCATCTCGGCCGGCGTCGGCGCGACCAGCGTTCGTGTTCCGAACACCCCGGCGCACGACCACGACCTGCCGGCCATGGCGGCCGCGATCACCGATCGCACCCGCCTGGTGATTGTCTGCAACCCGAACAACCCGACCGGCACGAGCGTGCGCCGCGCGGAGCTCGACCGCTTCCTGGACACCGTTCCGGACAGCGTTCTGGTGGTGCTGGACGAGGCCTACCGCGAGTTCGTCACCGACGACGAGGTTCCGGACGGACTGGCCACGTACGGTGATCGCCCGAACGTCGTGGTCCTGCGCACCATGAGCAAAGCGTGGGGTCTCGCCGGCCTGAGGGTGGGCTTCCTGGTGGCGCAGCCGGACGTCGCGGGCGCGATCCGCAAGGTCCTCACTCCCTTCTCGACCAGCCTCGTCGCCCAGGCTGCGGCGCTCGCCGCCCTCGACGCCGAGGACGAGGTCAAGCGTCGCTGTGCCATCGTCGTCGCCGAACGCGAACGGGTCACCGAGGCGCTGCGCAAGCTGCTCCCGGACGTGCCGTCGAGCCAGTCCAACTTCGTCTGGCTCCCGCTGGGCGAGAAGGCCGCGGCATTCGGCGCGGCCTGCGAGAGCCGCGGCGTCATCGTCCGCCCCTTCCAGGGCGACGGGGTCCGGGTCACCATCGGTACGCCGGAAGAGAACGACGCCTTCCTCGCCGCCGCCGAAGCGGCACTCTGACGAGTCCGGCCGGGCCTCGCCGCCACGGGCGGGGCCCGCTGACCGCGGCGGCGGCGGAGGCTCGTCAGGCGCAGTAGCCGGCGACCGGGGTGAGCCAGTTGGTCATCTCGGTCTGCAGGATCTTGTCGAGGTCCTTGGTGGACTTGATCCGGTCGAAGAACTTGCCGTCCGCGGCACTCTTCGAGAACTTCGCGGCCGACGCGGCTCCCGCCTCCTTGAGCCTCGGGTCCTGGGCGGCGGCCGTCTCCTTGCGGACCTGCGCGCCGACGTCGCGCAACTGCTTGCTCGCCGCCTTCTCCGCCTTGGTGGCGTTGTCGGCCTGCTTGGCCTCCTTGTAGGCGATCATCTTGCCGATCTCCGTACCGAAGTTCTCGAGCTCCGCGTCGAAGATCTTGTCCAGCTTGTCGCAGACCCTCTTGGTGTTCGCCGAGTAGTCCGGCGAGGGCGAGCCGGCCGGCGCCGAGGATGGCACGACGAGCTGGGGCGCCGCGTCGTCGCCCGTGTCACCGCCGCCACTGCACCCCGCTCCCGTGAGGAGGAGACCGCCGAGGGCCGCGGCGAGGAGGGTGCGTCGCATGACAAAGATCCTGTTCGTCGGGGACGTCCAAACCCTCGGGACGATACTTCCGACCTCGGGCGTCGTCCAACCGACGCACACCCCCCGTGAATATGCGAACAGCTCGTTCACCTCGTCGTGACCGAGCTGCACGCCCCCGTTGCGGCCGCTCCGCCTCGTCGGGGGGTGAAGAGACGGAACGGCCAGTACCACAGCATGGACGTACCCGCTCTCGTCCGGCTGTCGTGCCGCTATCGGGCTATCGTCGGTGACCGATCGAACCCTAGGCAGGTCAGGGGAGGTGCAGTGCGTTTCGGCATCCTCGGCCCGCTTGCGGTGGTCCAGGACGGGAACGAGATCCCCCTCACCGCGGGGCGGGACCGCGTCGTGCTCGCCATGTTGCTCCTGCATGCCGGCCGGATAGTCACTCCCGCGGAGCTGGTCGACGCGGTGTGGGAGGAAGACCCGCCGGCTACCGCCCGAGCACAGGTGCAGACGTGTGTGTCGCGCCTGCGGCGGCTGCTCGAGCCCGGGACGCTGTTCACCGATCCCGCCGGGTACGGGGTCTCCATCGCCGACGACGACGTGGACGCCGCCGTATTCGCCCGGCTCGCCGGAGAGGCCCGGGCGCTGTCGGACACCGCGCCGGTGGAGGCGAGCAAGCTGTTCCGCGAGGCGCTCAGTTTGTGGCGCGGACCCGCCCTGTCGGGCCTGAGCTCCCCGGCCGTCCGTCGCCGCGCCGCGGTCCTCGACGAGGAGTACGCGGCGACGGTCGAGGACTGCATCGATCTCGAGCTGGACGCGGGCCGGGAACGTGACCTCGTGTCGGAGCTGACCGGGCTGGTGGAACGCTATCCGTTGCGGGAGCGGCTACGGGTGCAGCTGATGCTCGCCCTGTACCGCACCGGGCGGCAGTCCGATGCTCTGGCCGAGTATCGCCGGGCCCGTGATCGGCTCGACGAGGAGCTGGGCATCGAGCCCGGCGCGGCACTGCAGGACCTGCACCGCCAGATCCTGAGCGGAGAGATCTCGCAGGCGCCCGCCGCCCGGGGCGTCGTCCGGCCCGTCCGTAACCTGCCCCGTACGGTCGGCGACTTCATCGGCCGCGACGAGATGATCGGCAAGCTGGTCCGGGCGGCTGAAGACGCGACGGTCCTGGCGATCGACGGTATGGCAGGTAGCGGCAAGACGACGCTTGCGCTGCGGGTGGCGGAGATCCTCGGTGCGGCGTACCCGGATGCCCAGTTGTTCATCGACCTGCACGGGCACAGCGAGCACGAACCGCTGGACACCAATGCTGCGTTGCTGGCGCTGCTGCGGCAGCTGGGGGTGCAGCCGGAGCGGATCCCCACCGACCTGGACGGGCGGGCCGGGCTGTGGCGCACCGAGCTTTCCGGCCGCCGGGTCCTCGTGATCCTCGACAATGCGGCTTCCAGCGCCCAGGTCGCCCGCCTTCTACCCGCGTCGGCGGCGAGCCTGGGCATCGTGACGAGCCGTCGCCGGCTGATGGGGCTGGACGGGATCCATCCGGAGTCGCTGCCGATGCTGGACGAGGCGGAGGGTGTCGCCCTGCTCCGCAGGATCGCGGGGCCGCGGGTGGACGCCGAGCCGGAGGCGGCGGTGGAGGTGGTGCGCCGTTGTGGGCGGTTGCCGTTGGCGATCCGGTTGGCGGGGGCGCGGCTTGCGCATCGGCCGCGTTGGGGGGTGGCTGATCTGGTGCGGCGGCTGGGGGAGTCGGCGTTGCCTGAGCTGGCTGCGGAGGATCGTACGGTGGCCAGTGCGTTTGCTCTGTCGTACGGTCAGTTGTCGGTTCGGGCGCAGAGTGTGTTTCGGTTGCTCGGGTTGCATCCGGCGGGGCGTTTCGGTGCGCCGGCGGTGGCTGCGTTGACGGGTCTGGCGCTCGAGGATGCTCGGGATCTGTTGGACGACCTGGTCGACGTGCACCTGCTCGAGGATCCCGAGCCGGAGCGGTACCGCCTGCACGATCTGGTGCGCCAGTACGCGGCCATTCTTGCCGAGGCGCTACCTCCGGAGGAGCGTCGGTCCGCCTTGGCGGCCCTGGTGGACTTCCACCTCCACGTCGGCACGCGGCTGGCTCGGGACCGGGAGAGCGACATCGCGGTGGAGGACTTCCCGGACGAGCCACCGGCGCGACCGGAGCTGGTGGAGGTCGCGGCCGGCGATGCCGACTGGCTCGAACACCACCGCACCGTTCTGGTACCGCTCGTCCGGACCGCCGCCGCCATCGGGCAACCGGGCCGGGCCTGGCGCCTCGCGCGGGTCAACTGGCGGTTCCTCTTCCAACGCGGTTACTTCGCCGATGTGCTCGCGACGTGCCAAGCCGGATACGAGGCAGCGCTGGGCGCGGGGGACGAGCACGGTGTAGCCGTCATGAACAACTACCTCGCGTCGGGGTACTACCGGCTGGGGCGTGTGGAGGAGGCGCTTCCGCGGGTCAGGGCCATGCTCGACTACCAGATCCGGGTCGGGAGCCGCGCGGGGGAGGCCCGCGCGCGGGGCAACCTCGGCGCCGTACTCATGCACATGGGGAGAATGTCCGAAGGCCTGGAGCAGAGCCGTCTGTCGCACCGGGGTATGGAACGACTCGGCCGTCGCATCGCGACCGTCTCGCGCCGCATGGACATGGCCAACGGCAAGGTGTTCATGGGCCGCTATCGCGAGGGTCTGTGGCACGGTCGCATCGCTCTGCAGGGTGTGGCCGAGGCCAAGGCCGACTACTTCCTGCCCAGTGCCCTGCTGGTGGTCAGCGAGGCTCGCCGCGGGCTGGGCGACCTCGATCACGCCGAGCGGCTCGCGCAGGCGGCGGTGCTCGCTGCCAGGCGGCAGGGAATCGCGACGGACGAGAGCGAGGCGCTCAACGTGCTCGGCGGGGTGACGTTCGAGAAGGGCCGGCCCGCCGAGGCGGTGGAGCTGCATCTGGCCGCCCTGGAGCTGGGCCGTGACCAGGGACGGATGTCGCATGTGGCACGGTATTCCAACGATCTCGCTCGCGCCCTGCGCGCGGTGGACGACGTACCCGGAGCGATCGAGATGCACCGGCAGGCGCTGCAGGCCGCCCGCCGGGCGAGCCACCGGCTGCAGGAGGGACGGGCCTTGAGCGGCCTGGCCGTCTGCCTGGCGGACACGGACCCGGATGCCGCCCGGCGGCACTGGCGACAGGCACTCGAGATGTTCACCGCGATGGGCGTGCCGGACCGCTTCGAGGTCGAGCGGATGCTGAGGGGACTCGACCGCTGATGGACCAGCCTGTCGAGCTGCTCGCCCCCGATGTCGTCGAGCGTCGGCCGCCGGCCGGACGACGTGAGGGCCCGGTGCCGTACGGCATTCTCGGACCGCTCGCGGTGACCGGGCCGGCCGGCGAGATCACGATCACCGCGGGCCGGGACCGCGTGGTACTGGCGATGCTGCTTCTGCACGCGGGGCGGACCGTCACCCCGGCGGACCTGGTCGACGCGGTCTGGGGAGACGATGCGCCGGTGACCGCCCGGGGCCAGGTGCAGACCTGCGTCTCGCGGCTGCGGCGGCTGCTGCCGTCCGCCACGTCGACATTGATCACCGATCCCGCCGGTTACCGGATGTCGGTGTCCGACCAGGATCTCGACGCGGCTGTCTTCGCCCGCCTCGTCGGTGAGGCCCGGGCGCTGGCCGGTACCGCACCGGAGGCTGCCGGCAAGCGTTTGCGCGAGGCCCTCGACCTGTGGCGCGGGCCCGCCCTGTCCGGCGTGGAGTCCGCGGTCGTCCGCCGCCGCGCTGCCGTCCTCGACGAGGAATACGCCGTCGCGATGGAGGACTGGATCGACCTGGAGCTGGCCGCCGGCCGGGGCCGGGATCTCGTCGCCGAGCTCACCGGCTTGGTCGAGCGCTATCCGCTACGGGAGAGGCTGCGGGCGCAGCTCATGCTGGCCTTGTACCGCACCGGGCGACAGTCCGACGCGCTGGCCGAGTACCGCCGGGCCAGGGACCTGCTCGACGAGGAGCTGGGCATCGAACCCGGCGCCCCCATGCAGGACCTGCACCGCCGGATCCTGACCGGCGACGTCGCGCCGGCGCCCTCCGCGCGGACGGGCACGTCGACGGTGCGTACCCTTCCTCGAACCGTCGGCGACTTCACCGGCCGTGAGGGAACGGTCGGCAAGCTGCTGCTGGCCGCGGCCGATGCAACGGTGCTGGCCATCGACGGCATGGCGGGCAGCGGTAAGACCACATTGGCGCTGCGGGTGGCGGGCCTGCTCGCCGATGCCTACCCGGACGCTCAGCTCTTCCTCGACATGCAGGGACACAGTGAGCAACAGCCGCTCGATCCGGGCGTCGCGCTGCTCACCTTGCTGCGGCAGCTCGGGGTGGAACCGGAACGAATACCGGCGGATCTGGAGGGCCGGACCGGGTTGTGGCGTACCGAACTGGCCCGCCGGCGAGCACTGGTCATCCTCGACAATGCCGCGTCGAGCAGTCAGGTCGCCGCGTTGCTGCCCGCATCGACGGGCAACCTGTGCCTTGTCACGAGCCGGCGCAGGCTGACCGGTCTGGACGGGGTGCACTCCGAGTCCTTGCCGGTGCTCAACGAGGCCGAGGCGCTGGCCCTGCTGGAGAAGATCGCGGGCGCGAAGGTCGTGGCGGAGCCCGAGGCCGCCCGCGAGGTGGTGCGCCGTTGTGGGCGGTTGCCGTTGGCGATCCGGTTGGCGGGGGCGCGGCTTGCGCATCGGCCGCGTTGGGGGGTGGCTGATCTGGTGCGGCGGCTGGGGGAGTCGGCGTTGCCTGAGCTGGCTGCGGAGGATCGTACGGTGGCCAGTGCGTTTGCTCTGTCGTACGGTCAGTTGTCGGTTCGGGCGCAGAGTGTGTTTCGGTTGCTCGGGTTGCATCCGGCGGGGCGTTTCGGTGCGCCGGCGGTGGCTGCGTTGACGGGTCTGGCGCTCGAGGATGCTCGGGATCTGTTGGACGACCTGGTCGACGTGCACCTGCTCGAGGAACCTGAGCCGGAGCGGTACCGCCTGCACGATCTGGTGCGCCAGTACGCCGCCACCCTCGCCGAGGCGCTGCCGGTCTCCGAACGTCATGCGGCCCTGGCCGGGCTGGTGGATCTTCATCTGTACGTGGGTACGCGACTGGCTCATCAGTGGGAAGGCGGCCTGGCGCACGAGGACTTCCCGACGGAGTCGCCGGCCCGTCCCGAGCTCGTCGCCCACGCGGCGGCGGACTCCGGTTGGCAGGAGGAGAACCGGGGGAGCCTGATGCCGCTGATCCGGCTGGCCGCCGCCATCGAACAGCCTCGGCGTGCCTGGCAGCTGGCGCGCGTCAACTGGCGGTTCCTCTACCTGCACGGCTACTTCGCCGACGTGATCAGCACGTGCGCGGTCGGACTCGAGATCGCCGAGGCATCGGGTGACCGCCGAGGCGTGGCCGTCATGCACAACTATCTCGCGTCGGGCTACCTCCAGTCCGGGCGCGTGGAGGAGGCCTTGACCTCGGTGAACGCGATGCTCGACCACCAGGTCCGGACCGGCAGTGTGGCCGGCGAGGGCCGGGCCCTCGGAAACCGCTCCGGGGTGCTGCACTATCTCGGCCGGCTCGCCGAAGCGTCCGTCGACATCAAGCGGGCTCATCGACTGATGTCCGGTATCGGCCATCTGAGCGCGCCGGTGGGGATGCGCATCGACATCGCCCTCAACCTGCTCGCGCTCGGCCGGTACGCCGAGGCGCTGCGGCACAGCCGGATCGCCCTGCAGCGGATCGTCGAGACGAGAGGCCACAAGCTTTCCGGCGCCCTGCTGGCGGTGGGGCAGGCCCGGCTGAACCTCGGTCACCTCCCCCAGGCCGAGCGGCTGGCACGGACGGCGCTGGCCGCCGCGCGCCGGCTCGGGATCCGCACCGACGAGAGCGAGTCGTTCAACCTCCTCGGCGCAGTGGCGCTGGCCCAGGACCGGCCCGCGGTGGCCGTCGAGCATCACCTCGCCGCTCTGCAGGTGGGTCGGGAGCACGGCCGCCTCCCCCGGGTGGCGCAGTACTCCAACGATCTCGCCCGGGCGCTCCGGGTGGTCGGCGACGTCACCGGTGCGATCGAGCTGCACCGTCAGGCGCTGGACATCGCCCGCCGCTCGAAGTACCTGCACGAAGAGGGCAAGGCGTTGAGCGGTCTCGCCACCTGCCTGGCCGCCGACGACCCGGCAACCGCCCGCCGCTACTGGACGCAGGCGCTCGATATCTTCACGCGGATGGGCGTACCCGAGAAGGACGAGGTGGCCCGACAGTTGGCGGCGGTCGATGGCCGAGACGACTGAGTCCGGTAGATCGCTGCGGATCCGCATTCTGGGGCCGCTCGAGGTGACCGCGGCGGGCCGGGAGGTCCCGGTCACCGCAGAGCGGGATCGCATCGTGCTCGCCATGCTGATCTTGCATGCGGGCCGGGTCGTCACTTCCGGACAGCTGATTCAGGCGGTCTGGGGAGACGGTCCGCCGGCGACCGCCCGAGGCCAGATTCAGACCTGCGTCTCCCGCCTGCGTCGGCTGCTGCCTGCCGGGAAGCTCGTCACCGATCCGGCGGGTTACCGCATCTCGACTGCCGGCGACGACGTCGACGTCGCCGTGTTCGCCGACCTGACCCGGCGGGCCCGAGCGGTCGCCGATACCGCGCCGGGCGACGCGGTCGAGCTTTTCCGCGAGGCGCTGAACCTCTGGCACGGGGCGGCACTCTCCGGGGTCGGTTCCGAGGCCGTCCGCCGCCGCGCCGCCGTCCTGGACGAGGAGCGCGCTGCCGCGATCGAGGACTGCATCGACCTCGAGCTCGCGGCCGGGCGGGAGCGGGACCTCGTCGCCGAGCTGACCGGGCTGGTGGAGCGATACCCGCTGCGGGAGAGGCTGAGGGTGCAGCTCATGCTGGCCCTGTACCGCACCGGGCGGCAGGCCGATGCCCTGGCCGAGTATCGCCGCGCCCGCGACCTCCTGCACGACGAGCTGGGCATCGAGCCGGGCGCGGCGCTGCAGGACCTGCACCGCCGGATCCTGAGTGGAGACGTTCCGCAAGCACCCGGTGCGCGAGCCACTGCGTTGCCCGTGCACAGCCTGCCGCGGACGGTCGGAGACTTCACCGGGCGTGAGGCGACGGTGGACAAGTTGCTGCGCGCCTCGGCGGACGCGACTGTCCTGGCGATCGACGGGATGGCGGGCAGCGGTAAGACCACATTGGCGCTGCGGGTGGCCGGCCTGCTCGCTGACTCGTACCCCGATGCCCAGCTCTTCCTCGATCTCCAGGGGCACAGCGAGCGGCAGCCGCTCGAGCCCGAGGCGGCACTGCTGGCGTTGTTGCGGCAGTTGGGCGTGGCGCCGGAACGGATCCCGTCGGACCTGGAGGGCCGGGCCGTGCTGTGGCGCACGGAGCTGGCCCGACGGCAAGCCTTGGTCGTGCTGGACAATGCCGCCTCGAGCAGCCAGATCGCCCCGATGCTGCCGGCTGCACCGGGCAACCTCTGTGTGGTCACCAGCCGGCGTCGGCTGACCGGCCTGGACGGCGTGCATCCGGAGTCTCTGACGGTCCTGGACGAAGCCGAGGCCGTGGCCCTGCTGGCCAGGATCGTAGGGGCGCGGGTCGAGGCGGAGGCGGAGGCCTCCCGCGAGGTGGTGCGCCGGTGCGGCCTGTTGCCCCTGGGGATCCGGCTGGCCGGCGGAAGGCTGGCGCACCGCCCGCATTGGCGCGTCGCCGACCTCGTCGAGCGGCTGGGCGAGTCGGCACTGCCAGAGCTCGCCGCCGAGGACCGCTCCGTCGCCGGTGCCATCGGGCTGTCGTACAGCCAGCTGCCCTCCCGGCAGCAACGGGTCTTCCGCCTGCTCGGCCTGCACCCGCCGGGACGGTTCCGGGCCGTGGCCGTCGCGGCGTTGGCGGACTTGCCGCTCGACGACGCACAGGGTGTTCTCGACGCCCTTGTCGACGTCCATCTCGTGGAGGAACCCGAGCATGAGCGGTACCGCCTGCACGACCTGGTCAGTCAGTACGCCGCCACCCTCGCCGAGACGCTGCCTGCGGCGGAGCGCCGCGCTGCCCTGGCCGGTCTGGTGAACTTTCACCTGCACGTCGGTGCCCGGCTGGCCCGCGAGCGGGAGGGCGGTCAGGCCGAATGGGACCTGCCGACGGAGGCGCCGGATCGTCCGGAGCTCGTTGCGCATGCGCTGGCGGACGCCGGGTGGCAGGAGGAGCACCGCGGCGGCCTGGTGCCGCTGATCCGGCTCGCCGAGGGCATCGGCCTGCCCGGTCACGCCTGGCGGATCGCACGAGCCAACTGGCGCTTCCTGTTCCATCACGGCTACCTGGCCGACGTTATCGAGACGTGTACGGCGGGACTCGCGGTCGCCGAGGCAGCGGACGACCGGCACGGCATCGCGGTCATGGACAACTATCTGGCCTCGGGCTATTGGCGGTCCGGGCGCGTGGAGGAGGCCCTGGCGCGGGTCGACGTGACGCTCGAGTACCACGTCCACACCGGGAACATGGCCGGTGAAGGCCTGGCCCGAATGAACCGGTGCAGCGTGCTCGCCGACCTCGGCCGGGTGGACGAGGCGCTGGCGGAAGCCGATCGCGCCTACCGGCTGCTGGCCGGCATCGAAGGCCATTCCCCGTCCGTCCTGGCGCGGGTGGGTCTGGGCAACACGTTGATGATGGTCGGACGTCACACCGAAGCACTGTGGCACGGCCGGATCGCTCTGCAGCGAATCGTCGAGACGAAGGCCGGCTATCGCCTCGCCCTTGCGTTGCTGTCTGTTGGTCAGACCCGGCTGCGTCTCGGGCATCTCGTGCAGGCCGAGCGGCTGGCAGAGGCCGCGCTGGTGGTCGCCCGGCGGCACGGCATCCGTACGGACGAAAGCGAGTCGATCAACCTGCTCGGCGCGGTTGCGCTGGCCCAGGGACGGCCCACGCTGGCCGTGGAGCGTCATCTGGCTGCTCTGCGCATGGGCCGCGAGCACGGCCGGATGCCCCGGGTCGCGCAGTACTCCAATGATCTCGCCCGGGCGCTGCGGGCGATCGACGACGTCGCCGGCGCCGTCGAGCTGCATCGGCAGGCGCTGGATGCGGCCCGTCGTTCGAGGTACTCGCTCGAGGAGGGCAGAGCGTTGAACGGGCTCGCTGCCTGCCTGGTCGCCGACGACTCGCGTACAGCCCGCCGCTACTGGACGCAGGCGCTCGAGATCTTCACGCGGATGGGCGTACCCGAGAAGGACGAGGTGGCCCGGCGGCTGGCGGAGCTCGGCCTCTGAACAGTGGCGCGGATCAACTGCGTACCGTCGGCGGCGGGGGCAGGATGGAAGCGTGACGACGACTGACGAGAGCGGATTCCGGGTCGAGCGCGACACCATGGGCGAGGTCCGGGTGCCGGCCGATGCCCTGTGGCGGGCGCAGACGCAGCGCGCGGTGGAGAACTTCCCGATCTCCGGGCGAGGGCTCGAGCCCTCACACATCCGGGCGCTGGCCCGGATCAAGGGGGCGGCCGCCCAGGTCAACGCCGCTCTGGGGGTGCTCGACGACGATCTCGCCAAGGCCATCGCGACCGCCGCGGCGCACGTGGCGGACGGCGGCTACGACGACCAGTTCCCCATCGACGTCTTCCAGACCGGGTCCGGCACGTCGTCGAACATGAACACCAACGAGGTGATCGCCACGCTCGCCTCGCGGGAGCTGGGCCGGCCGGTGCATCCGAACGACCACGTCAACGCCTCGCAGTCGAGCAACGACGTCTTCCCGTCCTCGATCCACCTGGCCGCCACCGAGGCGGTCACGCATGATCTCGTCCCGGCCCTGGAACACCTCGCGGCGGCGCTCGAGGCCAAGGCCTCGGCCTGGGCCGAGGTCGTCAAATCCGGCCGCACGCATCTCATGGACGCGACGCCGGTCACCCTGGGTCAGGAATTCTCCGGGTACGCGGCGCAGGTGCGCAACGGCATCGAACGGGTACGGGCCGGCCTGCCTCGCCTGGCCGAGCTGCCGCTGGGCGGCACCGCCGTCGGCACCGGGGTGAACACGCCGCCCGGGTTCGCCGCGGCGGTGATCGAGCAGCTGCGTGAGACCACCGGACTGCCGCTGACCGAGGCCCGCAACCACTTCGAGGCGCAGGGTGCGCGCGACGGCCTGGTCGAGGCCTCCGGGCAGCTGCGGGTCGTGGCGGTCAGCCTCTACAAGATCGTCAACGACATCCGGTGGATGGGCTCGGGCCCGCGGGCAGGCCTGCGCGAGCTGCGCCTGCCCGACCTGCAGCCCGGCTCGTCGATCATGCCCGGCAAGGTGAACCCGGTCGTGCCCGAGTCGGTGCGGCAGGTGGTCGCCCAGGTCATCGGCAACGACGCCGCCGTCGCGTTCGCCGGCACCCAGGGGGACTTCGAGCTCAACGTCATGCTGCCGGTGATGGCGCGCAACCTGCTCGAGTCGATCAAGCTGCTGGCCGCGGCCGCCCGGATGCTCGCCGACCGCTGCGTCGAGGGGCTGGAGGCCGACGAGGCCGTCACGCGGGCCTACGCCGAGGGCTCGCCGTCGATCGTCACGCCGCTCAACCGCTACCTCGGGTACGACGAGGCGGCCGCGATCGCGAAGCAGGCGCTCAAGGAAGACAAGACCATCCGGGCGGTTGTCATCGAACGTGGGCATGTCGCCAACGGCACGCTGACCGAGGAACAGCTCGACTCGGCGCTCGACGTCCTTCGGATGACCAGGCCCTGAACGATCACCGGCCAAAGAAGACGATCAACTCTTGTGAATGATCGTTCACTTCGATGGAATGCAGGCATGAGAAGACGTCTGACGGCCGGGGCCGTCGCCACCGCGACGAGCCTCGCCGCCCTCCTCGTCGGCCTGCCCACCGCGCCGGCGAGTGCCGCCACCGCCATCGAATACACCGTCGTCGCCGACGACGGCGTCTCCGCTGCTGACGCCATCGCCGCGATCACCGCGGCCGGCGGCACGGTGCTTTCCAGCAACACCGCCGTGGGAACGTTCAAGGTCACCTCGGCCGCCACCGACTTCAAGGCCCGTGCCGCGCGGTCCGACGCCCTGATCGGCGCCTCGGCCAACAAGGCGATCGGGCACGCCCCCAAGGTCTCGCCGGCGATCGAGAAGCCGGTCACCGAGGCGCTGCGCGGCAGAGGCCCGCACGGCGCCACGACCCTCGACCCGCTCGACGACAAGCTGTGGGGCCTGAAGATGGTCAAGGCCGACAAGGCCCGCACCATCGAGAAGGGCGACCGCGGCGTCACCGTCGGCGTGCTCGACACCGGACTCGACGCGTCCAACCCGGACCTCGCGGCCACCTTCAGCACCCGGCTGTCCCGCAACTTCGCGCCGGACCTGGTCGACATCGACGGCGCCTGCGAGGTCGAGGGCTGCGTCGACCCGGTCGGCACGGACGACGGCGGGCACGGCACCCACGTGGCCGGCACGATCGCCGCCGCGGCCAACGGCTCCGGCCTCTCCGGCGTCGCGCCGAACGTCACCCTCGTCGAGCTCAAGGGCGGCCAGGACTCCGGCTACTTCTTCCTCGATCCGGTCGTCAACGCGCTCACGTACGCGGGCGACGCCGGCCTCGACGTGGTGAACATGTCGTTCTACGTCGACCCGTGGCTCTACAACTGCAAGGCCAACCCGGCCGACGCGCCGGAAGCCCAGGCCGAGCAGCAGGCGATCATCACCGGCATCAAGCGGGCGCTCTCCTACGCGCACAGCCGCGGCGTCACGCTGGTCGGTGCTCTCGGCAACCAGCACGACGACTTGAACGACCCGCAGCAGGACACGACCAGCCCCGACTACGGTTCCGACCCGTACGAGCGGCCGATCGACAACAAGACCTGCTTCACGCTGCCCGCCGAGGGCCCGCACGTCATCGGCGTCTCGGCGATCGGCCCGTCGAAGTCGAAGTCGCACTACTCCAACTACGGCACGGAGCAGATCGGTGTCGCCGCCCCGGGTGGCTTCACGCGTGACTTCTTCGGCACCCCGCAGTACAACAACGCGGCGAACAACATTCTGTCCACGTACCCGTTGAAGGTTCTGCAGGAGGAAGGGAAGGTCGACGCCGCCGGCAACGTGACCAGCCCGAACGTCTTCAAGGACTGCACGCCGAGCGGCAAGTGCGGCTACTACACCTACCTCGCCGGCACCTCGATGGCGTCGCCGCACGCGGCGGGCGTCGCCGCGCTGATCGTCAGCCGGTACGGCCACCGCGACTGGTGGCGGGGCGGCCTGACCATGAACCCGAACCTGGTCGAGGCCCAGCTCTACCGCACGGCCGAGAAGACCGCGTGCCCCGAGCCGCGCCTGCGCAGCTACGCCAACGAGGGCTACGCCGCGGAGTTCGACGCGTACTGCTCCGGGCCGAAGGCCTTCAACGGCTTCTACGGTCACGGCATCGTCGACGCGTACAAGGCGGTCGGCGGCCGCTGACAGCCCTGGTGGATCACCGCCTCGTCCGGGCACTCGGACGGGGCGGTGATCTGCTTTCGGAGGTCGGTACCCTTGTACGGTGACCCTGAGGCTGCACGACACCGCGACCCGATCCGTCCGGGACTTCGTCCCGATGACGCCCGGTCAGGCCGGTATCTACCTCTGTGGTCTCACCGTGCAGTCGGTGCCCCACATCGGCCACCTGCGCAGCGCCGTCAGCTATGACGTGCTGCGGCGCTGGCTGATCCACTCCGGCTACGAGGTCACCTTCGTCCGCAACGTCACCGACGTCGACGACAAGATCCTCGTCAAGTCACTGGAGACCGGTCGGCCGTTCTGGGCCATCGCGTACGCGAACAAGCTCGTTCTCGACGCCGACTACCGCGCGCTCAACGTGCTGCCGCCGACGTACGAGCCACTCGCCACCGGCCACGTCCCCGAGATGCACGAGCTGATCGAGACGCTGATCGCCGGCGGGCACGCGTACGAGTCGTCCGAGGCCAACGGCGACGTCTACTTCGACGTGCCCAGCTACCCCGAGTACGGCGCGCTCTCCGGGCAGAAGCCGGAGGACATGCTCTCGGCCGGCGAGGCGCCGGAGCGGGGCAAACGCCACCCCGAGGACTTCGCGGTCTGGAAGGGCGTCAAGGCCGACGAGCCCGCCGACGCCTCCTGGCCCTCACCGTGGGGCCGCGGACGCCCGGGCTGGCACATCGAGTGCTCGGCGATGGCGCGCCGCTACCTCGGCGACGAGTTCGACATCCACGGCGGCGGGCTCGACCTGACCTTCCCCCACCACGAGAACGAGATCGCCCAGTCACGCGCGGCCGGCCTGCCGTTCGCCCGCTACTGGGTGCACCACGCGCTGCTCAACCTCGGCGAGGCCAAGATGAGCAAGTCGCTGGGCAACGTCATCGACGTCGAAGCCGTGCGAGCCATGGGCATCCGTCCGGTGGAGCTGCGCTACTACCTGGGCGTGCCGCACTACCGGTCGCGCATCGACTACTCCGACGACGCGCTGCGGGAGGCCGCCACGGCGTACAAGCGCATCGAGGGCTTCGTGCAGCGCGCTGTGGAAATCGTCGGGCCGGGCCGTCCGAAGGACGTGCCGCCGGCATTCGCCGCGGCGATGAACGACGATCTCAACACCTCGGCGGCGCTCGCGGTCGTGCACGACACGATCCGGGAGGGCAACACCGCGCTCGCGGCCTCCGACGAAACCGGGGTACGCGCAGCGCTCACCGAGGTGCGCGCCATGCTCGGCGTGCTCGGGCTCGACCCGCTCGACGAGGCCTGGGGCGGCGGCCACACCGGCGGCGACCTCAAGCCGGTCGTCGACTCGCTGGTCAAGCTCGCCCTCGACCAGCGCGCCCAGGCGCGCGCACGCAAGGACTGGGCGGCGGCCGACTCGGTCCGCGACCAGCTCAAGAACGCGGGAATTCAGGTGGAGGACACTCTGGCCGGGCCCCGATGGACGGTAGGAGAGCAGCACTGATGCCAGGAAACTCCCGTAACGCGAGCAAGCGCGTCACGTCGAAGAAGGGCGCCTCGATGGGCTCCGGCGGCAAGAACCGCGCCGGGCTCAAGGGGCGCGGCAAGACTCTGCCCGCCGACGAGCGGCCGTGGCACAAGGGCTACTCCGGCACCGAGAAGCTGCCCGAGAAGACCGCCCGCAAGCAGGAGAAGGAGCGGCGCGCAGCGGCCGCCGAGGGACGCGCTCCCAAGGTCGGCGTTCCCGGCACCAAGGACACCACCTGGGGCCGGGGCGGCGGCCGCGCCACCGGCCGTCCGGCCCAGCAGCGCGGCTCCCGCATGCAGAGCCGCGGCCCCCGCATCGCACCCGGCCGGCGCTCCAACCCCACCAAGGAAGGGCCGGAGCTGCTGCTCGGCCGCAACCCGGTGGTCGAGGCACTGCGCGCCCGGGTTCCGGCCACCGCCCTGTACGTCGCCCAGGGCATCGACATCGACGACCGGGTCACGGAGATCGCGCGTACCGCCGGTGACCGCGGCATCCCGATCCTGGAGATCAGCCGCAACGAGCTCGACCGGATGACCGGCGGCGTGCTGCACCAGGGCGTGGGCCTGCAGGTGCCGCCGTTCGCGTACGAGAACTTCGACGACCTCGTCGCCGCCTCGATGGAGCAGACCGCCCCGCTGCTGGTAGCCCTCGACGGAGTGACCGACCCCCGCAACCTGGGCGCGGTCATCCGATCGGTAGCCGCCTTCGGCGCCCACGGCGTCTTCGTACCGGAGCGCCGCGCGGCCGGCATCACCGCAACGGCCTGGCGCACCAGCGCGGGCGCGGCAGCCCGGGTCCCGGTCGCCCAG
This sequence comes from Actinoplanes sp. NPDC049548, assembly GCF_040676695.1. Taxonomy (NCBI): domain Bacteria; kingdom Bacillati; phylum Actinomycetota; class Actinomycetes; order Micromonosporales; family Micromonosporaceae; genus Actinoplanes; species Actinoplanes sp. NPDC049548. Next base: position 218,202 of record NZ_JBFAPM010000001.1, read on the forward strand.
GTCGTCAACCTGACCCGCGCCATCAAGGCTGCCCAGCAGGCCGGCTTCACGGCGATCGGCCTGGACGCGGACGGCGAGACGGACCTCTACCAGCTGGAGGCGGCGGTCGGCCCGCTGCTCGTGGTGGTCGGCTCGGAGGGCCGCGGACTGTCCCGCCTGGTCGGCGAGACGTGCGACCTGCGGGTGAGCATCCCGATGGCGTCCACGGTGGAGTCGCTCAACGCCAGCGTCGCCGCCGCGGTCACCCTCGCCGAGGTAGCCCGGCGCCGCCTGTACGGGTGACCCGGCCGCGGGTGTTCCATGCTCGTGGTGCGGCCGCCGGGTGGCGGGCCGTGGCCTTCGCGGGCCCCGTCGGGTTGCGCTGATCGTCCGTGGTCGGTGACCGGTCGGGTGACCCGTCGGAGCCCCTGCCGGTCGTACCTGCCATGTAACCTGACGGGCCGAGTGGTCCGTTGGCGGAGGGGCAGCGCATGCTCGGTGTTGACCTGGGCACGTCCCACACCGTCGCCATGCTGCGATGGCCCGACGGGCGGGTGCGGCCGCTGCTGTTCGACGGCCGGCCGCTGCTCCCCTCCGCGGTCTACCTCGACCCCGCCGGCCGCCTGCACGTCGGTCACGACGCGATCCGACTCGGCTACGCGGACCCCGCCCGCCTCGAACCCAACCCCAAACGGCACGTCGACGCGGCGACGGTGCTGCTGGGTGGAGCGGACGTACCGGTCCCCGACCTGCTCGCGGCGCTCCTCGAAGCCGTAGCGCGAGAGGCCGTGACGGCCACCGGATCCCTGCCACCGGCAGTGGTCACCTATCCCGCCTCGTGGGGCACCGAACGCCGGAAAGTGCTCAGTCACGCACTGGCACTCGCAGGATGGCCGCCTTCGACCCAGCTTGCCCCGGAGCCGGTGGCGGCGGCCCGCTACTTCACCGAGGTGCTGCGACGGCCGGTGCCCGTCGGGGCCGCGCTCGCCGTCTTCGACTTCGGCGGCGGCACGCTCGACATCGCCGTCGTCCGCAACGAGGGTGCCGGGCCGGACGGCCGCGCCCGGTTCGAGGTGGCGGCCTCCGGTGGCCTGGACGACCTCGGCGGCCTCGACATCGACGCGGCGCTGGTAGCACACCTCGGCATGGCGCTGGCACCATCGGAGCCGGCCGCCTGGTCGGCGCTGCGCGAACCGGTCACCCTCGCCCAGTGGCGGGCCCGCCGCCAGTTCTGGGACGACGTACGCGGCGCCAAGGAGATGCTGTCCCGGGCCACGCAGGCGCCGGTCGCCGTGCCGGGCGTCGAGCATGCGGTGCACCTCACCCGCGACGAACTGGAGATGGTGGCGGCCCCGCTGGTACGCCGCGGCGTGGCCGAGGCCGGCGCGGTGGTGAAGGCGGCGGGGATGGCGCCGGCGGACCTCGCGGGCCTGTTCCTCGTCGGCGGCTCGTCACGGGTGCCGCTGGTGGCGCGGCTCCTGCACAGCGAGCTCGGGGTGGCGCCGACGGTGCTGGAACAGCCGGAGCTCCCGGTGGCCGAGGGCGCCATCCTGGCGGCGGCATCGGTGGGCCAGAGCGGGGCCGCTGCCCACCGGACGAGGGAGACCGGGCTGCCTGGCGGTGCCTCGTCCGGGGCAGGAGCAGTGTCGGTCGTGAGCGTCGCCGAGAGCGACAGCGTTCCGGAGAGCCGGAGCGCCGCACTTGCGACGGACCTCGGGGAAGCGGCTGAGGCCGGGCGGGAGGTGGCCGCCGAGCCGAACGCCACGCCGCCGGGACCCCTGATGGCAGCCGCGGTGGAGCCGATGGTGGACACGGTGGCGCACGCTGCACCGGCCGCGACCGGTGTCGGCCTGCACACCGAGGCCGCCGGACCGCCGACGGAGAGCACCGGCGCGCCGACCGCGGCGTCCCCGCCGGGATCGTTCACCGCGGCGTCCGCGCCGGGACCGTTCACCGCCGCGTTCGGGCCACCGGACGCGAACGATGTGCTTCCGAACACGAACGCTGTTCCGTCGAACGCGAACGCCGGTTCTGGCGGCGCTGGACAGCCCGGGCCCGCAACGCCCGAACCTCAATACGCGGAGCCGGTCGATCCCTGGGCCACCGGGGAGGCCGCTGCGATCGCCGCCGGGCAGGCGCCGTTCGGGCTGCCCACCTCGGGCGTTCCAGCTTCGGGTGTTCCAGCTTCGGGTGTTCCAGCGTCGGGTGTTCCAGCGTCGCCCGCTCCTGCCGAACCCTGGCTCGCGTCGGCGCAGCAGGCGGCGGAACGTCGGCTCCCGGCGTACCGGAGGAAAGGTCTTTGGATCGTCGCTGCCGTGACCGTGGTCGTGCTGGGGGTGGCCGCGACCGCCGCCGTGCTGCTCTGGCCGGGGTATCCGGCGCTGGACTATCGGCCGCTCAGCCAACCTGTGCGGGTGAAGCCCGCCGTGCCTGTCACTTCCGGTTTCTCTGCCGCTGCACTCCGTGACGATCGGGCCTACTTCGCGAGCGCAGACGACAACCAGCAGCTCGGCGTCGTCGCTGCGGACGCCGACAGCGGTGACGTCCTCTGGACCAGCATGGACGGGGGAGTCGCCAAACGCTGGGCGTTCTTCTTCACGCTGCCGAACGCCGTCGTTGCGGTCACCGATACCGACAGTGACTCGAACGATCGGCGCATGGTGCTGCTCGATCGCGGGAGCGGCCGCAAGATGTGGGAGCGGCGGATCGCGGCCAATGACGACATGCTCTTCGCCGGGGACACCGCAGTGCTGGTCGACCGCACCGAGAACCGGGTGGTCGGGCTCCAGGTCCGTGGTCAGGGCAAGGTCGCGTGGGAGAAGAAGAGCCCGAAATCCGAGTACGGCGTGAGCACCACCAAGGTCGTCACGGCCACCACGGGTGACGACTTCGCCGGGGCGGCCACCGTCGGCGGGGTGCCGTTCGCCCAGCCGATGGACGACGACCAGCGGCTCGTGCAGATCGGTGCCGACCGGTCCGCCCGGGTCATCGACGCCGACAGCGGGGACGTGGTGGCCGGGCCGCGGGCGAGCGTCGCCGACCCGGACGACGAGGTGGTCGCGCACAACGGGCGGCTGGTCGTGGCCGAGTCCGGTGACACCCGGCGGATCGTCACCTACGACCTCGGCAAGCTCGGGGGGCCGTCGGTGTCCTACACGGCTCCCGACAACAGCCAGCTCGAGCACCTCACCGCGTGCGGCGACGACCGGATCTGTTTCGTGCAGAAGATCGGGTACGACGCCAAGACGGCCAAGGTGGTGGCGGTCGACGTGGCCAAGGGCGGGGTGGTGTGGTCGCGCGCCGTGTCGGAGGCCGAGAATCTGGTGCCGGTCGGGGAGTCCGTACTCGTCGCGCAGAACACCTCACCGGGTCAGACGACGCTTCTGGACGGCGACGGCGCGGTCATGTGGGCCCAGGCCGGTGTGGCCGGCCGGCTGGACGGGGGCAATGTGCTGATCTTCTCCAAGCCGCTGTCCACGTCTGGGGACGACCCGGCCCTGTCCGGCCAGCACCTGGGTGAGGCCGCGGTGCCGCTGGGCGCGCTGGCGGACGTACGGTCGGCGACCTGCGCATGGGACCAGAAGCGTCTGGCCTGCGTCGCCGCCGAGGACTTCGTGCTGCAGACCTTCGCCGGCTGACACGCCCGGAGGGGCGGCTGCCGCCTGAAGGCGTGGCTGTTTGAAGGAGCGACTGACGCTCAGGGGAGCCGCTGACGCCGAAGGGCGGCTCCCCGGGGGGAACCGCCCTTCGTCTCGAGTGCTGCCGTCAGATGCGCACGCCCGTGCCCGCGTTGAACACGTGCACGTGGTCGGCCTGCGGCTTGATGAACACCGTCTCGCCCATGGTCGGCATGCCGCGCCGGTCGGTGCGGACCACGAACCGCTCCGAGCCGCCGTCGAGGGCCGCGTGGCCGTACACGTTGGCGTCCGAGCCCAGGTCCTCGACCAGGTCGACGACGATGGGCAGGCCGCCCGCGGTCGGGGCGACCAGGTCGGTGGCCTCCGGGCGGAAGCCGACGGTGACCTTGCCGTCACCGGACTGCGCGGCGGCGACCTGCTCGCGGCTCAGCGGCACGGCCAGCGGGCCGAAGTTGGCGCCCGACTCGGTCAACGGCACCGTCTTGAGGTTCATGGCCGGCGAGCCGATGAAGCCGGCGACGAAGACGTTGCCGGGGGTGTCGTAGAGCGCCCGCGGGGTGTCGCACTGCTGCAGCACGCCATCGAGCATGACCGCGACCCGGTGACCCATCGTCATGGCCTCGACCTGGTCGTGCGTGACGTAGACCGTGGTGATGCCGAGCTTCGCCTGCAGCGTGGCGATCTGCGAACGCGTCTGCACACGCAGCTTCGCGTCGAGGTTCGACAGCGGCTCGTCCATGAGGAACACCTGCGGCTCGCGGACGATGGCCCGGCCCATGGCGACACGCTGACGCTGACCACCGGAGAGCGCCTTCGGCTTGCGGGAGAGGTACTCGTCGAGCTGGAGCAGCTGGGCGGCCTCCTTGACCCGGCGGTCGATCTCCGACTTCGGGGTCTTGCGCAGCTTCAGGGCGAACGCCATGTTCTCGTACACCGACATGTGCGGGTAGAGGGCGTAGTTCTGGAAGACCATCGCGATGTCGCGCGACTTCGGGGGCAGGTTGGTGACGTCCTTGCCCTCGATGAGGATCCGGCCGCGGTCGACGTCCTCGAGGCCGGCGAGCATGCGCAGGCTGGTGGACTTGCCACAACCCGACGGGCCGACCAGGACGAGGAACTCGCCGTCGCCGATCTCGAGGTTGAGCTCGTTGACGGCGGGGCGGTCGGACCCGGGGTAGATCCGGGAGGCCTTGTCATAGGTGACGGTAGCCATGGGGAATCGACTTCCTTTCCACCGGCAGGAACGTGCCGGACGATCCGAGTGGGAGGAACACGGTGTGGCAAGCCACACGCCCCGACACCGTAAACTTTTTTTCATGTTCTGCCAAGGTGGGCCGCCGCCCGGGCGTTTCCGCCTGTCCCCGGCTCAGCCGCTATGCTGAGGCCCTTGCCCCTGTAGCTCAGTTGGCCAGAGCACCTGTCTTGTAAACAGGATGTCGTCGGTTCGATTCCGACCGGGGGCTCCACCCGGCCTTGACCTGCCGCGACGCTCGCGAGGACGATCTCGTGGCCGGTCCGCTCCGACGGCGTACCGGCCTGCGCCGTCTTCGCCTGCGACGCGGCTGTGATGACCGAACATCGACGACGGGCTGCTCCTCGTGGTCATGGGCATCATGGCGGCCGACAACAACCTCTGGCTGACGGCCGCTCTGCTCGTCGCCGGCGCCCCCTTTCCGGCCGGGTTCTTCGCGGGGTCCGGTCCGGAGCGGGCGGGCCGCGAGGCGTTGCTGCCCACGCGACAGCGGGTGGGCGTTCGTGCCGGGGTCGTTCCTGATCGGGTTCGGGCTCGGCGGAATGCTGACCGGGCCGCACCGCGCAGAGACCACCACCCGGCACCGGCAGATGCTACGGACCGACCGGGGGCTTCAGTGTTCCCGCCCGTTCACCGGGCCGCCTCGGCGGAGCCCCGGCCTGTCACGCGGCGTGCATGACGTCGTATCGGGAGGCCTCGACGAACTGGGGTGCCCACTTGCGCTTCTGGCGGAGCATGTAGCGGTTGAGGCGGCGGGCGAAGAATCCCAGCGGGCGGTGGAAGTCGATGATGACGATGACGCGGGCCTGGGCGCTCTCGTTGATCACCTCGTGTTCGTGGTTGACGTCGAGCACCACGCCCTCTCCCTCCTTCCACGTGTAGTACTCGTCCTCCAGGCGGATACGCGGCGGCTTGTCCGTGGGTACGCGGATGGCGAGGTGGTACCGGAGCACGCCCGCGTACGGGTCTTTGTGCGGAGGCAGGGGGACCCCGGGCTCGAGGATGGAGATGAAGGCGTTGACCACGGTGGGTGTGGACTCGGCGAAAGACAGGAGCGTGGGGCACTCCGTACGGGCGAGCTCGTTCGACTGGCCGAACATGTACGCGTAGTAGAGCTTCCAGTCCTCCGAGACCTGCGCGGCGCGGACCGGGTCGAAGGTGCCGTACCGGGGGATCTCCCGGCTGGTGAGCAACTCCTCGACCTCGGCCTTGAGCGCGGGGAACCTGTCCTCGAGCGCGCGAACCTCGGGGAAGCACTGCTCCTGTGACAGGATCCGCGGCCGTTTCGCTCCGCCGGCGGCCCGCAGGAAGATCCAGTTGGTGATGGCCCGGATCCTCGGGTGGTTGACGCTGACCGAACCTTTCATCGTCGCTGCCTCTCTGGTGGTGGGGTCACCGGTCGTCGGGGACCGGGCGCAGGCCGTCTCGACCGGCCTGCCAGTACGTGAGGGTGCCGTCGGCCCGCTCGATCCCGAACCGCAGGTGGGCCAGGCAGCGGTCGATGACAGTGAGCATCGAGCGGTGGTCGGGGGCTGCGCCGCGCAGGAGATCCATGAAGAAGGTCATCACTCCGGGAGCCAGGGTCGCGCCCGGTGTGACCCGGCCGGCGTAGCCGAAGACGCCGTGCTCCTGCCGGACCTGCGCCGCTCCGGTGATGTCGCGCAGCGTCCCGCCGCTCACCGGAGGAAGGTTCGAGTACTGGAAGTGGACGCCGTCGATCACCGGCGCGGTGACCGGTGCGACCGGTACGCCGCAGCTCGCGGCCAGGCCGAGGGCCAGCAGGTCCTGCCCGGTCGCCCGCTCGTACAGGTCACCGAGGAATCCCCCGATGCGGCCGTTGACCTCGATGATCTTCGGCCCGTCCGGGGTCAGCTTGAGCTCGGTGTGGGTGATACCCCGCTGTACGCCCACGGCCCGCAGCGCCGCGGACGCCACGCGGGAGGCCTCGGCGAGCTCCTCGTCCGGCAGGTGAGCCGGAAGGAACTGGCCCTGCTCGCGGAATGGTGGCAGCAGCGGGAACTTCCCTGTCACGCCCAGTGTGACCGGTTCTCCGTCGACGACGAGGGATTCCACGGACACGTAGTCACCGAAGTCCCCGGAGCTTCTGCCGGACAGGAACTCCTCGAGCACGAACGGTCGCTCGGCGCTCGGTTGCACCGCATCAGGCAGCTCGAGACCGTCGACGAGGTAGGTGTCGCGGCTGCTCTGGCTCCGTTTCGGTTTGACGACGACCGGACCGGGCCGATCGGCCAGGATCTTCAGCGCCTCCTCGCGGCTGGTCACCAGGGCCGACCACATCCTTTCCACCCCGTGCTCGGCCAGCCGCTGCCGCTGGACCCACTTGTCGGTCAGCGCCGCGACGACGTCCCGGTCGTGGTAGGGCAGTCCGAGCCCTTCGGCCAGGGCGGCCGTGGTGGGGATCATCGCCTCGCTGAAGGTGACGATCGCGGTCGGGGTGTGCGCGCGTAGCCGGGGAACGACCTCGGCCGGCCGGTCGGCGTCGCAGAGGAGCACCGGGCCGAACTCGGCGTACTCCTGGTGCTCCGCCGGATCCATCGATCCCGTCCAGGTGACGAAGACCGGGGTGTACCCGCAGGTGGTGCAGGCCCTGACGATGTCGGCCGGCCGGATGGCGGAGGCCGGGACGACGGCGACGACCACGACGCTCATCGCGCACCCACCTCGGCCCGCAGCCGGTAGACCCGGTCCTTGAGCTGCTCGATCCGCCCGTAGTCCCGATCGATGTCGGGCATGGTGCCGGCGCTCATGAAGACTCGCATGGTGCTCGAGTAGAGGTCGACCGTAGGACGGATCCGTCCACCGGGTGCGATCTTGAGGTCGAACCGGTAGACGCTGTCCAGGCCGGCGATCTCCGCGACGACCTGCTCGTCGATGTGATCCACGACGCCGTCGAGAGTCGTGGACGTGGTGCAGCAGACTGCCTCGTACCGTTTGTCGTAGTGACGCCCGGCGTAGCGCTCGAGGAAGTCCCGGGGTCGCAGCACCTCGAGGGCGGACAACGTGGCCTGGTTGGCTCCGGCGCAGTGATCGTGGAAGCCGGGGTGCATGTTGCCGGCGATCCGGCAGCCGACCTCGACCAGCGCCGGGCCTTCCGGAGTCAGGATGACCTCGGCGTGCGTCGGGCCGAAGCGGACGCCCAGCGCGTCGAGGGCACGGTCCACATAGGCCGTCAGCTCGGGCACGGGTGCCTCGCCCGGATCGAGCAGGCGTTCCCGGTCGTAGATGTTGCGGCCGGACGGCAGCAGTCGTTTGCTGTACTCCCAGACGCCGCAGACGTAGCGCCGGCCTCCGTGCGTGACCATGTCGACCACGTACTCGGTGCCGGGCAGGAACGACTGGACCAGAACTTGCGGGTTGGTCTCGCCGTAGATGGTCTCCGAGCCGAGGACCGCCTCGACCGCGGCCCTTACCTGCGCTTCGCCGGCACAGATGAACACGCTGTCGCCGGCCGCGGACCGCCGGGGCTTCACCACCACCGGAAAGCCGCGGCCCTGCCGCAGCCAGTCGACGATGCCCTCGACATCGCCACTGGTGAACTGGTCGGCGCAGTGCAACCCGGCGTCCCGCAACGCCTCGATCATCTCGTACTTGTCCCGGCGCGCCTCGGAGCGGCCGGGGTCGTTCATCGGCAGCCCCAGTTCCCGCGAGAGCGCGTCGGCCAGCAGCACCCCCGGCTCCTGGCCGGCCAGCACTCGCACGGGTGCGTACGGCAGCAGCTGCTCGACCGTCTTCGCCAGGTCGTCGTGGACGATCCTGGCCGCGTACCCGCTCAGATCCGGTTCGGGCATGGACGCCATGAGCTCGCTGGTGCTCTGGACGTGCACCACCTCCGCCCCCAGTGCGGTGAACTCCGGCAACAGGTACTTGCCGGAGGTGTAGGCGTCGACCAGGACGACGACCGGCCTCGGATGCGACATCGGACCCTCCAGTCCAGGGACGTACGGCTGATGGCGGCCGGGGATCAGGTCGACGAGAAGCCGCCGTCGAGGAAGATCGTCTGACCGGTCAGATAGGCGGATGCGTCGCTCGCCAGGAAGACGGCGATGCCCGTGAAGTCGGCGAGCTCACCGTTGCGGCCGATCATGGTGCGGCGGGCCATCGCTTCGGCTCGTACGGGATCCTGGAAGACCGGCTCGGTGAGCGGGGTGTGCACGAAGCCCGGCGCGATGGCGTTCACGCAGACACCTCGGGCCGACCATGCCTCGGCTTGCGACCGGGTGAGCGCGGCGACGGCAGCTTTGGAGACGCCGTACGCGCCGCTGTTGCCGAAGGCGCGGACGGTCTGCTGCGACGCGACGTGGATGATGCGGCCCCAACCGTTGGCGGCCATCGCCGGGCCGAAGCGCTGCCCGAGCACGAACGGCGCGTCGAGGTTGACGGCCATGGTGCGGTTCCAGTCGTCCTCGGACAGCTGGTCCAGGTGCGGCCTGAGGTTGATGCCGGCGGAGTTGACCAGGATGTCCGGAGCGCCGTGCCGGGCGAGGATATCGTCGGCGAGACGATGGACGCCGGCGCGGTCGCCGAGGTCCCCGCTGAGCCAGTCGGCCGAGCCGCCGGCGGCCCGCAGCTGCTCAGTGACGTCCCGTAGCTGTTCGGTCCGGCGAGCTACCACCACCACGTCCGCGCCGGCCCGGCAGAGCGCGTCCGCGATGGCCAGGCCGATGCCCGAACTGCCTCCGGTGACGACGGCCCGCCGTCCTGTCAGGGAGAACAGGTCCTCGATCACGGGATCCATCAGAAAAGCTCCTTCGCCTCGACGCTGTGTCGCTCCGTACTCATACACGCTGCCGGGTGGGGCGAAGGCGGATGTCGTCGAGGTGGACGTGGGCGGGGCGGTCGATCACGAAACCGACTGTCTCCGCCACGTCCTCGGGCGCCAGCAGAGGCCCGTTGTCCTGGCTGATCTTGTCGAACCACGCCATGTCGTATCCGGCCGCCTCCTGGAAGCCGGAGCGCACGAAACCCGGCTCGATCAAGGTCACCCGGATGTTGGACGTGCAGACCTCCTGGCGGAGCGCCTCGACGAGCGAATGCACGGCGAACTTCGACGAACCGTAGACCGGGTTGGCGGCGGAGACCTGGCGGCCGGCCGTGGAGCCGATGACCACGATGTCGCGTACCTGGCGGCCGCCGTCCTGCTCCGCCCGTGCCAGGAAGTACGCACCCGCGGCGCGCAGCTGACGGAGAACCGCGAGGTAGTTGACCTCGAGCAGGTCCTCCCACCGGCCGGGGTCGGAACCCAGCACGGTGCCCGGCAGACCGCGGCCCGCCGACACCACGAAGATGCTTGCCGGCTCCCACTTCTCGGCGCAGTCCAGCAGCTGCTGAGGGTGATCCGGGTCGGTGACGTCACCGCTCACCGGGTGGACCTCGCCGGGCTGCCGGGACACCTCGACCGCAAGCTGCTCCAGTTGCTTCTCGTTGCGTCCGGCCGCCACCACCCGGATGCCACGCTGGGCGAAATGCACGGCGATCGCTCGTCCGATGCCCGACGACGCGCCGGTGACGACCGCTACCCGTCGCTCAGTCACGTCCCGCTCCCGCCTGCTTCACCACAGGTATCTCTCCCTCTTCGATCAGTCCGGTGACATATCGGGTCAGCCAGTCCCGAGTGGGCGGCGGGAACGTCACTCCGAGCCGCGACAGTGTGAGCGACGTCCGGGAGTGCTCGTACCTGACGTTGCGTTCCGGGCGCCGGGCCCAGAAGTACGCCAGGGCCGCCTGCTCGTCACCGTCCGCGACGTGCCGGCCGAACAGGGCCGCGAAGGTCGGCGACGGGTCCTCGTGCAGCTCGCAGCCGGCCGCCCGCATGGCGTCGAACAGCTCCCGGTAGGAGACGGTGTGCCGGCTCTCGACGTGGAAGGTCCCACCGTCGATCCCGGCGCTGCGGGAGATCGCCAGGATTCCCTCGGCCACGACGTCCACGGGGCTCAGCGTGAGCGACTCGCCGTCGAGGCTCGGCACCCGTGCCAGGTGTGCGCAGCCCCGGAGCAGTTGGACCAGGCGGCTGGAACCGGCGTTGCGCTGGAACCGGCCCGTGCGCGAGTGCCCGCTGACGTTTCCGGAACGGTAGATGAACCCTCGGCCGCCGCGTGCCACGAAGTCGTGGACGACCCGTTCGGCCTCGTACTTGCTGCGTTCGTAGTCGTTGAGGAACCTCTGGCCGACATCGAGGCTGTCCTCGGAGAACGGGACCGGTGGGCCGTCAGGCCCCGTCCCGCTGACCGCCAGCGTGGAGACGTGGTGCAGGTCCTTGGCCCGGCCGGTCGTGGCAAGCCGGACCATCGCGTGCACCGCCGCGGTGTTCTGCCTCGTGAAGGACTCCCGGTCGCCGAAGAGCCGGGTGTCGGCGGCCAGGTGGTAGATCGCCTCGGTCTCCCGGGCGAGCGCGTCGTACGTTCGCTCGTCGAGGCCGAGATCCGGATCGGCCAGGTCGGCGGTGTGCACCACCAGTCGGTCGGCGTACCGGTCAAGGCTCTGCCCCGGCAGGTGCCAGGCGTACGCCTCACGCAGCCGTTCGGCGGCCGAGGCGCCGGCGTGGGCGCGCACCAGGCAGTGCACCCGGCTGGTGGTTCGGGTCAGCAGCAGGTGGAGCAGGTGCACGCCGATGAACCCGGTGGCCCCGGTGAGCAGGACGGAGGCGTAGTGGCGTCGGTCGTCGGACACCACCGGCGTCTCGTCTCGGAGCTCGTTCGGCACCTGAAGGAGCAGGCCGGTGCTGGAACCATGCTCCATGACCAGCTGCGCCGGGCCGGCCGTGACGCCGCAGATCCTCAGCAGACGCGTCCGGGTCGCGCGGCAGATCGCCCGCATCTGCTCGGGGTCGTGCTGCCCGGCCGTGAACGAGAGGTCGACGATGAGCTGACCCTCGTGGAGACGGGCGGTCAGCTTGAGGGGGTAGACCCGGTCGTTGTCCGGGCCGCGTACCGGACCCACGGCATACGGCGAGACGGTGGGGCGCAGCTCGCCCGAGGACGGCAAGGCGAGCGATCCGAGGTAGTTGTAACAGATCTCCGCCCGGCGCGGCTCTTCGTGCAGGCCGTACGCGATGCCGAGATGAGGTACGTCCCTCAGCGCCGCGGACGTGGCCTCGGCGGTCGCCGCGACGTCGCCGGAAGCCACCGGCAGCCGGATCGGGTAGGTGGAGGTGAACCACCCCACCACGCGGGAGACGTCGACGGACTCGTCGAACGTCGTGCGGCCGTGGCTTTCCACGTCGACGATCAGGTCGTCCAGACCGTGCACCTCGCCGTACGCCTGGGCGAACGCGGCTAACAGTGCCTCGTTCGGTCGCGTGGCGGCCGCCAGCGCTGCCGTCTCGCGACGGGACAGCCCGAACCACACCGCCTGGGCGTGGGCCTCGAGGTTGTCCTCGCCGGCCCGGACCGGACTCGGGGGGAAGTGGTGCAGGCCGGCCCAGTGGCCGAGATCTGCCCGCAAGTCCTCGGCATGCCTGCGGAGGTGCACCGCCCATGCCCCGAATCCGGCGGGCTGGTGCGGACGGCTCGGCTCCCGGCCGTGCCGCCGCGCCTCGTAACAGCGGCTGAGGTCGTCCACCACGATGCCCCAGGAGACGGCATCGACGGCGAGGTGATGGCCGACCAGCAACAGGTGCGCCTCGGCCGCTCCCTGGAAGAGGTGGGCTCTGAACAGGCGTCCCGTCCGTACGTCGATCTCGTCCTGCCTTGCGGCCGCCACCTCGCGGATGTGCCGGGCGGCGGCTCGCCGGTCCGCCGGGAGCGGCGAGGTGGTCAGGATGCCCGGGGCGCTCCGCAGCTCCCGGCGGATCCGGCCGGCGTCCCCGTCGGCCGGGACGAAGGCGGTGCACAACAGCGGGTGCAGCTCGACCGTGTCGCGCACCGCGGCGGCGAGTTCCGACGACCGTACGTCGCTCGCGACTCGCAGCAGCAACGCCTGGTTCCAGTGGTCCGGCTGACGGAAATTCTGGGCGAAGAACCACGACTGTGCCGGCGACAGCGCGGTGCCGTCATCCACCGGTGCGGGCCGGACGGTGTGGTCGTTCCCCACCGGGCGGCTGCGCAGCCGGTCTGCCAGCGCCGTCACGGTCGGTGCCGCCTGGAACTCCGCGGTCGTGACCGGATAACCCTGAACCTGCAGCTTCGCGATGACGCCGATGGCGTCGATCGACGTCCCGCCGACGGCGCTGAAGTCGGCGTCGGCGTCGAAGCCGTCGTGTCCCAGGGCGCTGCGCCAGGCGGCGGTGACATCGGCCAGGACCGGATCGTCGGTGACGGGCACCAGCGTGCCTCGTACGGCGAGCCGGTCCTCCAGGAGGTTCCGGAGCGCGCGCTGGTCGATCTTGCCGTTGTCGGTGCGAGGGAACGCGTCAAGGACCTCTATGCGGTCGGGCACCATGTAGTGGGGCAGGGCCAGGCCGAGCTGCCGCCGCAGCTCCGCGGGGTCCGGCCGGTCCGAGCCGGCACCGATCACCGCGGCGATCAGGCTGGGCCGCTGGTCGGGCCGGTGCACGGCAACCGCGGCGACGACCGCCGGGAGGCGGCGCAGCGCGTTCTCCACGTGGCCGAGCTCCACCCGGTAACCCCGGATCTTGACCTGCCGGTCGCTGCGGCCGAGGAACTCGAGCACCCCGTCGCGGTCGACGCGGACCCGGTCACCGGTCCGGTATGCACGCCCGTACGACCCGAGCGGATCCTCGAAGGCAGCCGCCGTGGTCGTGGCGTCGTTCCGATAGCCGAGAGTCACCGATGGACCGACCACATACAGTTCCCCGGTCGCATCGCGTTCGTGGAGGCGCCCGTCGCCGTCGCGTACGACGAGCCGGGTGGAGCCGAGCGCGGTGCCGATCGGAACGGAGCCCAGATGGCTGACAGCGTCCACGTCGTCCGGGCCGTCGAGTACGTGAACGGCGACCCCCACGGTGGCTTCGGTCGGTCCGTAGTGGTTGACCAGTCGCCGGGTCACCTTCGACTCGAGGATCCGGCGGGCGAGCGACTGGCTGAGCAGCTCTCCGCCGAGGATGAGGAAACGGAGAGCCGGCCCGGAGGCGGAGTCGGCTTCGACACGTTGGTGGACGGCCGCCCAGTGCGACGGAGTGGTCTTGACGACGTCGACGCCTTCGCGCCGCAGGTAGTCCGACAGTTTCCAGGGGTCGCGACGAACGTCGTCGTCGACCAGGTGCAGGGTCCCACCGGTTCCCAGGGCCAGGAAGAGACTCGTGTTGCCGAGGTCGGCGGCGAGCGTGGTCACGTGGGCGTAGTGCAGCGGCGCGTCGATGCCCAGGCGGCTTCGTACGGCTTCGGTGTAGTGCCGGATGTTGTCGTGGGAGACCATCACACCCTTCGGCACGCCGGTCGAGCCCGAGGTGTACAGCACGTACGCCACGTCGTCGCCTGCCATCACGGCTGAAGGCGTCTCCGGAACGTCCGGGCCCACGACGCTGACGTCGAACGGCCGCAGGCCCTGCCGCTCCAGGGCGGCTGCGTAGCCGGGTGAGGTGATGACGAGGTCGGGGCGAGCCTGGGCCAGGCGGGCCGCCCCTTCCTCCACGGGGTCGGTCGGCTCGACGACCGTGTACGCGGCGCCGGAGTCCAGCACAGCCAGCATGGCCACGACGGCCTCGGCCGTCCGATCGAGATGGATTCCCACCAGGTGCCCGTGACCGATGCTTTCGCCGCGCAGGCGCCCGCGGAGCTGGGACACGATGTGGTCCAGCTCGGCGTAGGACAAGCGTTGTGCGCCGGCGACGACGGCGGGGCGGTCCGGGTCGGATTGTGCGTGGGCACGAACCAGCGCCGGGAACATTGCCGTAGTCCTTCGGGAAGGGTTGGGTCAGGCGGCTGAGGAGGACCGGCGGCCGGGGCCGCCGGTCGATGACGTCAGCTCCAGTAGACGAGCGGCTCGTCCCTGCCCTTGGACGCGATGAACGCGGCGGCGCCCACCCGGTGCTCGCCCTGTCCGGGAGTCACGGCATGCAGCATTCGGGGGCTGAAGATGATGAGGTCACCGGCGGCCGGGTGAATCTCGTGCACCGGCGGCTCGACCGTCTTCGGGTCGAGGCCCTCCACATCCAGAATGATCTCCGTCTCGTCCGGAGTCGGCTCGCGGAGCCACAGCTGCAGGTTGCCGCCCTGCTCGGGGACCTGCAGGTAGATGTTGGCGACCAGCTGATTGAGCACGCCTTCGATTTCCGGAGCGTCGGTCTCCTGGTCGATGGCATCGTTGTGCGGGTAGAACTCCGACGTGTTGGGCTGGAACACCCGGAAGGCCCCGACGAAGCATGCTCGCTTGCGCAGGCGCAGCAGGTTCGCGCCGGCCGGCCACAATTCCTGCAGTTCGAGTCGAATGCGGTCGACCGGGGAAAGATAGGGGTGGAACATCTGCCGGACGTCGGCAATGGCGGGGAGCGCGGCGTCGTGGTATTTCTTGGTCAGATCCGCATCCCACTTGGTGTCGATGTGTGGCATGTAGACACGGCCGACACTGCTGGTGTGCTGTTTGTGGTAGTGCCCGAGAGCCGGGTGGTTGATGGCCTTCTCGGCGACCGCGGCGGCGACGTCGGTGGGATAGTAACCGCGTACGTGGATCGCGCCGATCTGACGTTCCGCAAGCTGAATCAGCGTGTCGGTGGTCAGCTCGGAGGCGATGACGTCGGTGGCCGTACGGATCACCGGCACAGCGGCAGCAGTCATGAATGATCCATCCTCGCGCGTGAGAAATGCGGATATCCAGCTGCCACGATGCAGCCGGATAATCGGTCACTGATTAGCGAGGCCCCCCGTGAGGCTCACGATTCCGGGCGCGGCACGTCTTGACGGTGCGGCTGCTCGGACGGCTCGAACGTATCCAGCGCGCCGAAGCGCGTCAACACCTTTGCCGTCAACTGATCCGCTCGTCACAGTCTACTCACGAGTAACCGCCGTCCACTGTAGAAATCCGTCTCGCTGAGGCGCGGTCGCCCCCCACGCGTTCCGTCGATCTATTAGGATCGACGCGCGACAACTCGACGCGCCTACTCGCCATTTTCGTCACCATCGAGATAAACGCACGTCACGGGGGCTCGGCCAATGCAGACACCTTGGGAGCAGGTTTCGCTGCCCGTCGGCGTGCACGTGGCGCTGCGAGCCGCGGACCTGCCGCGGAGCGCCTGGGACGGCCTGGCCGGGCCGTCGGACATCTTCCTGACCTGTCGTTGGCTGGACGTGGTCGAGTCGACTGCCGGTGTCCCGATGGCCTACCTGTGGATCGAGCGTGCCGGCCGGCCGGTGGCGGCGCTGGCCACGGCCCTGGCGACGGACTCGGTGCCCTGGGCGCTCGGCCGGCCCGACGTCGTGGTGCGCAACAGCGCGGCGGCCGGGCTGGCGGGGGCGGCCGACCTGCTGGCCGGGCTGGGTGACGATCCGACGAAGCGGCTGATGCCCACGCTGCTGGCAGGCGGCCGGCAGGTCGGCGGCACGCGGATCCTGACCGGCTCGGAGACCACCACCGCCGATCTCGAGTCGCTGATCACCGCGGCCGAGGCGCTCGGACGAGAGGGCGGGGCAGCCACCGTCTGCTTCCTCTACCTGGACGAGAGGGAGCGCACGCTCACCCGACTGCTCGGCGAGCGCGGCTATACGCGGTTCACCTCCGGTCACTACAGCACGCTGTCGGTGCCGCAGGACGGCTACGCCGGCTACCTCGCCTCCCTGCCTCGCAAACGGCGGGTATCGATCGGTGCGGAGCGACGGCGCGTTCACGAGGCGGGAGCGAAGGTCGCCGTCGAGTCGCTGGACGACGGCGACCTGCCCCGGCTGGCCGAGCTCGAGTCGGCACTGCTCGCCAAGTACGACATCGACCTGCGCCCCGACCAGCTGCTGCCGTTGCTGCACCAGGTGCGTGACTGCTTCGGCGATGACGCCTTCGCGATGGTCGCCCGTGCCGAGGGCGAGGTCCGCGGCTTCGCGTTGATCCTGCGTCACGGCGACAACTGGTACGCCCGGCAGACCGGATACGACTACGCCTACCAGCGGCGCACCGGAGCCCCCCTGTACTTCGAGCTGCTCTACTACCGTCTCGTGGAGGAGGCGGCTTCGGCGGGCGTCAGGACCATCTACTACGGCCTGGGCAGTGCGGACACCAAGCGGTCTCGAGGCTGCGTGGCGACCGAGCAGCACGCCCACCTGCTGTTCCTGTGAGCGGCCGGAGCGCCACCGGTACGGCGCCGCGACCTCGGGTCCTCCCGCGCGGCCCCGGCGCCGTCATGGTCGGAGCTGCCGGCTTCGTCAACGCCCTCGGTATGGGGTTCTTCTATCCGTTCAGCCTGCTCTTCTACACCTCGGTGTCCCGGCAGTCGCTACCGGCCGTGGGTGGCGTACTGACCATCACCGCGCTGGTCGTGCTGCCGGCTTTGCACCTGGTGGGCAGGTTGGTGGACCGGACCGGACCCCGCCCGGTCCTGGTCGCGTCGGCGATCCTCAGAGGACTGTGCTTCGTCGGCTTCGTAGCGGTTCCGGGCCTGGTGCCCCTGGCGGTCATCAGCCTGGTGCTGGCACTGGCCACCCGGGCGGACAATGCGGCGGCCCCTCTGCTCGCGTATCGGTTGGCTCCCGAGGGGGAGACGAGCCAATGGCTGGCTCTGTCCCGGGTGGTCTTCAATGCGGGCATCGGGCTCGGTGCGCTGATCGCCAGCGTGTTCATCGTCGACTCGGCCCAGGGGTTCGTCGTCCTCGGGCTCATCTACGCGACCGCGTTGGCATTGACCGCCGGGCTCTATCTCCTGACCCGGAAGGTGCCGGCGGCCGGGCCGGCGTCGCCCGGCCCGGGGCGCGCCCGGCCGAAGGGCCCCTGGCGGAACCGCGCGTTCATGCGGGTCGCGACCGCCAACGCATCGCTGCTCGCAGCGGCGCTGGCCGTGGAGTCCGGCATGCCGGTGTTCATCCTCCGGAATCTCAGCCTGCCGTCATGGATGGTCGGCGTGTTGTTCGCCACGAACACCGCGATGCTCGCGGTGCTGCAGCTTCCGCTGAGCCGGATCCTCGACCGGTACGGGCCCGGGACCGTCCTCGCCGTGGGCGGAATGGCGTACGCCGGACTCTATGCCGCTCTGCTGGTGGTCGCGGACGTGCCACAGTCGCTCCGGGTTTTCCTGTTGGTCACCGGCATGGCGGGATACACCCTCGGCGAGCTCGCCGTCTCCCAGGCGGCGCTGGTCATGCTCACCAGCCTGCCTCCGGAGCCGGAGAAGGGTTCGTACCTGGCCTTCAACCAGCTCTTCGTGGGGGCCGCTACGGCGCTGTCCCCGCTGCTGGTCACGTCACTGCTCAGCCGTGCGCCGGCCGGGCTGTGGTGGGCCCTGACCGGATTGAGCATTGTGGCGATGCTGCTGATGCTGCCCATGGTGCGGGAGGAAAGGTGAGCAGTATGGAACAGCGAACGCTCGGTGCCGGTTTGACGACCTCCGCGCTCGGGCTTGGTTGCATGGGCTTCTCCCAGGGATACGGGGCGGCCGACGATGAGGTGTCGCTCGGCGTGATCGGCGACGCCCTCGACCGGGGGATCACCATGATCGACACGGCGATGAGCTACGGCCAGGGCCACAACGAGCGCCTGGTCGGCAAGGCCATCGCCGGCCGGCGCGACGAGGTTGTGCTGGCCACCAAGTTCGGCATCGTGCGGGATGAGAACGGTGTGCGTCTCGACGGCCGCCCGGAGAACGTGCGCGGCTACTGCGACGCTTCTCTCCAGCGGCTGGGCGTCGACACCATCGATCTCTACTACCTGCACCGGGTCGATCCCGAGGTGCCGATCGGTGAGACGGTCGGCGCCATGGCGGAGCTGGTCGTCGCCGGCAAGGTTCGCCACCTCGGCGTCTCCGAGGTGAACCCGGACCAGTTGGCGGCGGCCGCCGCGGTGCATCCGATCGCGGCGGTGCAGTTCGAGTGGTCCCTCGCCTGGCGGGAGCCCGAGGACGACGTGGTGCCGGCCGCTCGCCGCCTCGGCATCGGCCTCGTCCCGTACAGTCCGCTCGGTCGTGGGCTGCTGACCGGCGCCCTGCCGGCCGGCCCGTTCCCCGAGGGCGACTTCCGTCGCACCGACCCCCGCTTCAACGGGGACCATCTGGACGCCAACCTCGATCTCGTACGGGCGTTGGCGACCGCCGCCGAGCAACGGGGGTTGACGCCGGGGCAGATGGCCCTCGCGTGGCTGCTGGCGCAGGGCGATGACGTCGTGCCGATCCCCGGTACCAGGAGCCGGGCCCGGCTGGCCGAGAACGCCGCCGCGGCCGGGGTCAAGGTTCACCCGGACGCCGTGGTGCCCCGTCAGGCGTGGCGTGGCGACCGGACGTCCTTCGCGGCGCACGGCACGGCCCGTACCGAGCGGGAAGGCGGGTCAGCCCCCGGACGTTGAGTGGCCGGCGCTCGTCCCGGACCCGCTGCTGCGGCTACCGACGACGTTGGTCTTGACGGTGCCGTTGGTGACCTTGCCGGTGGTGGGCAGCTTGAACGCACGCCGGCTCTGCTGGTCGTTCGCCCGGAAATGGTCGCCGCCGTCCAGCTTCGTGCCCGGCTTCAGGTGGCGCGGGTAGCCCGCGGAGTGCCAGAGGAAGTACGACGTGCTCCCACTGTCGTCGTCGCAGCGGTCCTCGTCGACGATCTTGCCGTCCTCGTCGGCGCAGTAGAAGACCTCGTCCGACGGCTGCTCTTCGTCCTCTTCCTCGTCGTCGGAGAACGTCGTTCCCGAGTCGGAGTCGTCGTAGGTGTAGGTCGTGCCGTCCGCGGACTCCCACTCGTCCGCCGAGGAGGCGTCGCAGGCGGCTGCGCCGCCGGCGGCCAGGGCGAGGTACGTGGCCGTCAGGACGACGGTGCGGGAACGGATGCGTCGGGCGCTCACCGGTGTGTCGTCCGCCTGTCCTGGCTGGTCAGATTCATGATCGTCATGGTCGGCAGACTAGAACACCAACGCCAGCGGCCCGACCGCACCAGGTGTACCGGTGCAGTCGGGCCGTCGTGGCGTCGCTTATCCGACCGGCTGCGGGGCGACCTTGCCGAGCGGGGCGCGGACCTCGGTCCGGACCCGGACCGCCGTGGCAGCCGTCAGCGCAAGCCCGGTGGTGGACGAGATGCCGCGCTCGCAGTTGACCGTGGTGCCGCCGGCCATCACCAGGCACAGGTCGTCGCTCTGGGCGCCGCCGTCCAGCACGTCGCGGGCAGCGTTGCTGCCGGTCTGCTCGCCCGTCTCGGACAGGTTCTCGCCGACGAGGACGTCGTTGCCCGCCTCGCCGTAGATCCGGTCGTCGCCGGCCAGGCCGAACGCGATGTCGTCGTCGGCTCCCGCGGCGATCCAGTCGTTGCCGGCGCCGCCCAGGACGATGTCCTTGCTCGCGCCGCCGTAGAGGCGGTCGTTGCCGGCCCCGCCGTCGACGGTGTCGTCGTTGGCGCCGCCGTCGATCCGGTCGTTGCCGGCCTCGCCGACGAGGACGTCGTTGCCGGCATCGCCGTACAGGCTGTCGTCCTGGGTGCCGCCTTCGACGATGTCGTTACCGGCGCCCGCGTACACCGAGTCCTTGCCCGCGGCGGCCAGGATCGTGTCGTTGCCGGCCGCGCCCCAGACGCGGTCGTCGCCCGCGCCCGCGTCGACGCGGTCGTTGCCCGCGCCGGCGTCGATGCGGTCGTTGCCGGCCTCGCCGAAGATCGTGTCGTTGCCGCCCCGGCCGTACAGCTTGTCGTTGCCGGCGGCGCCCTGCAGCTCGTCCTTGCCGTTGCCGCCGGTGAGGGTGTCGTTGCCGGTCCCGCCGTTCGCCAGCAGGTAGACCGACGTCTTGTTCGTCACGGAGTCGTTCTTGTCGCCCAGCGAGACGCTGAGCTTCTTGGTCGCGCTCGACGTCTTGCACTTCACCTTCGTGCGGTCGTTCCGGACCGCCTTGCAGCCGCGACCGGCCTTGATGGCGACCTTGTCGTCGAGCGTGACCGTACGCCCGGAGATGGTGATCGTGAGCGCGTTCGACTTGCCCATCAGCGCCCGGAAGTCCACGGTGGACGACCCGACGACCTTCGCCAGGCCGGCCGAGGCCGCCTGGGCCGGGGCCGCAAGGAAGGCCGTTCCGGCGACGGCCGCGGCGGTGAGGCCGATGCCGGTCAGCGCTTTGCGATGGTTCAGCAACATCTGGAACCCCCGTAGGTGAATCCTCTACATGATCACGGGAGACAGTAGATGAGCCACGCTCGTGTCGAACAGGGGGATGTCGATCTCAGCTCGTCCGGAAGGCCCCGGCCATCCGGGCCTGCTCCTCGAGAACCTCGCTCATGCGCGCTTGTACGGCGTCCAGCTCGCTGATCGTGTCGGTGGTGGTGTGAATTCCGGCCGCCACCGACTGGCTCGTCCGCTGGATCTCCGTGATCTGTTCCACGACGCGCTGAGTCGCTTCGGCTGTCTCCCTCGCCAGGTCCTTCACCTCGCCGGCGACGACGGCGAAGCCCTTGCCCACCTCGCCGGCGCGAGCCGCCTCGATGGTGGCGTTGAGGGCGAGCAGGTTGGTCTGCTCCGCGATCGAGCTGATGACCTTGATGACGTCACCGATCGCCGTGGAGGCCCGGCCCAGCGCCTCGACCTGGGTGGTCATGTCGGTCGAACCGGTCGCCGCGTGGCTGGCGACCCGGGCCGCGTCCTGGGCGGCCGTACGCAGCTCGGCGACAGTGCCGAGCAGAGCACGTGCTTTGGCGGCGTCCTGCTCCGCGCGCCGTAGCACCGCGAGGCGTTGCGAGACGAGCAGCTGAACGTTACGCAGGGCGGACGTTCGCGATGCGGAAAGCTCGACCGTCTCCGTGGTGAAGAAGTCCATCGTGCCGATGATGTGATCACCGTCGATGACCGGGAAACAGACGCCGGAGCGGACGCCGGCGCGTTGTGCTGCCGGGGCGCGGACGCAGTCGGTCATCTCGGCGAGGTCACGTACGTACACGAGGTCGCGGTTCCGCCAGGCGCGCCCGGACAGGCCGACGCCTTCGGCGAACGACGCCGCGAGGGTGACCTTGCGGAACTCGTCGCCGGCGGAACCGGACTCGACGCTGAACCGCAGCATCTGGTCCCGCTCGTCCAGCGCCCAGTAGGAGCCGTACGCCCAGCCGAACGTGGTGCGTACGGTGTCCAGGGCGGTCGTGATCGCGGTCTTCTGATCCGTCGCCTCGCCGACCCGCGCGACCACGGTGGTGACCGCCTCCCGGTCGCTGAGGGTCTCCTGCAGGGCGCCGACGGCCAGGGCCTGATCGCGGGCGACCAGCGCGAGCCGGCTCAGCGCCGCCCATTTCTGGCTGCCGAAGTCCGGCATGGGACCGCTGTTGAAGAATTCGAACACTGCGATCACGTCACCGTCGGCGTTCCTGATCGGCGCGTACGCCCCGGTCGTCATGCCGGCCCGGTGCGCGGCCGACCACCGGGCGCCGTCCCCGCTCGTGGGGGATCCGCTCTTGATCAGCGGACGGACGCTGCGCGCCGCCTCGGTGACCTCGACCGCCGCGGTCTCGTCGGTCGGCAGGGAATCCGGCATCCGGGTCTGGGCCGTCAGCGCGAAGGCGCCCGTGGGCTGGCGTGACCACACCGCCCCGCAGGCGAGGTCCAGGGCGTTCACCAGTGCGTTCACGATCTTTTCGCGAGCGTCCTGCACGCCGGACACGCCGGCGTTGAGGACCCGCAACACCTCTTCGATGGCCTCCACGTCGCGCGGGGTGCGTACCGTCGTTGCTTCCACCGGCCGCCTACGGAACCACGCCATCTGCATCCCCCGTCGAGTCCTCTGGGACAACGCGCCTGCCACCAATCGAGTTCGGCATGAGGGGCGTCCTGCTGAGGCCGCGAACGCGGGCCTACGGGCACGAGGACGGCGGCTGACCTCGGTGATGTCCGGTCTGCAGGGCCTTGGCGACGCAGGCCTGCAGCTCCTGGGGCGAGAAGGGCTTCCCGAGAATGGCGGTGGCCTGCGCGCGGACCGGCCGATCGTCTCCCGGCATGAGGCTTCCGCTGACGAGTAGCACCGGGAGGGACTGCAACGCCGGGTCGTTCCGGATTGCCTGGCACAGCTCGACGCCGGACATGACCGGCATGTCGATGTCCGAGACCACGATGTCGGGCGGCTGCTCACCCAGCAGCTGCCATGCCTGTGCGCCGTCGGCGGCGGCCCGCACGTCATGACCCGCACGCCGGAGGAGGCGCACGATGATGCCCCGAATGTCGTCGTCGTCCTCGGCTACCAGCACGTCCGCCATCGGCACGGCCCTTCGCATTCGTCGCTGTCACCCGTCGCGGTTAAACCGTTCGGGTCGGACTGTTTCCTCTAACGGGGTTCTTCTGCGACGGGACACGCCTGCGCCGGAGGTCTATGGTTGCGGCCATGGCCACCCCCTCCGCGCACACCGAGGTTCTCGCGGAGGAGAACTTCACCGGTGCGGCCGTGACACGGCTACGGCACGCCGTCAGGCGGCACGCCCGCCAGGCCGGCCTGGTCGACGAGGCCCTCGACGACTTCGTCATCGCCGTGCACGAACTGGTCACCAATGCGGTCCGGCATGGCGGCGGCAGCGGCGTCCTGCGCCTGCGCCGCGACGGCGACACCCTGGTCTGCGACGTGGTCGACCGCGGCGCCGGCTTCGCCGACGGGATACCGGTGGCCGCCGGCCCACCGCCGGCGGAGGCCACGGGAGGCCGCGGGATCCTGCTGGCGCGCCACCTCGCCGACACGTTGTTGATCAGCGACGGTCCCGACGGCGTCACCGCGACCGTCACGGCCTGCCTGGCCGGCGACGGCGGCTCGGCGGTCCCGGTGCAGACCGCCGTGGCGGATGGGTATCCGGACCCTCACTAGGGTGGCGCCATGCGTATCGAGCGGATCACCGAGGCGGCCACCGTGCACCGGGCCGCCGACCTGTTCGACGGGCCGCCGCTACCCGACGCGACCGCGAAGTTCCTCGCCGCTCCCGGCCACCACCTGCTGATGGCCTTCGAGGGAGACCGGGCGCTCGGCATGGTCACCGGGGTGGAGATGACCCATCCCGACAAGGGTACGGAGATGTTCCTCTATGAGCTGGGCGTCGCGCCGCACGCCCGGCTGCGAGGCGTCGGCACCGCCCTCGTGGAGGCGCTGGCCGAGGTCGCCCGGGAGCGGGGCTGCTACGGGATGTGGGTCGGGACCGAGCAGGACAACGAGGCCGCTCAGAAGACGTACCGGAAGGCCGGTGCCAGCGACGAGGAGCCGTTCCTGCTCCTGTCCTGGGACGTGACTCAGCCCCGGTCGGAGGACGGCCAGACGTAGGGCAGGTCCGCCGGGATGTCGCCGAACAGCGGGCGGTAGAAGTCGGGGTCCTTGCGGACCAGCGCCGAGCGGTGGCTCAGGTGCAGGGCGTCGTCGCCGAGCCACGGGGGGAGCTCCCCGGCGGCGGCGAGGTCGTCCTGCGTACGGATGGCGGTGAGGCCCCGGGCCGCGGCGGCGTCGGCGCGCATGGTGTCCGCCGTCGTGTCCGCGCGGCCCGTGGCCACCCATACGCCGCTCATGTCGAGGCCGTACCGGACCAGAGCCTCCTCGTAGCCCCGCCACATCTTGACCGCCGGGTGGTGGCGCCAGCCGTATCCGGGCTGCACGAGCCCGCGCAGCACCTGGATCGTCTCCACCCGCTGTTTGCCGAGCCGCTTCTGGTCCAGCGCGTGTGCGCTGGCGACGAAGTCGGGGTACGGCAAAAAGGTCTGCATGGGGCAATGATGCTAGAAGTCGCGGTCCTCGCCGGCGACCGGGCGACCGCCCGCAGAGAACTTGCGCTTGGCCGTGGTCTCGTCGTCGGCCGGCTCCTCGTGGGCCCGCGGGTCGTCGGCCGCGTCGCCGGCGGCGGGCTGGGCCAGCGCGGAGGGCGTCACGTCGGTGCCTCCGGCGGGCAGGCCGCTCACCCCCGGGAGGGCGCCGGCGCCGTCCGGGATCTCGTTCGCCGGCAGCAGTCCGCCCAGCCCGCCGAGCAGCGGCAGGCCGCCGGTGAACAGGCTCGACTCGCGCGGGCTCGAGGACGGGGTGAGCCCGCCCAGCAGCGGCAGCTGGTTGAGGAGCTGACCGCCCAGCAGGTCGGTGGGAAGCACGTTCGGCGTCTGCGGCAGGGCGCCGCCGACGACGTCCGCCGCCGGCAGTTGCTCGGCCGGGACGGGGGTGCGGTCGGTGGGCTGGTCGGCCGGTGCCACGGTGCCGCGGGGGAGCACGTCGGCGCCGTTCAGGTCGGCGGTGTTCGTACCCGGCTTGACGTCGACCAGGGGGTCGCCGCCGAGCGGGTTCTGCAGGCCGAGGCCGCCGTCCGGCGAGGACAGCAGGTCGCCGGTGAGACCGCCCACCGGCCCGGGGACCACGTCGTCGGCGTGCGCGGGCGCCGCGCCGAGCAGCAGGAAGCCGCCGACCACCGCCCCGGCGTAGAACCACTTGCGCATTGATCTTCCTCCTGCGAGAAGGGGACAAAAGACTCGGAAGGGGCAACGAGCGGCCACCGGGGAGGGTTCCGGCTGACTACCATGCGGCCATGGCCGTCGATCCCGCGCGTGAACCCGTACGGAGATCGCTGGTCTCCCGCCTGCGCGAGGGGCTGCCGCGCAACGGCGACACCCGGCCGCACTTCGTCGTCTGCGGTGCGGACGCGCTGGTCTACACGGTGGCGGAGGAGCTCGCGAACGCCGGTCACCGGGTCCGGCTGACCGTGATCGTGCCGCCGAAGCTGCGCCCCGACGTGCCCGACCTGGGCAGCCTGCGCGGCGTCCGCATCGTGCGGGCCGACCGCCTCGACGAGCGCACCTTCCGCTCGGCCGGACTCGCCGACGCCGCCGCGCTGGCCCTGGTCATGCCGGACGACGTGGTCAACCTGCACGCCGCCCTCTGCGCCCAGGCGGTCGAGCCCGACCTGCGGCTGGTGATCCGGATGTTCAACTCCGGTCTCGGGTACGGCGTCCGCCGCCTGTTCGCCGACTGCGCGGTCCTGTCGGATGCGGCCATGGCGGCTCCCGCGTTCGTGGCCGCGTCGCTGGGCGAGGTGGCGCCGACGCACGTGCGTCTGCCGGGACGAACGGTGTACGTCGCGCGGCGTGCGGACGTACGCCCGGAACATGTGCTCTGTGCTCTCACCGCCGCGGATGGTGCCGGCCGGGTCGAGGTCCTGCCCGCCGAGCCGGCGCCGGAGGCCGAGCGGCCGGTGGACCTGGTGCTGGCGGAGGCCACCGGGCGCCCCGCCGGGCAGACCCTGGCCGCCCAGCGGCTGGTCCGGGCTCGCAAGCGACGCCGGCATCCGCTCGCCACGCTCGGCCGGGCGCTGCGTGCCGCGCTGAGCCGCAAGCTCGGAATCGCCGTGTTGATCACCCTGGCGGTGACCGCGATCGCCGGGACGGTTCTCGCGCACTCGCTGGACGATGTCGACGGTTTCTGGAAGTCCCTCTACGTCACATTGCTCACCGCGGTGGGATCGTCCGACGTGGAGACGAACCGCGACCCGGTCGCCCAGGCGGCCCAGCTCGTCCTCACGATCGCGGGCCTGGCCCTGCTGCCGCTGATCACCGCGGCGGTGGTCGAGGGCATGGTCAACGCGCGGCTGGCGCTGGCCCGCGGCACGGCGGCGAACGACCGCGAGGGGCACATCGTGGTGGTCGGCCTCGGCAACGTCGGCACGCGGGTGCTGCGGCAGCTCGTCGACCTGGGGCTGGAGGTCGTCGCGATCGACCGCCGTCCGGACGCCCGCGGCGCGAAGGTGGCCGAGCAGCTGGGCGTACCGCTGATCGTGGGCGACGCGGCGCTCGAGGAGACCCTGCGCTCGGCGTCGGTGGCCACCAGCAAGGCGCTGGTCGTGGTCTCCACCGACGACGTCACCAACCTGCAGGCCGCGCTGAACGCCCGCTCGGTCCGCCCCGACCTGCGGGTGGTGCTGCGGCTCTTCGACGACGACTTCGCCCGGCGGGTGCAGACCGCGTTCAACATCGACATCTCGCGCAGCGTCTCCCGGCTGGCGGCGCCGGCGTTCGCCGCGGCGATGCTGGAGCGCGAGGTGCTCGCGACGATCCCGGTCGACCGGCACGCGCTGCTGGTCGCCACGGTGCAGGTGCTCGCCGGGTCGCCGTTGGACGGTGCGCCGCTGAGCCGGGCGGACCGGCATCTGAGCGTACGGGTGATCGGCCTGTCCGCCGCGGGCTCGGAGCGCGTCGACTGGGCCGCGGATCCGCGGCAGGTGCTGAGCGCCGGCGACCGCATCTTCGTCGTCGCCCGGCGTGCGGGCCTGCGCGCCCTGGTCGAGCAGGCCACACCGCCGCCGGAACCGCTGATGCTGGAGGCCTAGAGCGCCCCCACCTCGACGCCGAGCACGGCCTGCTCGTCGGGTTTGTGGACGAGGACGTCGTTGAGATACGACTGCACGGCCGGGCCCATGCCGACGTCGCGGCCCGCGCGCTCGGACAGCAGCCACTTGTGCTGGATGATCTGCGAGAAGATCTCCTGCGGTTCGAGCTTGCGCCGCAGGGGTGCCGGGACCGCCCGCACCACCGGCTCGAAGACCTCGGTCAGCCAGCGGTGGGCAGCCTGCTGCTCGTCGACCAGGTCGCTCTCCGCCCGGTACGTGTCCAGGTCGTTGAGCAGCTGCCGGGCCTGGTTCTCCTCCGCGTCGAGCCCGGTCAGGCGCAGCAGCCGGCGGGTGTGGTAGCCGGCGTCCACCACCTTGGGGCGTACCCGGTAGCCGCTGTCCACCGTGGACAGGGCCACCTCGGCGACGTCGAAGCCCAGTTCGTTGAGGCGCCGGATTCGCCCCTCGATGTCGTGCCGGGCGTCGCGGGGCACCTCCTGCTCGTACGTGACCTCGTGCCACAGCCGCTCGTAGCGCGCCACGATGTCGTCGACGACGCTCTCCGGGTCGATCGCCTCGTGCAGCAGCTCGGCGGCCTCCAGGTCGAGACACTCGCCGAAGATGTTGAGCCGCAGGATCTCGATGTCCTCGCTGCGCTGTCCCTCGGAGAGCTTGGGGTGCAGGTTGCCGGTCTCGGCGTCGACGAGGTACGCCGCGAACGCGCCCGCGTCCCGCCGGAACAGTGTGTTCGACAGGGAACAGTCGCCCCACGAGAAGCCGGTGAGGTGCATCCGCACGATCAGCGCGGCGAGCGCGTCGAGCAGCCGGTTCATCGTCTCCGGTCGCAGCACGTGGGAGAACAGCGCGCGGTAGGGCAGCGAGAACTGCAGGTGCCGCGTGATCAGCACCGACTCGAGGGGTTCGCCGTCCGCGTCGGTGCGGTCGGTGACGATGGCGACGGCCTCCACGGCCGGGAAGTCGATGCGCTCGAGCGCGCGCAGGAGGTCGTACTCCTTTTCGGCGATCCGTTCCCGGGTCTCCTTCAGGGCGTACACCGTGTCGTTGAGCTTGACGAACCGCACGACGTGCCGCGAGATGCCCTGGGGCAGTGCGACCAGGTGGTCGGCGGGCCAATCCTCCAGCGGTACGTGCCACGGCAGATCGAGCAATGCCGGGTCGACGAGGGCGGAAGTGATGCGCACGGACCCCAGTGTGCACGCTCAAGAGCACGAGTCGCCGCCGCACGTGGTTCGTTACACAGAAGCGAGATCGCCTGATTGTCACTTATGTCGGCGATGTGACTCGAGGGACGGGAGTGGATTTGCGACGCGCGGTGAGCATCGTCGCCGGGGCTTGCGCCGCCCTGGCGCTGGTCGGCACGGCTGGTGCAGTGGCCTGGACGCAGTCGGTCGACGGCGAGGGGCGCACGGTCGGCACGTGGCAGGAGCCCGCGGTCGCCGTCCAGACGCCCGTCGCGGTCCAGGAGCGCGCCGCCGTGCCCGGTTCCGCGGCCGGAAGCGCCGTGGCGGAGGCCCGGACTGGCAAGGCTGCCCCGGCGGCCCCGCAGAAGGGCGCCGTCCACGAGTCCGCCAAGGTGTCGGAGGACGACGGGCGGCAGAAGATCGGCGAGCTGCTCAGCGTCGACAAGCTGCTCGGCTACGGCGCCCCGAAGCGTGAGGTCTTCCGCTACCCGGGCGCCTCGTACGTGAAGCTGCACTTCGGCCGCATGACCATGCTGCCGGGCGACTACGTGACCGTCGCGGATGCCGCCGGCAAGGAGTCCTACCGCTACGACGCGCCGAAGCTGCTGGACGCCGCCGCGCCGACCAGCCGGTGGGCGATGTCGATCACCGGCGACACCGCCGTCCTCGAGGTGCACCGCGGCGGCGGCTCCCTGGTGAGCTCGCTGCTGGGCAGCCTGGGCGTCCAGGTGGACCAGGTGGCCAAGGGCTTCACCAGGAAGCAGCAGGCCGCGACGCCCGAGGAGCAGTTGCGCAACCCGAACAGCACCGGCCGCGAGGAGTCGGTCTGCGGCAGCGACGAGAGCCGCGACGCCGTCTGCTACCGGTCCGCCGACCCGGTCGCCTACACCCGGTCCAAGTCGATCGCCCGGCTGCTGATCAACGGCACCGAGCTCTGCACCGGATGGCGGATCGGCACCAAGAACCGCATGCTCACCAACAACCACTGCTTCGACAACTCGGACGACGCGTACGAGACCGAGGTCTGGTTCAACTACCAGTGCGCGAAGTGCGGCGGCTACGACGTCTTCCGGCCCACCAAGGTCTGGGGTGACAAGGTCGTCGCCACCAACCACGTGTACGACTACACGCTCTTCACCGTCGAGAACTTCGCCGCGGTGCAGAAGTACGGCTACCTGACGCTGGACACCGCCCGCCCGGCCCGCGGCCAGGAGCTCTACGTGCCGCAGCACCCGGCCGGCGACCCCACCCGGATCGCCGGGCGGCTGGGGGAGAAGGCCGGCACCTGCGCGGTCGCCGACAACGCCTTCGACGGGTACGCCCGGGACTCGGACGTCTCCTACTACTGCGACACCGAGGGCGGCTCGAGCGGCAGCCCGGTGCTGTCCCGCAAGACCGACAAGGTCGTGGCGCTGCACCACTTCGGCGGCTGCCCGAACTCCGGAGTCCGCGCCGACCTGCTCTACAACCGGATCAAGAGCTACCTCTGAGACCGGGGTGACATCGGCCGGTAGCGTGGGGCGCATGGCCGTCGACACCCTTCCCGACCAGCGCGTGCGTAGCTGGTGGCCGGACGTCGCGCTCCTCGCCGGCTTCGTCGTGCTGACCGTCGCGCTCGCCCGCGGCCACCTGCTCGCCTTCGACGTGTGGGTGGCCGACTGGGTGACGGCGCACCGGCCGACCCCGCTGTACTCGGTCCTCTACGTGCTCAACTATCTGGGCCAGGGCGGCTGGGTGCTGACGCCGGTCTCGATCATCCTGGCCGTCCTGGCGGCCCGGAAACTGCGGTCGATCCGGCCGCTGCTGCTGTTCGCCGGAGCGTTCGTGCTGATGTACGTCACGATCGGCCCGCTGAAGATCTGGCTGGACCGCGCGGCTCCGCGCTTCCCGGGTCCCGACCGCGAGATTTTGTTCAACCCGGCCGCGTCGGGCGCCAAGGCGATGAGCTACCCCTCGGGCCATGTCGCCAACGCGCTGGCCTGGTATTTCGTCATCACCGTGCTGCTCGGCCTGCTCCTGGCCCGGCCCCTGTCGCGCCGCGCCCACCTGGCGCTGCGGGTCGTGCCACCGGTGGTCGTCCTCATCACGACGACGTACCTGGCGTTCCACTGGATCACGGACTCCGTGGCGGGGCTGCTGCTCGGGCTGATCCTGGCTCGCCTGCTGGCCCGCGTACCGTGGGGCTTGGAACCTAGATCCACTCCCCGGACCGCATCACCCGCTTGACCCGCAGGTCGGCGGAGAGCACCACGAGGTCCGCGCGCAGGCCCGCTTCCAGGGCCCCGATGTCGGTGCGCCCGAGGGCACGCGCCGGGGTGGTCGAGGCCATCGTCGCCGCGGTGGGCAGGTCGAGACCGGCTCCGACCGCCTGCCGGAACGCCGCGTCCATGGTCAGCGTGCTGCCGGCGATCGAGCCGTCGCGGGCCAGCCGGGCCACCCGGTCCGCGACTGTGACCTCCTGGCCGCCCAGCTCGTAGCGGCCGTCCGGCATGCCGGCGGCGTCCATCGCGTCGGTGATCAGCGCCGACCGGTACGGCGTCGCGTGCGCGGCGAAGCGCAGCATCCCGTCGTGCAGGTGGATGCCGTCCGCGACCAGCTCGCAGACGATCGACGGGGAGTCGAGCAGCGCCACGACCGGGCCCGGCTCGCGGTGGTGCGGCGGGCGCATGCCGTTGAAGACGTGGGTGCCGACGGTCGCGCCGGCCGCCACGCCCGCCAGCGTCTGCTCGTACGTGGCGTCGGTGTGCCCCAGCGCCGCCACCACGCCGTGCTCGACCAGGTATCGGACGGCGTCGAGGGCGCCGGGCAGCTCGGGAGCGATCGTCACCATCCGGATCGCGCCGGCGCCCAGCTCGACCAGCGCGCTCAGCTCCTCCAGCGACGGGTCGCGCAGGAACGCCGGGTTCTGCGCACCGCACCGGACGCCGCTCAGATACGGCCCCTCGAAGTGGATGCCGGCGATCGCCCCTTCGCCCACCAGCGGCAGGTACGCGGCGGTCGCCTCGCGCATCAGCTCGTACGGCGAGCTGACCAGGCTCGCCAGCATCGTGGTGGTGCCGTGGGCGAGATGGAACGCGGCGGCTCGCGCCGCGTCCTGCGCGTCGCCCCGGGTGAAGGTGTGCCCGCCGCCGCCGTGGCAGTGCAGGTCCACGAAGCCCGGCACGATGACGTCGTCGCCGGCATGCGGATCCTCGGCCACGGACAGGATCGTCGGGCCGTCGACCTCCACCAGACCGGGCACCACGGCACCCGGCCGGACCACGCGGCCACGGATCTGCTCGGTCACTTGTCGGTCTCCAGCGAGTCGAGGGCCAGCAGGGCGGCGCCGAGGCTGCCCGCGGTGTCGCCGAGCGCCGCCCGGACGATCCGCGGCATGCGGTGGAACGTGATCCGGGCGTCGAGCGCGACGCGTAGCGGGGCGAGCAGCGCCTCCCGGGCCTCGGCGAGCCCGCCGCCGAGGACGACGATGCCGGCGTCGTAGAGCGCCTGGGCGGTGAGCAGCCCGTCGGCGAACGCCTCGACCGCCTCGGTCCAGACCCGGTTGGCGAGTTCCTCCCCGGCCGCCGCGCGGGTCGCGACGTCGTAGGCCGTGACGCCCTCGTCGCCGGAGAGCTCGACGTACCGGCGGCCCACCGCGGACGCCGACGCGATGGACTCCAGGCAGCCGCGGGCCCCGCAGCCGCACGGCGGCCCGCCCGGCCGCACGATGATGTGGCCCACCTCGCCGGCTGCGCCGTGCGCCCCCGCGAAGGCCTTGCCGTCGACGATGTGCGCGGCCGCGATCCCGGTGCCGATCGCGATGAAGAGCACGTGCCGCTCCTCGCGGCCGGCGCCGAGGCGGGCCTCGGCCATGCCGCCCACGCGGACGTCGTGGCCGAGCACCGCGGGCAGCTGCAGCCGGTCGGACACCAGGTCCCGCAGCGGTACGTCCCGGAAGCCGACGTTGCTGGACCACACCGCCGTCCCGGTCTCCTCGTCGACGACGCCCGGCACCGCCACGCCCGCGGCCACCGGCAGCAGCCCGTCCGCCCGGGCCCGGGCCGCCAGTTGCTCGGCGATGTCGAGGATGTTCGCCGTGACCGCAGCCGGGCCGCGCTGGGCCAGGGTCGGATGCCGCTCGGCGTGGTGCACCGTGCCGTCCGGGCGAACCAGCGCGCACTTCATGCCGGTGCCGCCGACGTCCACCGCCACCACCACGTGGTCGCTCATGGTGCGGTCATGGGAGGACGACGGAACGGGTGAGGTTGCGGGGGTGGTCCGGGTCCAGGCCCTGGCTGGTGGCGAGCAGGACCGCGACGCGCTGCGCCACGACCAGGTCCGCCATCGGGTCGAGGCCGGCCCGGCCGCCGCCGCGCCAGCTGCCGAGGGCGGCGTACCCGCCGTTGTAGCGGCTGTGCACGAAGGCGGCGCCGGTGTGCTCGACCTCCTCGCAGAGGCCCGCCGGGATCTCGCCGAACGCCCAGACCACGCGGCCGGGCTTGGCGATGGAGATCGGGCCGTGCCGGTAGTCCATGGCCGGGTACGCCTCGGTCCACCAGCCGGCCGCCTCGCGGCACTTGAGCGCGGCCTCCTCGGCGAGCCCCACGGTCCAGCCCCGGCCCACGAAGGTGATCTGCTCGGCCAGCGCCGGGTGCACCGGCAGCGGCAGCCGGACCGCGACCTCGGCGTCCGCCGCCACCGGCTCGATGTCGTAGTTGAGGTGGGCGCGCAGCAGGGCGAGCGAGCTGGTGGCGAAGCGGGTCTGCACGACCGAGAGCTCGTCGGCGAAGTCCAGGACGACGGCCTCACCGGCGGCCGCGGCGGCGGGCGTCTCCCCGTCGGCGGTGATGACGGTGGTGCGGGTCCGCCCCTTCAGCTCCTCGAGCAGGCCGACGACCTCGGTCGTGGTGCCGGAGCGGCTGATCGCGATGACCCGGTCGTAGCGGCGGCCGAGCGGGAACTCGGAGGCCTGGAACGCGTCCGTGTCGCCGTGGCCCTCGGCTTCGCGCAGGGCGGCGTACGCCTTGGCCATGAACCAGGACGTGCCGCATCCGACGACGGCGACCCGCTCGCCGGGCAGCGGCAGCCCGTCCGAGTCCGCCATCTTGGCGGCTTGCCGCCAGCAGTCGGGCTGGCTGGCGATCTCCACCTTGACGTGACTCATGGCAGTTCCCTATCAGGCCGTTGTGCTGCGCATAAGCGCTCGGTTCCGCGGTCTTTCGAGCGCCATTCTGCGTGGGTCGGGGTCGCGGACGCAACCTCCGCAGCGTGATCGCGCAGGTACTCTCTTTGCTAGGCGACGTTTCGCGCACTAATGTGCACACTCTTATCACGAAACGAGCAGCAGGGAGATCGGGTGGACCGGTACGCGCGGTGGAATGCCCTGCTGGAGTTACTGGCGGAGAGCGGCCGCGTCACGGTGGAGGACGCGGCGGAGCGGCTGGACGTCTCGCAGGCCACGATCCGCCGCGACTTCGACCAGCTGGCCCAGCAGCAGATGATCACCCGTACCCGGGGTGGCGCGGTGGCCAACGGCGTCTCCTACGACCTCCCGCTGCGCTACAAGAGCGCCAAGCACTCCGCCGAGAAGCAGCGCATCGGCGAGGCGGCGGCCAACCTCGTCGTGCCGGGCACGGTCGTCGGCCTCAACGGCGGCACCACCATGACCGAGGTGGCCCGCGCCCTGGCCGTCCGCCCCGACCTCAACGCCAGCGGCGACGGCGCCCAGCTGACCGTCGTCACCAACGCCCTCAACATCGCCAACGAGCTGCTGGTCCGCTCCCGCATGAAGATCGTGGTGGCGGGCGGCGTGGTCCGCCCCCAGTCGTTCGAGCTGGTCGGCCCGCTGGGCGGCGCGCTGCTCAAGGAGGTCACCCTCGACATCGTGCTGCTCGGCGTGGACGCCCTCGACGTCGAGCTGGGCGCGGCGGCCCACCACGAGGGCGAGGCGGCGATGAACAGCCTCATGGTGGCCCGGGCCAAGCGCGTCGTCGTCATCGCCGACTCCTCCAAGCTCGGCGGCCACGCCTTCGCCCGCATCTGCCCCATCGGCAAGGTCGAGACCCTGGTGACCGACTCGGGCGCCGCGCCCTCGGTGGTCGAAGCCTTCCGGGAAGCCGGAGTCCAGGTCGTCTGCGCCTGAACGAGCCGCTTGTCCGAAGACGCAACCGGTGTCCGAACCGCATCCATCGCCCCGCCCGGCGCTCATACTGCTGTCCACCAGCCGCAATAGTCCTTGGAGGCAGTCATGCGGCGACTTCGGATCCTCAGCGTTCTCATCATGCTGGCGCTGGCCGGGGCGGGTTCGGCAAGCGCGACGGCCGCGCAGAAGGCGGCGGCGGCACCCTACTGCGGCATCACGTGGGGGAGCCTGCCCAAGTCGGGCGGCGCCCTCAGCACCAACTCCCTGATCAAGGTCACCACCAGCAGGCAGTCCTGCTACGACCGTACGGTCTTCGAGTTCACCGGCCCGGTGTCCGGCTACCGGGTCGAGTACACCGACCACGTCATCACCGACGGCGAAGGCCTCGACGTGACGCCGTACACCGCCGGCGGCGCCCACCTCGACGTGGTGCTGCTCGCGCCGGTCTACACCACCGGCGGCACGATCACGTACAACCGGGTCCTCGGCGACCACGCGGTCAATGTCGTGCGCTACCAGACCCTGCGCGACATCCTCTACGCCGGAAGCTTCGAGGGCTACACCCAGTTCGACCAGGGCGTACGCGCCCGCCTGCCGTTCCGCGTCACCGTCTCGACCGGCAGCGACGGCCACGGCCGGATCACCGTCGACGTGGCACACCAGTGGGACCAGTGACCCGCGCGTCTATGCGTTAGCTCAAATCGACCTTAAGAACCCGCCAGCCGTGGGAGCGCTCCCGTACGGTCGCTCCCACGTGTTCTTTCCCAGGCGGAGGTGCAGGTTCTCATGGTCAGCTCTCGATCCACCAGGTCCGGCAGCCGGGCGCGCCGATGGCAGGCCGGCATGGTGGCCGGCATCGCGGTGATCGGCGTCGGAGTCGGACTGGGCGTCGCGGCGGCCGGCGAGACCCAACCCGCCGACCGGGCCGCACCGACCGTCAACTGTCCGAAAGTGACCATCGGGGTGACGGTGCCGGCCCAGCAGCGGGCCGATGTCCAGCGGAACCTGGCGTTGCTCGACGAGCAGGTCGCGGAGGCGAACGCCCGGCTGCGCAGCACCGTCGGGCAGGGCGGTCCGAACTTCGTGCAGAACGCCATCCTCGGACCGCTGAGGGACAAGCGGATCGCCGCGATCAACCGGATCGAGACGGCGATCGGACGCAACGCGGCGAAACCCGACCTGAACGCCGAGGGTCTGTCGACGTGCACGCTCAACGGAACCCCGGCTCCCACCACTCCCACCACGACGGCACCGGCGCCGAACAAGCCGACCAAGGCGACCACCGCTCCCACCACGATCCCGCCGACCAGGCCGGCTGCTTCTGAGGCTCCGGCGGGGACGCCGGTGGCGCGCAACGGCCGGTTGAAGGTGTGCGGCACGCAGCTGTGCAACGAGAACAACACGCCGGTCCAGCTTCGCGGCATGAGCAGCCACGGCCTGCAGTTCTTCCCGAACTGCGTGAACGCCGGCTCACTGGCCGCGCTGCGTGACGACTGGAAGGCCGACTTCATCCGCTTGTCCATGTACGTCCAGGAGGGCGGCCTCGAGACCGACCCGGTGGGCTTCACCGCGAAGGTGAACGGACTGGTCGACCAGGCCACCAAGCTCGGGCTGTACGTGATCGTGGACTTCCACATCCTCACTCCGGGCGACCCGCGCGTGAACGCGAACCTGGCCGAGACCTTCTTCCAGAACATCTCCGCCGCCCACGCCGGACAGGACAACGTGCTCTACGAGATCGCCAACGAACCGAACGGCGTCAGCTGGGACGGCATCCGCTCCTACGCCGAGAAGATCATTCCGGTGATCCGCAGGAACAAGCCGGACAGCGTGGTCATCGTCGGCACCCGGGGCTTCTCCTCGCTGGGCCTCTCCGAAGGCAGCGACGAGAGCGAGATCGTCAATGACCCGGTGAAGTTCGACAACATCATGTACACGTTCCACTTCTACGCGGCTTCCCACCGCGAGGACCGCCGCGCGGTCGTGGCACGGGCCGCGAAGAAGCTGCCGCTGTTCGTCACCGAGTTCGGCACCCAGACCTTCACCGGCGACGGCGCCAACGACTTCGCGAGCACCACCGCATGGCTCGACCTGCTGAAGAGCCTGAAGATCGGGTACGGGATGTGGAGCCTTTCCGACGGCCGGGAGAGCAACTCGGTGTTCAAGCAGGGCACCTGCGGCGGCACCCAGTTCACCGGCACGGGCGTCCTGACCGAGTCCGGCCGCTACATCCGCAGCCGCATCCTCACCGGCACCGGCTCACCGAACTGAGTCCCGCGACAGACGGCCGCGCCCCGAAGGGCGCGGCTGTCATGACGTCACGTCTCACCATGTCGAGGTGAACGGGACCGGACTGGTGGTGCTGAGATGGGCGGGCGTCGCGGGTAGCTAGTTCCATCGGAGCTCACGGAAGCGCCAGTGTCGGTCCGAGGCCGCGCCGGTGAGTATGGGGTCGGCGAAGTCGATGACGCGAGTGAGCACTGCGGCGAACTCGTGCGGAAGCTCAATGTTGTTCTTACGTCGCCAGGTGCTCCACCGGCGTTGCTCCTGGCCGGCGAACCCGTCGAGCACCATCTGGAGCGGTTGCACCGGCGTCTACCGATACTCGGCGACCCCGGTCAGCGCGGTCGCAAGGGCCTGTCCCTCAACGTCGTGTCGTCCGATCAGCAGGTAGATGTCTGCGAAGTCGCGCCATCGCGTGTTGGCTTTGCCGCGTTGTACGGCTGTGATGATCTTTTCCGCCAGGACCATGGTCATCGGATAGCCCTTTAGCCGGACGGGCTCGGCGACCAAAAGTCGCGGTAAGGCCACGACCTGGGGCGCGGGGATGATGGGATCACCCACGCTGATGTCGATCCCGATGGTGAGGCGGGCGGTTGCCAGATCCGCCTGGAGATGGATTCGTACACCGCTGTAGACGTCGTCGTCACTGTCCCTGATCGTCTCTGCGCGGAGAGTGCCAAGGTCGAAGATCAGCCCGTCGTCCTGCGGGACGCTTGCGATGCCGGCGACGACGCTGAGCAAGTGCTCGACATCATTAGGCAGCCGTAGCCCTTCCAGGTCGATGTCGCGCGTTGGGCGGCGGGTGGCGTATGCCGCCAGGAGTACTCCGCCCTTGAGTACCAGGTCCTGCGCGAAGGACGAGACGGCCAGCCGTGCGAGAAAGCCCTCGAGGGCGTAAAGCCGCAAGAGCTCGTCGGTGGGCCGCCTCTGGTCCCGGGCCAGTCTCTGCAGGTCGAGATATGCGCGACCGCCGGCGGTGTCTCGGCGTGGTGGGGTCAAAGGAGAATCCTCAAGGCGTATCGCAGCGAGCGTTGAGCTTTGGGGAAGGCCTGCGCCATTGTCAGCAGCGTCGAGGGGATGTTCCCCCTTCGGCGCAACCATCGCCGAAGAGCCTCGATGGGGAGGTCCTCACCCTCGAGGTGGCTGAGCCGAAACGCGTCGATGATGCACCTCTCGGCGGAGTAGATCCCGATGGTCGTGTGGTTGTCCAACCGGAGATGCTCTCGGCCTATCGCGTAGGTCGACTGGTCGAACGAGTGCCACGAGACCGGTACGTTGACGGCCGGCCGGTGCCGTCCGCGGGGCAGGGCGACATCGATTGTTGCGGGGATGGCGTCGGTGAGGTCGTGCCTCGCCAGTGCCGTTGTCAGGCACAGTGTGGCGGCTGGCGCCCGGTGAGCTATCTCAAGAAGGTCGATGTCCAGTGGGCCGTGATCGCCGCTGAGCGCCTTGTCGACGCGACGATAGAGACCGCGGCTGATGGCGTCGATGAGGCCTTGCTCCCGTAGTACCGCCATGTGCCGGTCGGTCAGGTGGGCGTCTTTCCGTGCCTGGGAGTACGTGAAGGTTGCAGGTAGCCCCTGCAGCCGAGTGCGCGCAGTCTGCAACGCCGTACCCATGCGGTTACCCTACAGGCTCTGCAGGAAGATCTCTACAGATGGACTCGACCTGTAGAGATTTTGCTGCAATTTCGCTGTCGCCCGTCCGACTTCTTGACGTCACCGCCGCGGCCGT
The DNA here is from genome assembly GCF_040676695.1 of Actinoplanes sp. NPDC049548. Classification (NCBI taxonomy): domain Bacteria; kingdom Bacillati; phylum Actinomycetota; class Actinomycetes; order Micromonosporales; family Micromonosporaceae; genus Actinoplanes; species Actinoplanes sp. NPDC049548. The sequence continues at coordinate 256,724 of NZ_JBFAPM010000001.1, forward strand.
CATAACGGCCGAATGGCTAGGCGGCCAGCTTCCGCAGCTCCTCCACGACCGGGGGCCACAGGGTGCGGGGTAGGTCATGGCCCATGCCCGGGTACGTGACCAGCCGCGCACCCGGGATCGCCGCGGCCGTCGCGCGCCCGGCCTCCGGCCGCATCATCACGTCCTCGTCCCCATGAATGACCAGCGCGGGCATCCGTAGCTCCGCCAGCGCAGCACGCCGGTCGCCGGACGCGGCGATCGCGGCCCGCTGGCGCCGGCCGCTCACCGGGTCGGCCGGGTGGCGTTCGTACGCCTCCCGGCCGATCTCGCGGACCATGGCCTCGTCCAGCGGGTAGCCGGGCGACCCCATGAGCCGGTAGATCGCGACCTCCCGCTCGGCCGCCTCCTCCGCCGAGCGCACCGGCTGCGCCAGCAGCTTCGTCATCGCGCGCAACACCCGCAGCGGCGGCCGCGTTCCGACACGAACGGACGGCGTGGACGAGATCGAGGTGAGACTGCGCACCCGCGCCGGATACGCGATGGCAACGGTCTGCGCGATCATCCCACCCATCGACGAGCCCACGACGTGCGCCGACTCCCATCCCATCGCGTCGAGCACCGCGACCGCGTCAGCGGCCATGTCGGTGAGCAGGTACGGCGCCGACCTCGGGCGCAGCGCCGCCACGATCGGCGCGGGCGCGGGCCGGCCGACGAGGTGCGTGGACAGCCCGGAGTCCCGGTTGTCGAAGCGCACGACCTGAAAGCCGGCCGCGACCAGCGCCTCGCACAGCTCCCGCGGGTACATCACCATCTGCGCCTCGGTGGCACTGATCAGCAGCAGCGGACGCCCCTGCGGCGGACCGAACACCTCATACGCGATCGACACGTCGCCGTTGCGCGCCTCCGTCACGACGTGACGTCCTTGCGGGTGAAGCGGTAGAAGGCGAGCGACCAGAACAGCGTCGCGTAACAGATCGCCGAGATCGCGCCCTTGACCACGTCGTCCGTCTGCATCGGCGTCGACAGCAGGCCCAGCCACGCGTCGCTGAAGTGGGTCGGCAGGAAGTTGCGGACCGAGCCCAGCGCCGTGATCTGGTCCAGGATGCTCGACAGGATCCACAGCAGGACCGCGCCGCCGACCGCGCCCAGCGCCGCGTCCGTCAGGACCGAGAGCAGGAATGCCAGGCCGGCGACGACCATCAGGGTCACCGCCAGGTAGCCGAGGATCGCCAGCAACCTCAGGACGCCCTCGCCGGCCGGGATCTCCGCGGCCACCGTGCTGCCGAGCGGGTGCCAGCCGTACCGGAGGGTGCCGACGAGCAGGGCCGTGCCCGCCAGGGTGAGCAGCGCGGTCAGCGAGTAGGCCAGTGCCACGACCAGCTTGACGCCGAGCAGGCGGGCCCGTGGGACCGGGATGGCGAGCAGGTAGCGCAGGCTGCCCCAGCTCGCCTCCGACGCCACTGTGTCGCCGCAGAACAGGGCCACGACCACGACCAGCAGGAAGCCTGCCGACACGAAGATGGCGAAGAGGGCGAAGTTCAGGCCGCCCGAGGTGGCGAGGTCGACCAGCGACGAGAAGGCGCCGCCGCCGTTGTCGTCGTCGTCACCGCCGCCGAACTCGAAGGCCAGCAGGATGATCAACGGCAGGAGGACCATGAAACCCAGGGCCAGTTGGGTACGCCGCCGCGAAGCCTGCCGCCGGATCTCGGCTCGTAGCGGCAGGGTGGCGGACGGCCGGTAGCCGGTGGCTGCGCTGGTCATCGGTCTCCACTTCCCCGCGAGTTGTCGCCCACCAGCGCGAGGAACGCGTCCTCGAGGCGGCGGCGGGGCACCACCCGGTCGACGCCGACGCCGGCGCGGACCAGGGAGGCCACCACCTCCTCGCGCGGTGTGCCGTTCATGTCGACGATGAGCCCGAAGGCGCCGTCCTGCTGCACCGAGCGCACGTTGAGGCCCTCGAGCACGGTGGCCGCGGTGGTGACGTCCGAGACCGACAGCTGCACCGACGGCGACTCGCCGACGATCTCGTCGACCGGTCCGGCCGCCACGATCCGGCCCTTGTTGACCACCACGGCGTGGGTGCAGGTCTGTTCGACCTCCGCGAGCAGATGGCTGGAGACCAGCACCGCGCGGCCGTCGGTGGCGTAGCGGCGCAGGACCCGGCGCATCTCGGCGATCTGCGGCGGGTCGAGGCCGTCGGTGGGCTCGTCGAGGACGAGCAGTTCGGGCAGGCCCAGCATCGCCTGGGCGATCGCGAGCCGCTGCCGCATGCCGTGGCTGTAGTTCTTCGTCCGGCGGTGCACCGAGTCGCCCAGGCCGGCGATCTCCAGCGCCTCGTCGAAGTGCGCGTCCTCGAGCGGCCGGCCGGTCGCCTGCCAGTACGCCCGCAGGTTCTCGTAGCCGCTGAGGTGCGGCAGGAAACCCGGACCCTCGACCAGCGCGCCGACCCGGGACAGGATGGGCGCGCCGGGGACCAGCCGGCGCCCGAACACCAGGGCGTCGCCCGAGGTCGGCATGGTCAGGCCCATGAGCACCCGCAGCGTGGTCGTCTTACCGGCGCCGTTGGGGCCGAGCAGGCCGACGACCTGGCCGCGTTCGACCCGGAAGTCCACCTGCTCCACGGCGACGAACCCGTCGGCGTACGCCTTGCGCAGGCCCCGGACCACCAGCGGGGTGTCCGCGAACTCGCTGACCGGCTCGTCGTGCCGACGGCGGCGCAGCAGGAGCACGGCGACGAGGCCGAGGAGGATCGCGCCCACCAGGCCGAGCAGGACCCAGCGCCAGACGACCTGCGGGTTGGCGATCGGCGTGCCGGCGAGCGTCGGCAGCGTGACCGTCGGTTCCACGGCGACGGTGTAGACCGCCGGGTCGGCCGGTGTCAGGAACGCCTGGTCCGAGGTCGCCACGACAACCCGTACGGTATGACCAGCGTCGATGCGCCGCACCACGCCCGGCAGCGTGACGGTGACGGGCCGGGCCGAGGCGATGTCCCTGGGCAGGCCGGTGAGCCGGACCGGGGCGATCAGGCCGCCGCTCAGGGTCGCCGTGCCGTTCGGGTCCGCGTCGTAGAGCTTCACGAACAGTGTCGCCGAGCCGGTCGGTGAGGCCGCCCGCAGCGTGACCGTGGGGGCGCCCGCGACGTCGACGCCGCTGTCCAGCGGCGCCGACTCGAAGGTGGCGTGCTGGCCGGGCAGGTCACCGGCGACGCCGCCGAGCAGCGAGCTGAGCCGGCCACCGACGCCGGGCAGGGACGACAGGGCGCCCGGGTTGCCGTTCGGCGGGTTGGCGATCTGCTGCGCCGGGCCGCCGACGGTCACCGCGGTGTGCCCGCTCCCGCCCAGACCCGGGTACGCCGGATCCGAGTAGCCGTTGGTGACCAGCCCCCGGTCCAGGGCGCTGAAGCCGGCCACCCGCGAGAACGTGAAGCTGGTCGCGGGGGCTTCGCCGGAGCCCTTGACGTAGTGGTCGAGCCACTGCGCGGTGAGGAACTTCGTCCGGTCCTGGTCGGTCTGCGGGCCGGCGCCGCCGTCGTGCCCGCCGGTGAACCAGGCGACCCGGACGGGGGTGCCGGTTCCGGCGATGCCCCGGGCGTTGGCGTCCGCCTCGGACAGCGGGAAGAGCGTGTCGACCGCGCCCTGGATCAGCAGCGTCGGCGCCTTGATCCGGTCCAGCACGGTGGCCGGGCTGGAACGGCGCAGCAAGGCGGTGGTGGCGGCGTCGGGCGTACCGGTAGTCGCCATCTTCAGGTACGCCGCGCAGACGTCCGCCGCGAACCGCCCGCACGCGGGGTCGCCCGGCGCGGTGGGCCTGGCGGCTTCGAGGGGCGACGCCGATCCGCTGCCGAAGAACAGTCCCGCCCAGCTCTTCTTGAACACGCCGGGGGCCGTCACGCCGGCGGCCGACTGGGGGAAGAACGCCGTGCCGAGGTCGTTCCAGGTGATCAACGGCACGATGGCGTCGACGCGCGGGTCGGTGCCGGCCAGCAGCAGGGCGAGCGCGCCGCCGTACGAGCCGCCGACCACGCCGACGCGGGGGTCGCCGGCCGCGTCCGTGCGCACCTCGGGCCGCTGGGCGAGCCAGTCGAGCAGGCGCTGGGCGTCCTTGACCTCGTAGTCCGGGCTGTCGAGGTGGATCTCCCCGGCGCTGGCCCCGAAGCCGCGGGCGGTCCAGGTCAGCACGGCGTAGCCCCGGTCGGCCAGGGACTCGGCGTCGTCGCTGACGGAATTCTTCGTACCCCCGAAGCCGTGCGCCAGCAGCACCGCCGGCACCTTGCCGTCCCGGGCCTTCGGCAGGTAGAAGCGGGTGTCGAGGGCGACGGGCTCGGTCCCGGAGGGGCCGGACAGCACGGTGAGGCGCTGGTCGGTCGCGGTCCAGGACCGGCGTTCGGGCAGGGCCGCCCAGGTCACCAGGGCCGCCACGAGCACGAGCACCGCCGCGCCCGCCAGGAGCCGGCGCCGCGTCGGGCGGGGCAGGGCACGGCGCAGCTTCGGGGCAGGCATGCGATCAACGCTATCCGCGGCCCGCTGAGCGCGAGCTGTGAACCGAGGGTCAGCCCCTGCCGGCCGGACCCTGGACGGCGCCGCCGCCCTTCTTCGGTGGCTTCTTCGACGCCGTACCCTCGGTCGGCTTGCCGCCTGGAGCGGCCGGCGACTCCCCGGGAGCGGCCGACGACGTGCCGGGGACCGCTGAGGGCGATGCGCCGGCGGAGACTCCGGGCGTCACGGAGGCCGGACCCTTGTCGTCGGCGTCGTCGCTGCAGGCAGCGACGCCGAGCAGCGTGAGCGCGGCAACGGCCATGGCGGCGCGGCGGTGCCTCATTGTGGTGTGCCTCCCCGGGGCGACTGACGGCGATAGCGTGTCAACCTAGTCCCCTCGTCCAAACGGAAAGGCGCCACGGTGCCAGACGATCTCACGCTGACCGTGACCCAGCGGCCGGCGGCCCTCGACGCACGCCGCGGCATCGTGCGGCTGCACCCCGAGGTCATGGCGGCCCTGGCCGTCAACCCGGGCGACCCGCTGCGGCTCACCGGGCGGCGCACCACCGCCGGCATCGCCGCCCGGGCCGAGCCGGGCGCCAGCCGCGCGCTGCTCTACGCCGACGACCTGACCATCGGCAACCTGGGCCTGCGCGACGGCGGTCAGGTGACCGTGACGCCGGTGCCGGTGGCCGGGGCGCGCCGGGTGACGCTGACCGGCCCGGCCGAGATCGTCGCTGTGGTCTCGCCGGAGATGCTGCGCCTGGCCCTGCTCGGCAAGGTGGTCAGCGCCGGCGACGACGTGTCGCTGCTGCCGCAGGACGTGCTTCCCGAGGCCGGGCACAAACCGCTGGTGGAGGCCGCCCGGCGCAGTCTGGCCAACCGGGTGGGCTACGCCTGGACCAGCACGCTGCTGCAGGTCGTCGAGGTCGAGGAGAGCGACGCCGCGCTGGTCACGATGGACACCGTGGTCGGCTGGCAGGACGGTCAGGTCTCATCCGTACGCCCGGCAGCGGAGTCCGCGCCGGCCCGCGTGGAGCCCGCGTCCACCGACCCGGACACGCCGCCACCCAGCGTGGACGACCTGCCCGGGCTGCGTGCCCAGGCGCAGGAGCTCACCGAGCTGCTCGACCTCGGCTTCCACCACCGGGAGGTGCTGGGGCGGCTGGGCACCACCGTGTCGCTCGGCGTGCTGGTGTCCGGCCCGGCCGGCTCCGGGAAGTCGGCCCTGGTCCGCGCGGTCGCCGCGAGCGTCGGGGCGACCGTGCTGCCGGTCTGGGCGCCCGAGCTGGCGGCGCTGACCAACGACGCCGCCGCGACCCGGCTGCGGGCCGTGGCCAAGGACGTACGCGCCGGCGGTCCGGCCGTGCTGCTGGTCGCCGACGTCGAGGCCCTCGCGCCGCGCGACGAGCCGGGCCCGCTCGCCACGGTGTTCCGGCAGGTGGTGGCCGATCTGGTGAAGTCCGGTGCGGCGGTGGTCTGCACGACGAGCCGCCCGGAGTCCGTCGACCCGTCGCTGCGCTCGCCGGATCTGCTCGCGGTGCAGCTCGCGGTGCCGCTGCCGGACGCGGCCATGCGTCGTGACCAGCTGCGCGTGCTCACTCGCGGGATGCCGCTCGCCGAGGACGTGCGGCTGGACGACGTCGCCGGGCGTACCCCGGGGTTCGTCGCCGCCGACCTGGGTGCGCTGGCCCGCGAGGCCGGGGTCCGGGCCGCTCTGCGGCAGAAGGACGCGGTGTCGCCGACCGTCACCATGGCCGACTTCGAGGCGGCCCTCGACGTGGTCCGCCCGACCTCGATGGCCGAGTCGACGCTGGAGGTCGCCCAGGTCACCCTCGACGACGTGGGGGACATGGCGGAGGTCAAGCAGGTGCTCACCGAGTCGGTGCTGTGGCCGCTGACCTATCCCGACACCTTCGCGCGCCTGGGCGTGCAACCCCCGCGCGGCGTCCTGCTCTACGGGCCGCCGGGATGCGGCAAGACCTATCTGGTCAAGGCCATCGCGGGTACGGGCAAAGCGAACGTCCTGTCGGTCAAGGGCGCCGAGCTGCTCAGCAAATGGGTCGGCGACAGTGAACGGGCCGTGCGGGAGCTGTTCCGCCGCGCCCGCGAGGCCGCCCCCACCCTGGTGTTCCTGGACGAGGTCGATGCCCTGGCCCCGACCCGCGGGCAGGCCACCGACGGCGGGACGACCGACCGGGTCGTGGCCGCGCTGCTGACCGAGCTGGACGGCGTCGAGGCCCTGCGCAACGTCGTGGTGATCGGCGCGACGAACCGGCCGGACCTGATCGACCCGGCGCTGCTGCGGCCGGGCCGGCTCGAGCGCCTGGTCTTCGTGCCGCCACCCGACGCCGACGCCCGTGCCGCGATCCTGCGCGCCTCGTCGAAGTCGGTGCCGCTGGACGAGGCGGTCGACCTGGACGCGCTCGGCGCGGAGCTCGAGGGCTTCTCGGCGGCCGACTGCGCCGCGCTGATCCGGGAGGCGGCGCTGGCGGCGATGCGGGAGTCCCTCGACGCGACGACCGTGACGGCCGGGCACGTGGCGACCGCCCGCAAGCGGATCCGGGCGTCGCTCGACCCGGTGCAGGTGGCGTGGCTGGAGGCGTACGCCTCCACCCACGCACCGGGCTAGCGGCGGCGGGTGCGGGCCCGGGTGGAACGCAGGCGGCGAAGCCGGCCGACCAGGACAGGGTCGTGTGCCAGCGCGGCCGGGTTGTCCAGCAAGCCGTTGAGGATCTGGTAGTAGCGGGTCGAGGAGAGTCCGAAGGTGTCCCGGATCGCCTGCTCCTTGGAGCCGGCGTGCTTCCACCACTTCTGCTCGAAGGCGAGGATCTGCTGCTCGCGGTCGGTCAGGGCGGGCTGCTCGGGAGTGCCGGAACCGGCTTCGGCCGGTTCGGCGTCGCGGGGGGCCGGTATCTGCTGCTCGTTGAGGGCGGCATCGGGATGCATGATTACCTCGGGGTGGTGGAAGGGCCCGCGCGGCGAGGGCCGACACCATAGTGGCAGCCGGCGATCCCCGCCGCGCGCCTTCCACCGAAGTTACCTCAGGTGATGTCCCGGTTACGCATTGTCCACATCGCTACACCCACCACGAGGACCACCACGGCGGCGAAGACCCCGCCGGCCATCGGCCAGGTGATGGTCAGCGTGTCGGGGACGCAGCCGTCCGGCGAGACGTTGCAGGCGTTGTAGTCCTCCAGCTTGACCTCCTTGTTCATCCAGGCCATCCCCCAGATCGGGATCAGGTAGGCCTCGAGGAACTTCACCTGGGCCAGCTGCAGCACCGTGCCGAGCCCGAACTGGAACAGCACGATGACACCGATCGCGACGCCCATCGCCACCGCCGTGTGCCGGCCCAGCGAGGCCAGGCCGAAGCCGACCGCCCCCGCGATGAGCACGAGCACCAGCCCTCGCAGCTCCATGAGCAGGATGGACTGCCACGCGCCGGAGGTCATGTTCCCCATCGAACCGCGCAGGTTGGCGATCATCGCGAAGATGCCGGTCCAGACCGCGGAGAGCACCACCGTCACGCCGGCCAGCACCACCAGCAGGGCGCCGAGCTTCGTCGAGAGCACCTTGAGCCGCTGCGGCCGCCACAGCAGCAGGTTCATCATCCCGCCGCTGTTCCACTCCGCGCCCACGTAGGAGGCCCCGATGACGAAGGCGGCCATCGCGAGAATCGCTGCCAGCGCCGTCTCCATCTCCCCGAACTGCTTCCGGAAGTCGAAGGTGGCCGGCATGTACCAGTCGGCCTGGAAGTCCTCCCGGGTCGGCGTCCACATGTTCGTACAGTCCGCACCCGGCTGCGCCTGGCAGGCCTTGCGCTCCGCGTCCGCCTGCACCACCGCCTGCTGGTACTCCTGGTCGGCCCGGGCCTGGGCGGCCGCCACCACGTCCGGGGTGTTCTTGTGGTGGCTGAGGAACATGCCGACCGCGATCGCGGCGAGCACGACGGCCACGCCGAGGACGAAGAAACGGGTGAAACGGCGCTTCGTGAGCCGCCGGGTCTCCGCCGTGTACAGGCTCACTGTCCCCACCCACCCTGCGCCGGGCCCGCCTGGGCCATGACCGTCTGGTCGACCTGCCGGTGCTCGCCCTCGACCGGCGCGGTGCCGGTGAGCTCGAGGAACACGCTCTCGAGGTCGACCGCGACGGGCGCCAGCTCGGAGACGTAGATCCCGCGCTGGGCGAGGACCCGGGTGATCGCGCTGGGCTGGTTGGCGTTGCTCACCATCAGGTGGTCGGTCTCCAGGGCGACGTGGGCGCCGGCCTCGCGCAGAGCGCTCGCCGCGGTGGGGAGCTCGGCGATCGTCTCCACGCGTACCCGCACCGAGGAGCCGGCGTGCTGGGCCAGGACGTCGGCCACGCTGCCGGCCGCCACCCGGCGCCCGGCCGCGATGATCGTCACCGAGTCGCAGATCAGCTGGATCTCGCCGAGGATGTGGCTGGAGAGCACCACGGTCATGCCCGACTCGGCCAGGTTGCGCATCAGCGTGCGCATCTCCCGGATGCCGCCCGGGTCCAGGCCGTTGGCGGGCTCGTCCAGGATCAGCAGCTTGGGGTTCTTGAGCAGCGCGGACGCCACCGCCAACCGCTGCTTCATGCCCAGCGAGTACGTCTTGACGCGGTCCCCCGCCCGGTCCCGGAGCCCGACGAGCTCCAGCACCTCGGTCACCCGGGTCCGCTCGACGCCGCCCGCGTCGGCCAGCAGCGACAGCGTGTCCTGTGCGGTGAAGTTGCCGAAGAACTGCGGGCTCTCGACGATCGCGCCCACCGAGCCGGCCACCTCGGGCAGTGCCTCGGGCACCTCCCGGCCCAGGATCGCCATGCGGCCGGCATTGGGACGGATCAGACCCAGCAGGGTACGCAGCGTAGTCGTCTTCCCGGAGCCGTTGGGGCCGAGGAAGCCGTGCACCTGGCCTGCCTCGACCACCATGTCGAAGCCGTCGAGTGCCCTGCGTACCCCCTTCCGGCTGCGATAGGTCTTCTGCAGACCCTGGATTTCAAGGACGGCGCTCACGCCGCACCTCCCGGCGTAGTGAACATGACGAGCGTCACCCTATGCACCCGGCGCCACCTCGCGTGACCCATACCTCGGGACAGCGCTCTTGGCATCGGCGCGTCACCACGTAAGGTGTTGGTAACACAACTGAATACCTCATCCAGAGGGGCTGAGGGATACGGCCCGAAGACGCCCCGGCAACCACCGCGCTCGACTCGATGACGAGGCCAGCGCGCGGCAGGTGCTAATTCCGTCCCGGTGATCCCGCGCCGGGGAAGATGAGAAGGAGCCTCGTATGACGTCGACGGTCGACGCCCCCACCCAGTCCACCAGCCCCGCCCGAGCCCTCGTGTGTCGCGGCTGCGGCACGGAGTTCCCCCTCGCCGCGCAGCACGCGTGTTACGAGTGTTTCGGCCCGCTGGAAGTCGCGTACGACACCGCCGCCCTCGCCACGGTCACCCGCGAACAGATCGAGTCCGGCCCGCAGAACATCTGGCGCTACGCCGCCCTGCTGCCCGCCGGCCAGGACCCGGCCACCCGCGTGACCCTCGACCCGGGCCTCACCCCGCTGGTCGCCGCGCCCGCCCTGGCCGCCGAGATCGGCCTCAACGCGCCGCTCTGGGTCAAGGACGACTCCGCCAACCCGACCCACTCCTTCAAGGACCGGGTCGTCTCGGTCGCCCTGACCGCCGCCCGCGAGCTCGGCTTCACCCGCTTCGCCTGCGCCTCCACCGGCAACCTGGCCAACTCCGTGGCCGCACACGCCGCCCGCGCCGGAGCGCCCAGCATCGTCTTCATCCCCAGCGACCTCGAGGCCGGCAAGATCATCACCTCCGCGGTGTACGGCGGCGGCCTGGTCGCCATCGAGGGCTCCTACGACGACGTGAACCGGCTCTGCGGCGAGCTCGTGGAGACCGACGAGTTCGAGGACACCGCGTTCGTCAACGTCAACGTGCGCCCGTTCTACGCGGAAGGCTCCAAGACCCTCGGCTACGAGGTGGCCGAACAGCTCGGCTGGCGCATCCCGGCCCAGGTCGTCATCCCGATGGCCTCGGGCGAGCTGCTCACCAAGGTCGACAAGGCGTTCACCGAGCTGGTGGAGATCGGCCTGGTCGAGGCCCCCGAGGAGGGCTGGACCGTCTTCGGCGCCCAGTCGGCCGGGTGCAACCCCATCGCCGTGGCCCTGCACAACGGCACCGACCAGATCATCCCCGTCAAGCCGACCGGCATCGCCAAGTCCCTGAACATCGGCGACCCTGCCGCGGGCGCGTACGCGATCGAGGCGGTCCAGCGCACCGGCGGCTGGATGGACTACGCCGACGACGACGAGATCCGCGAGGGCATCCGCCTGCTCGCCAAGACCACCGGCATCTTCGCCGAGACGGCCGGCGGCACGACTGTCGCCGTCCTGAAGAAGCTCGTGGAGAGCGGCAAGCTCGACCCGGCCAAGGAGACGGTCGTGTTCAACACGGGCGAGGGCCTCAAGACGATCGACGCGGTCGCCGGCCTGGTCGGCCCCACCCACCGCATCAAGCCGTCCCTGCGCGGCGCACGCGAGGCGGGCCTGCTGGGATAACTCTTCGTAGTCGACTTCCTGCCCAACGTCGAGAATTCCTTCCCCGGAGGACTTGCGCCGGGATCTCGCGATCGGCAGGATGCTCTACGCGGGAGGACGCGACGCCGTACGTGGCCCCACCTTCGAGCTTGGCGACAATCTCTCCGGGGCCCAACGACCCAGTGCCGGAGGCGCTGTGCGCGCGTCCTCTCGACCAACTTCCGGGCCTGGCCCGGGCCGGTCCGCCGGTCCGCGCCAGGCCCGTCACTTTCCCCTGCGGAGCTTGCTCGCCCACGGGCGCAGCGGCGCGACGTCGTAGCCACCCTTGTCGAGGCCGGCGTGCCGCTCGAAGACGTTGCGGCTGCCGTAGCTGCCGGTCAGCAGCCAGGAGTAGCCACAGGCCGCCCAGTAGGCCGGCCAGAACAGCGGTCCCAGGATCGCGTACTGGCCCGCGTGCCGGCTCTCGTGGGCCAGCAGGGCGGCGCGGTGCTCGTGCAGCAGCCATTCGGCGCTGCGGCGGGTGAGGATGACCGACCCGACGGTGAAGCAGGTCGCCGGTGGCACCTTCCGGCGGTATCCCTCGGCGACGAGGATGCCGTGGCGGCCGCGCCGCACCTTCGCGCCGGTGAGGACGGCGACCGCCAGGCCGGCCAGCGTGGTCCCGTTCACCGCCGTCAGCACGGACCGCGCCAGCGGCCACCGCCGCAACGGTGGCCTCGCAGGCGGCGTGCCGCCCGACGGCTGCCCGGTGTCGGAGGGCGTGGTCATGCCCGGCGGCGCATCTGGAGCTCCTGCAGAGCCGGGATGACCGGGTGCGGGACCCTTACCCCGGTGTCCTCGAAGCCCAGCCGCTCGTAGGCCCGGACCGCCCGGTCGTTGCCGACCACGACCTCCAGCATCAGCTCGCGCCGGCCCCGCGACAGCGACCACTGCGCGACGGCGTCCACCAGCGACGCCAGCACGCCCCGCCCCCGGTGCGCGGGCGTGATGTAGACGGCGAAGACCACGGTCGCGGCGGGCTCCTCGGGCAGCACGGTGCCCCCCGCATGGCCGATGAGCCGCCCGGCCGCGCCCGGGTCGGCCACGAACTGGGCGAGCTGGCCGCCCGCCGACGCCTGCACGATCCGGCGCCGGAAGTCCGCGTGCGGGCGCGCCGCCGCCTGGGCCAGCGTCTCCAGGAACGCCAGGGGGCTGTCGGCCAGCATCTCCAGCCGAAGGGCGCGCATCCTCGCCGCGTCCTCCGGGGTCACCCGGTGCACGGCGGAAGTGGGCGCCAGCGTGCTGGTCATGGTGTTTGCCTACCCGCTGGGCGCGGGGCAGGCAACCCGGATGCCGCTTTTGCGACCCTCCGTCAGGCTGGGGAGCCGAGCTCCAGCATCCGGTCCACGACGCGCTTCGTCGCGTTGCCGTCGTCCAGGTCGCAGAAACGGGCCTGGAAGGCTCGGCGCTGGTCCGCGTACAGGTCCGGGTCCACCGCGAGCTCCGCCAGGGACTTGATCACGTCCTCCGACGTCATCAGCAGCGGTCCCGGCGCCTCTTTCTCGAAGTCGAGGTAGAAGCCGCGGAGCCGGTCGCGGTAGTGCTCCAGGTCGTACGTGTACAGCAGGATCGGCCGGCCGGTGGCGGCGAAGTCGACCATCGTCGACGAGTAGTCCGTGACGAGCACGTCGGCGACCGCGAGCAGGTCCGCCATGTCCGGGTAGGTCGACACGTCCAGGACGAAGCCCGAGCCGTCGTCCGGGATGGGGTCGATGACGTTCGGGTGGCGGCGCACCAGCAGGACGTGGTCGTCGCCGAGCATGCGGCGGGCGGCGGCGAGGTCGAGCTGCATCGACATCTTGTAGCGGCCCTGGCCGTAGAACTCGTCGTCGCGCCACGTGGGGGCGTACAGGACGACCCGCTTGCCGGCCGGGAGGCCGAGGTGGCGACGGATGGCCGCGGTAGCGCAGCTGTCGGTGTTGAAGAGGAGGTCGTTGCGGGGGTAGCCGGACTCGAGCATCTCCCCGCCGTAGCGGAAGGCCCGCTGCAGGACGGGCGTGCTGAAGCGGTTGGGGGACACCAGGAACGACCAGTTGGGCGTCTCCTTCTCGACCCGCTGCAGGTAGTTGCGGTCGGCGTGCCGGATGTCGGTCACGTCGAAGCCGATGCGCTTGAGCGGGGTGCCGTGCCAGGTCTGGACCACGACCTGGCCCGGGCGGCGCTCGAACCAGTCGGGCAGATGCGAGTTGGTGACGATGTAGCGGCAGGTCGCGAGCGCGTCGTACCACTCGGTGCCGCCGAGGCGGGCCGGCGTCAGCGTCTCCGGCGGGGAGGCCTGGCCCTCGCGGACGGTCAGGTACTGCGCCTCGAGCGGCAGGCCCCGGCGGAGCAGCTCCTCGTGCATGGCGCGGGGGCTGTCCGAATACTGGCGGCCGCCGAAGCTCTCGAAGATCACGGCCTCGCGCAGCGGGGTGCGGCGCAGCGTCGCCGTGCGCTTCCTGCGCAGCCGGGTCCGGGCGTACGCGCCGCGCTCGTCGACCTGCAGCACGGGTCCCGCCCGCAACGTGAGGAAGTCGTCCCCGGCCGCCTCCAGCGCGAACTCGCGGTGCTGGTCAGGGGACTGCGCCGGGCACCCGGCGCGCACGTCGTCGGTCACGACGAGGTCGGTCATCGAGACGGCGCCGCCCGCGCGGTGGCTGACCAGGAGATCCCAGAGACCCGGGCGCAGCTCGACGTGGCCGCCCCACGACTCGATCCTGCCGGGGTGGAGCCGCGCCGTCCACCGGCCGCCGTCGGTGGTCACCGTGAACGCCCGCTCCTCGGCGGCGCCCTGCAGGCGCAGCTTGATCTGCGGTGCGCCGCCGGCCGGGTCGAAGTCGCCGGTGAGCACGAGCGAGCCGTCCGGACGCCATTGCGCCGACCCGGCCACCGGGCCGTGGGCGCGGGAGCACAGCCACAGCAGGCCGGCCGCCGTACGCCGGACGAACACCTGCCGGTCGAACATGCCGGACCGGGCGGTGGGCAGGTCGTCGCTGAGCAGGTGCACCGACTGCCGGTCACCGCTGGAGAACGCCACCTCGATGCGCCACCGGTCCATGGCACCGCCCGGTGGCGGCATGACGGCCGGCCCGGCGTACGCGAACAGCGGCTGCAGCGGCACCACCGCGCGGAACGCCGTGGCGCCCTCCCGGGTCTCGCCGAACGTGACCGCCGCGGAGGCCTCGGCGACGCCGGGAACCCGGCACAGGCGCAGCCGGCCGGCGCCGGGCTTCGGACCGCGGACAAGACCGTCGATGACGAGCTTGTCGTCCTCGAACGCGATGGCCGTGCTCTCGGCGGTGACCTTGTCGACGCGGAAGAGGATGTACGCGCCCTCGGCGACCGGGGTGAGCTGCGTGGTGGCGTCGAGACGCTGCGGTTCGAGCCGCAGCCGGCCGGGGTTCGGGCCCACCTTGAGCCGGCCCTTGCGCAGCTTGGTGCCGTGGATGATGCCGACCGCGACCTGCCAGCGGCCCTCGTTCCAGCCGCCACCGGACTGCAGGGCGGCGGGGTCGACCGTGACCTCGAAGCCGGACCAGTCGTAGGACTTGTCGCCGTGGCTGGACGTCGCGGTCGCCTCCGGTTCGCGGCGCGGGATGGCGGGCAGGGTGATGGTGCGGCCCGTCTCGCGCTCGCGCAGCCGGATGATGCGGACGGAGGTCCAGCGGGAGCTGGCGGCGGTGCCGTCGATGTACGCGTACCCGCGGATCACGAGCTTGCCGTCGCGCCGGCCGAGCTCGGTGATCTGGCTGCGGACCGCGGGCTTGCCCATGGCATAGAGCTCGCGCGGGACGCCCACCGCCGGGTCGTCGAGGAACGGCAGCTCGGCGTACCGCTTGTTGCCTTCGTGCCGGACGCGGATCGGCATGCCGGGCCGGCTGGCGAGGAGCACCTCGACGGCTTCGCGGAGCTTGTTCCCGCGCACGAGGTGCCAGGCGACCGCGTACTTGGGCGGCAGGCTCTCGATCGTGCCGGGGCGGACCCGGGCGAGGAAGAGGTTCACCTCGCGCAGGAACGACGCCTGGAACTCGGGGTCGGCGTCCGGCAGCGCCTTCAGCACGAGGGCGAAGTCGTCGACCAGCACGTTGGCGTCGTACGCCCGCTTGACCTCGCCCCCGTGGTGCTCGCCCAGGAAGCGGCTGACCCGGTCGACCGCGTGCAGCCGGTCGGCCGTGGTCTTCCAGTCGGTCTTGCGCTGCGTGATGGACTTCTCGCCGTTCTCCCGCTTGCGCCAGTAGTAGACCGGGACGTCGACCACGTCGACCGCGGTGGCCATCGCGTGGGCGGTCAGGGCGACCGGGACGTCTTCGAAGACGACGCCCTCGGGGAAGGCGAGGGCGTGGTCGTCCCAGAACCGGCGGCGGTAGATCTTGTTCCACACCGTGCGGTCCTTGAGCAGGGTGAGCCGCTTACTGACGTGGGTACGCAGCGCGGTCTCGGTGAAGGTCGGCGCGTGCAGGCGCGAGGCGGCGAGGCCTTTGGAGGTCAGGGCGCGCACTGCGCCGCAGGCGAAGTCGGAACCCGTCTGCTCCAGGGTGGTCATCATCGTCTCGTACGCGTACGGCGGGACGACGTCGTCCCCGTCGGCGAACGTCAGGAACGTGCCCCGGGCGATCGCGATGCCGGCGTTGCGGGCCTGGCCGGGGCCCCCTTCGCGCTGGTGGATGACCCGGAAGCGGAGGTCTCTGCGGGCCCACTCGTCGGCGATCGCCGCGGTGGCGTCGACGGATCCGTCGTCGACGACGATGACGTCGAGGGCGCTGTACGTCTGCCGGGCGAGTGACTCGAGACACTCACCGAGGTACGCCTCGACGTTGTGAGCCGGCACCACGACGCTGAGCAGAGGCCTGGAGCCGGTGACCCTCGGTGATCGCTGAGCCGGGACGTGCCGGCTGCCCGGCTCCAACAGGCGGGTACGCCCTTGCGCGCCGATCACACGGTCGTCCACTGATTCGCTCCTCGGTCCGGTAATCACCATCGCCGGGAGGTAGTACGTGCGCCGCGGCCGATCGGACGAGCGTCGGACGGACTAATCACGATCACGTGCTGACGATTCACGTAGCGTGATCAGTGAACGGGAGCGCGGTCCCTCGGGGCGCGGGGTTGTCCTTGCACTCGACCCACCAGAGTGCTAAACAAGTCATTGGCACTCGCGAGGTGTGAGTGCCAGACAGCTTGAACAGGTCGGGCACGGTGGGGTCGCGGCCACGGCGCCGCCATCGGTGCCGGGGCACGGGACCGGTCGTCGCGGGCCATCCGGCTCGACCTGAGGACGTCACATCGCCAGGTGGTGACGTCCGCCAGTGTTCCGCACCGTGCGGAGGGCGGGGCCGAGGAGGCCCGGCACCGCGAATGTCCAGGAGGACACAGCCGTATGGCCAAGATCATCGCATTCGACGAGGAAGCTCGTCGCGGCCTCGAGCGGGGCATGAACCAGCTCGCCGACGCCGTCAAGGTGACGCTCGGCCCCAAGGGCCGCAACGTCGTGCTCGAGAAGAAGTGGGGCGCGCCCACCATCACCAACGATGGTGTGTCGATCGCCAAGGAGATCGAGCTCGAGGACTCCTACGAGAAGATCGGCGCCGAGCTGGTCAAGGAGGTCGCCAAGAAGACCGACGACGTCGCCGGCGACGGCACGACGACGGCGACCGTCCTCGCCCAGGCGCTGGTCCGCGAGGGTCTGCGTAACGTCGCGGCGGGTGCGAACCCGATGGCCCTGAAGCGGGGCATCGAGGCCGCCGTCGCGAGCGTCTCCGAGGGCCTCTCGCAGATCGCCAAGGACGTCGAGACCAAGGAGCAGATCGCCTCCACCGCCTCCATCTCGGCCGGTGACTCCACCGTCGGCGAGATCATCGCCGAGGCCATGGACAAGGTCGGCAAGGAAGGCGTCATCACCGTCGAGGAGAGCAACACCTTCGGCCTCGAGCTCGAGCTCACCGAGGGCATGCGCTTCGACAAGGGCTACATCTCGGCGTACTTCATGACCGACGCCGAGCGGATGGAGGCCGTCTTCGACGACCCGTACATCCTCATCGCCAACAGCAAGATCTCCGCGGTCAAGGACCTGCTGCCCGTCCTCGAGAAGGTCATGCAGGGCGGCAAGCCGCTGGTCATCATCGCCGAGGACGTCGAGGGCGAGGCCCTGGCGACCCTGGTCGTCAACAAGGTCCGTGGCACCTTCAAGTCCGTCGCCGTCAAGGCCCCGGGCTTCGGTGACCGCCGCAAGGCCATGCTGGACGACATCGCCATCCTCACCGGCGGCACGGTCATCAGCGAGGAGGTCGGCCTCAAGCTCGACGCCGCCGACCTGAGCCTGCTGGGCCAGGCCCGCAAGGTCGTCATCACCAAGGACGAGACGACGATCGTCGACGGTGCCGGCAACGCCGAGCAGATCCAGGGCCGGGTCAACCAGATCCGCGCCGAGATCGAGAAGTCGGACTCCGACTACGACCGCGAGAAGCTGCAGGAGCGCCTGGCCAAGCTGGCCGGCGGCGTGGCGGTCATCAAGGTCGGCGCGGCCACCGAGGTCGAGCTGAAGGAGCGCAAGCACCGCATCGAGGACGCCGTCCGCAACGCGAAGGCGGCCGTCGAGGAGGGCATCGTGCCCGGCGGTGGCGTGGCGCTCGTGCAGGCCGGCAAGACCGCGTTCGACAAGCTCGACCTGCAGGGCGACGAGGCCACCGGTGCCAACATCGTCAAGGTCGCGCTCGACGCCCCGCTGCGTCAGATCGCCGTGAACGCCGGCCTCGAGGGCGGCGTCGTGGTGGAGAAGGTGCGCAACCTGGAGTCGGGCCACGGCCTGAACGCCGCCAACGGCGAGTACGTCGACCTGCTGGCCGCGGGCATCATCGACCCGGCCAAGGTCACCCGCTCGGCGCTGCAGAACGCCGCGTCGATCGCCGCGCTGTTCCTCACGACCGAGGCGGTCGTGGCGGACAAGCCCGAGAAGAACCCGGCCCCGGCCGGTGCCCCGGGCGGCGGAGACATGGACTTCTGAGTCCAGCCGAACAGCAGAACGGGCCGTCCCTCCGGGGGCGGCCCGTTCCGTTTCGTCAGACCCGTACAGGTACGGGTACCTCGCTCAGGTCGCGCAGGCCGCGTACCGGCGAGAGCAGCCAGGCCAGCGGCACGCAGACGGTCACCGCGCCGAGCACCACCAGGGTCGTGCGCGCCCCGAACGGCCCTGCCAGCGTGCCCGCCACCAGTCCGCCGACCGGGATGGCACCCCAGGAGACGAACCGGACCGTGGCCATGACCCGGCTCAGCAGCTCCGGCGGGCTGGCGGTCTGCCGGTACGTCCGGGTGGTCACACTCAGCACCACCACGCCCGCCGCGAAGGCCAGATTGCCGAGCACGAAGGTCGCGTACGCGGTGTGCCCGGCACCCCACGGCACCACGAGCGCGCCGGCCACCGCGACGAAGCCGCTGATGACCAGGCCCCGGGCGGTGCCGACCGCGTCCGTGAAGCGGGTGGTCAGGGCGGCCCCGAGCAGCGTGCCGACGCCGTCCGCGGCGAGCAGGACGCCTACCAGGCCCGGCGCGGCGTCCAGGTCGCGGACGAGGTAGAGCGGATACAGGGCGAGCTGGGCGCCGCAGACGAAGTTGGCCGCGGTGGCCGCCCACATGCCCGGACCCATCGCGGGGTGGCGGACCACGTACCTGAAGCCCTCGCGCATCATCTCGCCCATCGGCGGCCACCGGTCGGGCCTGGCGGTCCGGCGCGCCGGCAGCGTCCGTAGCAGGACCGCCGAGGCCAGGTAGCTCGCCGCGTCCACGAGCAGGGTCGGCACGGATCCGAGGAGCTGCACGATCACGCCGCCGACGGACGGGCCGCCCAGGTCGGTGGCGGCGTGCGTACCCGAGGTCAGGCTGTTGCGGGACTGGAGCTGGTCGCGGTCCACGATCTCCGGCAGGAAGGTCGCGTTCGCCACGTCGAACAGCACGTTGGCGAAGCTGATGACGAGCGCCGTGGCCACGAGGTGCGCGACGGTCAGCTGCCCGGCCCACCAGGCGAGCGGGACCGACGCCACCGCCGCCGCCCGGGCGAGGTCCGCGCCGACCTGCGTGCCGCGCAACGGCAGGCGCTGGACGATCACCCCGGCCGGCAGCCCGATCACGATCCAGGCGGCGTAGCGGGCGGCCGCGATCAGGCCCATCTCGAACGGGGTTGCGTCGAGGACCGCGAGCGCCGTCAACGGCAGCGCCACGCTGCCGATCGCGGTGCCGGCCCCGCTGGTCGTGCCGGCCGCCCACCACCGCCAGAAGACGCTCACGGTCCCCGCCCCCGTTCGAGTCAGTTCCAATCTGGAACGGACTATAGTGAACGGCGTGCGACGTGTCGAACTCGTGGATGCCGACTGCGGCATCGCGCAGGCGCTCGGCGTGCTCGCCGACTGGTGGACGTTCCTGCTCGTGCGGGACATCGCCGGGGGAGTGACCCGCTTCGACGCACTGCAGCGGGAGCTCGGCATGAGCCGCCGTGCCCTCACCGAGCGGCTCGGCAGCCTGGTCGAGCACGGCGTGCTGCGACGGGAGGCGTACTCGCAGCGCCCGCCCCGCTACGACTACCTGCTGACCCCGAAGGGCGAAGGCCTGCTGCCGGTGCTCATCGCGCTGCAGGACTGGGGCGCCCGGCACGTGATGGGTGACGGCTCGCTGACCGCCACCTCGGCCCCCTCGTCCGCCGAGGCACGCCGGGTCAACGGCCTGGTCGGACGCCGGATCCCGGGCCTCGAGGTCGCCGGGCCCACCGTCCTGTTCTTCTTCCCCGGTGCCTTCGCGCCCGGATCGCAGGGGTACCCGCCCGGGTGGGGCGACATCCCGGGCGCTGTCGGCTGCACGCTGGAATGCACCACCTACGCGTCCCGCACGGCCGACTTCGCGGCCCACGGGGTGCAGATCCGCGGGGTGAGCACCCAGCGACCCGACCAGCTGGCGGCC
The DNA here is from genome assembly GCF_040676695.1 of Actinoplanes sp. NPDC049548. Taxonomy (NCBI): domain Bacteria; kingdom Bacillati; phylum Actinomycetota; class Actinomycetes; order Micromonosporales; family Micromonosporaceae; genus Actinoplanes; species Actinoplanes sp. NPDC049548. Next base: position 276,693 of record NZ_JBFAPM010000001.1, read on the forward strand.
TTCGCCGAGCACGCGGGACTGCCGTACCCGCTCATCTCCGACCAGGACGAGCGGCTGGCGGCGAGCCTGCGGCTGCCCACCTTCCGCGCAGGTGGCGCTGACCGCTTCAAGCGGCTGACCCTGTTCGTCGACGCCACTACGACGATTCGGGCCGTTCAGTTCCCGGTGACCGACCCCGCGGGGTCCGTCACCGAGATGCTGCGCCTCGTCAAGGGCCTGGTCTGAGAAACATCCTTCTCCTCCAGGGGCCGTCGACGGCGCTACGGTGGGATTGTGCGCTCTCCCTCCGTGTCCCGGTATTCGGCCGGGCGGCTCTCACCGGTCCGCCGCGTCGCCGACCTCAAGCGGCTGCGCGACGAGCAGTTCGACGTGCTCGTCATCGGCGGCGGGGTCACCGGCGCCGGCGCGGCCCTCGACGCCGCCTCCCGCGGCCTCAGCGTCGCCCTCGTGGAGGCTCGCGACCTGGCCGCCGGCACGTCCAGCCGATCCAGCAAGCTCATCCACGGCGGCCTGCGCTACCTGGAGCAGCTCGAGCTGCACCTGGTGCACGAGGCCCTGACCGAGCGCGGCCTGCTGACCAGCCGCCTCGCGCCGCACCTGGTGCGCCCGGTGCCGATCCTCGTGCCGCTGGAGTCCGCGTCGCCCCCGGCCCGGGTGTGGCACCGCCTGTACTACGGCCTCGGCGTCGCCGCGTACGACGTGTTCGCCGGGGTGTTCGGTCAGGGACGGGGCATGCCGCTGCACCGGCACCTGAGCCGCGACGGCACCCGGCACCTGTTCCCCAGCCTGCGCGCCGACAAGATCACCGGCGCGATCCGCTACTACGACGGACAGGTCGACGACGCCCGGCTCGTGGTCAACCTGGCCCGCACCGCCGCCAGCCTCGGCGCCGCCGTGGTGACCAGCGCCCGGGTCACCGGCTTCGTCCGGGAGGCCCGCCAGGTCGTCGGCGTCAAGGTACGCGACCTCGAGGCCCCGGACTCGCCCGAGTTCGAGGTGCGCGCCCGCACGGTCGTCGCCGCCACCGGCGTGTGGAGCGACGACATGTCCCAGATGCTCAGCGACGTCGGCGTCCGCCCCGGGTTCAAGGTCCGCGCCTCCAAGGGCGTCCACCTCGTCGTGCCGCGCTCGGCGATCACCGGCGACGCCGGCCTGATCCTGCGTACCCCCACGTCGGTGCTCTTCGTCATCCCGTGGGGCGGGCACTGGATCATCGGCACCACCGACACCGACTGGCGCCTCGACCGCTCGCACCCGGCCGCCTCCGCGCGCGACATCAGCTACCTGCTCGACCAGGTCAACACGGTGCTGGAACGCCCGCTCACCACCGACGACATCGAAGGCGTGTACGCAGGCCTGCGCCCCCTGCTCTCCGGCGAGGCCGAGGCCACCTCGAAGCTGTCCCGCGAGCACGCCGTGATCGAGCCGATGCTCGGGCTCCTGCTCGTCGCCGGCGGCAAGTACACGACGTACCGGGTCATGGCTGCCGACGTGATCGACCGGGCCGTCCGGCGCCTCGGCGTCGACCGGCCCTCGCGCACCGACCAGCTGCCCCTGCTGGGCGCGGACGGGTTCGCGGCGGCCTGGCGCGACCGGCAGGACACCGCCCGGCGGCACGGTGTCACGGCCGGCGTGATCGAGCACCTGCTCGAGCGCTACGGCACCCTCTCGGTGCACCTGCTCGCCATGATCGCCGCCGAGCCGGAGCTGGCCACGCCGCTCGCCGGAGCCCCCGAGTACCTGGCCGCCGAGATCGCGTACGCGGCCACCGCCGAAGGCGCCCTGCACCTCGACGACGTGCTCACCCGGCGTACCCGTATCTCGATCGAGACCGCGCACCGGGGCGTGGAGACCGCGCGGCACGCAGCCGCCGTCATGGGTGACGCGCTCGGCTGGGACGACGCCGTGCGGGCCCGCGAGGTCGAGCACTACCTGGCGCGGGTCGAGGCCGAGCGGCAGTCGCAGAAGATGCCCGACGACCTGACCGCGGACGCGGCCCGGCTCGGCGTCGCGGACGTGCGAGGGTACGCCGCCGACCGCGGGACGGACCTGCTCCACGTCGACCTTTGATCCTCGTCGACGAACCCCGCTGGCCGGCCCGGGGGCGGCTCTGGTCCCACCTGGTCAGCGACGTCTCGTACGCCGAGCTGCACGCGTTCGCGGAGATGCTCGGCGTGCCCAGGCGCGGGTTCGACCGCGACCACTACGACATCCCGGAGTCCCGCTTCCCGATGGCGATTTGGCTCGGCGCCACGCTGGTGCGGTCCCGGGACCTGTCGGCGCGGCTGCGGGCGGCCGGACTGCGCCGCCCCAAGCACCTCACCCGGCGAGCGTCCTGAGCTCCCGCTCCAGGTTCGCTCGGGCGCGGGCCTCCCACGCCTCGTGCAGCGGCGCGTGGCGGTAGATCGCCGGCAGCTCCAGCAACGACACCAGGACCTGGGCCCGGGCGGCCCGGAACGTGTCGTCCGGGACGTGGGCGTACTCGCGGCGGATCGCCTCGGCGTATGCGGTGTAGCGCTCCGGCTCGGCGGCCAGGATCGCGAGATCGGCGTCGCAGAGCAGCTCGCCGTCCGGGTCGGTCTCCTCGGTGGCGTGCCCCGCCGTCAGCCCCACCAGCCGAGCCACCTCGCCGGCGACTTCCGGCGAGGCGCCCAGCGTGGTGAGCAGCCCCTCCGCGAACGCGGCGCTGTCCCGCTCGTTGGCGTCGCCCAGCGCCCGCGGGTCGTAGATCGCGTCGTGCATCCACGCGGCCAGGCGTACCCGGTCGGCGTGCGGCGCCAGGGCGGCGTGCTCGTCCACCACGTCGAGCACCGCGGTCAGATGGCTCACGTCGTGATACTGCCGCTGCGGCTCCGACCAGCGCTGAAGCAGATAGCTGCCGGCCGCCCGCAGGTCCGGGTCCTCCGCGGTGGCGCCGGCGCCCCGGGCCGCCGCGACCCAACGGTCGAGAAGAGATGTCACGGCCGCCATCCTGGCATCCTCTAGGGTCGGAGCATGTCCGAGGCCGGGTCGCAGCGCGGGCTCGCCGCCGTCCTGGCCGAGCTGCGCGGCCGGTCACGCTCCGGGATCCGCGCCGGCTGGTCCCGGGTACGCGGCGGAGCCGGGCTCGCGATGCAGGCGGGAGCCGGCGCCGGGATCGCCTGGTACATCGCCCACGACCTGATCGGGCGCCCCAGCCCGTTCTTCGCACCCATCGCGGCCGTGATCACGCTCGCCTCGTCGGTAGGGCAGCGGGCCCGGCGCACGATAGAGCTCGTCGTCGGCGTGGCCATCGGCATCGGCGTCGGCGACGCGATCATCCTGCTGATCGGCACCGGCCCCTGGCAGATCGGGCTGGTCGTGCTGCTCGCGATCCTGGTCGCGGCGGCGGTCGGCGGCGGTACGCCGCTCGTGGTCCAGTCCGCGTCCTCGGCGGTGCTGGTCGCCACGCTGACCTCGGCCACCGGGCTGCCGTACAGCCGCTTCTTCGACGCCCTCGTCGGCGGCGCGGTCGGGCTGGCGGTGATGACCCTCCTGCTCCCGCTCAACCCGCTGACCGTGGTCCGCCGGGCCGCCGACCCCGCGCTCGAGGCGATGGCCGAGGGCCTCCACGCTGTCGCGGAAGGCATGACGAAGCCCGACATCGAGGCGGTGCAGGAGGCCCTGGCCCGCCTGCGCGCCACCGAGGGCAACTTCGCCGCCTTCGCCCAGGCGGCCGCGGCGGCCAGCGAGAACGTCGCCTTCGCCCCGGCCCGGTGGCGCTCCCGCGGCACGCTGAGCCAGTACGTCGAGGGCGCGCCCCACCTCACGTACGCGTTGCGCAACGTCCGCGTTCTGACCCGGCGGGTGATCACCGCGATAGGCGACGACGAGAGCATCCCGTCCTGCCTGCCGGCCTCCGTCGCGCTCCTCGGCGACGCCGTCGACCTGCTGCGGCACGAATGGGCCCGCGGCATCGAGCCGGAGGCGACCCGGGAGAGGGCGCTGCGGGCGGCGGCGGAATCCGGGAAGGCCTACGACGTAGGGGTCGGGTTCTCCGGCGGGGTGGTGGTCGCCCAGGTGCGCACCACGGTCACGGACCTGCTGCGGGCGACCGGCATCGAGTACGCCGAGGCGCCACGGCTGGTGCGGCGGGCGGTCGGATGGCACGGGCGGGGCCGAGCCGCCCGCCGGGGCGCGCGGCCTTGACCGGCCTTCCCGCCGTGACCCCTGTCCTGATCACTTCCGCGCCCGCGCGGACGCCCCGACGCGCCGAGGTGGCTACGCTGGCGGCATGGCCGACGAAGCTCCGGGCGGATCGCCCGCCCCGGCACCGCACCCGGCATCCGGGCCGCCCGCCCCCGCCGACCCGGCGCCGGCCGCCCATTCCGGGCCGGCCCCCTTCCCGGCCTGGGCCGCCGACCCGACCTCCGCTGCCGACTCCTCGGCTGTCCCGCCTGCCCCGGCTCCCTTCGCGGCCCCGGCTCCCATCCCTGCCCCGCATGCCGAGCCTGGTCCGGCCGCTTTCCCTGCCCCTGATGCCCAGCCTGGCCCGGCCGCCTTCTCTGGCACTGATGCCCAGCCTGCCCCGGCGGCCTTCCCTGCCTCGGCTCCGTTCCCTGCCGCGGTTCCCTTTCCTGCGCCGGCATCCTCTGCGCCGGCGATGCCGAACGACCCGGCGTACCAGCCGCCGGACCCCGCGAAGCTGCCCCCGATGCCGGGACGCCGGGCCGGTTGGCGGCGCTGGCTGCCCCTCGCCGGCATCATCGGCTTCATCGCGGCGTGTGCGATCGCCATGCTGGTCATCCTCGGCTTCAGCAACGGTCCGGTCGGCCTCGTCGTGGGCCTCACCGCCGCCATCCTGCCGGTCCCCGTACTGGTCAGCTGTTTCCTCTGGCTCGACCGCTACGAGCCCGAGCCGATCCGCTACCTGGTGTTCTGCTTCGCCTGGGGTTCCGCCGTCGCCACCCTCGCGGCCATCGGCGTGAACAGCCTCGCCGCCTGGGGCTTCGACAAGCTCGGCCTGCCGGACGCCCTCGTGGCCGTGCTCGTAGCGCCGTTCATCGAGGAGTCGATGAAGGCCCTCGGCCCGATCCTGCTCTTCTGGCGCCGCCGCCGGGAATGGTCCGGCATCACCGACGGCATCGTCTACTGTGGCCTCTCCGCGCTCGGCTTCGCCATGGTGGAGAACGTGCTCTACCTCGGCGGTCACGGCTACGCGGCGGGCGCCGACCAGTACGGCCCGGCCACCGGCATCCAGAACCTCTTCCTCATCTTCATCGTCCGCATCCTGTTCACCGGCTTCGCCCACCCGCTGTTCACGGCGATGACCGGCATCGGCCTCGGCATCGCGGCGCGCTCGGCGGACCGCCGGGTGCGCTGGCTCGCCCCGATCGCCGGCCTGCTGCTCGCGATGATCCTGCACGGCACCTTCAACCTGCTGCCCACCCTCTCGGTGGCCACCGGCGAAACCCTGATCATGCTGTACGGCTACCTCGGCTTCATGGTCCCCTTCTTCTTCGTGGCCCTGGGTTTCGCGATCGCTCTGCGCGGCTACGAGGGGCGGCTCAGCGAGCGCACCCTGCCGTACTACGTCCGAGCCGGCTGGCTCTCCCCGCCCGAGGTGGCGACGCTGGGCAGCCTGGGCCGGCGCCACTCCGCCCGGCGGTGGGCGAAGCGCGTCGCGGGCGAGGCGGGCCTGCGGGCGATGCGCGGCTTCCAGCTCGCGTCGACCCAGCTGGCCCTCCTGCGCGACGGGTTGCAGCGCGGCCTGGACCGCGGGCCCGAGGAGCTGCACCGGGCGCAGGAAGAGGAGCGGAAGCTGCTCACGGACATCGCGGGCTACCGCTCGGTCTTCGTGGGCCGCGATCCCCAGATGCCCCAGGCGTTCTGGGACGGCACGAACTATCAGATCGCCTTCCCGGACGGGGTGACTCGCACGGTGCCGCCGCCGGACGAGCCGGTGGTCCCGGTCCCGGTCCGCATGGCACCCCAGGTTCCCGCGTACGCCGGTTACGGCCGGCCGACGCCCTACGGCCCGCCGCCGGGATACGCGCCGTCCCCGACCTACGGCCCGCCCCCGGCTTACGGCCCGCCGCCGGGCTATGGGCAGCAGCCTCCGACTTACGGGCAGCCTCCGGGCTACGGGCCTCCTCCGGGCAACGGGCAGCCCCCGACTTACGGGCCTCCTCCGGGCTACGGCTCCCAGCCGCCGTCCTACGGCCCGCCGCCGGGGTACTAGAGGTAGAGCCCGGTCCCGTCCGACTCGACCCGGCTCGCCGCGACCGCGTGCACGTCCCGCTCCCGCAGCAGCACGTACTCCTTGCCGTGCAGCTCCACCTCGGCCCGGTCCTCCGGGTCGAACAGGACCCGGTCGCCCACCACGATGGAACGGACGTTGGGCCCCACGCCGACCGCCTTGGCCCACGAGAGGCGGCGGCCCATCGACGCAGTGGCGGGGATCACGATGCCGGCGCTCGACCGGCGTTCCCCTTCGCCGCCGTCCAGCCGCACGAGAACACGGTCGTGCAGCATGCGGATGGGCAGGCCGGCCTCGGTCTGGGTGTCGGTGCTCACGCTAGGACGGTACGCCGGAGCCTCACGTGCACGTGTGCCGGTCTCGACTACGGTGGAGATCGCGTGTCGACGGCGAGGGGGTTGGGCGGTTGAGCCGCTTGGAACGGGTCCGGGCCAATCTGCGCCGGGCGTACGAGTCGGGCCGCGAATCCGTGCGCATGGCCCGCGCCGAGACCCAGCGTCCTCAGGACGATGCCGAAGTCGAGTACGAGCTTCCCGAGCCGGTTCCGTCGTTCGAGCACCACTCGATCGCCAGCCGGGACGACGCCGAAGTGCCCCACTCGCTGCGCATCGCGGCCGCCTGGTCGTGGCGGCTGATCGTCGTGGGGGTCGTCGGCTGGGTGCTGGTGCGCTTCATCGGCACCATCAGCATCGTGGTGATCCCGCTGGCGATCGCTCTGCTGCTGTCCGCACTGCTCGCCCCGGCGGTGGGATGGCTGCTGAAGCTGCGCCTGCCGCCCTCGCTGGCCACCTTCCTCGTGCTGATCTGCGGCATCGGCGCGGTCGCCGGGACGCTGACCCTGGTGGTCACCCAGTTCATCGACGGCCTGCCGCAGCTGACCGTCAAGGCCAGCGCGGGCATCCGCCAGATTCAGGACTGGGCCCGGACCGGCCCGCTGCACCTCAAACAGGACCAGCTCGACCAGGCCATCGACTCCGCGCAGAGCTGGATCAACCTGAACACCTCCCAGCTCACCGAGACCGGCTTCGCGACCGCCACCACCCTGGCAGAGGTGCTGACCGGCGCCCTCCTCGTGCTCTTCGCGACCTTCTTCTTCCTCCGCGACGGCCGCAAGATCTGGCGATTCCTGGTACGCCTGTTCCCGGTCAACGCCCGCTGGAGCCTGTCCGACGCGGGCGACGCCTCATGGGCGACGCTCGGCTCGTACGTGCGCGCCACGGTCCTGGTGGCCTTCATCGACGCGACCGGCATCGGCCTCGCCCTGGTGATCCTGGACGTCCCGTTCGCCTTCCCATTGGCGGCCCTGGTGTTCCTCGGCGCCTTCATCCCCATCGTCGGCGCCACCGTCTCCGGCGTGGTGGCGGTCCTGGTCGCCCTCGTCGACCAGGGCTGGATCGTCGCCCTGATCGTCCTCGGCGCGGTGATCCTCGTCCAGCAGGTCGAGGGGCACATCCTCCAGCCCTTGATCATGGGCCGGGCGGTCGCCATCCATCCCCTCGTAGTGATCATCGGCATCGCCTCCGGCGTCGTACTGGCAGGCATCATGGGAGCGCTGGTGGCGGTGCCGCTGATCGCGGTGCTGAACACGGGCATCCGCCGCCTGGCCCGCCGCCGCCCAGAGGTCCCGCCGGACGCGGTGGTGGTCACGGCCAGCGAGTTGCACCCGTAGCGAAGCTGACGGCGAGCGGTTGCCGGGGCGGTTCGGCCGAGGCGGCCCTCACCCGTGGCTGAACTCGGTTGCTGACCTGATAGTGGAGTGGGTCCCGAGCGGGCAGTCGCGGAAGTCCGGTCGGGCAACCGTGGTGGCCGTGGCGGGCAGATTTCTGGCGCCGTGGCGGGCAGTCGTGGGGCCAGTCGGTGGCACGCGGCCCCTCCGATAGCTGAAGCTTTTCGACGCAGCGACTGGGCGAGCGGGCCGCCCCGCTCTGAGCTCCGCGCCGGCCTCCGGGACCTCGCGAGGAGCTGTCTTTCTGCAGCATGGCCGGGTTCCGTCGGCGTGCCGCTGCCTGGTCATGCCCGGTGGGTGTGAGTGATCAAGAGGGCGCGCAGCCGCTGCAGGGGCGGCATGAGGCCGAACACGGTGATCGGCACGGCCAGCGTGACCAGGATGAGGGTGCGCAGGGCCATCGGCGCGTCGGCGAGCGGGTTGCGCAGCAGCAACTGCAGCGCGATCAGGGTGGGGAAGACGGCGGCCCAGATCATCAGGGACATCTGGGACTTGGAGGCCGGTGCGACGCGGGGCGCCGGCTGTGAGGCCGGGGTGCTCGCGGTCGCCGTCGGGCTCGGGGTCTGAGCCGACTCGGTGGGGCTGTCGCTGTCGCTGGGTCGCTGCGTGCCGTGGTCGATGAAGTTCCAGACGGCTTCGAGGGTGCGGCCGGGGGTTTCGATCTGGGGCAGGTGGCCGGTGTCGGTAAGGGGCTGGTAGCGGGCGGTGGGGATGGCGGCGGCGTAGGCGCGGCCGTAGTCGGGGGTGGCGATGCGGTCGGCTTGTCCCCAGAGCACCAGCGTGGGGATGGTGATGCGGCCGAGCCGGTCGGTCAGGGTCGGGTCGGTCATGCTCTGCCCGCCGTAGACGGCGATGGCTTGCCGGTTGCCGCCCATGAGGGCCTTCTGGCGGTCGGTGAGGGTGGCGGGGTCGAGCCGGAAGCGGTCGGGGTCGTAGTAGGAGCGGTCGGTGAGCTCGTCGAAGGACAGGGCGAAGAAGTCGGCGACCGGGTGGTCGGGGACGTCGATGCCGACGCCGTTGATGATGATGGCTTTCGTGACGCGGGGGTGGTGGAGGGCGGCGATCTCGGCGGTGATCCAGCCGCCGATGGAGTTGCCGATGACGGTGACATCGTGCAGGTCGAGCTGCTCGAGCAGGGCCACATAGAGCGCGGCGAGGTCGCGGACGCCGGTGACGTCGTCAGGCCGGGGCGTGGTGTTGAAGCCGGGGTGGGTCGGGACCAGGACGCGGGCGTCGTGGTGGTCGGCGAGCAGGGTGGCGAAGGGCTGCACGGACATGGGCCCGGCGCCGCCGTGGAGCAGCAGGACGGGTCGACCGGTGCCGGTCTCGTCGACGACGAGGTGGACCGGGGTGGCGTCGGGGCGGTGGATGGTGTGGGTGGTGGTGCGCGTCGGTGTCATGCCGGCAAGGCTATATCAGGATGCTGATGTAAGCAAACTTGTATCAGGAACCTGTTATAGGTAGCTTGGTGTCATGTCCCGATCACCTCATGAAGTGGCGTTGGCGGTGAAACACTTGCAGCACCGCCACCACCGCGACTTGAGCGCTGCCCTTTCCCACCTCGGGGTCTCCCTGCCGCAGTGGGACACTCTGCGCCAGCTGCATGCACACCCCGGCGCGTCGCTGCACGATCTGGCGCAGCTCACGTTCCAGACCGACCAGGCGTTCGGGGCGCTGGCCACCCGCATGGTCGGCCGCGGCCTCATCGAACGTGTCCCGGCGGCCGGGCGCGCCATCCGCCACCGCATCACCGACCAGGGAGAAACAGTGCGGCGCGAGGGCGCGCGACGCGTTGCCGAGGTGGTCGCACGGTCGTTCGCCGGCCTCGACCCGGATGAGGTCGACCGACTCGGCGCACTGCTCGAGCTGGCATTGCGGCACCCGCCGGAAAGGCAGCCGGCCCCGTCCCGCGGCTGAGCCGAAGAAGACCGGTTACTGCTTGGCGAGGCGCTGCAGGGCGCCCAGTGCCACGTCCGGCCGGGTCGTGTACCAGAACGGCGGCAGGGACTTGCGGAGGAAAGCGCCGTAGCCGCGGGCCGTCTCCAGGCGCGAGTCGAGGACAGCGACCACCCCTTTGTCCCCCGTGGACCGGATCAGGCGGCCCACTCCCTGGGCGAGGCGTACGGCGGCGATCGGCACGCTGACCGAGGCGAAGCCGGATCCTCCCGTGGCGTCGACCGCGGCGGCGCGGGCGGCGGCCAGGGGCTCGTCGGGGCGGGGGAAGGGCAGGCGGTCGATCACCACGAGTTGGCAGGCGTCGCCGGGGACGTCCACGCCCTGCCACAGGGACATCACGCCGAAGAGGCAGCTCTCCTTCTGCTCCTTGAACTTGCGGACCAGGATCGGCAGCGTCTCCTCGCCCTGGAGCAGGATCGGCAGGGTGGTCCTGGCGCGCAGCAGCTCGGCCGCCTGGGTGGCCGCGCGGCGGGACGAGAACAGGCCGAGGGTGCGGCCGCCGAGTGCCTCCACCAGCTTCAGCAACTCCTCGCCTGCGGCGTCGGGCAGGCCGGACGCGGCGGGGCGGGGGAGGTGGGCGGCGACATAGAGGATGCCCTGCTTGGGGTAGTCGAACGGCGAGCCGACGTCGAGGGAGGTCCACCCGTCCCCGGACACCGGTGGCGCGTCGGGGGTCAGGCCGGACCCGGACCGCGCGGCCGGCACCGGACCGCCGGCCCGCGCCCCGGCGGAAACGGATCCGCCGGCCGATGGAACAGCGTCGGCGGAAGAGCCGGCAGGCGAGGTGCCGGAGGTGGAAGAGCCAGGCAGGCCCAGCGACCGCGCCACGGTGTCGAAGCGGCCGCCGAGCGTCAGCGTCGCCGAGGTGGCCACCACCGTGCGTTCGTCGTACAGGTTGGAAGCGAGCGTGCCCGCCACCGACAGCGGGGCGACGACCACCGCGCGGCGGCCGTTGCCCAGGTCGTTCTTCTCCACCCAGGCGACGTCGAAGTCGGACTCCTCCAGGAGGCGTTGGGTAGTCGACGACACGTCGTCGAGGGTCGCCTTGGCCTGTTGCTTGCGGACCGGGTCGGGGTCGTCCGCCTTGATGTCGCCGATGGCTTCGAGGGCTCCTCGGGTGGCCGCGTCGATGAGGAGCAGGGCCTGGTGCAGCAGCGGGGGCAGGCCGGTGGTGAGCCGGCCCGCGGGGATGTCGGCCAGGCCCACCGTGAGGGAGTCGGCCGCTGTGGCGAGGGACTCCGCCGTGGCCGGTGGGATGAGCGGGCGGGCACGTTTCGCGGCGCGTTCCACCGCCTCGGGGGTGAGCTCCGCCTGCGCGGCCGAGGAGACGCGGTCGGCGAGCTCGTGGGCCTCGTCGACGATCAGGAGCTTGTGGGGCGGGACGATGTTGCGTTCGGCGAGCATGTCGACCGCGAGGAGGCTGTGGTTGGTGACCACGATGTCCGCCTCCCGGGCCCGGGCCCGGGAGGCTTCGGCGAAGCACTCCGCGCCGTACGGGCAGCGGGCGGCTCCTACGCAGTCGCGGGCGGGCATGGACACCTGCCGCCACGCCGTGTCGTCGACGCCGGGGTCGAGCTCGTCGCGGTCGCCGGTCTTCGTCTTCTCGGCCCACTCCTGGACCCGGAGGATCTGCTTGCCGAGCCGGCCCGCCTCGCCCAGCCACTGGGTGGCCCGGGGCGGTGCGTCGTCGAAGAGGGTGTCGGTGGGCTCCTCCTCGTCGGCGTGTTCGAGCTTCGCCACGCAGAGGTAGTGGTGCCGGCCCTTGAGGACGGCGAAGGTGGGGCGGCGGCCCAGGACCGGCTCGACCGCTTCGGCGAGGCGGGGCAGGTCGTGCTCGACGAGCTGGTTCTGCAGGGCGAGGGTCGCCGTGGAGACCACCACCGGGCCGTCGACCAGCAGGGCCGGGGTCAGGTAGGCGAGGCTCTTGCCGGTGCCCGTGCCGGCCTGGACCAGGAGGTGTTCGCGCTGCTTGATGGCCCTTTCGATCGCCGTCGCCATCTGCTCCTGGCCGGGGCGGGTGGCGCCTCCGGGGACCGCGCCGACCGCGGCGGCGAGCAGGTCCTTGGCGGCGGCGGCCTTGCGGCGGGACTTGGCGGGGGCAGTCACGTCGAAGACCGTACCCGCCACCACCGACGAAACCGGCGCACCGTTAGGGTCTTGTCATGCCGAGCGAGATGGTCCGGGTGGTCTACACCAAGTACGACGGCTCGGCTCATCGCGACTATCCCGCCCGCCGGCTCAACGAGGATGACCTGGGCGTCTGGGTCGGAGTGACGCGCGGCACGGCGTCCGTCTACCACGGCCAGCCGTCCGTCGAGCAGATCCCGTTCGTGCTCCTGATTCCGCACAGTGCGTGGTGGACCGGCATGTTCAACCCGCCGCCGCGCACGAGCGAGGTCTACTGCGACATCACGACGCCGGCGCGCTGGGACGGCGACACCGTCCACATCATCGACCTCGACCTCGACGTCTCCCGCCGGCGGGACTCGGGGCTCGTCGAGCTGCGCGACGAGGACGAGTTCGAGGAGCACCGGGCCGCGTTCGGCTACCCGGAGGACGTGGTGGCCGAGGCGCATGCGGCGGCCCGGCACCTGGTGGGGGCGCTCGGGGACGGCACCGAGCCGTTCGCTTCCGCGTACAAGAAATGGCTGTCAGCGGTCACCGACTGAGCCGAGCTTCGCGGGGTTGAGCTGGTTGTAGAGGGCGGTGACGCGCCCGTCGGCGACCGCGACCGCCAGCACGGACAGCAGCTCGCGCCCGTCGGGGTAGCGGCCGGCCACGAGGATGCCCGCGTCGCCGTTGACCAGCACCGGTTCCACCGACACGGATTCCGCCTCGCGCTGGAGGCGGCGCAGGACGCCGGCCCAGAAGCGCGCCACCTTCTCGGCGCCGAAGATCGGGTTGCGGCCCGCGCTCACCACGCCGCCGCCGTCGCCGATCGTGACGACGTCCGGGGCGAGCACCGCCGCGAGCGCGTGCAGGTCGCCGCTGGACGCCGCGGTCAGGAAGGCCTCGAGGACCTTGCGTTGTTCCGTGCGGTCGGCGGTGTTGCGGGCCTGGCCGTCGGCGATGGCCTTGCGGCCGCGGGAGGCGTGCTGCCGGGCCGCCGCCACGCTGGTGTGGAGCACCTCCGCAACCTCCTCGAACGGCACCGCGAAGGCGTCGTGCAGGACCACGGCGACGCGCTGCTCGGGGGTGAGCTTCTCGAGCACCACCAGCAGCGCGAGGCTGACCTCCTGCCGCTGGGTGACGCGTTCGGCGGGGTCGTCGAGGCGGGACACCACCGGTTCCGGCAGCCACTGGCCGGGGTAGGCCTCGCGGCGTACGCGGGCGGACTTGAGCACGTCGAGGCAGATCCGTCCGGTGATCGTGGTCAGCCAGCCACGCAGGTCCCGGATGTCCTCGCCGGCCTCGCGGGCGCGGTGGTAGCGCAGCCACGCCTCCTGCACGGCGTCCTCGGCCTCGGCGCGGCTGCCGAGCATCCGGTACGCGACCGACAGCAGGTGCGGGCGTTCGATCTCGAACTCGTCGACGACCAGAGACGGCATGGAGGAATTCTGCGCGACATTGCCCGGTCCCCGGTGTCACATGTGACACAGTGGTGAACGCTATAGGGGCATTTGGCCCGATTTGGGTACGGGGGAGACGGGGGTAGGACGGTGGCGGACGACATGGCGACGCTCCTGGGCGGCCTGGCCGGGCTCGCCGGAGCCACCGGTGTGACGACCCTCGGCATCGCGGTGGCCCGGCGGCCCCGCCCGTACCTGCCGGCCGGGCATGCGCTGGTCGGCGAGGAGGCGCTGGACCCGCTGCCCGACGTGCTGCGGCGCGGGTTCGCCGGTCTCACCGTCCCGGTCCGGCCCGGTCCGCACGGTGAGCTCTACCTGGGGCCGGGGGCTCCGCGTCCCGGGCGTACGCTGCGCCGGCTCGTGCTCGGCCCGCTGTTCTCCCGCGCGCACGCCCGTGGTGGGCGGCTGTGCCGGGATCAGCGGGTGCCGTTCCGGCTGGTCGTCGAGTTCACCGGCCCGGTACGCGACGCCGAGGCGCTGCTGCGGGCGTACCGGATGCTCGACCAGCAGTTGCGCGACCACGCCCCGCTGCTGAGCCGGTGCATCGACGGCGAGTTGCACGCGGGCGCCGTCACCGTGTCGATCGCGGGCATCGTCGACGCGCGCGACCTGCTGGCGACCCAGCGGGAGCGGTACGCGTTCGCCGACGGCTCCTTCGACGACATCGGCTCGGCGTCGGCCCCGCCCGACCTGGTGCCGATGATCAGCGAGCAGTGGACCCGGCGCTTCGGCTGGGACGGCTGCGAGCCCATCCCGGCCGAGGAGCGGCACCTGCTGCACGCGATGGTGCGCTCGGCGCACGAGGACGGGCGGACGCTGCGGATCTCCGGGCTGCCTTCGGGTCCGCGCAAGGCGCGGCAGGCGGTGTGGACCGAGCTGGGGGAGGCGGGGGTGGACGTCATCGCCGACGCCGACCATGCGGGGCTCGTCCGGCATCTGCGGCGCCACCCGGTGCGCCGGACCCTGCCGCCGCCCCCGATGCGCCGGCCGTCGCCGACGCCGCGGCGTACCGACCTGGCCCAGACGGTCTGAAAGATCCACATAAGCGACCGTTCCAGGTTAACGCCGAGTGAACGCGCCCTGAACTGCTGCTGAGCAGGGGTAGGCGGGCTCCGCAACGGGAGAGGTGTTACCTAGCATTCCCCGGGAATCCGCCAGACCCGTCCACCCGTCGATCGAGGTTCGCGCCGTGAAGTTCTCCTTCCGCCCCACCGAGGGCGCCTTCTACGAGCTGTTCTCCCGAGCCGCTCAGAACCTCGTCCGGGGCACGGAGCTGCTCAACGAGCTGGCCCTTCCGGGGGTTGACGTGCAGTCCGTCAGCGACCGGCTGACCGACGTCGAGCACGACAGCGACGAGATCACCCACACGCTGTACAAGAAGATCAACTCGACCTTCATCACGCCGTTCGACCGCGAGGACATCTACTCGCTGGGCTCGCTGCTCGACGACGTGATGGACCACCTGGAGGCGGTCGGCAACCTGCTCTACCTGTACGGGCTGACCGAGCTGCCCTCGCTGCCCCGGGAGATGCACGAGCTGGTCAACGTCCTCGACCAGCAGGCCAAGATCACGGCCGAGGCGATGCCGAAGCTGAAGACCATGAAGGGTCTCGAGGAGTACTGGATCGAGATCAACCGGCTGGAGAACGACGGCGACCGGGCCTACCGGATGCTGCTCGTGCGGCTGTTCTCGGGCGAGTACGACGCCCTGACCGTTCTCAAGATGAAGGAGGTCGCCGACGAGCTCGAAGCCGCCTGCGACGCCTTCGAGCACGTGGCCAACACGGTCGAGACCATCACGGTCAAGGAGTCCTAGGCCTTGTCCGCGGAACTCATAGCGGTCCTCGCGGTGATCATCGCCGCGATGGCCTTCGACTACACCAACGGCTTCCACGACGCGGCGAACGCCATCGCCACCAGCGTCAGCACCCGGGCCCTCACCCCGCGTGTGGCCCTGGCGATGGCCGCGGTCGGCAACTTCGTCGGCACCCACTTCGGCGCCGGCGTCGCCAAGACGGTCGGTGACGGCCTGGTCAAACTGCCGGTCGGCATCCCGAGCCTCGGGGTGGTCTTCGCGGGCGTGGTGGGCGCGATCGCCTGGAACCTGATCACCTGGTACTTCGGCCTGCCGTCGTCCTCGTCGCATGCGCTGTTCGGTGGTCTGGTCGGCGCGACGCTCTTCGCCAGCGACGGCACGATCGAGTGGGGCACCATCCTCGAGAAGGTCATCATCCCGATGGTGGCCTCGCCGTTCGTCGGCTTCCTGCTGGGCTTCGCCGTCATGGTCGCGATCATGTGGTCGTTCCGGCGGGGCCAGCCGGGCAAGCTCAACCGCGGCTTCCGCGTCGCCCAGACCATCTCGGCGGCCTTCATGTCCGTCGGCCACGGCATGCAGGACGCGGCCAAGACGATGGGCATCATCGTGCTCGCGCTCTACACCGGCGGCTTCCAGGACAGCGCCACGGAGATCCCGTGGTGGGTGTTCTGGACCTCGGCAGCGGTGCTCGCGGCCGGCACGTACGCGGGCGGCTGGCGCATCATCCGCACCCTGGGCCGGAAGATCATCGACCTGGGCCCGGCGGAGGGCTTCGCGGCCGAGATGGTGGCCAGCTCGGTGCTGTTCTTCAACGCCCTCGTGCTGAAGGCCCCGATCTCGACCACCCACACGATCACCTCCGCGATCATGGGCGTGGGCGCGACCAAGCGGCTCTCCGCGGTTCGCTGGAACGTGGCCGGCAACATCGTCATCGCCTGGGTCACGACGTTCCCGGCGGCGGCGGGCATCGCCTGCATCGTCTACTTCTGCGTACGGCCGCTGTTCGGCTGACCAGCCCTGCTCGAGAAGCCCCGCTCTCCCTGTGGCGAGCGGGGCTTGTCATGTCCGGGCTGGAGATCGACAGGCCTACGCGTAGGCAACGCCGATCTCTGCCCGGATCCCGTCCAGCAGTTCCATGATCTCGAGGGTGGTCGCCTGCGGGACCAGGGGGCTCTCGGTCAGCCCCTCGGCGAGGCAGCGCTGCACCTCGATCGCCTCGAACTGGTAGCCCTGGCCCTCGACCGGGAAGTCGAAGGTCTCCGATTTTCCGTCGCTGTGCAGCACGAAGGAGTGCGGCACGTAGAAGCCCTCCGGCAGGTCGATCCGTCCCCGCGTCCCGGTGATCGTCGCCGCGTTGCGCGAGGCTCCCGAGATGCTGCAGGTCAGGGCGGCGACCGCGCCGGAGTCGTACCCGAACAGCAGGCCGGTGGTCTCGTCGACGCCTTCCGGGGTGAGGTGGGCCCAGCTCCGTACGGCCGCCGGGGCACCGAGGATCAGGTGCGCCAGGTGGATCGGGTAGACGCCGAGGTCGAGCAGGGCGCCGCCGCCCAGGGCCGGGTTGCGCAGCCGATGGGTCGGCTCGAACGGGCCCTGGAGCCCCAGGTCCGCGTGGACCGAGACCACGTCGCCGATGACGCCGTCGCGGATCACCTCCTGGAGCTTGCGGACGGCCGGGTTGCAGCGCATCCACATGGCCTCCATGAGGAACAATCCACGCTCGCGCGCCTCCTGGAAGAGCTCGGCCGAGGTGGCCCGGTCCAGGGTGAGCGGCTTCTCGCAGAGCACCGCCTTGCCGCCCGCCAGGCACGCCATCGTCGCGGCGTGGTGCTGGGCGTGCGGCGTCGCCACGTAGATCACGTCGACGCCGGGGTCGGCTGCCAGCTCCGCCCAGGTGCCGTGCGATCGGGCCGCGCCGTGCCGCTCACCGAAGGCCGTCGCCGCCTCGGGGGTGCGGGAGCCGACCGCGGCCAGCTCGGCGCCGGGCACGAGCTGGAGGTCGGATGCGAAAGTGGCGGCGATGCCGCCGGTGCCCAGGATGCCCCAGCGCGTGGTCGTCATGGTCGCCACCGTAACGCCACGGCAGGCCCCCGATGGGGGAGGATCGGGTTGTGAGCCGTGTGATGCCGTTGCCCCCCGCCCTCGCCGCGAAGGCCCGCGAGTTCCGGGGCGTCCCGGCCGAGCCTCGCGCTGCGGCCACCGTCGTGCTGCTCGACCCCGAAACCCTTGACGTGTACGTCCTGAGGCGCGCCGCCACCATGGTCTTCGGTGGTGTGCACGCGTTCCCGGGTGGCCGCGTCGACCCCGACGACCGCCCCGAGACGATCCGGCGGGACTGGTCCGAGAAGCTCGGTGTCCCGGATGAGCAAGCGAGAGCCGTCGTGGGCGCTGCGGCCCGGGAGCTGTTCGAGGAGGCGGGGGTGCTGCTCGCCGGCCCGATCGACCAGGCGGACCGCACGGTGGGCGACGTGAGCAGCGCCGACTGGGAGGCGGATCGCCGGGCGGTCGCGGGTCGGGAGCTCAGCATGACCGACCTGCTGGCCCGGCGCGGGCTGCGCTTGCGCGACGATCTGCTGCTGCCGTGGTCGCGGTGGGTGACGCCGGAGTTCGAGCCGAAGCGGTTCGACACGTGGTTCTTCGTGGCCCTTCTTCCCGACGGGCAGGCGGCGCGTGACGTGTCCGGGGAGGCTGACGCGACCACCTGGATCAGCCCGGCGGCCGCCGACGGCCTGGTCATGCTGCCGCCGACGCGGGTGACACTGGACGAGCTGTGCCCGTACCGGAAGGTGGAGGATCTCGTGGCAGCGAGCGGGCAGCGAAACGCCGCCGTGCCGGTCATGCCCGAGATCGAGCTGACCGGCGACGGCGGCGCGATGATCAGGATTCCCTAGCCGAACCGGCCGGTGATGTAGTCCTCGGTCTTCTTCTCGCTCGGGTTGCTGAAGATCTTCTGGGTGTCGGCGTACTCGATGAGGCGGCCCGGCTCGCCGGTCTTGTCGATCGAGAAGAAGCCGGTCTTGTCGCTGACCCGGGCGGCCTGCTGCATGTTGTGCGTGACGATGATGATCGTGAAGCGGTCCTTCAGCTTGAACATCAGGTCCTCGATCGCCAGCGTCGAGATCGGGTCGAGCGCCGAGCAGGGCTCGTCCATGAGCACGACCTGCGGCTCGACCGCGATGGTACGGGCGATGCACAGCCGCTGCTGCTGACCGCCGGACAGGCCCGCGCCGGGACGGTTGAGCCGGTCCTTGACCTCGTCCCAGAGGTTCGCGGACTTCAGCGACTTCTCGGCCGCCTCGTCCAGCAGGGACTTCTTCTTGACGCCGTTGAGCTTGAGGCCGGCGACGACGTTCTCGTAGATGGACATCGTCGGGAACGGGTTCGGGCGCTGGAAGACCATGCCGATCATGCGGCGGACGGCGGTGACGTCCACGTCCTCGTCGTAGATGTTCTGGTCGTCGATGGTGAGCCGGCCCTCGATGCGGGCGCCGGGCAGCACCTCGTGCATGCGGTTGATGGACCGCAGGAACGTCGACTTGCCGCAGCCGGACGGACCGATCAGGGCGGTGATCGTCTTCGGCTCGACGGTCATCGAGATGTTGTCGATCGCCTTGAACGAGCCGTAGTAGGACGAGACGTTGCTCGCCTCGATGCGCTTGGCCATGGGGGACACCTCTTACCTGGAGGACAGTCGGTTGCGGCGGGCGAGCAGCTTCGCTGCGATGGTCAGGAGCAGGACCAGGGCGACGAGCGTCAGTGCCGCCGTCCAGGCGCGGGCCGGTGCGTACTTCGAGGCGTCGCCGGCCTGCTGGTAGACGAAGAGCGACAGCGACGACTGGTTTCCGCCGAACGGGTCCATGTTGATCGCCGCGGCGCCGCCCGCGACCAGGAGCACCGGCGCGGTCTCGCCGGCCGCGCGGGCCACGGCGAGCATGATGCCGGTGACGATGCCGGGCAGCGCGGTGGGGAGCACGACCTTCAGGATCGTCTTCCACCGCGGTACTCCCAGCGCGTACGCACCCTCGCGCAGCGGCCCCGGCACGAGCCGGAGCATCTCCTCGGTGGACCGCACGATCGTGGGAAGCATCAGCACTGTCAGCGCCAGCGAGGCGGCGAAGCCGGAGAAGCGCGGCGTGCCGTTGTTGAACCACGGGCTGACGATGAGCACCCAGAACGCCAGCACGAAAAGGCCGGCGACGATCGACGGGATGCCGGTCATGACGTCGACGAAGAAGCGGACCGTCAGGGCGAACCGGCCGCGGCCGTACTCGACCAGGTAGATCGCGCCGAGCACGCCCAGCGGCACCGCCATCAGCGTGGCGAGGCCGACCTGCTCCAGCGTCCCGATGATCGCGTGGTACGCGCCGCCGTTGGGATCGCGCGCCCCGATGTTGTTCATCGACGTGCCGAAGAAGTCGGCGTCCAGCCGGGCGGCGCCCTTGGAGACGAGCGTCCACACCACCGAGGCGAGCGGCAGGATGGCCAGCACGCAGGCGACGTAGATCGCCGCGCGCCACATGCGGTTGCGCGCGGAACGCTTGCCCTCGATCCGGCTCGCCCCGAAGGCGAGGCCGACCAGGTAGAGGACGACGCCGAGGACGACGACCAGCACCCAGTTGCCGATGCCGAGGCCGTACACGACCGCCGCGGACAGCAGCAGGGCCACGACCGCGATGCCGAGGTCGGCGGCGACCGGCAGCTTCCGCGACCGGATGTGGTCCGGCGTCATGACGACGCCCGGGGTTTCTCTTTCCAGAAGGCTCATTCTGCACTCACCTGGGACATGCCCTCCTGGCCCTCGCTGTCCAGGCCGTCGTGGAATCGCGCTTTGCGAAGCTCGGTGCAGTCGGTCATGCCGCGCTGTCCCGGAACTCGCGGCGGCGGTAGATGATCGCCCGCGCGGCCATGTTGACCACCAGGGTGATGGCGAAGAGCACCAGACCGGAGGCGATCAGCGCGCCGCGGCCGGTGGGAGTCGCCTCGCCGAAGGTGTTGGCGATGTTGGCGGCGATCGAGTTGCCGCCGCTCTGGACGATGTTGAAGGAGATCGTGAAGGTGGTGCCGAGGGTCAGCGCCAGGGCGATGGTCTCGCCCAGCGCGCGGCCCAGGCCCAGCATCACCGCGGCGATGACACCGGGCTTGCCGTACGGCAGCACCGCGGTGCGGATCATCTCCCACTTGGTGGCGCCGAGGGCGAGTGCCGCCTCCTCGTTCATGCCGGGGGTCTGCTGGAAGACCTCGCGCGACAGCGAGGTGACGATGGGCAGCACCATGATCGCGAGCACCAGCGAGCCCAGCAGGATGGAGCGGCCGAACGGGCCGTCCCCACCGAAGATCGGCAGCCGGCCGAAGTACTCGTTCAGCCAGGCCGAGAGGTCCGCGACCGGCTGGGAGAAGACGTCGCGGCCCCAGAGACCGAACACCACACTGGGTACGGCGGCGAGCAGGTCGATGATGAACCCGAGCGGTGTCGCCAGCCGCTTGGGTGCGTAGTGCGACAGGAACAACGCGATGCCCAGCGCGATCGGCACCGCGACCAGCAGCGCGATGACGGACGTCAGCAGGGTGCCGAACGCCAGCGCGGCGATGCCGAACCGGGGCGGGTTCTCGTTCGGGAACCACTCCTTGGAGAAGAGGAAGTTCTCGCTGTCGGCGTCGAGGGCCGGAACCGCCTTGCTGATCAGGAAGATGGCGATGGCGATGATGATGACGAGCACCATCGCGCCGGCGGCCGTGCTGAGGCCCCGGAACCCGGACTCCATGGAGAACCGGGCCTTGGTGGGCAGGGCACCTCCGCCACCCAGCGGTGGGCGGTCATCGGGAGGGATCGGCGATACGCCGTTGCCGGCGGACCCGATGTGACGTGCTGTCACACCCGGGCCGCCGGCGCTGGGGCTCGCCGAGCGGGACGGATAGTCACCCATTCGCTCGCTCGCTGTCGTCTAGTCGGGGGGTTGGTGCGCTGCGGTGCCGGTAGTTCAGGAGATCTTGGCGACCGACGCCTCGACCTTGCTGCGGACCGACTCGGGCAGCGGGGCGTAGCCCAGCTCGCTGAGCGCGGACTGGCCGCCGGTGCTCGAGGTGTAGCTCAGGAAGCCCTTGATGGCCGCGGCCTTGGGGCTGCCCTTGCTGCAGGCGATCTCGTAGGTGACCAGGACGATCGGGTAGGCGCCCGCCTCCTTGGTGGCGTAGTCGATGTCGAGCTTGAGGTCGTCGCCGGTGCCGGCGATCTTGGCGCCCGCGATGGTCTTGCCGGCGCTCTCGCCGGTCAGCTCGACGTACTCACCCGCGCCGTTCTTGATCTTCGCCTTCTTCAGGTCGCTGTTCTCGGCGAAGGAGAGCTCGACGTACGAGATGGTGCCCTTGGTGCTCTTGACCAGCGAGGCCACGCCGTCGGACTTGTTGGCGCCGGTGCCGCCCGGGGCCTTCCAGGCCTTGGCGTTGCCGAACGTCCACTCGGCCTCGGCGGTCTTGCTGAGGTACTTGGTGAAGTTGTCGGTGGTGCCCGACTCGTCCGAGCGGTGCACGGCCTGGATGGCGGTGTCCGGCAGCTTGACGCCGCTGTTCTCGGCGGCGATGGCCGCGTCGTTCCACTTGGTGATCTTGCTGCTGAAGATCTTGGCGAGGGTCGGGGCCGACAGCTGCAGGTCGTCCACGCCGTCGACGTTGTAGACGACCGCGATCGGGCCGGTCACCATCGGCAGGTTGAGCGCCTGGCCGCCCTGGCACTTGGCGTCGGCCTGCGGCTGCTCCTCGGGCTTGAGGGCGGAGTCCGAGCCGGCGAAGTCGGCGGTGCCGGCGATGAACGCCTGGATGCCCGCGCCGGAGCCGGTGCCCTCGTAGCCGATCTTGGTGTCGGCACCGCACTGGCCCTGGTACGTCTTGATCCACTCGTCCATCGCGTTCTTCTGCGCGGAGGAACCCTGGGCCGTCAGCTGGCCCGCGGCGCAGTTGCCCTTGGCGGCGGAGGCGGCCGCGCCGGAGGGCGTGTCGGTGTTGTCAGAGCCGCACGCGGACAGAGCGAGCGCGGTCGTCAAGGCAATGCCGGCAACGTAGTACCGCTGGAGCTTCACGGTTTTCCCTTCGAACGGAACGGGCCGAGGTCTCATCGGCACACCCGGAAAGCTAGGAGCGCCAGGTGACCGGCTTCCCGGGCCTAAATGAACGAAGGGTGAACGGTTCGGCCCTTGTTCGTTGCCTTGGGCTGAGGAGGGGTTGTCCGTTACGTGAACCGAGGGACGACTGACCGTAATGTCCAACCATTTCCGTTAACCTGGCGTGGCCCTCGTCACTGTCCGTCAATGCACAAAAGGCTGCATAATACAGCTATGAGTGCCGCCAATCCGTTCCGTCAGCCGCGTGCCGTGTGGGCGGTCGCGTTCGCCTGCGTCATCTCGTTCATGGGCATCGGGCTGGTCGACCCGATCCTGCCCGCGCTCGCCGACGACCTGCACGCCTCGCCCAGTCAGGTCTCCCTGCTGTTCACCAGCTACCTGGTCGTGACCGCGGTGGCGATGCTCGTGGTCGGCGCCGTCGCCAGCCGCATCGGTCCCAAGCGCACCCTGGTCACCGGCCTCGCGATCATCGTCGTCTTCGCCGCCCTGGCCGGCACCTCCGACACGGTCGGGCAGATCGTCGGCTTCCGGGCCGGCTGGGGGCTGGGCAACGCTCTCTTCATCGCCACCAGCCTCGCCGTCATCGTCGCGTCCGCGACCAGCGGGTTCGCCGGCGCGATCATCCTGTACGAGACGGCGCTCGGCCTGGGCATCGCGGTCGGCCCCCTGCTCGGCGGCGAGCTGGGCAGCATCAGCTGGCGCGGCCCGTTCTTCGGCGTCGCCGTCCTGATGGCCATCGCCATGATCGCCACCCTGCTGTTCGTACCCGCACTGCCGAAGCCGCGGCAGCCGACGTCCCTGGCCGCGCCGCTGCGAGCCCTGCGGCACCGCGGCCTGCTGACCATGGGCCTCATGGCGCTGCTCTACAACTGGGGCTTCTTCACGATGCTGGGCTACGCGCCCTACCCGATGGAGCTCCACGCCCACGAGCTCGGCCTGGTCTTCACCGGCTGGGGACTGCTGGTCGCCCTCTTCAGCGTCTTCGTCGCGCCGCGCCTGCAGGCCCGCTTCGGCACCGCGCCCGTGCTGTACGCGAACATGGTCGCGCTGGCGATCGTCATGGTGGTGATCGCCGCCGGGGTCACCACGCCGGCCACGGTCATCGTCGCCGTGATCGTCAGCGGTGCCTTCATCGGCATCAACAACACGCTCACCACGCAGGCGGTCATGCTGGTGGCGCCGGTGGAGCGGTCGGTGGCCTCGTCGGCGTACGGGTTCGTCCGGTTCATCGGGGGCGGGCTGGCGCCGTTCGTGGCGGGCAAGCTCGCCGACGCGACCGACCTCAGCGTCCCGTTCTATGTGGGTGGAGTGGCGTTCCTGCTGGCGATCCCCGTGCTGGCCTCCGGCCACCGTCTCGTCACCGCCGCGGAGTCCGGGGAGGCGGAGCCGGCGCCGGTGCTCGAACCGGTCGGGGTCGTGGCAGGCGGGCAGTCGCGTCCGGTCGTGGTGGCGGTCGGTGCGACGCCGGACGCGGCCGAGATCGTCGACGCTGCCGCCGCTCTGGCGCGGGAGCACGGCAGCCCGCTGGAGGTCGTCCGGGTGCGCGAGACCGTGGTCGTGGAGGAGCTGGCCGTCGAGCCCGAGGACGCGGAGCACGCGCGCGCGGCGGTCCGCGAGCACCTGGACCGGCTCGCCCGGCACGGGGTCGCGGCGAGCGGGCAGATCCTGACGAGCGTCGGTGACCACGCGGCGGCCGGGCGGGTGCTGGCCCAGCACGCCGACAACGTGCGGGCGCGGCTGGTCGCCGTGGGCCGCTCGCCGCGCGGACCGGCCGCGCAGTTCACCGAGGGCAGCTTCACCGCCGCGCTCACCCACGCTGCGGCCTGCACCGTCGTCCTGGTCCGGCCGGACGAGGAGCCGCACCGGCTCACCGCGGCCACGCTGCACGAGCTGCGGCGGGTGTAGCACCTGTCCTAGGCGGACCTCGTGTACTGCACGTCGGTGGAGTGGATGTCGAAGCCGAGGCGGCGGTAGAGCGCGACCGCCGCCTCGTTCGACTCGTCCACATAGAGCAGGGCGTCGTGCAGTCCACGGCCGGCGAGATGCCGCAGCCCCGCCACGCTCAGCGCGGCGCCGAGACCGCGGCGGTGGCCGCCCGGATCCACGCCGAGCACGTAGATCTCCCCGATGGCCGGTTCGCCGCCCCCGGCCGGGTGCACCTTGGTCCAGTGGAACCCGAGCAGCTTGTCGTCGGCGGGGTCGACGGCGAGCAGGAACCCGGCCGGGTCGAACCACGGCTCGGCGAAGCGCAACCGCAGGTCGTTCTCGGTCCAGCGGCCCTGCTCGGGGTGGTGCGCGAAGGCGCGTGAGTTGACCCCGAGCCACGCGGCGTCGTCCTCGCCGGGCACGAAGGCGCGCACCAGGACCCCCTCGGGCAGCGGCACGTCGGGCAGGTCGGCGAGCGGCCGGCGCATCTGCCACAACACCCGGGACCGGGTGAAGCCCGCCTTGTCCGCGAAGGCGCGCGCGGCCGGCTCGTCGCCGTGCGCCCAGAACTGCAGCTCGCCCGGGCCGGCGGCGGCGAGCAGGGCGGTGCCGTGCCCGCGCAGCCGGTGCTTGGGGTGCACGACGAGCTCGCCCGACGTCCCCGAGAGATAGGCGTAGCCGGCGAGGTCGCCGTCGTCGGCCACGGACAGCAGGTGGCGGTGGGTGGTGCCACGCAACCCGAGCACACCGTCCTCGGACAGCGGATAGACGCCGTCGGCCTCGTCCGCCGCGGCGGCCACCGTCAGCACGCCGGCTGCCTCGTCGGGGGTGAGCCGGTCCGCCGACCGTACGTCCGTCATGGGCGCCGGACTCAGACCGGCATCGAGACGGGCTCGTTGTCGGGGAGCTGGCGGCCGGTCGGGGGAACCACGAACTTGTAGCCGACCTGGCGCACGGTGCCGATCATCGACTCGTACTCCGAGCCGAGCTTGGCGCGCAGCCGCCGCACGTGCACGTCGACCGTGCGGGTGCCGCCGAAGTAGTCGTAGCCCCAGACCTCGCGGAGCAGCTGGTCGCGGGTGAAGACCCGGCCGGGGTGCTGGGCGAGGAACTTGAGCAGCTCGAACTCCTTGTAGGTGAGGTCGAGCGGCCGGCCCTTGAGCTTGGCGGCGTACGTGTCCGGGTCGATGGTGAGCTCGCCGGCGCGGATGGAGCCGCCGGCGCCCGCGGTCGCGTTGGTCAGGCGGCCGACGCCCAGGCGCAGGCGGGCCTCGACCTCGGCCGGTCCGGCGCTGGCGAGGATGACGTCGTCGACGCCCCAGTCGGCGTTGAGGGCGATCAGCCCCGCCTCGGTCACGACGGCGAACAGCGGCACCCCGATGCCGGTCGCGTGCAGCATGCGACAGGTGGCCCGGGCCTCGGAGAGCTCCGAGCGGGCGTCGACGAGCACGGCGTCCGGACTGGGGCCCGACACCAGGGTGCGCACGTCGCGAGGCGCCGTACGCACGGAGTGGGGCAGCAGGTCCAGCGCGGGAAGCACGGCGGAGGGTTCACCCGCGCGCGCGGTCACCAACAGGAGGATTTCCACACTCACCTCGATCCTCGCGGCGCGACGGCCGCCTCGGGTGACCCGGTCTGCGTAGCTCATGGCACACGCAACCGGAGGGTCTCGTCCCGGCGTCACCGACGGGTGGGCTGGGAATACCTTAGCCGATTAACCTGCTCGATCACCCCGTCGGCGACGCCGCATGATGTGACGAACACCCCTGGGGCGGCCGAACGGTGGAGGACGCGATGCGGACGTGCGCGCCCGGGTCTGGCACCATCGCAGGCGTGTTCCCCTCCAGCCCGCGCGACAGCGACGCCTGGGACGACGACGTCTCCCGGGAGATCGCCCGGGCCGCGCCGGGCCGGTCGTCGTCCGGTTTCTACGCGGGTGCCCCCGAGAAGGAGCCCGGCCCACCGCGCCGCGACGAGCCGGAGGACGAGGAGCTCGACGAGGAGATCCCGGTCGCGCCGGTGCGCCGGGAGCTGTCGGTGGCGATCGCCGGCTTCGCGGTCCTGCTCGGCATCGGCCTGATCCTGGGGGCGCAGACGTCGGGGCCGGACGCGCGGTTGCCGTACGCGATCGTGATCTTCGGTGTCCAGCTGCTCTACGTCCTGGCCTTCACGATGGCGATCCGGCCGCCGGCTGCCGGGATCGTTGCGGGCGTGTGCGCGGTGGCGGGCGGCTTCGCCGACCGGCTCGCGGTGACGACGGAGCCGGCGGGCATGCTGCCGCTGCTGTACGTGACCGCCGCCGCCTTCGTGGCGGCCCTCGCCGGACAGGCGATCCGCGCCCAGGACCGGGCGCGCCTGCGCGACGGCCTCGGGGGCACGTTCCTGATCGTGTTCGGCGTGGTGTCGTTCGCGCTGCTCATCGTGCTCACCCGCAAGCCCGTCGGCACGCAGGCGATCCTGGTCTGCATGACCGCGGTGGGGACGGCGTTGATGGTCGCCCACCTCACCGATGCGGTATGGCCGAAGCCGCGCATCGCCGCGCAGGTGCCGCGGGGCGCCGCCGGCATTGTCCTCGGGGCGATGCTCGGCACTCTCGCCGCCGCCGGGCTGGGCAGCGTGCTGGTGCCCTTCAACCCGGGCAGGGGTGCGCTGCTGGGTTTCGCCGCCGCGGGCATCGCCGGGCTCGTCGACCTCGCGGTGAACTACTCGGAAGCCGGCCGGAGCATGGCAGGGGAGGCCCCGACGTTCTGGGTGGCCCGGCACATGCAGGGACCGCTCGGTGCGTTCGCGCTCACCCTGCCCGTCACGTACGCGCTGACCGTCCTGTTCCTGGCGTAGGGCGCCCTGGCATTGGGCATATACGGTGCCCCACCTGTGGGTCGGACGAGGAGGACCGGGTGACTGAGGTGTACGGGTCGGCACGCCCCCGCAAGCGCCGGGGCCGACGGCTGCTGATCACGTTCCTGGTCCTGCTGCTCATCCTCGCGGCGGCGCTCCTGGTCGCGGACCGGTTCGCGGCGTCGTACGCGGAGCGCGAGATCGGCGACCGGGTGGCCCAGCAGGTCGAGGACCAGAAGGCCACGTCGGAGCAGCCGGACGTCACGGTCGAGGGCGTGCCGTTCCTGACCCAGGTGGTCCGGGGCAGGTACCAGGAGATCAAGATCCTGCTCCGCAGCTTCTCCGGGCCCGCCGGGAACGGTCAGACGATCAAGATGCCGCTGCTCGACATCCGGGCGAAGGACGTGACCGCGCCGCTGGACACCGTCCGCTCCGGCAACGGCGACATCGTGGCGGGCACGGTCACCGGCGCCGGCACCATCGCGTACGCCGATCTGGTGGAGCTGATCGACCAGGAGGGGCTGCAGCTCAGCGAGAAGGACGGCAAGCTGGTCGGCACGGCGCCGATCAAGGCGCTGGGCCAGACCTGGAACGTCTCCGGTACGGCCACGGTCGAGGTGAAGGACGGCGTGGTGCAGGTGCGGTTCGCCGACGTCACCGCCGAAGGTCTGCCGAACGTGCCGTTGGTGCGCAACCTCGTCGACAACTACGTCCGGAACCTGGCGCTCGACCTCAAGGTCCCGGCGCTGCCGCTGGGCCTCAAGGTGCAGAAGGTCGACCCCCGGCCGGAGGGCCTCGTGGTGACGGCGGGCGCCAGCGACGTGTCACTCAACTCCGGGGGCCTGTGAAGGCGAGGGCTGTGACGGCCGACTCGATCCCGGATGCTGGTCGGTGGTGTTCCGGGCTGTAAGACCGCTGGTAGGGTCGGATCCCATGAGCCTGTTGCTCACCAAGAGGCGCGCGGTCGACCTGTGCCGCGTGGCCGCCTGCCTGTGTCGCCCTGTCCTCTGACGGGGCCATCCGGCATTTCTTCGCCCGGCAGTGGCGCCGTACGCAAACCGTGATCCGTTCCATCGGGTCGGCGCGCGTGCGACCTCTTTTCCTCCCGCGCGTCGACTCACCCCCATCTCTCACCTGACAAGGGAGTAATGCGATGAGTCGCGACACCGCACTCGTCTCTGCCGACTGGGCCGAGAAGAACCTGGAGACCCCGGGTGTGGTCTTCGTCGAGGTCGACGAGGACACCACCGCCTACGACGGCGGGCACATCCCGGGCGCCATCAAGATCGACTGGAAGAAGGACCTGCAGGACCCGGTCCGCCGGGACTTCGTGAACCAGGAGCAGTTCTCCGCGCTCCTCTCCGAGCGCGGGATCAGCAACGACGACACCGTCGTCCTGTACGGCGGCAACAACAACTGGTTCGCCGCGTACGCGTACTGGTACTTCAAGCTGTACGGCCACGGCGACGTGAAGCTGCTCGACGGCGGCCGCAAGAAGTGGGAGCTGGACGCCCGGCCGTACACCAAGGACCTGCCGCAGCGGGCCGCGACGCAGTACCAGGCGTCGGCGCCGGACCTGTCGATCCGTGCCTTCCGCGACGAGGTCGTGCAGGCCATCGGCGTGAAGAACCTGGTCGACGTGCGCAGCCCCGACGAGTTCGCCGGCCGGCTGCTCGCCCCGGCCCACCTGCCGCAGGAGCAGTCGCAGCGCGCCGGTCACATCCCCACGGCGATCAGCGTGCCGTGGAGCAAGGCCGCGAACGAGGACGGCACGTTCAAGTCGGACGACGAGCTCGCCAAGATCTACGGCGAGGCGGGCCTCGACGGCAGCAAGGACACGATCGCGTACTGCCGCATCGGCGAGCGCTCGTCGCACACGTGGTTCGTGCTCAAGGAGCTGCTCGGCCAGGAGAACGTGAAGAACTACGACGGTTCGTGGACGGAGTACGGCTCGCTCATCGGCGTGCCGATCGCCCTCGGCGACGAGCCCGGAAAGGCGTGATCACGATGACCACCCCCTCGAACATCGCGGACGGCTGCGCCGCGCCCGACCAGTCGGCTCCCATCCCGGCCAGTGTCGACCTGCAGAAGGAAACCGTCATCACGGGTGTCGTGAAGAACGCCGACGGCGAGGCGGTGGGCGGCGCGTACGTCCGCCTGCTCGACTCGACCGGTGAGTTCACCGCGGAGGTGGTGACGTCCCCCGAGGGTGTCTTCCGCTTCTTCGCCGCCCCGGGCTCGTGGACGCTGCGCGCCCTGTCCCGCTTCGGCAACGGCGACCTCGCCGTGGACGCCGCCCGCGGGGTGAACGAGGTCGGCCTGAACGTCGCCGCCTGACCCACGCTCTGTGACGAGGGGCGGGATCCCGTGGGGGTCCCGCCCTTCGTGTCGTCCGTGGTGGGGCCGTGCGAGCATGGCGCCGTGAAGAAGCGGCGGTGGTGGCCGGTCGTGGCGGTCTGGGCGCTGGTCGTCGCCGGGGTGGCGGTCTGGTCGGTGCGCCACGATCCGCCGACCGTGCCCGAGCAGCGGGACATCGCCGCTGCCCTGCCGGTGGTCCGGAAGGCCGTCGGGGCGGTCGTCGCGGCCGCGGACGGGCCGGACCGCGCCATCGAGATCGGCGCGTTGCGGTTCGACCGGGACTGCGGGCTGACGCCGGTGCGGGCCGGCGTCGAGGCGCTCCAGGAGGTCACCGTCCGGGTCCGCGCGGATCAGGCGCCGGGGGTGCTCGACTCGATCGCCCGGGCGCTGCCGCCGGAGTACGCGCCCGCGATCCGGCACAACGACGCCGACACCCGGCACGTGCTGCGGGCCGACGCCGGCGAGTTCGTCGGTGTGGACGCGACCGCGGACGCGGGCTCGTCGGTCTTCGCGCTGCGGGTGTCGACCGGTTGCCGGCCGCTGGCGAACGGAGTGGACCTCGCACCCTCGCCGCCGCCGGCCGGCGAGCCGCCGGCCGCCTTCTCCGCCGCGATGCAGGCTCTCGGGGCGAACGCCGCCGCCACGAGCGTGGAGGTGGCCTGTCCGAACGGGAAGACCGCGGCGACGGTGACGGCGGCCGGCCTCGCGGCCCCGAAGTCGCTCGGGCGGGCGCTGCGGGATGTCGTCGCCGGGGCGCTCGTGGTGCAGGCCGATCCGCACGCGTGGGCGTACCGGGCCGGCGAGGTGTCGGTGATGGTCAGTGACAGTGAGGGCGCCGCGCGGGTCAGCGCCACCACCTCCTGCCGGTGACATTGACGGACGCCAATCTCTCCACTTACGATACGGCACGCAAGCATTCGCACAAAATCCACCAGGAGCGCACGCCCCCGGAGGCTGCTGTGGATCGTCGAACGTTTCTTGCCGGAGCCGTCGCCGTGCCCGCCGCGGCAGCACTCCCGGACCTGATCCCCGCGGCCGCTCCCCGCTACGTCGTGAACCGTGCGCCCCTTCGGCCCGACGCCTTCATCCGGCTCGCGCCCGGGCGGACCCGGGCGTCCGGCTGGCTCGCCACCCAGCTGCGCTACCAGCTCGACGGGATCAACGGGCGGATGACCGAGATCTCGCACTTCCTGCAGTACGACAGCAGCGGCTGGATCCACCCGGGTCTCGGCGGCTGGGAGGAGCTGCCGTACTGGCTCAAGGGCTTCAGCAGCCTGGGCTACGTCACCGGCGACACCCGGGTGATCGACGAGACCCGGCGCTGGATCGACGGCGTGCTCGCCACCCAGGCCGCCGACGGCTACTTCGGCCCCACCGGCCTGCGGACCAGCCTCAACAACGGCCCTGACCTCTGGCCGCACATGCCGATGCTGCACGCCGTCCGGACGTACCAGGAGTTCACCGGCGACAGCCGCATCGTGCCGTTCCTGACCCGCTTCTTCCGGTTCGTCGATGCTCAGGGCACCGGCGTCTTCTCCCAGAGCTGGGGCAGCTACCGCTGGGCGGACACGCTCGAGGTGGTGTTCTGGACCTACAACCGGACCGGCGACGCCTTCCTGCTCGACCTCGCCCGCAAGATCCACGCCAACTCGGCGAACTACCTGAACAACCT
Organism: Actinoplanes sp. NPDC049548; assembly: GCF_040676695.1. Lineage (NCBI taxonomy): Bacteria > Bacillati > Actinomycetota > Actinomycetes > Micromonosporales > Micromonosporaceae > Actinoplanes > Actinoplanes sp. NPDC049548. The sequence goes on from NZ_JBFAPM010000001.1 coordinate 307,883, forward strand.
GCCGACGCTGCACAACGTCAACCTCGCCCAGGGGTTCCGCGAGCCGGCCGTCTACTCCGTCCTGTCCGGCGACGCCGCCCACCGGCAGGCCAGCTACCAGGACTACGACGCCATCATGAGCAGGTTCGGCCAGTTCCCGGGCGGCGGGTTCGCCGGCGACGAGAACGCCCGGCCCGGTTTCGGGGACCCGCGGCAGGGCTTCGAGACCTGCGGCATCGTCGAGCTCATGGCGAGCCACGAGATGCTCAGCCGGATCACCGGCGACCCGGTGTGGGCCGACCGGGTCGAGGACCTGGCCTTCAACTCGCTGCCCGCATCGCTCGACCCGAAGCAGAAGGGCATCCACTACATCACCAGCGCGAACAGCATCGCGTTGCTGGACCGCGCGGGCAGCCAGGGGCAGTTCCAGAACGGGTTCGCCATGCAGGCGTACATGCTCGGCATCGACAACTACCGGTGCTGCCCGCACAACTACGGCATGGGCTGGCCGTACTACGTCGAGGAGATGTGGGCCGCCACCCCCGACGGCGGCCTGGTCGCGAACCTGCACGGTCCGTCGCGGGTCACCGCCGAGGTCGCCGACGGTACGGGGATCAGCATCGTGGCCGACACGACATACCCGTTCTCCGACACGATCACCTACACGCTGACCGCCCCCAAGCCCCTGACCTTCCCGCTGTACCTACGTATCCCCGGCTGGTGCGCGGCGCCCACGGCGACGGTGAACGGCACCCCCGTGGCGGTCGGCGGCGGCCCGGCGTACGCGAAGATCAGCCGGACCTGGGCGAACGGCGACCGGATCGTCCTGCGGCTGCCCATGCAGACGCGGCTGAAGACCTGGACCGCCAACCACAACGCCGTCTCGGTGAGCTTCGGCGCCCTCACGTTCTCGCTGGCCATCACCGAGAACTGGGCTCGCACGGGCGGCACCGACGCGTGGCCGACGAGCGAGGTCCGGCCGGGCTCGGCGTGGAACTACGGGCTGGACGGCGCGACGAGCTTCGCGGTGACGACCGGGCTCGGCAACGCCGACGACCCGTTCACCCCGGCCACCGCGCCGATCCGGATCACCACACCGGCGCGCAGGCTCCCGGGGTGGATCGCGGACGCCGACCAGATCGTCACCCCGCTGCAGGACAGCCCGACCCCGTCCACCGAGCCGGTCGAGACCGTGACCCTGATCCCGATGGGCGCGGCCCGGCTCCGGATAACCGCGTTCCCGCGGATCGGCGACGGTAAGCCGTGGGTGCCGCCCGGAGCCGCCTTCCGTATCCAGAACCAGAACAGCGGCAAGGTGCTCGGCGTCGACCAGATGTCGCAGGCGAACAGCGCCCGGGTGGTGCAGTTCGCGGACAACGGCACCGCGGACCACCTGTGGCAGCTCGTCGACAACGGCGACGGGTACGTCCGCATCCGCTGCGTCAACTCGGGCAAGGTCCTCGGCGTCGACCAGATGTCCACGGCCGACTCGGCGCAGGTGGTGCAGTTCGACGACAACGGCACCGCGGACCACCTGTGGCAGGTCGTCGACAACGGCACCGGATACGTCCGCATCAGGAACAAGAACTCCGGCAAGGTGCTCGGCGTGTCCGGCATGTCGACCGCGGACTCGGCGAACGTGGTCCAGTACGCCGACAACGGCACGGCCGACCACAACTGGCGGCTGATCCCGGACGGGACGGTCCGGCTGCAGGTGACGCACACCGGCAAGGTGCTGGCGATCCAGGACATGTCCGCGGCCAACGGTGCCCAGCTCGCCCAGTGGCCGGCGACCGGCACCCCCGACCACCGCTGGCGGTTCGAGGACGCCGGCGGCGGGCACTTCCGGATCCTCAGCGACCTGACGGGCAAGTGCGTCGACGTCAGCGGCGTCTCCACGGCCGACGGTGCGCGAGTCGTGCAGTGGGACTACGTCGGCGGGACCAACCAGCAGTGGCGGCTCGCCTGGGCGGGGCCGGGCGTCTTCAAGGTGGTCGCCCGGCACAGCGGCAAGCTTCTCGAGGTCTCGGGCCGGTCCACGGCCGACGGCGCGCCCGTCACCCAGTGGGGCGACCTGAACCTCGACAACCAGAAGTGGCGGCTAACCCCCTAGTACACGACCGCCTGGGCGCCCTCGGACATGATCTCCTCGACGAAGACGGCGGCCCCGGCGATCCGGATCTTCGGCAGGACGTCGTCCGGGCCGATGTCCCGGCGGGCCGCGCACTGCGTGCAGAGCGTCACCGTGCCCGCCTCGAGGAGCAGGTCCAGCAGGTCGGGCAGCGGGGCGGCGTGCGGCAGGTCGAACTCCGCCGCCCGGCCGGGCAGCGCGAACCACGCCGACTCGCCGGTGAGCCAGAAGGACACCGGCACGCCGGAGGAGGCCGCCGTGCTCGCCACCGTGAACGCCTGTGAGCAGCGCTCCGGGGCGTCGGCGCCGGCGGTGGTCTTGACGACGAGAAGGCGGGCCATGCCGGTCAGCATAGGATGGCTCCGTCATGGTTACGGAGATCGGGTACGTGAGCCTGCTGGTCGCCGGTATGGGCGCTCTGGCCGGCGGTTTGGGCTATCTGGCGATGCGCATTGCAAGGGGACGCTGGTGAGCAGTGAGACGGAGAACCCGCTGGGCCCACCGCCCTGGCTGAACGCGCCGCCGGTCGAGGACTACCCGTACGAGGACACGCACGACCTGCGGCAGGGCCCGGACCTGCACCCCGCGCTGCTCGGGCTGCTGCCGTTCATCGGGCTGTGGCGGGGCCGCGGCCAGGGCGGGTTCCCCGAGGCGGAGGACTACAACTTCGCCCAGGAGATCCGGATCAGCCACGACGGGCGGCCGTTCCTGGCGTACGAGTCGCGCATCTGGCTGCTCGACGACGGGTCGAAGCCGATCGGCATGGGCGACCGCGAGGTGGGCTTCTGGCGTCCCGTCCTCAACGCCGACGGGCGTCCCACCGACGAGATGGAAGCGACGCTGACCACCCAGCACGGGGTCATCGAGCTGTACGAGGGCGAGGCCACGGGCACCCGGCTGGAGATGGCGACCGCCGGCGTCGGGCACACCGCCTCCGGTCTCGCGGTCACGGGCGGCCACCGGCTGTTCGGCATCGTCGAGGGCGCCCTGCTGTACGCCCACGAGATGTCGGCGAACGGCGAGAAGCTCAAGCCGCACCTGTCGGCCCGGCTCACCCGCGTGGGCGGCTGAACCCCAGCACGTCGAGCAGGCGCGGCGTCCACGGCGACGCCGCGCGGGCCCGCCCGTCGAGCGACCGCGCCTCGGCGAGCCCGCGCAGCGAGCTGGTCAGCCAGATCGCGTCCGCGTCCGCCAGCTCCGCCGCGGTGATCATGCGTTCCTCGGCGCGCAGACCGGCGTCGGCCGCCCGCTCGAGCAGGTGCGTGGCCGTCGTGCCGGGCAGGATGCCGGTCGGGCCCGCCGGAACGGTGCACAAGGTGTCGCCCGTGAGCCAGACGAGGCTGGCGGTCGGGCCCTCGAGCGCCCATCCGCCGGCGAGCCACAGCAGGTCGTCGGCGCCCTGCCGGGCCGCCCAGCGCTTCGCCGCCAGGTTCTCGGCGTACGAGAGGGTCTTGGCGGCCGACAGCGACCACGGCGGCCGGACGCCGATGTCGTGGGTGATGAGCCGGATGCCGTCCCGGCGCTCCCGGCGGATCGTCTCGGGGACGGGCGTCACCGTGGCGAACGAGGTCGACGGCGTGACCACCAGCCGCAGCGCGCCGTCCTCGTGGGTCAAGCCGTCCGCGAGCTGCGCGACGCCGCCGGGCACCGCCAGGCCGAGCGCCGCGGCGGACCGGGCCAGCCGGGCCAGGTGCGCGTCCAGGAGCCAGGGGCCGGTCGGGCGCAGGTGCACGGTCTCGAAGACGCCCTCGCCGTAGAGGAGTCCCCGGTCCGCGTGCGTCAAGTCGCCTGAGCCCGGGATCACGATGAAGGGCGCGCTCACGTCGCGGAGGGTATCGCTGCGCGAACTATGCTCATAGCGTGTCCGCCACATCCCTCGCCGAGATGCTCCGTGAGCGCGGCCTGCGTCTCACCCCGCAGCGCCAGCTCATCCTGGAGGCGGTCCACGAGCTCGGCCACGCCACGCCGGAGCGGATTCACCAGACCGTGCGGGAACGCGCCGCCGGCGTCAACATCACCACCGTCTACCGCACGCTCGAGCTGCTCGAGGATCTGAGCCTCGTCAGCCACACCCACCTGTCGCACGGCTCCCCGACGTACCATCCGGCCGGCGAGGACCAGCACGTGCACCTGGTGTGCCGGACCTGCGGCTCGGTCGACGAGGTCGACCCGTCGATCATGGAGCCGGTCACGGCCAGGCTGCTCGACGAGCGCGACTTCCGGGTCGACGTCGGGCACGTGTCGCTCTTCGGGGTCTGCGGCGACTGCAAGGAGTCCTCATGACCACGGTCCTCGTCGGGGATCTCGAGCCGGGATCCGCCGACGCCGCCGTCGCGGCCCACTACGGCGACCCGATGCGGGAGCAGCGCACGCTGGAGACCGCCGTCGGCCTGGTCGACCGGTCGAACCGCGACGTGCTCGCCGTGCCGGGCGAGGAGCGGGCGAGCTGGCTGCACACCCTCACCACCCAGCACCTCAGCGACCTGCGCGCGGGCCAGGGCACCGAGCTGCTGGTGCTCTCCCCGCACGGGCACGTCGAGCAGCACGCGCTGGTCGCCGAGGACGGCACCACCGCCTGGCTGGACACCGAGCCGGGCGCGGGCGAGGGCCTGCTCAAGTACCTGGAGATGATGCGGTTCTTCACCCGGGTCGAGCCGCGGGACGCCACCGCCGAGATCGCGGTGTTGTCGCTGGTGGGCCCGGACGCCCCGGCGGCCGTCGCGCGCCTGCTCGACCTCGACCTGGCGGCTCCCCGCGTCTTCGACGTGCCGGGCCCGAAGTTCGCCGCTGGTTCCGTGCCGGGGGCGCCCACCGCTCTGTACGACGTACGCCGCTTCGAGGGCGGGCTGGCGCGGCGCGGAAGGCTCGGCGTCGACCTGCTGGTGCCCCGCGGCAACGTGCAGGGAGTGCTCGACCGGCTCGCCGATGTGCCGCGGGCGGGGCTGTGGGCGTACGAGGCCGTGCGGGTGGCACACCGGATCCCGCGGCTGGGCTGGGAGACCGACCACCGCACCATCCCGGCCGAGGCGGAGCTCGTCGCGCCGGCCGTGCACCTCGACAAGGGCTGCTACCGCGGGCAGGAGACCGTCGCCCGGGTGCATCACCTCGGCCGCCCGCCGCGCCGGCTGGTCCTGCTGCACCTGGACGGGGTGGCGACCGACCAGCCGCCGGCCAAGGGCACCCCGGTCACCCTGGACGGGCGGGAGGTGGGCTTCGTCGGCACCGCGGTCCGCCACCACGAGCTCGGCATGATCGCGCTCGCGGTGCTCAAGCGCAACGTGGCCGACGACGCGCGGCTCACGGTCGCCGAGTCGGCCGCCGCTATCGACGTGGGCTGATCCTTCGCGGGCGGCGGCTCCTGAACGATTCCTCATGGCAGGATCACGGTTATGACCGGGACCCTGATCACCGTCGCGCCCACCGGCGCGGAGAGCAGCAAGGCAGCCGTACCCGCGCTGCCCGTGACGATCGACGAGCTCGTGGCCACCGCCAAGGAGTGCGAGGCGCTGGGCGCCGCGATCATCCACGTCCACATCCGCGACGACGCGGCCGAGCCGACCCTGGACCAGGGCCGGCTGCGCGAGACCGTGGCCGCGCTGCGGCAGTCGACGGACCTGATCGTCCAGCTCTCCTCGGGCGGCGCGGTCACCGATCCGGAGGCGGACCGGCTCGCCGTGCTCGACGCCGGGCCGGAGATGGCCTCCTGCACCATGGGTACGGTCAACTTCGGCGACGGCGTCTTCATGAACCGCTGGGAGTTCATCGTCGACCTGCACACCCGGATGCAGGAGCGCGGCATCGTCCCCGAGTACGAGATCTTCGACCTGGGCCAGCTCACCTCGCTGCAGCGGCTCCTCGCCCAGCACGGCCTGCCGTCGGGCGGCCACGTGCACCTGGACCTGGTGATGGGCGTCCCGGGCGGGATGCCGGGCACCGCCGAGGCGCTCGTGGCGTGCCACCGCGCGATCCGGGACCTGCCCGAGGGCACCACCTTCTCCGCGACCGGCATCGGCCGCAGCACGATCCCGGTCATGCTGGCGTCGCTGTCGGCCGGCGGGCATCTGCGGGTCGGCATGGAGGACACCATCACGTACGCGAAGGGCCGCGCTGTCGAGTCGAACATGCAGCTCGTGGCCCGCGCCGTCGGGTTCGCCCAGCTCGCCCAGCGCCCGCCGCTGACCACCGCCGAGGCGCGCGAGCTGCTCGGGGTGCCGGCCCGATGATCCTGGCCGAGGTCGTACGCTCGGGCTTCGTCGAGTGCGTCCACCACGGCTCGGTGGTGGTGCTGGAAGCCTCCGGGGCGGTGGCCGCCTCGGCGGGGGACGTGACCGGTCCCGTCTTCCCCCGCTCGTCCAACAAGCCGATGCAGACGGTCGGCATGCTGCGGTCCGGGCTGCGGGTCGCGGATCCCGCGGATCTCGCGCTGATCAGCGGCAGCCACTTCGGCGAACCGTTCCACGTCGACCGGGTCCGCTCGATCCTGCGGGCCGCGGGCGTCACCGAGGAGAACCTGCTCTGCCCGGTCGCCCTCCCGCTGTCCGAGAGTGAGCGGGACGCCGTGGTACGCGCCGGCGGCGGGCCCGAGCGCATCTTCATGAACTGCTCCGGCAAGCACGCCGGGATGCTGGCCACCTGTGTCGCCAACGGGTGGCCGCTCGACGACTACCGGGACGCCAAGCATCCGCTTCAGGTGGCCCTCGCCGACGCGGTGACCGACCTGGTCGGGGAGCCGATCGCCGCGACCGGGGTGGACGGCTGCGGCGCCCCGGTCCTCGGCTTCTCGCTGACCGCCCTCGCGCGCGGCTTCCTCCGGCTGGCGTCGGCGCCGGGCGGGTACGAGCGCCAGGTCGCCGACGCGGTCCGGGCCGCTCCTGAGCTGGTCGCCGGCACCGGGCAGGACGACACGCTGCTGATGCACGGCGTCCCCGGGCTGCTGGCCAAGGGCGGTGCGGAGGGCGTCGTCGCCGTGGGCATCCCGGAGGTCGGTGCCGTGGCGATCAAGATCGAGGACGGCGCGATGCGGGCGCGGATGCCCGTGCTGGTCTCCGCGCTGCGCCGGCTCGGGGTGGCGGCCCCGGTGCTGGACGAGCTGGCCACGGTGCCGGTGCTGGGCGGCGGCGTACGGGTCGGCGAGGTGCGTACGACCTGGTGACCGGGTTCACGCTAACTGTTGCTAGCGTTTTGCTTGCAACAGCTAGCGGTCCGGACTACCGTTCTCGTCATGGCCACCGGTAAGGATCTGCCCCAGGACATCGGCTCGTTCATCCGTGACCTGCGGCAGACCGCGAAGATCTCGCTCCGGCAGCTCGCCGACCGGGCGGGTGTGAGCAACCCGTACCTGAGCCAGATCGAGCGGGGCCTGCGCAAGCCCAGCGCCGAAGTGCTGCAGCAGCTCGCCAGCGCGCTGCGGGTGTCGACGCCCGCGATGTACCTGCGTGCCGGCCTGCTCGACGGTGAGGGCCAGCAGGGCGTGCTGGCCGCCATCGCCGTCGACCCGGAGCTGACGATCGCGCAGAAGCAGTCGCTGTCGCAGATCTACGAGACGTTCCGCAACGAGAACGCCCGCCACGCGTCCGAGGCCAAGACCGAGCCGGAGCCGGAGGTCGAGCCCGACGCCGACTTCCCGGACGAGGACGAGGCGCTGCGTGCCGCGATGCGCGACGTCGCCGTCGTCGAGGACGGCGCGGCGCCGCCGCCCGCCACCAAGCCCGCCACCCCGCCTGCCGAATGACCTAGGAGAAGACATGCCCGAGCAGACCAACACCCGCATCCCCGCCCCGCTCTACGCCGCCGCCGGGGCCGGTGACCTGGCCTGGCAGGAGCTGCGCAAGCTGCCCGCCGTGGTGAGCGAGCTCAGCGACCGGGCCGTCGCCTCGCTGAAGATCGCGAACGACGCCGCCGGCACCACCGCGACCTCGCTGAAGGACAAGGCGTCCACCACCGACTTCGACAAGCTGCGCGACACCGCTGCTTCGAGCGCCCTGGCCTTCGTGCAGGTGGCGCAGGAGCGGGCCGTCGCCGCGTACACCGCCCTCGTGGCCCGCGGCGAGCGCGTCGTCGGCACCGGTGTCGTCGAGGCCGCCGAGGTCGTCAACGCCGACATGGAGACCACCGAGGAGCCGAAGGCCGTCGAGGCCGCTCCCGCGACCCCGGCCCCGAAGCCGCGCAAGCGCGCCTCCCGCCCGGCCGCCGAGTGACGCAGGCCGACACCTCGATGTGATGATCCGCGGGCCCCGGTGCGAGCCGGGGCCCGCGGCATAGACTCGTCACCATGGTCTCCAGCGCGCCGTTGTTCTTCCTCGACGTCAGGTTCTACATCGACGTGCTCGTGCTGATCGGCTCGATGGTCGTGCAAGCCGTCGCCTTCATCCACTGCGTCACCCAGCGCGGCGACGGCTTCCAGGCGATCGGCACCCTGCCCAAGGGTGCCTGGCTCGCCATCCTCGCGGTCTGCATGGCACTGACGCTCCTGTTCGGCGCCACCGGCCTGTTCGCCCTGATCGGCGTCGCGGCCGCCCTGATCTACCTGCTCGACGTCCGGCCCGGCCTGCGCGACCTGTCGGACGGCAAGGGCTTCTGGTGAGGTTCCGCCGGCCGCCTCCCCCCGACGGCGGCCCGCGGACCTCGCGACCCGGCCCGACCGCACCGCGCGCCGGCCGTCCCACCCTCCCCTCGGCGCCCACCGAGCTGATCGGCACCCCGCACGGCGTACGCGTCGAGCAGCTCGTCACCGGCGTCGGCGACCCGGTCACCGTGTTCGCGCACGGGCTCGCCGGCGACATCACCGGCACCCGCCCGCTGGGCAGCGCCGTGGCCGGGCGGCGGGTGTTCTTCCACTTCCGGGGCCACGGCCGCTCCGGCGCCCCGCCGGGACCCTGGGGCTTCGCCGACCTGGCCGCCGACCTACGGGCCGTCGCCGACCACGCCGGGGCCACCCGGGCACTCGGGGTCAGCATGGGCGCCGGGGCGCTCTGCCGGCTGCTCGCCGACGATCCCGGCCGGTTCGACCGCATCGTCTGCTACCTGCCGGCACCGCTGGACGGCGTACGGCCGCGGGCTGCCGAGGAGCGGCTGGAACGGCTCCTCGCGGCGGTCGAGTCAGGGGAGGCGGCCGCGGTCGCGTCGGCGGTCGAGCCCGAGCTGCCGCCGTCCGTCCGCAACACACCGACCGGCTGGAGCTTCCTCAGGCAGCGCGTCGAGCAGTTGCTGCGCGACGGGTTGGCGCCGGAGCTGGCGACGTTGTGGCGGGAGCCGGCTGTTGCGGATGTCGGCGCGCTCCGGGCGTACCGGGGAGAAGCGCTCGTGATCGGCTGTGCCGGCGACGAGCTGCACCCGGCGGCCTGGGCCGAGCGCCTGGCCGGGCTGCTGCCCGGCGCGCGGCTGCACGTCTACGACCGGCCGGCCGTGCTCTGGACGCAGCGCCGGGAGCTGCGAGAGCTGATCTCCACGTTCCTGAACGCGAAGTAGCCCGGACCTCGGGGGTCCGGGCTACTCGTCGTCGGCCGCGTCAGCTGGTGAGCTTCTGCTGCTTGTACTTGAGGCCGCTGTCGTTGCCGGCCTTGTCCACGGCCACGTAGTCGACCTCCAGGGTGTAGCCCTTCGAGAGGCCCGCGACGTTCGCCTTCCAGACGCCGCTGGAGCTCACGGTGACCCACTTGAGCGCCGAGTTCGGGATGGTGGTGCTGCCCGGGGTGTACTTGACCCACTTGGCGGTGGACCAGTTGTAGTAGTAGTCCTTCGTGGACGTCCACTTCCAGAGCTGCACGCCGACCGCGTCCATGCCGATCTGGCCGTCCTTGGCGGTGCCCTGGATGGTCTTCCAGGAGGAGGCCTTCTTCGGGCTGCTGGGCACCTTCAGGGTCGCGGTGGGCGCGGTCGAGTCCACGCGCAGCGAGTAGGTGCCCGCCGACTTCTCGACCGTGCCCTGCGGGCTCTCCAGCTTGACCTTCGCGGTGAACGTGCCGAAGCCGTAGTAGTGCTTGACCGACGTGTTCGCCTTGTTGACCAGGCTGGTCTCGCCGTCGCCCCAGGCCACCCAGACCCGGGTGGTGTTGCTCGGGATGCCGGAGAGCTGGAGGTTGGCCTCGTGACCGCCGTCCGGCCAGGTCCAGTTCCAGGTGGGGTTGAACTTGAACGTCGTGGTGGCCACCTTGACGGTCGCGTTGCTGACCGTGCCGGCGGTGGTCGCCCCGTCGTCGGCGATCGAGACGGCGACGGTGAACGTGCCGGCTGCCGCGTACGCGTGCTTGACGCTGGTCGACCCGCTCTCGAGCGTCGACGTCTTGCCGTCACCCCAGGCGACCGTGACGGTGGCGGGGGTGTCCGGGGTGCTGTCCTCGAACGCCGTCTGGGTCAGCGTGACCTGCTGGCCCGGCGCGAGGGCCGTGGTGTCGAGCTTGTAGCTGCCCGTACCCGCGGCGAAGGCCGGCGAGCCGAGCAGACCGGCGCCGGCCACCGTGCCGGAGCCGAGGGCGAGCGTCAGCATCGCGGCGAGACCGCGCGAACGTCCGGTGATCATCTCTCTCCCCGTGAAAGTGGCCGCAATGAATGCGAGCCGGTGGACAGTACCGGGTTCCGCGACGGCTGATCAAGCGGACGGACGGCCGATTCTTCGATGAATCCGGTCACGCCGTAACCTTTTCGCCGCTCGACCGGTGTTCACACGTGCGGCTCTCCCCCAAATCAGTCTTTTTCGGCATCGTGGCCCTGGGCCTCCCGTTCGCCGTCGCCGTCGGCTGGACGCTCGGTACGCCGAACGCCGCACCGCCGTCGGTGAGCGCGCCGGTCGGCGAGGGCGCCTTCGGTGCCGCTCCCGCCACGGCGACCTCGCCGGCGTCCGGCTCGCTCACCTCCTGGACACCGCGCGCCCCCGAGCCGGTGTCGGTCGTCGAGTCCGTGGCGCCCAGCTCGCCGAGCGTCGCGCCGACTTCCGGCGTACCGTCGGCCTCCGCCTCGGGATCCGCGACCCCGACCCTGACGATGCCGCCGGTGCCGACGCCCACCTCGGTCTTCGACCCGCCGTCGAGCCCGGCCGCCACGCAGACCTCGGCCGACGCCGACCCGGAGCCTTCCGGGCTCGCGGGCGGCGGGCTTTTCCGAAGGCCCTAAGCTTCGGCAGCGTGAGCGACTCTCAGCTGCGCACCGCCGCCACGGCGACCGGTGGGGCCCTGCGCGAATTCCTCGCCGGGGCGGGCCTGCTCGGCCGCGGGCTCGGTCTGGTGCTGCGCAGCCCCCGGCTGCTCGGCCTCGGCCTGGTGCCGGCGGTCATCGCGGGCCTGCTCTACACCGCCGCGGTGATCACCCTCATCGCCTTCGTCGGCGACCTCGCGTCGGCGGTCACCTGGTTCGCCGACGACTGGGCGACGTTCTGGCGCGACCTGGTCCGGGTGCTGGCCGGCGCCGCCCTGCTGGGGCTCGGCGGGCTCCTGTTGGTGCTGACCTTCACCGCGGTGACGCTGCTGATCGGCGACCCCTTCTACGAGAAGATCTCCGGCCTGGTCGAGCAGCGCTACGGCGGCGTTCCTGACGAGGTCGAGGTGCCGCTGCTCGCCTCTCTCGGGCGCAGCCTGCGCGACTCGCTGCGGCTGATCGGGCTGTCGATCCTGGTCGGCATCCCGCTCTTCGTGGCCGGCTTCATCCCCGTCGTGGGCCAGACGGTGGTGCCCGTGGTCGGCGGGGCGGTGGCCGGGTGGCTGCTCGCCGTGGAGCTGACCGGGGTGCCGTTCCAGCGGCGTGACAAGCGGCTGCGGGAGCGCCGGGCGGCACTGCGTACGCGGCGCCCGCTCGCCCTGGGTTTCGGGGTGGCGGTGTTCGCGTGCTTTCTCATCCCGCTGGGCGCGGTGCTGCTCATGCCGGCGGCAGTGGCGGGCGGGGCACTGCTGTCCCGCAAGGTGCTCGGCCTGCCGACCGATGTCGTGACGACCAGGTCGCTCTGACACGGCCGGTCAGGCGGAGGCGCGGACCACCAGCTCCGTCGGCAGGACCACCGCCGGGGGGACGTCGGTGCGCTCGTCGACCAGGCCCAGCATCTGCCGGGCCATGGTCCGGCCCATGTCGACTATCGGCTGGCGGACGGTGGTCAGCGGCGGGTCGCTGAGCCGGCTGATCTCGAAGTCGTCGAAGCCGATCACGGACACGTCCTCGGGCACGCGCCGGCCCGCGTCCTTGAGCGCCTGCAGTGCGCCGTGGGCCATCATGTCCGAGGCCACGAAGACCGCGTCCAGCTCGGGATCGTCGGCGAGCAGCCGGCGCATCGCCTGCAGGCCGGACTCGCGGGTGAAGTCACCCACCGCCACGTGCTCCGCCAGCCCGGCCTCGTCCAGCGCGGTGCGGTAGCCGGTCAGCCGGTCTATGCCGGCCACCATGTCCTGCGGGCCGGCGATCGTAGCGACCCGGCGGCGCCCGGCGGCGAGCAGGTGCCGCACGGCCGACGCGACGCCGCCGATGTGGTCGACGTCGACGTACGGCACCGGGAACTCGGCCGGCGTCATCGGGCGGCCGCTGCACACCACCGGGATGCCGAGCCGGGCCAGCGCGCCCGGCAGGGGGTCGGCGCCGTGCATGGAGGCGAACATGACGCCGTCGACGTGCCCGGCCATCGCGTACCGCTCGACCCGGTCGTGGCTGGCCGACGAGCCCGCCATCATGAGGACGAGCTGCTTGTCGGCGGCCTCCAGCTCCATGCTGACGCCGCGGATGATGGCCGGGAAGAACATGTCGTCGGAGAACACCCGGCTGGCCGTCTCGGGCAGGATCAGCGCGATCGACTCGGTGCGCTGGGTCACCAGGCTGCGCGCCGCCTGGTTGGGGACGTACCCGAGCTCCTCGACGGCCTGGTTGACCGCGTCGCGAATGGCCACCGCGACCGTGGTCGAGCCGTTCACGACGCGGGAGACGGTCGCTCGTGAGACGCCGGCTCGTCTGGCCACCGCCTCCAATGTCGGCCGCTCCCGCGTCACCATCAGCTCACTCCCCGATCCGGCCCCGATCCGTCAGACCGTTGCGCCGGATCACCTCGCGGTACCACTTGGCACTGTCCTTCGGGACCCGCTGCTGCGTGGTGTAGTCCACGTGCACGATCCCGAAGCGCATCTTGTAGCCCTCGGCCCATTCGAAATTGTCCATCAACGACCACGCGAAGTATCCCCGAAGGTCAACGCCGTGGGAAATGGCCTCCAGGCACGCGCGCAGATGCGTGTCCAGATACTCGATGCGGTCGGTGTCGTGGACCTCGCCGGTCTCGCCCGACGGGCCGTCCGGGTACGCCGCGCCGTTCTCGGTGATCATCATCGGCACGCCGTAGTCGGTGTGGATGCGGTCCAGCAGCTTGGTGAGCGCGGCGGGCTCGATCTGCCATCCGATGTCGGTGATCGGCCCGACCGGCGGCCGGAAGGCGATGCCCTCGGTCCCCGGGTTCTCCGGCGACGCGGGCTGCCCGGGCTTAGCGGACACGTACGCGGGGGTGTAGAAGTTGACCCCCAGCACGTCGATCGGCGCGTTGATGATCGCCTCGTCGCCCTCGCGGATGTGGCTCAGGTCGGTGAAGCGGGCCATGTGCTCGCGCATGTCGTCCGGATAGGCGCCGCGCAGCAGCGGGTCGAGGAAGATCCGGTTGTGCAGCCCGTCGACGATGCGGGCGGCGGCGACGTCGGCCGCGTTCTGCGGGTCGAGAGGGAAGACGGCGGCCGGGTTCAGCGTGATGCTGACGCCCTGCGCGCCGGCCGCGCGCAATGCCCGCGCGGCGAGGCCGTGCCCGAGGAGCAGATGGTGGACGGCCCGGAAGGCCGCTGCCGGGTCCTGCACGCCCGGGGCGTGCCGGCCGCTGCCGTAGCCCAGGTACGCCGAGCACCACGGCTCGTTGAGGGTGGTCCAGGTGCGGACCCGGTCGCCGAGGCGGGCGTGCACGATGGCGGCGTACTCGGCGAAGGCCTCGGCGGTCTCCCGGACGGTCCAGCCGCCGCGGTCCTCCAGCGTCTGCGGCAGGTCCCAGTGGTAGAGCGTGACCACCGGGTCGATGCCCTTGCCGATGAGCTCGTCGGTGAGCCGGTCGTAGAAGTCGAGGCCGCGGGTGTTGACCGGGCCGGTGCCGTCGGGCTGGATGCGGGGCCAGGCGATCGAGTAGCGGTACGAACCCAGGCCCAGGTCCGCCATGATCGCCACGTCCTCGACGTAGCGGTGGTAGTGGTCGCAGGCCACGTCGCCGGTGTGCCCGGCGTACACCCGGCCCGGGGTGCGGCTGAAGGTGTCCCAGATGGACGGGCCCCGGCCGTCCTCGTGCACCGCGCCCTCGATCTGGTACGACGCCGTCGCCGCGCCCCAGATGAAGCCGTCCGGGAAGTGGAGCCCCGATGCCCGTGGTTCGCCGCTCGAGTCCACCTCGACGGTTGCCGTCATGCCGTCACCGCTCCCTGCGTGAATGCCGTGGCGGACGACCGGAGCCGCCCGTACTTAACCGGTACAGCGTAAAGCCATTCACTGTTTCGGCAGCCACCCGGAAGTTGCGGAACCACGCTCGGATCGTGGGACGCTCAGCCGGCGCGCAACGCGCTGATCAGGCGCGGGTCGCCGGCGGTGGTCAATTTGCCCGGTTCTATCCGTCCCATCAACGCCAGCAGCAGGTCGCTCGCCGTGCCCCGCGCCTCGGCGCGGGTGTGGTGGTCGTGGGTGTCGAGGATCGTCCCGGTGTCCAGCAGCGCCAGGCCGGCACCGCGCAACCGGACGAACCACTCGTAGCTCGCGTCCGTGGCGACGAGGTGCACGACGCCGTACAGGTCGGTGGGGCCCTTGCGGTAGCCGGCGGGCAGCCACGTGTCGAGCACCTCGCTGACGCCGTCGGCGGCGAGCTTGGTCTCGATCGGGGTCGCGCGGCCGGCGGCGGCCTCGGCGTCCCACCGGTGCACCGAGATCTCGTGGGCCAGGCGGCGCTGCCAGAATCCTGCCTTCTTGGCCTGCGCCGGCCAGGTCCAGGAGGGCAGGTCGGGGTCGAGCGCGTCGAGCGTCTCGATCGTCCCGGTCGTCTCGCGGCGCAGGTTGTCCAGCGCCTCCGGCCAGGCGGGCCGCGGATCCGGCACCACCCGGGCGGCGGGTTTGTCGACCACGCCGCGGGGCGCCAGCTCGCGCACCCACCGCAGCACGGAGGTCAGGTGTTCGGTGAGGTCGGCGACGGTCCAGCCGGGGCATCCGGGCACGACGGCATCGGGGCCGGTCTCGGCCACCGCGTCCTGCAGCGCGGGGCCGTCGGCGCGCAGCGCCGCCAGCCAGAAGTCCTTCGTCGCGTTGAGCCTGTTCATCAGCTTCTCCCGCTCGAGGAGGACCACCTGTGCGTCCCCCTGGGCCCGTCGGCCTAGGGTGAACGTCGTGCCTGACGTTAGTGCTCATCCCCCCGTGACCGCATCCGCTGCGCATGCCAGTTCGCTGGGGGCGTACACGACGCTACGCCTCGGCGGCCCGGCCGGCACGCTGACCCCGGTGTCCGAAACGGACGAAGGGGTAGCAATGATGCGGGCCGCCGCCCGCAAGGGGGATCGCGTGCTGGTCCTCGCGGGAGGCAGCAACGTCGTCATCGGTGACGAGGGGTTCCCGGGGCAGGTGCTGCTGCTGCGCACCCGTGGGGTCCGGGTCGTCGAGCGGGACTCGCGGGGCGTGCTGGTGCGGGTCGCGGCGGGGGAGCCCTGGGACGACTTCGTCGCCCGGACGCTGGCCGACGGTCTCTCCGGGCTGGAGGCGCTGTCCGGCATCCCGGGCTCGGCCGGCGCGACGCCGATCCAGAACGTCGGCGCCTACGGCCAGGAGGTCGCGCAGACCATCGAGGCCGTGCACGTCTACGACCGTGCCGACGACGAGGTGAAGGTCCTGTCGCTGCCGGAGTGCCGGTTCGCGTACAGGTCCAGCGTGTTCAAGCACAACGACCGGTGGCTGGTCCTGGAGGTCGACTTCCGGCTCGCCGAGTCCGCCGAGTCGGCCCCGGTACGGTACGCGGAACTGGCCCGCCACCTCGGCGTGGAGGCGGGCGACCGGGTGGCCGCCGAGCGGGTCCGCGAGACCGTGCTGAAGCTGCGCGCGAGCAAGGGCATGGTGCTCGACCCGGAGGATCCCGACACCCGCTCGGTCGGTTCGTTCTTCACCAACCCGGTGCTCTCCGCACAGGAGTGGGCCGCGGTGCAGGACCGGCTGGCCGACGCGGGCGAGCCCCCGAGCTGGCCGGCGCCGAACGGCACGGTCAAGGTGCCGGCCGCCTGGCTCATCGAGAAGGCCGGCTTCGGCAAGGGGTACGCCGGCCGCGACGGCGTCGCGATCTCGTCCAAGCACACGCTCGCGCTGACCCACCGCGGCGGTGGCAGCACGGCGGCGCTGCTGGAGCTGGCCCGCGAGATCCGCGACGGGGTACGCGACCGGTTCGGAGTCGTCCTGCACCCCGAACCGGTTCTGGTGAACTGCTCGATCTAGCTCAGCGCCAGCCGAAGACCTGCGTCCAGTAGAGGGTGCCGTTGGCCGCCCGCTGCACGCCGGCGCCGAAGGACCGCGCGTCGCAGTTGAGGATGTTCTCGCGGTGGGACGGGCTGGCCATCCACGCGTCCATCACCTCGTCGGCGCCGGCGAAGCCCCACGCGATGTTCTCGGCCGCGACCGCGTCGTAGCCGGCCGCCCGGGACCGGGTCTCGAAGGTCGAGCCGCGCCAGCCGATGTGCCCGAAGTCGCCGGTCGCCGCCATGTAGTGGCTCTGCCGTACGGAGGCCACGACGAGCTCCTCCTCCACGGCGAGCGGGGCGCATCCGGCGTCGGCCCGCACCTCGTTGGTGCGCACGATGACCTCGTCCATGAGGACACCGATGGTGGTCGGGCCCAGCCGGGACGGACCCGGGACTGCGGTGCCGGCCTGCGCCGGTGCCGCGGTCAGTGCCAGCAGGGCCGCGGGTACGGCCGCCGCGAGGGCGATACGGCGTGCGGAATCGAACACGGTGCTTGCCTCTCGGTCCACGGCCGGGCCCCTGTGCGCCCGGCGACTTTCATCGGACCTTTTTTCTGCCGTTACGTCCCACCTTCGGCGAAACACGACGTTCGGCCGGGCGGTTCCTGTCAGTCTGGGGGGATGGACAGGGGGAGCCGGATCTGCGCCCCCGCGCCCGTGCCGGGGTCGTACGTCAGCTCCACCGAGCCGCCGTGCCGGGTCGCGATCGCCTCGGCGAGCAGCATCCACAGGGCCGTGCTGCGCCGCCGGTGCGGTGGGTCCGGGTCGGCGAGCATGCCGGCCATCAGGTGCTCGTCGGTGAGGCGTTCGGCCTGCCGCGCGGTCACCGTGATCCGCCACCCGGTGGCGCCGCCCTCGGCGTCGACGACGGCGGACCGGTCCGCGGCACCGCTGGCGACCGTCCCGACCACGGCATAGAAGAGGTCGCGCAGCAGCGGTGCGTCGGCGGACACCGGCGGCCCCGGCTCGGCCCGGACGGTCGCCGCCGTGTACGGCTCCCGGCTGGCCAGCAGCTCGGCGGCCTCCCGGATCACCTCGGCGGGGTCCACGGCCGTCGGCCACAGCTCCAGATCGCCGGTCTGCAGCCGGCTGACCACCATCAGGTCCTCCACCAGCGCGAGCATCCGCTCGGTGTTGCGCCGGACGGCGGCCAGGGCCACCGAGCGTTCGGCGGGCGCGAGGTCGTCGGTGTCCAGGCTCTCGGTGAACGACGCGATCGTGGTCAGCGGCGTCCGCAGCTCGTGGGAGATCACCGCGAGGAAACGAGCCTGCAGCGCGAAGACGTTCGTGGGGGTTCGCACGCTGAACTATAACTTTCCGTATATGAACAGACACGTCACGCTATCGTGGTTTTGGACATTTCATCTTCGCCGTCCGCGGTCGCGGGGGGCGTGAGCAAGACGCTGACCAGGGACCGGTGTGTGCCGCACCGGCCGGGCAGCCGCGTCTGGCGACGCGCGGGGGCGGAGGCGGAGGGCATGGTGACGAGCTCATGAGCAGGCTGCTCGTGGTCGAGGACGACCCGGACATCGCGCTGGCTCTGCGGCTGCTCTTCAGCCGGGCCGGGTACGAGGTGGCACACGCGGGCGACGGGCGTACCGGCCTCAAGGAGGCGTACGCCGAACACCCGGACCTGGTGGTGCTCGACGTCGGCCTGCCGGAGATGGACGGGTGGCAGGTGCTGGAGCGGCTGCGGGACGTCTCCGACGTACCCGTGCTGGTCCTGACCGCCCACGGCCAGGAGGCGGAGAAGGTCCGGGGGCTGCGCGGCGGGGCGGACGACTACCTGACCAAGCCGTTCGCGAACAACGAGCTGCTCGCCCGGGTGGAGGCGTTGCTGCGCCGCTCGTCCGGCGGGCAGAACAGCTGGGCCAGCCAGATCTACGACGACGGCCTGGTGCACCTCGACCCCACCAAACGCCGGGTCTACGTGAAGGGCGACGAGAAGCGTCTCACCCCGACCGAGTTCCGGTTGCTCAACGCCCTGGTCCGGCACGCCGGCGCGGTGCTGAGCCCCAACCAGCTGCTGACCCAGGCGTGGGACGACCCCACGGGCATCGGTCAGGAACGTGTCAAGTTCGCCGTGCTGCGGCTGCGCCGCAAGCTCGGCTGGTCGGATCCCGACGAATCCCCGATCGAGTCCGTACGCGGATTCGGCTACCGCTACCGGCGTCCGGGCGGTGACAACTGAGCCGCAACCGGTAGCGCTTCGGGTGTCCTCAGGTGAGGACCCGGTGGGTCGATGAGGGATTTGGGAAACGAGCAGGAGGTAGGGCGTTGGAAGACCTTGGCGAGATCGTCGGCGAATTCCTCATGGAGAGCCACGAGAACCTGGACCAGATCGACCGGGATCTCGTTGCGCTGGAGCAGAACCCGGCCTCACGCGACCTGATCTCCCGTATCTTCCGGGCGATCCACACGATCAAGGGCACCAGTGGCTTCCTGGCCTTCACCCGGCTGGAGACCCTCGCCCACGCGGGCGAGTCGCTGCTGTCACGGCTGCGCGACGGCGTCCAGCCGGTCACGCCGACCACGATCACCACCCTGCTGGCGACGATCGACGGCGTCCGGTCGCTGCTGGAGGCCATCGAGCAGAACGGCAATGAGGGTGAGGTCGACGTCGACAGCATCATCACGGCCGTCCACGCGCAGATGAACGCCCCGGGGGACGCGGCACCCGCCGCTCCTGCGGCCGCGCCCGCCGCTCCTGCCGCGCCTGCCGCCCCGGCAGCTCCCACCCACACGCCGGCCCACGCCGCGGCGGAGCCGGCCGAGAAGCCCGAGCCGCTCGTGGAGACGCCGGTCCGCCCGGCCCCCGAGCCGGTCGAGGAGCAGCGCCGCCCGATCGGCGAGATCCTCGTGGAGACCGGCGCGGCGCACGCCGCGGACGTCGGCTCCGCCCTGCAGTCGCAGCTCGAGGGCGACGAGCGCAAGCTCGGCACCATCCTGCTGGAGGAGGGCAAGGCCCAGCCGGCCGCCGTCAGCGAGGCGCTGCAGGCGCAGACGCCCAAGCGCAGCGTCGCCGACAGCGCGATCCGGGTGGACGTCGACCTGCTCGACAGCCTGATGAACATGGTCGGCGAGCTGGTCCTCGCCCGTAACCAGCTCGTCCGCGGCGTGATGGAGACCGGCGACTCCGGTCTGGTCCGCAGCGCCCAGCGGCTCGGCATGATCACCTCGGAGCTCCAAGAGGGCATCATGAAGACCCGCATGCAGCCGATCGAGCACATCTGGTCCAAGCTGCCCCGGGTCATCCGGGACCTCTCCAACTCGCTCGGCAAGAAGGTCGAGCTGGTCATGGAGGGCAAGGAGACCGAGCTGGACCGCAGCCTGCTCGAGGCGGTCAAGGACCCGCTGACCCACCTGGTCCGCAACGCGGTCGACCACGGCATCGAGGACCCGGACCGGCGCATCGCCGCGGGCAAGAACCCCGAGGGGACGCTGACGCTGCGCGCGTACCACGAGGGTGGGCACGTCGCCGTCGACGTGGCCGACGACGGCGCGGGCATGGACGTCGACCGGATCGCCGCCAAGGCCGTGGAGAAGGGGCTGCTGCGGGCCGAGCAGATCCCCAACATGGACAAGCGCGAGATCATGGCGATGGTCTTCCAGCCCGGCTTCTCCACCGCGGCCAAGGTGACCAACGTGTCGGGCCGCGGGGTCGGCATGGACGTGGTCAAGACCAACATCGAGCGGATCGGCGGCGCGGTCAGCGTCGACTCGACGCTGGGCCAGGGTACGGTCTGGCGCCTCACCATCCCGCTGACCCTGGCGATCATCCAGGCGCTGACCGTCGACTGCGGTGACCAGCGCTACGTGGTGCCCCAGGTGGCCGTGCTCGAGCTGGTCTTCATCGACGGCCAGTCCACGAAGATCGAGTACGCCTCCGGCGCGCCCGTCTACCGGCTGCGCGGCAAGCTGCTCCCGCTGGTCCGCCTGGACCGCGCGCTCGGCCTCGATCCCGGCGGCGACCAGGGCGTCTACATCATGGTGCTGCAGGCCGACGGCCGCCGTTTCGGCCTGGTCGTGGACCGCGTCCTGAACACCGAAGAGGTCGTGGTCAAGGCGCTGAACTCCAGGTTCAAGGACATCGGCCTGTACGCCGGCGCCACCATCCTGGGCGACGGCAAGGTGGGCCTCATCCTCGACGTCTCGTCGCTGGCGCGGCGTTCCCACCTGACGGCCGACTCGGACCGCGAGAACCTGGTCGGCACGTCGCGTGCCACCGGCGCCACGGGCACCGGGGAGCGGCTGCTCATCACGGCGGTCGGCGAGCGCCGGGTGGCGATCCCGCTCGACACGGTCACCCGGCTCGAGGAGTTCCCGCGGGACCGCATCGAGCACGCCGGATCGCGGGAGGTCGTGCAGTACCGCGGGCACATTCTTCCGCTGGTACGGCTGTCGCACCTGCTGGGGGCGTACAGCGAGATGGAGGAGAGCGACACCGTCTCGGTGGTCGTCTACAGCGAGGGGGGCCGCAGCGTGGCGCTGGTCGTGGACCGGATCGTCGACATCGCGGAGAACGAGACCACGACGGCACGCCGGGACGCCGAGGAGGACGGCCTGGTCGGCACCGCGGTCATCCAGCAGCGGGTGACCGAGCTGCTGGACGTACGCCGGGCGATCCTCGCCGCCGACCCGAACTTCTACGCCGACATGCACAGCGACCAGCTGGTGGAGGCCTGACATGGCGAGCCGTCAGTTCGCCACCTTCGAGGTGGCCGACCAGCTCTTCGGGGTCGAGGTCCACACGGTCCAGGAAGTGCTGTCCTACAACGAGTACACGCCGGTGCCGCTGGCGCCGCCGGCCGTGGGCGGGCTGTTCAACCTGCGTGGCCAGGTGATCGCCGCCGTCGACCTGCGGGTGCAGCTCGGGCTGGCCCGGCAGGCGCTGCAGGGTCCCGTGATGAACGTGATCCTGCGCGGCGACGGCGAGCCGGTCAGCCTCCTCGTGGACCGCATCGGCGAGGTCGTGGACCTCGAGGACGACGCGTTCGAGCCGCCGCCGGACACGCTCAGCGGGCCGACTCGCGAGCTGGTGGTGGGCACGTTCAAGCTGGACGGCCGGCTGATGCTGGCCCTCGATGTCAACCAGGCCGTCGACACGTACCGAGCAACCACCTGATGTACAGCCTCGTCAGCGCCCCCGTCCTCGGTTTCGACCTGACCCGCCTGGGAGGCGGGTCGGCCACCGCCGAGGTGCTGCTGCGCGCCCTGCGCCTCAGCGTCGGGGACCTGCCGATCCTCGCCGAGCGGCTGCCGGACGAGGGGGTGCGCGGCCCGCTGTGGGTCGAGGTGGAGAGCGCGGCGCGCAAGCTGCCCACGCTCAAGGGGATGAAGGCGGACGACCCGGCGAGCTCGCTCGCGCTGGTCGAGCGGGCGCCGATCGGCTCGGTCGACGCGCTGCTGACCTGCCTGCGCTACGACGTGATGGCCTGGACGTGGCAGGGCGCCGGCCGCGACGCCAAGCAGAGCGAGACGGCCGCCGCGGCGACCGCCCTGCTCTGCGACGCCGCGGTGGCCAGCTATCTGCGGGAGGTCCTCGACGAGACCACCCGCCGGATGCTCGGTGCGGGCTGGGTGGCCGCGGTCCGCAAGCTGCCCGCCGGCAAGCCGATCGACCTGGGGCCGCACCACTACGCGGTGTCGGCCCTGCTCGACCGCCTGCGCTCGATCACGCCGAAGGACCTGGCGCGGCTGGCAACGTCCGCGGAGGACGCGCGCCGCAACGCCGGTGGCTGGTCCCCGGCGGTGCACTCCGCCTCGTGGGCGGCGTACCTGTCGGACCGGGTACGCACGGCCGCGGCGGCGCAGATGCTGCTCGTGCAGGCGATCGACACGGCGGCCATTCCGCTCGCGGAACGGGCCGGCGGGGTGTGGAACATGCTCAGCGGCGCGGTCCAGGCGCTCGTCGTCCGGGACCTGCTGGACACCGCCACGGCGCACCGGCTCCTGGCGCCGGTCGTCGCGGCGCTCGGCCCGGCCTGGCTCGGATGAGGGACGGAGGACTGCGATGATCAGAGTGCTCGTCGTCGACGACTCCGTGGTCGTCCGTCGCCTCATCGTGGACTCGCTGACCGGCGCCCCGGGCATCGAGGTGGTCGGCACGGCCGCCAACGGCCTGCTGGCCCAGGCCAAGATCGACCAGCTCAAGCCGGACGCGATCACGATGGACATCGAGATGCCGCAGATGGACGGCATCGCGGCGGTCCGCGAGCTGCGCAAGCGGCACAAGCGTGTGCCGGTCATCATGTTCAGCACGCTCTCCGCGGCCGGCGCGACGGCCACGCTGGAGGCGCTCGCCGCCGGGGCCACGGACTACGTCACGAAGCCGAGCAACGTCGGGTCCGTGGCCGAGTCCATCGCGGCCGTCCGCGAGCAGCTCGTACCGAAGATCCACGCGCTGGCCGGACGCCGGCCGCTCGGAGCGCCGCGGCCCGGGCTGGGCCCGGCGAAACGGCCGGGACCGGCACCGGGCCCGGGCAGCCGCCCGGGGCTGCCCGGACGGCCCGGCGTGCTGGCCGGTCGGGCCGCCCAGGCGCCGGCCGCCCCCGCACGGCCGGTCCGGCGCGCCCCGCACGGCCGGGTCGACATCGTCGCGATCGGCTCGTCGACGGGCGGCCCGGACGCGCTGACGAAGGTGCTGCAGGCGCTGCCGACGGACCTGCCGGTCCCGATCGTGGTGACGCAGCACATGCCGCCGGTCTTCACCCGGATGTTCGCCGAGCGCCTCGACCGCAGCACGCCGCTGCGGGTGGTCGAGGCCGGCGAGGGGATGGAGCTCGCGCCCGGCACTGTCTACATCGCTCCCGGCGACAAGCACCTGGTGCTGCAACGCCGGAACACCGCGACGCTGACCCAGCTCAGCGGCGCGCCGCCGGAGAACTCGTGCCGTCCGGCGGTCGACGTGATGTTCCGTTCGGTCGCCTCGCTCTTCGGCGCGGCGGCCTACGCGGCGGTTCTCACCGGCATGGGATACGACGGACGGGGTGGTGCGAAGGTGCTGCGTGACGCAGGCGCCGAGGTGCTGGCGCAGGACGAGGCTAGTTCGGTGGTCTGGGGGATGCCCGGCGCCGTGGTCGGCGCGGGCCTGGCCGACGAGGTGCTGCCGCTGGACAAGATCGCGTCCGTCCTGGTCCAGCGGGTACAGGTGGGTCGCGTTCCGCGGGCGACGGCGGTGACCCGATGACGCTTTCCCAGGCGGACTTCGCCTTCGTGTCGACGCTGGTCCGGCGGGAGGCCGCGATCGTGCTCGCGCCCGGCAAGGAGTACCTGGTCGAGGCCCGGCTGATCCCGGTGGCCCGGCAGGTGGGTGCCGCCAGCGTCAACGAGTTCCTGGCCAACCTGCAGCGCAAGCCGAACCCGGACGACCAGCGCCGGATCATCGACGCGCTGACGACCAACGAGACGTCGTGGTTCAGGGACCGTGAGCCCTTCACCGCCCTGACCGACGTGGTGCTCCCGGAGCTGGTCAAGAGCCGGGGATCCGCGCGCAAGCTCCGGCTCTGGTCCGCCGCCAGCTCGAGCGGGCAGGAGGCGTACAGCCTGGCGATCACGCTGCAGGAGGCGCTGCCCGCCGGCTGGTCGTACGAGATCATGGGCAGTGACATCTCCACCGAGATGATCAAGCGGGCCGAGCAGGCCGAGTACAGCCAGGTCGAGGTGAACCGGGGGCTCCCGGCCACCCAGCTGGTGCAGTACTTCGAGCGGGTGGGCGCGCACTGGCGGGTGGCACCGCACCTGCGGCGGAACGTCTCGTTCAAGCACATGAACCTGACCGCGCCGCTGCCGTCCATCCCGCAGTTCGACGTGATCTTCCTGCGCAACGTGCTCATCTACTTCGACGTCGCGACGAAGAAGTCGGTGCTGCGCAACGTCGCACGCCTGCTGCGCCCGGACGGCTGGCTGTTCCTCGGCGCGGCCGAGACGACGATCGGGATCGACGACAACTACGAACGGGTGGCGGCCGGCCGGACCTCTGCCTACCGAGTACGCAGCGCGGTGCCGGCCGGTGCCGCGAGGAAGGGGTGAGCCGCGGTGCGGGCGATGGTGATCGACGACTCCCGGGCGATGCGCATGATTCTGAAGCGCATCGTCGCGAAGCTGAACTTCGAGGCGATCGAGGCGGGTGACGGCCAGGAGGCCCTCGACCTGCTCGCCACGATGACCGAGGTGCCGGAACTGGCCCTCATCGACTGGAACATGCCGAACATGAACGGTCTCGAGTTCGTGACCAAGGTGCGCGCGGAACCCCGGCTGCGGGAGATGACGCTGGTCATGGTCACGACCGAGAGCGAACAGAGCCAGATCGTCCGGGCGCTCGCCGCGGGCGCCCACGAATACGTGATCAAGCCCTTCACCGAGGGCGCGATGATCGAAAAGTTGGCCCTGCTGGGCCTGGTACCGACCGGAGCGAACTCATGAGCGTCGAAACCGTGGTGACCCAGGATGACCTCGCCGAGATGGTGGAGCAGGTCTGGGTGTCATACCTCGACCCCGAGGGCGTGAGCCCGCTGGTGCTGACGGGTGACGAGAAGCAGGCGACCGAGGTCCACTCCACGGTGTCCATCACCGGCACCTGGCACGGCCACCTGGTCTACGCGTGCTCGTTGCAGGCCGCCAAGAAGGCCGCCGCGGCCTTCCTTGCGATGGAGGAGGACGAGGTCGGGCAGGAGGACACCTCCGACGTCCTCGGCGAGCTGGCGAACATCGTCGGCGGCAACGTGAAGGCCATGCTGCCGGCGGGGTGCTTCCTGTCCCTGCCGACCGTGGTGCTGGCGCCGGACACCGCGTCGTACTACCCGGCCGCCGAGCAGATCAGTGGCCTGTACGGCGTCTGGGACGGCCAGCCGATCTCCATCACGATGTGGCAGAGCGTGAAGCAGGGGGAGGCGTCGGCATGAAGATCCTGATTGCGGACGACAGCCGGGTCATGCGCCAGATCGTGACCCGGACGCTGCGGCAGGCCGGCTTCGACGGCCATGACCTGGTGGAGGCCTCGGACGGCGCCGAGGCCGTGGAGAAGGCGGAGGCGGAGAAGCCCGACCTGATCATCTCGGACTGGAACATGCCCGAGATGACCGGCATCGACGTGCTGCGCAAGCTGCGGGCGGCGGGGAACAACGTCAAGTTCGGCTTCGTGACGTCCGAGTGCACCGACGAGATGAAGACCGCTGCGGAGAGCGCCGGCTCGGCGTTCTTCATCGTCAAGCCCTTCACTGCAGAGCAATTCGATGAGGTCTTCTCTCCTATTTTGGGATGATATAGCCATGTCTGACACCTCGGTCATTCCCGCCCCGCTCGCCGTCCGCAACCTCTTCGAGGACCTCCTCGGCCGCGACGTCAACGTCTCTCCCGGCGATCCCATGACCGCGGAGAACCTGCCCACCGGCCTGTTCGCCATCTACACGGACACGTCCCAGCGCATGTACGCCGTCCTCGGCATGACGCTGAGCCTCGCCGCCAACGCGGGCGCCGCCCTCGGCCTGCTGCCGGTCGGCGCCGCCGAGGACAGCATCGAGGAGAAGACGCTCTTCCCGAACCTCGCCGAGAACGTCTTCGAGCTCTGCAACGTGTTCACCAGCCTCCTCAACCGGGAGGGGGCGCCGCACGTCAAGCTCTACCAGGTGATCTACCCCGGCAACCCGCTGCCGAACGACGCCCGGGCGCAGCTGCTGGCCCTCGGCAAGCGGCTGGACCTCGTCATCGAGGTCGCCCGGTACGGCAAGGGAAGGTTCTCCCTCTCACTCGTGTGAGCCACCACGGTCATGTCCTGGCGCTCCGGCGGCCAGGACATGACCGTTCGGCGGACTCAGCCGGCGTCGACGCGCCGGTCCGCGGCGGTGTCCGATCCCGTGCGCTGCGCCAGGACCGAGGCGGGCCGGTGCGCGAGGTCGGAGTCGCGACGCAGGCGGAAGGCCGCCCGGCTGATGCTCCGGCGGGCGGGTTCCCACCGCTGCGGTGCCGCCGTCCACTGGTAGCGGAGAAAATCCGAGGGCGCCGGCCGCATCGCGCCCGACAGCTCGTAGCCGTTGGCCACCAGGCGGCTGCCCAGCGCCGCCTCGCACAGAGCGATCTCCTCCGCCGTCAGCCGGCTCTGCCAGCTCTGCACCCGCTGGGTCGTGACGGGTGTGTGCGTACGGGCGTGCCAGGTCTTGAACGACGGCACCGCGACCTGCGCGACCGTCGACGGCTCCGCCATGGCCGCGTCGTAGTCCTCACCCAGGTACGCGCACAGCTCCCGGAGCCGCCCGTGCGGATCGGCGACCAGGTCCTCGTAGCGCAGCTCGTACCACTGGGAGCTGCCGAGCTTGCGGGCCGCGCGGCGCGCGTCGTCCACCGCGCGCGCCCAGGCGGCCACGGTGGCGTAGATGTCCTTGCGATGCCAGGACATCTCCTTCAGCGACGCCACGCAGTCCCGGCCGTCGCGGACGATGTTGATGAACTGGGCGTCGGGGAACAGCCGCAGCAGGATGTCGACGTTGTGCAGGTACGCCGGCCGCTTGTCGCCCCAGCGCGGTTTGCCGAAACGCGCCGCGTACTGCTGGAAGATCGTGCCGAGCACCGAGCCCAGCGTGCCTTGTGCGGCCGCGATGCGCTCGACGGTCTCCTCGGGGTCGAGGCCGAGGTCGCAGAAGCGGGTCTCCTGCCGGTCCACGATGCGCCGCGCCAGCGCTCGCCGGTTCTCCGGCATCCGCAGGTCGCCGAACTCCTGACGTTCGCGGTACGCGGCGAGTACGAACCGCGTCTCCGGCGGAATCGCGATCCGTGGATGGGCGTGCAGCATGAGCTGCAGCATCGTGGTACCCGAGCGCGGGCAGCCGACGACGATGATCGGACGGTCAGTGGGCACCGTTCACCTCCGGTGGGCAGTCGCTCACCGGAGGTAACATACTGCCAAAGCAGGCAATTGTTAACGAACTGTCAAGGCGTGTCGGAGCCCGGCTCCCGGTTGTCCGGCGTCGGCGTCACCGGGGTGCCCCGCTCCTCCGCCCGGCCGTACCCCGCCGTGACGAAGCGCAGCGCGGCGAGCAGTATCGCGGCGATCGGCACGGCGATGAGGAACCGGATCAGCACCTCGGTGACGTCGATCTCGTCGAGCACGTAGCGATACAGCGCCGGCGCGCTCATCAGCAGCGCGAACAGCAGGACGGAGGGGCGGATCACGGGTCAGCCTCGGCGGGCCGGCCGGCGGGGCAGGGCGGCCATGGGGACCACGTCCGCGGCGATCCGGGCACACAGCAGCGCCGCCCAGGAGTGCGGGGTGGCCGGCTTGCCGTCGAGCGAGTAGATCGGCAGGTCCAGGCCCAGCACGGTCGCCGGGTCCGAGGTGATGTCCACGTTGTGCACCACCAGCGCCTCCACGTCGCCGAGCGCGCGTACGTGCCGGGCCGTGTCCGCGGTCTTGCGGGTGGCGTCGACGACCGCCCACACGGCCGTGGCCCCGAGCGCGTCGCACATGTCGTTCACCCAGATCGGGTCCGTACGCCCGACCGCCGCGTCCACCACCACGATCCAGGCGTGGTCGGCGCTCTGCAGCTTCTCCGCCCTGGTGGCGGCGGTGGGCGGGTCGCCCAGCACCCGCGACGAGTGCATGCCGGTGCCGGCGGCGGTCGGCCCGCCCAGCAGCAGGTGCGACTGGTCGAGGCCGGCCTGCTCGCACAGCTGCCGGCCGATCGGCAGGGCATGGTCGAGGTCGCCCGCGAGCACGAGGATCTCGCCCGGAGCATCCGGCACGGCCGGCGCCGACGGGCGGGCCGCCAGCACGCTCAGCACTCCCGCGTACGTGTCCCCGCCGATGATCTCCGCGGCCATCTCCGGCGGCATGCCGACCCGCATCAGGTTCTGCTGCACGGTGTCGAAGTGCGGCGGCCGGACGGGTGCCGGCGGCGCCGAGGTCACGCGCGCCACGGTCGGCGGCCCGGACGTGGGTCCGAGGCCGAGACCGCCGAGCGACTCGGCCAGCGAGGTGGGCGCGGGCGCCGGCGAGGTCGGCGCGATGCCGTACGCCGCCGCGGCGGCCGCATTGCGCGGCGGTGCGGGGTTCTGCGCGGCCCGGTTCGCCGCCGCGCTGGGCGGGAACGCCGGGGCGTCGTTCACCCCGAGGCCGCCCATCAGCTCCGCCAGCGACGGTACGGGCGGCAGCGGCCGCACCGCCGGCGACGGCCCGCCGTTCACCGGTGAGCCGGTGGCCTGAGCCGGGCGGAACGGCCGCACCGTCGGGCTCTCCGGCCGCTCCGGCTCGCCGTCCTGCGGCCGCGGCGACGGGCGGTTGTACGCCTCCGCCCGGTCCAGGTTGGCCATCAGCTCGGCGAACGCGGAGCTGGGGTCGGACATACCGCGGCCGGGTGGCGTGCTCGGCTCCAGCCCGCCGACCGCCGCCGCGGTGTCGCCCATCCCCGCGTCCCGCCCCGCCGCCCGGTCGGAGAGCGCCGGGCCGTCGCCGGGCGCGATCCGGTCCCGCGACTCGGCCCGGGCCAGCAGCTGTTCCAGCGTCTGCGGGCCGTCGTCGGCCGGTGCCGGCCGGCGCGGCGGTGGGTCGGTCCGCTCGTCGGGGTCGGGGACCTCGACGGACAGCTCGTAGTGTTGCTTGGCGAAGAACCCGCCGAAGCCTCCCGTGCGGACCTTGTCCGCCGAGATGATCCGCACCGAAGAGCCGTACTCGTCGCGCACCTGCGCCAGCAACGGCTCGATGGCCGGACCCTCAAGCAGCACCCGCGTAGGCACCGTTCACCACCCCCATGGTTTCTATCTGTGCGGTGGAACCTGAGATTTCCGAGTAGGACAGCACCTGCACGCGGCGCGAGCCGGCGCGCAGGAGACGCATGAGTGGCAGCCGCAGCTGCGGGGAGCAGGCCAGGACCGGGGTGATGCCGGACTGCTCCGCCGCCTCCACGAGCTGACCGGCCTCGGTCACGATCGCCTCGGCCCGCATCCCGTCGATCGCCATGAAGGCGCCGGTCTCGCTCGGCCGCAGGGACTCCAGCAGGTTCTGCTCGAGCATCGGGTCGAGGGTGATGACGGTGAGGCGGCCGCCGGTGGCGTACTGGGCGGCGATGGCCGGGCCCAGCGCGGCGCGGGCGGCCTCGACCAGGCCGTCGTGGTCGGCCGAGACCTTGGCGCGCAGCGACAGCGCCTCGAAGATCCGGACCAGGTCGCGGATGGGTACGCCCTCGTCGAGCAGGGCCTGCAGGACCCGCTGGATCTGGCCGAGGCTGAGCAGCGACGGGGTCAGCTCCTCGACCACCACGGGGTGGGTGCGCTTGACCATCTCGGTCAGCGACCGCACGTCCTCGCGGCCGAGCAGGCGGCTGGCGTTCTGCCGGACGATCTCGGCGAGGTGGGTGATGATCACCGAGGCTCGGTCGACGACCGTCGCGCCGGACAGCTCGGCCTGGTAGTGCAGCTCGGCCGGCACCCACTTGCCCGCCAGGCCGAAGACGGGCTCCACGCCCGCGCGTCCGGGCAGCGCCTGCAGGCCGTCGCCGATCGCCAGGACGGTGCCGGGCGGTGCCTGGCCGGCGCCGGCGTCGACGCCGGAGATGCGGATCGCGTACGACGACAGTGGCAGGTCCAGGTCGTCGCGGGTCCGCACCGGCGGCATGATGATGCCCAGCTCGAGCGCCATCTTGCGGCGCAGGGCCCGGACCCGGTCCAGCAGGTCGCCGCCGTTGGTGTCGACCAGGTCCACCAGGTCCGGCGAGAGCGCCAGCTCCAGCGGGTCGACCCGCATCTCGCCGAGCAGCTGCTCGGGGGAGTCCGGGGTGGGCCGCTCGGCCTCGGCGGCCGCCGCCTCCGCCTCGGCCTCCGGCTCCGGGTCCTTCATCCGCTGGGCGATGAACAGCACCGTCGCGCCGATGATCAGGAACGGCACCTTGGGCAGGCCCGGGATGACGCAGAGGCCGAGGGCGGCACCGCCGGCGATCCGCAGCGCCAGCTTGTTCTGCCCCAGCTGGGCCGTGACGCTGCTGCCCATGTCGCCCGAGGTCGCCGAGCGCGTCGTGATGAGACCGGTGGACACCGAGAGCAGCAGGGCCGGGATCTGCGAGACCAGGCCGTCGCCGACGGTCAGCAGGCTGTACTGGTTCATCGCGTCCGCGGGGGAGAGGCCGTGCTGCAGGATGCCGACCGCGAAGCCACCGACCAGGTTGATGACGGTGATGATGATGGCGGCGATGGCGTCGCCCTTGACGAACTTCGAGCCACCGTCCATGGCGCCGTAGAAGTCGGCCTCCGCGGCCACCTCGGCCCGGCGCTTCTTGGCCTCGGACTCGTTGATGAGGCCGGCGTTGAGGTCGGCGTCGATCGCCATCTGCTTGCCCGGCATGGCGTCGAGGGTGAAGCGGGCGCCCACCTCGGCGACGCGCTCGGCACCCTTGGTGACGACGATCATCTGCACGATGATCAGGATCAGGAAGATCACGAGGCCGATGACGAGCGAGCCGCCGACGACGAAGTCGCCGAACGCGTGGATGACCTTGCCGGCGTCGCCGTCGCGCAGCACCAGCCGGGTCGCGCTGATGTTGAGGGCCAGCCGGAACAGCGTCATGACCAGGAGCAGGGCCGGGAAGACCGAGAAGTCCAGGGGCTTCTGAACGAACATCGAGACGAGCAGGATCAGCAGGGCGCCCGTGATGTTCGTCGCGATCAGCAGGTCGAGCAGGAAGGTCGGCAGCGGCACGACCATCATGACGATGATGCCGATGACCCCGATGGGTACGGCGAATCTGCTCATGTTCAGGTTCCTCACGGCCCCCCTTCCACCTGCTGATGGTCCCGCAGCGGCGGCCGTGATGTGAGGAAATCTCCCAGATTATGACTAAGCTGCCGCCGGGGTGGGGTTCGGGTTGCGATGCACTCCTGCGGCTGACCCACGAGCCTTCAGGCTCATCACGAACGCCAGCACCTTGGCAACCGCCCCGTAGAACTCGGCGGGGATCTCCTGCCCCACGTCGACGCTCTTCTCCAGCGCCCGGGCCAGCGGCACGTCCTGCACCATCGGGATGCGGTGCTCGGTGGCGAGCTCCCGGATCTTCTGCGCGAGCGCGCCCTGCCCCTTGGCGATCACCCGGGGCGCGCCCTTCTCGGGGTCGTAGCGCAGCGCCACGGCCACGTGGGTCGGGTTGACCAGAACCACGTCGGCGGTCGGCACGTCCGCCATCTGCCGGTTGCGGGCCATCGCCATCTGCTTGGACCGGATGTGCCCCTTGAGGTGCGGGTCGCCCTCGGTGTTCTTGTGCTCCTGCTTGACCTCTTCCTTCGTCATCCGCAGCTGCTTGTTGGTGCGGCGGCGCACGACGAAGTAGTCGGCGGCGGCCATCACGATGCCGGCGATGGACGCCGCCCGGATCAGCCCGATGGTGGCGTCGTTCACCACACCGAGCAGGGAGCCGATCTGCAGCCGCCCGGCGGTCATGAGCATCGGGACGATGTCCTTCATCGTCATGTAGAGCACGATGGCCAGCACAGCCGTCTTGATCAGCGCCTTGGTGCCCTCCCAGAGGGCCTGCGGGCCGAGCATCTTCTTGATGCCGGGCAGCGGGTTGAGCCGGCTGAACTTCGGGATGAACAGCTTCGTCGCGACCCGGATACCGCCCTGCGCGCCGGCCGCCGCGATGCCGACCGCCATCATCGTCAGGGCCAGCGGCAGGACCGCCCAGACCGCGCTCATCAGGCCGTCCTTGAGGATGCCGAGCGCGATCTGCGGGTCCGGGTCGGCGACGACGTCCGGGATCTTGGCCATCAGCTCCTTGGCGTGGTCCATCGCCGAGCTCAGCGTGCGCGGCAGCATGATGCTCGCGGCCAGCATCCCGAACCAGGCGCCCACGTCCTGGCTGCGCCCGATCTGGCCCTCCTGCTTGGCCTTCTTGAGTTTCTGCGCTGTGGGTTGTTCGGTCTTCTCCCCGGACACGGCTCACCCCCCGCCGCTGAGGTGGACGACCGCGCTGACCGCCTTGTCGATCAGGCCGTCCAGGGCCCGGGGCAGGATGGCGATCGCGGTGCCGGACAGGGTCAGCACCAGGAAGATCTTCGCCGGGAAGCCCAGCTGGAACGCGTTGAGCGCGGGCGCCACCCGGTTGAGCAGGCCGAACGCGACATCGGTGAGGAACAGCACGGCGATCAGCGGCCCGGCGATCTGGATCGCGGCGATGAACATCTCGCCGACGCCGTCGGTCAGCAGCCGGCTGAAGGTCTCCATCGAGAAGCTGGCGTCCAGCGGCATCGTCTTGTACGACTCCATGAACCCGCGGAGCACCAGCTGGTGGCCGTCGCTGGCGAACAGCAGCGTCGCCGCGACCAGGTTGTAGAAGCGGCCGAAGACCGAGCTCTGGTTCTGCGACAGCGGGTCGTACGCGGTGGCCAGGGTGAAGCCACCGAAGACGTCGATCATGTCGCCGGCCGCCTGGATCGCGGCGAAGAACAGGAAGGTGATGAAGCCCAGGGCGGCGCCGACGAAGATCTGCAGAACGGCGGCCGAGATGATCGCCGAGGTCTGGATCGTCGGCACGCTCGTGGTGAGGTAGGGCGTCATCGGCAGCGCGATCCCCACCGACAGCAGCGCCTTGACCTGCCCGGGGATGAGGCGTGAGTTGAACGGCGGGCAGAGGAGGAGCCACGCCCCGGCGCGGGCCGCGCCGAGGAGGACCGCGACCAGCTGGGCGATGGCGACGTCGGAGTTCACCGGTACGAGCTCACGAGCGCGGTGATGATCAGCCCCCAGCCGTTGACCAGCACGAACAGCAGCAGCTTGAAGGGCATCGCCACGGTTACCGGCGGTAACATCATCATGCCGAGCGACATCAGCGACGCGGAGACCACCATGTCGATGATGAGGAACGGGATGAAGATGACGAACCCGATGATGAAGGCGGCCCGCAGCTCGGACAGGACGAACGCCGGGATCAGCGTGGTCAGCTCGACGTCCTCCTTGGTCGCCGGCTTCTGCTGGCCCGACACCTTGATCAGCAGGGCCAGCTCGTCCTCGCGCGTACTTTTCATCATGAAGTCGCGCAGCGGTTGCACGCCGTCGCGGAACGCCTGCGACTGGTTCTTGTCGCCGGCCAGATAGGGCTGCACGCCCTGCTCGTTCACCTGGGTCAGCACCGGCGCCATGATGAACATGCTGATGAACAACGCCAGCCCGGCGAGGACCTGGTTGGGCGGCATGCTGGTCAGCCCCAGCGCGTTGCGGGTGATCCCGAGAACCATGAACACCTTGGTGAAGCACGTGCACAGCAGCAGCACGGCGGGCGCCACCGACAGCAGGGTGAGGCCCAGGACGATGACCAGCGACGTGGCCGGTTTGCTGCCGTCGGGATTCGTACCGTTGATGTTGAAGTTGATGGAGCCGCCGCTGGGCCGGACCGTCGGTGCCACCGGCGGGGTCGGGCCCGGAGCCTGCGGCAGCTCATAGCGCGCCACGGCCGCCGGCGCAGGCTGCGGCGTCGCCTCCGCCGCCGCTGCGGGCAGCAGAGCCCCCAGGACCAGAAAAAGCAGTACGACTGCTCGCCGCCCCATGTCAGCGCCTCGTCGTCCGGTCGCGCAGGAAGTCCAGGGTCGACGTCCAGGTGCGCGGGGACAGGATCGAGCCCTCGAGCTTGCCGCCGTGGTGCGGCAGCACGGTCGGGTGGGCGGCCGGCAGCACGTCGTCCGCCGGCACGGCGAGCGGGGCGCGCTTCGTCGCGGCCACGTGCGGCTCGTGGGCGAAGGCTTCGAGCTCCGTCTCGCCCAGCAGGCTGACCTGGTTGTCGGTGATCCCGAGGATCAGCGCCTTGTCCGCCACCTGCACGACCGCCACCGACGAGCCGCGGCTCAGCGACTGCCGGTTGAGCACCGCCAGGTT
Organism: Actinoplanes sp. NPDC049548; assembly: GCF_040676695.1. NCBI lineage: Bacteria > Bacillati > Actinomycetota > Actinomycetes > Micromonosporales > Micromonosporaceae > Actinoplanes > Actinoplanes sp. NPDC049548. Next base: position 342,302 of record NZ_JBFAPM010000001.1, read on the forward strand.
GCCCGAGCCGCGCCTGCTGAGCCCGCCCCGGCGCGCGACCCGGGCCAGTCCCCACATCAGGCCGAAGACGACCAGCAGGGAGAAGCCGATGCGCAGGACGAGCTCGAACACGCCTACTCCCGTTCGCTGCCGGGAGTGATGATCTCGGTGATCCGGATGCCGAAGTTCTCGTCGATCACGACGACCTCACCCCGGGCGATCAGCCGGCCGTTGACCAGCAGATCGGCCGGGCTGCCGGCGGCACGGTCCAGCTCAACGATGGCGCCCGGGATCAGCGACAGCAGCTCCCGCACGCTCATCCGGGTGCGGCCCAGCTCCGCCGAGACCTCCATCTCGACGTCGTGGAGCATGTCCAGGCCACCGCGCAACGGCGCCACGTCGGACGCGCCGCGCCGCGCCACCCCGCCGGGCTCCGGGTGCCCCGGCCACGGAGTGAGGGTCAACGCCAGGACGGCGCGGATCTCCCCGCCGTCCAGCAGCGGCACCGCGACCGCGCCCGGCTTGGCGGCGATCGCGCTGAGCGCTACCCCGGGCTCCATGAGCTGACCCGGATCGAGGACCACCGGGCCGAAGGCGCGGGCGGCGGCCTCGAGGGCCGGGCGTACGGCGGCGGTCAGGTCCAGCTCGCCGAGCGGGCTCTCCTTCAGCGCGTCGGCCAGGTCCTGGCCCACCACGACGACCGCCTCACCGGTGGCCGCACCGCTGAACTTCGCAGTGATCGCCTGGCCGGAGGTCAGCATGTCGGGGGTCGCGTTCACCGGCGCCCCGATCATGAGCTCCCGGCTCGTGGGGAGCACCGCCAGGGCCGCCTCCGCGGCGGTACGGACCAGCGCGAGCTGCGGCTCGGTGATCGTGGGAGCGGTCATCGACGTTCTTCCTCCTTGGGCGTCGGCACGACGAGACAGGCGAGCCGGGCGCCCTGGTTACCGGGGACTGCGTGTGCGAAAACGGTCTCGTTGACGGTCACCTCGAGCGGCACGCTGGTCGGGTGCCCCAGCGGCACGACGTCACCGGGGCGTAGATCCACGATGTCATCGGTACGCATCCGGATGGGCTGGAATCGGACAGCTACGTCAATCGGCGCCGCGGAAAGTCCGGCCGTGAGGTTGCGCAGGGAGATCTCGCGGACCTGCCGCTCGGCCGGTGTCAGCTCGATCGCGTCCTGCTTCTCCAGTACCGGGAGGATGGTGTTGAACGGCAGGCAGATGCTGGCCACGCACTCCTCGGTGCCGATCTTCATCTCGAAGGAGGCGATCACCACCGCGTCGCCCGGCTGGTGCGCGCGCAGGAACTGGGCGTTGTACTCGATCTCGCGCAGGTTCGGCTGGATGTCGATCAGCGACTCGAAGCCGTAGCGCAGCTCACCCAGCATCCGCTCCAGCAGGCCGCGCAGCAGCGGCATCTCGACCTCGGTCAGCGGGCGCTCCGGCTGGGGCCCGCCCGGGCCGCCCAGCATGTGGTCGATAGCGGTCATCACCGCGGAGGTGGCCATCTCCAGCAGGACTGTGCCGGGCAGCGGGTCGAGCGACACCACGGCGATCACGGTCGGGTTGGTCAGCGAGGCGACGTACTCGTCATAGTTCAGCTGCTCGATGGAGATCAGCGAGACGCTGCTGACCGTGCGCAGGCGGGTGGTGAGCAGGGTTCCGCAGCTGCGGGCGAACGTCTCGAAGGAGATCTGCAGCGTCCGGACGTGCTCCCGGGACAGCTTGATGGGCCGGCGGAAGTCGTACGCCGTGGGCCCCGCGTTCCCCCGCCGGGACATCTTGCGCGTCGGAGACATGGTCACGTCGTCCTCATCGGCTCGGTTGCGCAGCCGCTGAGCCGTGAGGAGTGCTATGCCCCCTGATACGCGCGATGGGCGGATCCGCACGCTGCGGACCCGCCCACCGGAATCGCTGTGTTACTGAGTGACGAACGAGGTGAAGTAGAGGCCCATCACGAGGTGCTTGTCCTCGACGTTGTACGCCTTCTCGATCTTCTCGAGCAGCTCCGACTTCGCCGACTCGCGGCCCTTCTCCGTCTCCAGCTCGCCGATCTTCATGCCGGTGTACTGGTCGATGGCGAGGTTGAGCGCCTCGGAGGTGTCGATCTTCTCCTCACCGGCCTCCTCGGTCATCTGCAGGGCGAAGCCCATCTTCAGGTAGTGACCGTCGGCCAGGTTGATCGTGAGCGGGTTCTCGATCGCCACGACCGCGCCCTTGACCGGCTCCGGCTCCTTCGCCTCGGCCGCATCGCCCTTGAGGAACATGAACCAGGCGCCCGCGCCGCCTCCGCCGAGCAGCACGACGGCGAGCGCGATGATGATGAGCAGCTTCTTGGACTTCTTCGGCGCCTCCGCCGCGCCGTCCTTCTTGTCGTCCTTCGCCATCGGAACTCCTCCTGTCGTCTCAGTCGGTGGTGGTGGTGGTGGTGGTGGTCGGGGTGTGCCCGGTGCTTGATTCGGTCGTGCCGGCCGCCGCCTTAGCGTTGGCCTCGGCCGTCGTCTCGCCGGTGTGCAGCTTGGCGTCGGCGCCGGCCGCAGCGGGGATCAATGCGGCCTGCTCGGCCTTCAGCGTGGTCAGGACGACCACGTCGACCCGGCGGTTCATCGTGATGGACCGCTCGTCCTTCGGGTCGATGAGCGGCTTGGTGTCGGAGAAGCCGACCGCGCTCATCCGGTCCTTGGCCAGGCCGTGGTCGACCAGGTAGCGCACCGTGGTGGACGCCCGGGCCGCGGACAGCTCCCAGCCGCTCGGGTAGTAGCTCACCGTCGCCTTGAGCTGGTTGGTGTGACCGTCGACCTCGATGTTGTTCGGCAGCTTCTCGAGCGTCGGCGCGATCGCGTTCAGGATCGTCCGGCCGCCGTCCTGGAGCTCGGCGCGGTTGCCGGCGAAGACCACCTCGTTGGTGACGATGGTGACCACCAGGCCGCGCTGGTTGATGGTGAACTTGACCTGGTTGAGCAGCTTGGCCTTCGCCAGGGCGTCGGAGATCCGGTGCTCGATCTCCTTCAGGTTCTCCGCCTCCTTGGTCGCGATCCGCGCGTTGGCCGAGGCCAGCTTGCGGTCCTCGGCCTGCACAGCGCGGGCCACGGCCGCCTTCTGCGCCTGGGTCATGTTGTCGGTGCCGTCGCCGCCCTCGCCCGGGTTGACCCCCGGGTCGATCGGCACGACGGTGGTGGCCTGCCCCGCGCCCTCGAAGTGCGACGTGTTGCCCTGGAACGCCGGGCTGGCCGCGCCGAACCCCGCGGACAGGCCGGCGGCCAGCTCGGCGAACTTGTTCTTGTCGACGTTGCTCATGCTGAACAGCACGACGAAGAGCACGAAGAGCAGCGTGAGCATGTCGGCGTACGACACGAGCCAGCGCTCGTGGTTGACGTGCTCCTCGTGCTCCTCGTGACCGCCCTTCTTACGCCGCGGTCCTCCCCCGGAAGCCATGGTTTTACGCAGCCTTCTTGTTGTTGGCGGCGGCCTCAGCGGCCTTGGCGGCGTCCGGCGGCAGCAGGCTGCGCAGCTTCTGCGCGACCAGGCGCGGGTTCGAGCCGGCCTGGATGGCCAGCACGCCGTCGATGACGAGCTCCATCTCCTCGGCCTCGATGCCGGAGAGACGGGTCAGGCGGGCCGCCACCGGCAGCCAGATGAGGTTCGCGGAGAGCACGCCCCAGAGCGTCGCGACGAACGCCGCGGCGATGGAGTGGCCGAGCGTCTCCGGCTGGTCCAGGTTCTCGAGCACGTGCACGAGGCCCATGACCGTGCCGATGATGCCGACGGTCGGGGCGTAGCCGCCCATGTTCTCGAAGATCTTCATGCCGGCCTTGTCGGCCTTCTTCTTCGCGGCGACCTCGGCGTGGAGGATGTCGTGCAGCTCCTCCGGGTCCGTACCGTCGATCGCGAGCTGCAGGCCCCGCTTCAGGAACGGGTGCTCGACCGTCTTGACCGCGTCCTCGAGCGCCAGCAGGCCCTCGCGGCGGGCCCGCTCGGCGAGCTTGACGATGTCGTCGACGAGCTTGTTCGGCGGCGTCACCTTGGCCAGAAAGGCCTTCTGCAGCAGCTTGCCGACGCCGAGCGCGTCCTTCATCACGCCGCCCGCCATGCCGGCTGCGAACGCACCACCGAAGACCAGCAGCATCGACGGGATGAGGATGATGGAGGCCGGGCTGCCGCCCTCCAGGATCTGCACGGTGAAGACGATCGCCAGGGCGACGACTACACCGACGATGGTGGCGAGGTCCATCAGCGGTCCTTCCGGTGCAGCGGCAGCACGGTCGCAGAGGTCTGCGTCGCCTGCTCGTCCTCGGTGTCGGTCAGGTGGGCCGGCTCGGCCTCGATGCGGCTCGCCTGGGCGATCAGCGAGGCGCGGTAGTGGCGCACCGAGTCGATGAACTCGGGCACGGATTCGGCGATGACGTACTTGGTGCCGTCCACCAGCGTGATGACCGTGTCGGGCGTGCAGTCGGCACGCTCGACCAGGTCCGGGTTGAGGGCGAAAACGGCTCCGTTGAGGCGGGTTACGAGGATCACGACATCCGTCCTTGGGGCGTCATAGCGGCTGGTGGGGGCCATCCGTGGCCCGTCACTTGACAGTTCGGCGGAGCGGCGGTTGCTGATGAGCGCGCTCCGGTCTCTTTACGGGTGCGAGGTGCGCCGGATACAGAGAAGCCGGGGCGGGCCGTGAGACCCGTCCCGGCTTCCGCCGGCCGTACGGCTATCAGCGCTTGAGGTTGACGAGCTCCTGGAGGATCTCGTCCGAGGTGGTGATGATCCGGCTGTTCGCCTGGAAGCCGCGCTGGGCGATGACCAGGTTGGTGAACTCCTGCGCCAGGTCGACGTTCGACATCTCCAGCGCGCCGCTGGTGATGAGGCCGAGACCCGCCGAGCCGGCGGAGCCGACCTGGGCCAGACCCGAGTTCACCGTGCTGCGGAACATCGAGTCACCGATCTTCTCGAGACCGTTGACGTTGTTGAAGTTCGCCAGGGCCAGCTGGCCGAGGGTCTGCTTCAGGCCGTTGGAGAACACGCCGACGATCTGCCCGGTGTTCGACACGGTGTACGAGCTCAGGATGCCCGCCGCCGAACCGTCCGACGCGCTCACCCGGGCCTCGGTGTTACCGGCGTAGTGGGTGACGTCCTTGAAGTCGATGGCGTAGCCGTTCATCGTCGTCTGATCCGAGCCCGGCGCCGGCACGAGAGAGGTCGACGCCCGCCCGCCCGGGAAGTAGATCGTCTGCGCCGGAACCGCGGGCGTCACGTTCGGCATGGTCATCTGCCACCGTGCGACACCCGACGGGTCGTTCGTCATCTTGGTCAGGACGACCTCGAGCGTGCCCGACTGCCCGTTGGCGTCGATCGTCGGGATCGGGATGGTCTTGGCGCTGGTGGGGCCCACGGCGGCCTCGAACGACAGGTTGCCGGTCAGGGTGAACTTCGTGGTCGCCACCGGCTGGAGGCTGATGCCGATCGGCAGCTTGATGTCGTCCGGGGCGCCGGCCGTGTTGACCACGCCCTGGGTGTCGGCGCTCCAGCCCTGCACGATCTGGCCGTTCGGGGTGGTCAGCGAGCCGTTCGCGTCGAAGGTGAAGGAGCCGGCGCGGGTGTAGACCGACTCGCCGCCGCTCTTGGTGATGAAGAAGCCGTCGCCCTGGATCATCATGTCGCCGGACTTGCCGGTGGTCTGCGCGGCGCCCTGGCTGAAGTTGGCGTTGATGCTCGCGGTGCGCACACCGAGACCGACCTGCGCCGGGTTCGTGCCACCCGCCTGGTTCTGCGGGGCACCGGCGGCGTTGACCATCTGCGACAGCGTGTCCTGGAAGACGGTCTGGCTCGACTTGTAACCGGTCGTGTTCACGTTGGCGATGTTGTTGCCGGTCACGTCCATCATCTGCTGGTGCGCGCGCAGGCCGCTGATGCCGGAGAAAAGGGAACGCAGCATAGGTCAGTTGTCCTTCGTGGTAGCGGAATCGGAGGCGGTGTTCGGGGTAGCGGTCTGTCCGGTGCCGGCCGCGGGCTGCGCGGCCGCCGACTGCTGGACTTCCGTGACCTTCGACAGCTGCACATCCGTGTTCCCGACCACGAGCGTCGGTTCGCTGTCTCCGTTGAGCTTCGTCCGGGTGACGACGCCCGTCTGGCTGACGCCGTTGGCGTCCTGGTACGTGACCGTGCGGCCGACCAGCGCGCTGGCGCCGATCAACTGCTGGGCCTGCATCATCTGGGCGATCTGGCCGAGCTTCTCGACCTGGGTGAACTGGGCGGTCTGCGCCAGGAACTGGGTGGAGTCCGCCGGGTTCGAGGGGTCCTGGTACTTCAGCTGGGCCACCAGCAGCTTCAGGAAGGTGTCCTGGTCGCCGACCGACTTGCTGCCCGCGTCGACCTTCGTCTTGTTGGTGTACATGGACGTGGCGCCGGCGCTCTTGTCGTCGTACTTGTTGCTGACGAATCCGTTGATCGGCGAAGTCATGCGACCGGTCCTCCTGAACCTTCGGTGGTGACCCTCAGCTTCAGGTTCGGCGGGCTCCCGGAATCGCTTAGCCCCAATTTTCCAGGTTTCGGAGCTTAAGCCTGCACGTCCAGACGGCTGGTGCCGGCGGGGCGGGAAGGCACCGGTGGGGCGCTCTCGGCGGGCGCGGCCGCCGGCCCGTTTCCGGTACGCCCGGAGCCGCCGTTCCCACCCCCACCGTTGTTCATGAACGACGAGAACTGTTGCCGCGCCTGCTCCTGACCGGTGCCCTGCCGCAGGTCCAGCGAGGTGTTGCCGAAGCCGGACTGCTCGAGCTCGCGGCGCAGGTCGTCCATGGCGTCCCGCAGCGTCTCGTGGCCGGCGTCGGTCGAGCTGGCCAGCTGCACCGTGATGTCGCCGTTGCGGATCTCCGCGATGATCTGGACCGGTCCGAGGTCGACCGGGTGCAGGTTGACGGTGAGCCGGTGCACCCCGTCGGCGTCCAGGCGCAGCGGGGTGATCCGGGTGGCGAGCTGCATGGCCACCGGCCCCGGCAGCGGCGGTGCCGCGGGCGGTGCCGGGGTGGATACCGGTGCTGCTGGTGCCGCCGGTGCGGCGGGTGCCGCCGGAACGATCCCGGCCGGGGCGGCAGGCGCATCCGATCCGGCGACGTTTTGGCTCGGAGGAGGAGCGAAAGCGCCGGAACCCTGCCCGGTGTTCGCCGCGTCTGCGCCGGTGTCCGCGCCCGAGCCGGACGCGGTCTGTTCCGCGACGGGAGTCCCGGTCGCCGGTGCCTCGGTACGGTCGGCGCTCGCCGCCGGGCCGGCGCTGGGCTCGGTGGGTACCGCGGCCGCCTGCTCGGTCGTGGCCGCCGGTGTCGCTGCGGTTGCCGTGGCCGCAGGGTCGGCAGGGGCGGCTGTGACCGGTGTCGTGGCGGGGACCGCCGCTGCAGTTCCGGGGTCTGTTCCGCCGGCCGCCGTGGTCATGGCCGCGGTGAGCGCCGGGTCCGCCGGGACGGTGGCGGCCGGCAGGCCGCCCTGCTCGGTCTGCACGTTGGGCGCGGCGGCGCCGGCCTGCGGAGTCACCGTCTGGGCCGTGGTGTCCGGCGTGAGCGGGATGCCGACCGGCTGAGCGGCAGCGGCCTGGGCCTGCGCATCCGGCTGGGAAGCCGCCGGCACGCCGGTCTGCGGGCCGGTCTGCGTTGCGGCCGGTGCCGCCGGCTGGGCGGCGGGCTGAGCTTGCGGCTGGGCCGGTGCCGCCGGCTGCGCTTCTGCCGGCGCCGCGGCGGGAGCCTGAGCGGCGTCTGCGGGTACGGCCGGGGCGGTGGGCAGGCCGGCGGAGGGCCGGGCGACAGCCCCGACCGCGCCGGCCGGACCGGACGCCGCCGGGGTGTCGGCAGCTGCTGGGGCGGTCACGGTGGTCGGCGTCGTGGTGCCGGCGATGACGAAGGCCGGAGGTGTGGCAGGAGTTGCGGCCTCGTCCGTGGTGGCCTCGGCCTCCGCCACCGTGGTCTCGTCCAGGGCGGTCGTCTCCTCGGGCGCGTCGCTCTCCGCGCGCTTAGTCACCGGCCGGGCGTCGCCCGCGCCGGCGGCCTCCGGCCGGGTCTTGTCCGGCCTGGCGCCCTGGGGACGTCCGGAATCCGGCCTGGGTCCCTCCGGGCGGGTGCTCTCCGGACGGCTCACCGGGGGACGCTGCGCCGTCGTCCGCCGGGCCGCGGCCCGCGCCTGGGACAGACGCTGCTGCTCGGCGAAGCGGTCCCGGGCCTCCGACGCCCGGTCGCGGGTCGCGGTCGTCCGGTCGCGGGCCTCGGACGCCCGCTCACGGCTCTGCGCGGCGCGCTCCTGGCTGTCGGCGGCGCGGTCCTGGGCGATCCGGGCCCGGTCATCACCGGTACGGTCGGGAGCCCGGTCGAGCTCGGCGGACAGGGCGGAGCCGAAAGCCTCGCCGCCGTCGCCGGAGCGCGAGCCCGTACGCCGCCCGGTGTCGGCCGCCGGTTTACGGTCGGGGCCGGTGACGGAGCTGGTCATGGGTGCCTCCTCGTCGCCGAGCCGCCTCAGCCGAGGGCGGCCAGGGCCTTCTGAACCTTCGGCACGTACGCCTGGGTCTCGGCGAACGGCGGGATGCCGCCGTACTTGTGCACGTTGCCGCCGCCCGCGTTGTACGCGGCGAGCGCCAACGGCAGCGACTTGAACTCCTTCAAGTGGCTCGAGAGCAGCTTCGCGGCGCCGTTGATCGCCTGCTGGGGGTCGAACGAGTTGTGCACCCCGAGGCCGCGCGCGGTCGCCGGCATCAGCTGCATGAGCCCCTGCGCGCCGGCCTTGCTGACCGCCTTCGGGTTGTAGCCCGACTCGACCTTGGCGACGGCGGCGAGCAGCTTCGGCGAGACGCCGTACTTGGCGCCCGCCTTCATGAACATGTCCGCGTACGGGACGCCGGCGAGCGAGGTGCCGTTCTGGAGGCTGGCCGGGCGTACGGCGGCAGTGCCGGCCGCGCTCGCCACGCCGGCGGTCGCCTCGGTGCCGACCACGCGGCGGATGTGGGTCGGGGTCTCGTACACCGACTGGATCTTGACGTGGTCGCCCGGCTTGGGAGCGGCGATCATCTTGTTGTCGCCGAGGTAGATGGCGACGTGGTCGACCGGAGAGTCGAACGCGAGGATGTCGCCGGGCCGGGCGTCGGCGAGGCTGTCCACCTTCGTGCCCACCCGGGCCTGCTCGCGCGAGGTCCGGGGCAGGTCCACCCCGAGGTCCTTGTACGCCCGCTGCACCAGCGCGGAGCAGTCGAGGCCCTTCGCGGGGTCGGTGCTGCCGAAGACGTACTTGGTGCCGAGGTACTTCTTGGCGGCGTCGACGACCGCCTGCCCGGTGACGCCCGACGAGGTGGTGCCGGTGCCCTTGGCGTCTGCGAGTGCGCTGGCGAACGATGGGCCGGAAGTGGCGGAGGTGGTCGAGGGGGTGGCGACTCCCAGCTGTGACTGCAGCTCGGAGATGCGGGACAGAACACCCTGAACACCCATCATGCGCGGCTCCCGTGATCGTCGTCGGCGTTGCCTTCGTGTCTGAGTTCGGCGGGTTCCGGAGCGCGCTTAGCGGCAAGGGACAACTGGGCGCGGGTGGCCTCGATGGCCTGCCGCGCGTCGGCGAGGTCGATCAGCGGCCGCTGGGCGGCGACGGAGTTCGCGGTCTCCCGCGCGGCGTCCTCGCGCGCGGCGGCGGACCGTTGGCGGTCGGCGACCGTGCCGGCGCCCGTGCGCAGCGAGCTGGCCCGCTGCTCGGTGGTCCCGTCGACACCCCGGGCGGCGTTGCGGGCCTTCGTCGTCACCGCGATCTCGTCGAGCGCCACCTGTTCCACCGCGAGGTCGTGCCGGCGTACGGTCTCGGCGTGCCGCTCGGCCAGCATCTCCACGGCCCGGCGCCGGCGGGCGGCGACGGCCAGCTCGGCCTCCTTGTCACGGGTGCGCTCCTCGGCGTCCACGACCATCCGGTGCGCACCGGACAGCGTGGCGGCCATGGACTGCCGGGCGACCATCGACGCGACCATGGCCCGCGCGGTGCCCTCGGTCGGCGCATCTGCCCCGGCCAGATCCAGCTGCCGTCGCTTGACCAGCGCCTGCGCATCCCGGATCTCCTGCCGGGACTGGATGACCGCCCCCCGCGCAGCGTCCTCCTGAGCTTTACGGGCGCGCAGCACGGGACCGAGCCGGAACAGGCGATTCACGGGACCTCCCAAAAGAACTCTCACTGACCCGGTCGGCCCACCCGGCCCCCCACTGAGCCCCTGCACCCGACCTGCACCCCGCCGCGGGTCGCGTGTCCGGCCCGGCGCGGGCGCAACGGCCCGGCGTCGGCAGCGCGGCCGCCCGGACCATCCGATCAGCCCGGCAGCGGCGCAACGGCCCGGTCCCGGCAGGGCATCGCCGTGTGCCACAGCGCTTGTCCGTGCCCGTACCTGAAAAGAATCAAGACCCCGCGATCAGCTGACGGAGTTGAGCCCAAGCCTGCTCCGCAGAGACCTTTTCGTCCAACCCCTGCCGCAGGAACGCGGTGATGTGCGGCCAGATCGCGGTCGCCCGGTCGGCATCCGGGTTCGTGCCGGGCACGTAGGCACCGATCTCGACCAGCTCCCGGATCTCGCGGTGGGCGGCCATCATCCGGCGCAGCTCGGTGGCGTCGCTGCGCTGCTCCGGAGTGGTGATCTTGTTGGCCACCCGGGAGATGGAGTCGAGGGCCTGGATGCTCGGGAAGTGCCCGGCCGTGGCCAGCTTGCGGTCCAGGACGATGTGGCCGTCGAGGATCGAGCGGGCCGCGTCGGCGATCGGTTCGTTGTGGTCGTCGCCCTCTACCAGGACCGTGTAGAGGCCGGTGATGCTGCCGCGGGCGCCCGGGCCGGCGCGTTCCAGCAGGGAGGCGAGCATCGCGAAGACCGACGGGGGATAGCCTCGGGTCGCGGGCGGTTCGCCGACCGAGAGGCCGACCTCGCGCTGGGCCATCGCCGCCCGGGTCACGCTGTCCATCAGCATGAGGACGTCCTGGCCCTCGTCGCGGAAGTACTCGGCGATGCGGGTCGCGACCATGGGCGCGCGGAGCCGGACCAGGGGCGGGGTGTCCGAGGTCGCGATCACGACCACCGAGCGGGCCAGGCCTTCCGGTCCCAGGTCGTGCTCGATGAACTCGCGGACCTCGCGGCCGCGCTCGCCGACCAGGGCGACGACGTTCAGTTCCGCGGTGGTGCCCCGGGTGATCATCGACATGAGCGTGCTCTTGCCGACGCCGGATCCGGCGAAGATGCCGATGCGCTGGCCGCGGCCGCACGGGACGAGGGTGTCCAGGACGCGGACGCCCAGCTGCATCGGGGCGTCGACGAGCTGGCGTTCCATGGCGGACGGTGGGGCCGCCTCGATGCTGACCAGGTCGCCCTTGAGCGGGGGCCCGCCGTCCATGGGGCGGCCCAGGCCGTCGAGGATCCGGCCGCGCAGGTCCGGGCCGACCGGTACGCGCAGCGGCCCGCCGGTCGACACCACAGGGCTGCCGGTGCCCAGGCCGGCGATGGGGCCGAGCGGCAGGCAGGAGAGGCGCTCGCCGTCGAGGGCGGCCACCTCGGCGAAGACGGCCTCGTCGCCCTCGCCGATCTGCAGCAGGTCGCCGACGCGGGCATCCAGTCCGCTGACCGTCACCCGCAGGCCGACGGCGCCGGTCACCTTGCCTCGGCTCAGCGGCCTGGCCGCGGTGAGGGCGGCGTTGATGCGGTTGCGGAAGACGTCGGTCACGGGCGGCGACTACCTCACACTCGGAGAGCCTCTCGCGCTCTGGCGACGGCAGCGGCGATGGACGCGTCCACCGTGGTCGTACCGGTCTCCGCCACGGCGTCGCCGGGGCGCAGGGCCGGGTCGGGGCGCAGGTGCACCGGCCGACCCTCGTAGTTGTAGTCGGCGTCGGTTGCCGTGCCGACCAGATTGCGGAAATCCTCGGGATGCAGGCTGACCACGATGTCGCCCTGTTCCGGGGCGGCGTTCATGGCGCGGCGCAGGGCGGCCGCGGCCCGGCCCTCCGGGTCGTCCATGGCCCGGCCGACGATCGCCTCGGCCAGCTCGAAGGCGTGCGCCAGCACCGCCTCCTGCAGCTCGTGCAGGGTGGGCATGAGCTGCGTCTCCAGGCCCGTGACGGCCCGGCCGAGGGCGTTGACCGCCTGCGCGAGCGCGGCGGCGCGGCGCTGCTCGTGCGCGAGCTCCCGGGCCCGCGCCCGCTCCGCGGCCGCCACGGCCTCCTGCGCGGCGGCTCGCTGGCCCTGGGCCCAGCCTTCGGCATAGCCGGCGGTGCGGGCTTCCTGCTTCGCCCGCTCCACGGGGGCGCTGTCCATCGGTACGCCCTTGCGCAGGTCCACGCCGAAGCGGGCAGTCGTGGCGGAGTCGGCCACCGTGCCGCGCAGCACCGGCCGTTCCTCAGGCGATGAGCTCATCGGCCTCGCCGCCACGCTGGATCTCGATCTGGCCGGAGTCCTCGAGCGAGCGGATCACCGAGACGATCTTCTGCTGCGCCTCCTCGACCATGCGCACCTTGACCGGGCCCATGAGGTCCATCTCCTCGAGCAGGTTCTCCCGGCCGCGCTCGGACAGGTTGCCGGTGACCTTGCCGCGGACCTCGTCGTTGACGCCCTTGAGCGCGGTGGCGAGGTCGGCGGGCTCGACCTGGCGCAGCACCAGCTGCACCGAACGGTCGTCGAGGTTGACGATGTCCTCGAACATGAACATCCGCCGGCGGATCTCCTCGGCGATCTCCGGGCTGCGAGCCTCCAGGGCCTCCAGGATGAGCCGCTCGGTGGTGCGGTCGGCGCGGTTGATGATGTCGACCAGCGGCCCGAGGCCGCCGACCGTCGACAGCTCGTCGGGCTGCAGCACGGTGGAGAGCTTGCGCTGCAGGGCCAGCTCCACCTGGCGGATCACGTCGGGCGAGGTGCGGTCCATGACGGCGATCCGGTGCGCGACGTCGGACTGCACCTCGGGTGCGAGCCCGGACAGGATCGAGGACGCCAGCGCCGACGGGATGTGCGCCAGGACCAGCGCGATCGTCTGCGGGTGCTCGTACTGCACGTAGGAGAGCAGCTGCCGGGGGTCGGCGTGGCTGAGGAAGTTGAACGGCATGTCGGTCATCGACGCCTGCAGCCGGTCGAGGATCAGCTGGGCGCGCTCGGTGCCCAGCGACGCCTCGAGCAGCTCCCGGGCGTACGCCATGCCGCCCGCCCCGGCGTGCTTCGTCGTCGCCATCGCGTAGAACTCGTCGATGACGTCGACCACGACCTCCGGTTCGAGCTTGCCGAGGCGGGCGATCTCCGCGGAGAGCTCCTCGACCTCGTTCTCCTTCATGGTCGCCAGCACCCGGGTCGAGTACTCCTTGCCCATCCGTACGAGCAGGATGGCGGCCTTGCGCAGACCGGTCATCGACGTCGTGCTCAGTGCTGGTGTGGACAACGCGGTTCCTCCTTGAACCAGGGGGGTCGGGTCGGGTCAGCGGCTGGCGCCGAGCCAGCCCCGAAGCAGGGCGGCCATCTCCTCGGGCTGGTCCTCGACCATCTGCTCGATCTCGCGCTGCCGCTCCTCGAGCGCCTCGTGAACGTGGTTAGCGGCCTCGATGGCCGGCGACGGGATCGCGGCGTTCAGCTCGGCCAGGCGCTGCGCCTCCAGCGCGGCCTGCATGTCCTCGAGGTGCTTGAGCTCGGCCGGTGTCAACGCCTTGCGCTTCTTCTGCTTCCGGCTCCAGCGCCAGGCCAGGAAGATCAGGAAGAGGACGACCAGGGCCATCGCGGCCGTCTTGATCAGCGAGGTCTGCTTGGCCGTCTTCTCCGCCGCGACCGAGGCGGCCAGGGCGTCCTGGGCGGCGGTGGCGGCACTGGTGTCGAACGCCATGGCACTCACCGCGACCGTGTCACCCCGGTTCGGGTCGATGCCGGCCGCGGCGCTGACCAGCTGCTGCACGTCCGCCTGGTTCACCGCGCCGGCGGTGGTGGCGTCGAGCAGGACGGCGACGTTGAGCCGCTTGATGCTGCCCGGAGCGCTCTTGCGGGCCTCGGTGGTCTTGTTGACCGCGTTGTTGCGCACGTTGGTGCTGTTCTCGTACTGGCCCGTGCCCGCCGTGCCCGCGGCGTTCGGCACCTGGACGTTGTCCGGGCCGAGCACGCCGCCGGTTCCGTTGCCGTTGCCGTTGTACGCCTCGCGGCTGATGCTCTCCGAGAGCGCGGCGACCGACGGGTCCGACGAGTACGTCTCCGTGGTCGTCGAGGTCTGGTCGAAGTCGAGCTCGGCGGTGGTGGTGACGACGGCGTGGCCCGGGCCGACGACCGCGTCGAGCATGTTCTGCAGCGAGGAGTTGAGCCGGTTCTGGAAGGCGACGGTCTGGGAGTCGGCGCCGCTCTCCGATCCGGCGGCGACAGCCTGCCCGCCGCCGGCCGACAGCACCTTGCCGTCCGCACCGACCACGGTGACGTTCGTCGGGTCGAGGCCCTCCACGCCGGAGGCGACGAGGTTCACGATCGCCTGGACGGTCTGGGTCGACAGCGGCTTGTTGGGCGACGACCGCACCAGGACGGAGGCGGTGGTCTTGCTCGCGTCGTCCGCGAAGACGTCCTTCTGCGGGACCACGAGGTTGACCGTGGCCGCCTCGACGCCGTCGATCGCCTTGATCGTGTTGGCCAGCTCGCCCTGCAGCGCCCGCTGGTAGTTCGTGTGCTGCATGAAGTCGCTGGTGGTGATCCCCTGCTGGTCGAGCAGGGCGTAGCCGGTGTCCGAGTCCCCGGGCAGGCCCTCGCCGGACAGCTGCAGGCGCAGGTCGTACACCTGGTCCTGGGGCACCATGATCGTGGTGCCGCCGTTGGCCAGCTCGTACGGCGTGCCGGACTTCTGCAGCGACTCGACGATCGCGCTCGCATCCTTGCTCGACAGGTTGCTGAACAGGGCGGAGTACGACGGCGTGGAGGCCCACGTGGCGAAGAAGTAGCCGCCGATCGCGAGGGCGAGCACCGTCGCGATCGTCACGGCCTTCTGTCCGGGGGTGAAGGACTTGAAGGCGTCGCCGACCTTGCGTACGGGCGCGGGGAGACGGTCCGTCATTTCAGGCCTGCATCCTCATGATCTCCTGGAAGGCTTCCAGAGCCTTGTTCCGGATCGCCATGGTGAGCTGAAGGCCGAGCGCGGCCTCCGTGGACGCCATGGTGTACTGCGCCGGGTCCTGCAGGGTGCCGTTGGCCACCTGCACGGCCAGGTCGCTCGCCTTGGACTGGGACGCCTGGACGCTCTCCAGCCCCTTCGACAACATGCCGGCGAAGTCGGTGTTCGGGCCGCTGACCTGCCCGGCGCCGGACGTGCCGGACGTGCCGGTGATCGGCGAGACACCGGACAGGCCGCTGACGGCACCGAGCGCGCTGATCGGCGAGGTCATGATCAGCCCTTACCGAGGTTGATCGCGGCCTGGTACGACTCGCGGGCCCGGTCGACGACCGAGAGGTTCGCCTGGTACGAGCGCTGAGCCATCATCATCTGGGCCATCTGGGTGCCGAGGTCGATGTCGGGCCGGCGGACGTAGCCCTCGGTGTCGGCCAGCGGGTTGTCCGGCTCGTAGGAGAGCCGGCCCTCGGCGCTGCCGTAGGCGATGCCGCCGACCTGGGCGCCGTTGCCGTCCGCCGCCTCCTGCGCCACGACGTAGCGAGCCTGGAAGGCGTTCTCCGACGTGCGCGTGACGTTGTCGATGTTGGCGATGTTGTCCGACACGGCGTCGAGCCACTTGCGGTAGACGGTCACACCGGTGCCGGCCACGCCGATCGCGTTGAAGGTGCTCATCTAGGTCAGGCCCCCTTGATCGCGTCGCGGATGAGGCCGTACTTGGCGTCGAGAGCGCGGACGGTCAGCTGGTAGCGCATCGTGGTGTCGATGTGCGCGAGCGTCTCCTCATCCAGGTTGACGTTGTTGCCGTTCAGCCGCGTCGGCTCCAGCGAGTTCTGCACGCTCGGCGTGACCGTCGAGGGCGACTGGCCGTTGGCGACGGCGCTGCTCAGCGCCTCCTCGAACTTGACCTTACGAGCCTGGTAGCCGGGGGTCTCGATATTCGCGATGTTGTTGGCGATGGCGTTCTGCCGGGCGGACAGGCCGGCGACTGCGACGCGGAGCGAGGACGATGCGACGTCATCGAACACGACGGCGGTTCCTTCCCAGTGGTGCGAGGGCGCCGGTCCTTGGCTTCCTGGCCGAGCAGTCCATTGCTCGTACCTTTCGCTTCGGCCCGTCCGCGGATCCGCTGAGCGTGGAACGGTTGCTGCCCGGTTGCACGCAAAACCCGGCGCCCTTGGAAAGGGCACCGGGTTTCTGGTGTGTCACATGGCGCAGTCGATGTAGGTGGGAACTTGTTTGCCGGGAGTGCCTACCTCGACGCGGCTTGCGAAGGCGGTCTGGCGGCGGTTGGCGGTGATCGCCAGGGCCGCTGCCTTGGCCGCCTCGAGTTGCCGGGTCAGGATGAAGTCCGCGCGGGGCTTCAGGTCCAGCGGCAGCGGGCCGAGGCCGGCCGGTGGCTCCCAGGGCTTCGCGAGCGGCAGTTCCTGGGCGCGGTGTTCCTCACTGATCATCCGCTCGACGGCCTCGACGTCCGCTTCCATCTCGTCGAGCGCCTCGATCCAGGCTTGCCGCCACTGGTCGGCCATGGTGGATCAGCCCTCGGCGGCCGCGACGGCCATCGCCGCTTCGCGCCAGGTGTCGCGCAGCGGTTCCATGAGCTCTCGGATGTCGGTGACCTTCTCGATGTCGCCGCGGACGTTCGCCATGACGAGCTCGGTCTGGGCGAAGGTGTAGAGCGCGGCCAGGCCCTTGGCGCCCTCCCAGGCATCGACGTCGAGCGTGACGTGCAGCTCGGTGATGATGTCCTGAGCATGCTTCAGGTGGCCGTTGGCTTCGGGGCGGTTGCCGGCGCGCAGTGTCTCTTCCCCACGGGTGAGGTCGAGGATCAGCCGGTCGAAGAGCATCAAGAGAAGCTTGGCCGGAGAGGCCGTGGCGGTCGCGTCGGCGAGGTAGCGCTCACGCATGGCCGGAGAAGGGTTGGTCATGAAGTGAGCTCCGCTCAGGCGAGGCCGGCGAGCTGACCCGCCAGCCAGGAGGACTGCTGCTGCATCTTGCCCAGGGCGACTTCGAGGCCGGAGAACTGCTTCTGCAGCGCTGTCTTGCGCAGCTCGAGGCGGTTGTCCCATTCGCTGACCTGGTCGTTGAGGCTCTTGATGGTGTTGTTGTTGCGCTGGATGAGGGCCTGGATCGTGCCCAGCTTGGGCTTCTTCGAGTCGGTCGGGTCCGCGACGCCCTCCGTGGCGATCAGCGAGAGGGATTCCAACTTGCGGCCCAGCCCGGTCGCCGTGTCGTAGCCGGGGTCGAACTTGCCGGCCGTGCCGCCGGCCTTCTCCGTGTACGAGTCGAAGAACTTCTGGGTCCGGGCGGGATCCGCCTTGTAGGCGTCCAGGAACTTGGACTTGTCGAAGGTGAGCTTGCCGCTGCGGTCGACCGAGACGCCCACCTCGGTGAAGCTGGCGGTTCCGCCGCTCGATCCGAGCCCGGCGGCGCCGCCCGTGACGGTGCCGAGGATGTCCTGGCTGAGCTGGCGCATCATACTGTCGCCGACCAGGGGGCCGGCCGCGACCTCACCGGTTTTGATCTTGCTCTGGGAGGCGATCTCGGACAGCGCCACGTTGGCGTTGTCGACCAGGGCCTGCACCTTGGCGGCGATTCCTTCGGCGTCCGCCGTCACGTCGATGGTGACGGCCGGGTCAGCGGCGGCCTGTAGTTTTGCGGCGGTGACGGTCACACCGGGCAGCACGTCGGCGAAGGTGTTCGTCGCAGACTCGATCGAGTACGGGGTGGTGGTGCCGACGGTGAGCTTTGCATTCGCGCCGGCGATGGTGGTGTTCCCGGCGCCGAGGATGCTTGCGTCGATCCCGGTCGGCGGTGGGAAGGTTGACGCTCCGCCACTCGTCTTCGCGGTCAGCTGGAGGCTGTACTTGCCGGGCGCCACCTGAACGGCTGACGCCTTGTACGCGGCGTTGGACGTCTCGTTGATCTTGGAGACGACTGCCTGAAGCGATTTGTCGGTCGTGAAGGTCAGGTCCTTGTCGGTGCCGTCGGCGAGCTTGATCTTCAGGGTGTCGCCGGACAACACTGTTGCGCTCAACGAAGCGACTGACTTGTCGGCGTCGGAGTACGTCACGGTATGTGTCGTCGCGAGACTGTCGACTCGGAAGGTGAGCGACCCGGCAGTTGCTCCGGGCTTGGCGGACACTGCCGCCGCGGTGGAGGTCGAGGTGGCCTTCATGCCGCCCCAGGTGTCCGAGCTGCCGAGGGCCTTCGCCGCCGTGGCGACGCTGGACAGCCGGCTGTTCACGCTCTGGTACGCGGAGACGACCTTGTTCGCGGTGGCAACCTTGGTCTTCAGCGCCGTCTGCGGAGCCGCCTCGATCTTCATGAGCTGGTTGATCGTGTCCGTGGTGCTCATGCCGCTGATGAGGCCGTCGACACTGGCCATGGCGCTGATCCCTCCGTCGGTCGGGCTGGAACGTGACGGGCGGCCGGCGATGTCGCCGACCGCCCGTCTATTCGGTTGTCTCTGCGGTTGACTGAGCGATTTCCCGCTGTGGTGGTCCTCGCTACGACGAGAGGATCACCACGTCGGATCAGCGCAGGAGGGAGAGAACGCCCTGCTGCGACTGGTTGGCCTGCGACAGCATGGCGGTGCCGGCCTGGGTGAGGATCTGCGACCGGGTGTAGGACATCATCTCCTGAGCCATGTCCGTGTCACGGATCCGGCTCTCCGACGCCGACAGGTTCTCGATGGCGACGTTGGTGTTGTTGATGGTGTGCTCGAACCGGTTCTGGTACGCACCGAGGTTGGCGCGAGCGGTCGACACTGCCTTGATCTTGGCGTCGATCGCCTTCACCGACTCCTGAGCCGCGTCGTGGTCGACGAAGCTGAGGCCCGCACCGACGCCGGGAGTGGCGGCGGTGAACGCACCGTTGCCGTGCGTGGCGGTGACCGTGCCACCGTCGTTCGCCCGGATCTGGATACCCATCGAGTTGCCGGTCGACGGGTCCTTCGTCACGGACGCGGAGAAGTGCGCCGCGAAGTCGGCGTTCGCGTTGAATGCCGCCACGGCCTCGTCGATCGTGTTGGCGCTGCTGAGGCCGGTAGCGGTCACATCCACCTGCGTGGTGTTGGCACCGTTGACGGACTTGAAGGTGTAGGTGTTGTTGTCCAGCTTCGTGGTGTCGATGTCCTTGGTCAGGCCACCCGGAACCACCGCGCTCTTGAGGTCGCCGACCATGGACTTGATGTTCGCCCCGGACAGGTCAACGGTGATCTCGCTGTTGGCGTTGCCGTCGGCGCCGACCTGGAAGGTCAGCTTGCCGTTGCCGTTGGCGGAACCGTCGAGCAGCTTGGTGCCGTTGAAGTTGGTCGAGGAACCGATCCGGTCCAGCTCCTCGGTGAGGCTGTTGACCTCGGTCGCGATGTTGGCGCGAGCCTCGGCGTTGTTGGAGTCGTTACCAGCCTGCACGCCCAGGTCACGCATGCGCTGCAGGATCGAGTGCACCTCGTTGAGCGCACCCTCAGCGGTCTGCACGACCGAGACACCGTCCTGCGCGTTGCGGACGGCGACCTTGAGGCCACCGACCTGGCTGCGCAGGCCCTCGCTGATGGCCAGACCGGCGGCGTCGTCCGCGGCCCGGTTGATCCGGAAGCCCGACGACAGCTTCTCGAGCGACTTCGACATCTGGTTGTCGGAGACCGAGAGGCTGCGGTAGGCGTTCTGGGCAGCGATGTTCTGGTTGATGCGAAGACCCATTTGAATTTCCTCCTTGAGTGGGGTCTCTGGCCGGCCCATCCGTGAGCCGATTTGCTTACGCCACTAGTGATCGGCCGGGTCCCTCCAGCCTTGAGAAGTATTTGAGATTTCTTCACGGCCCGTCCCGGGAACGCGGAAACCCGGTCGCACCGGTCCGCTACCAAAGCCGCTACAAGTCCTCAGAGACGCTCACCTGGTGCCGACGTGATCGATGAAGCGCAGAGCAACGCCCGCAAAAGACGGAGGAGCCGGTGAGCCTGACCGACCTGTCCAGCGTCCTGTGGCGCTCACGGGAGCTGCTGGAACTGTTGCTGTTCAAGCTGGAGGAGGAGCAGCTGCTGCTCGCCTCGAACCGCTCCCGCTGGCTCGCGCACGCCACCCGCGAAGTAGAGGTGGTCCTGGACCAAATCCGGCAGACCGAGGTCGCCCGGGCCGCCTACGCCCAGGCGGTCGCGCAGGAACTGGGACTCAACGTCGAGGCATCGCTCGGTGAGCTCGCGGACGCTGCGCCGGCGCCCTGGTCCGATCTGCTGCACCAGCACCGGAAGGCGTTCCTCACGTTGACCTCGGAGATCAGCAGCATGGCCGAGACGAACCGAGACCTGCTCACCGCGGGTCAGCGCGCGGCTCGCGAAACCATGCTCGCGTTCGCCGGAACCGTGGAAACGTATGGCCCGCAGGGCCAAACCGTCACCGGCGGCGTGCGCCGCCCCAGCCTGGTGGATGAGGCGATCTGATGCCCAGCAGCTTCGGCGGTATCAACACCGCACTGACCTCTCTCTACGCGCAACGTCGCGGTCTGGACGTGACCGGGCAGAACATCGCGAACGCAAACACTGAGGGATACACCCGGCAGCGCGTCAACATGAACTCCCAGGTGGGCTCCCTCTCGGCGGCGATGTATGCCCGGACCGACGGCCTCGGCACCGGTGTCGCGGTGACGGACGTCCAGCGTCTGCGCGACGAGTACCTGGAAAACCGAGGTCGCTCGGAGCACGCCAACGACTCCTACCTCAAGGCCCAGAGCGCGGCGTACGTGGCGATCGAGGACACCTTCGCCGAGCCGGGTGACACCGCCTTGGCCGCCCAGTTCCGCGACATGTGGGGCAACTGGAACGACGTTTCCAACAACCCACAACTGGCAGCTCCACGGTCCGCTCTGATTCAGCAGAGTTCGACGGTTGCGGACCAGTTGAACGCCTCGCACCAGGCTCTCGCGCGGCAGTGGAAGATCAATGAAAGCCAAATGACCGCCTACGTCGACGAGATCAACGGGACCGCCAAGTCGATCGCCCAGCTCAACGACAGCATCATCAAGGCGAACGCGTCCGGCCTGACCGTGAACGAGCTCGAGGACCAGCGTGACGTGCTGGCCATGCGGCTCGCCGAGCTGACCGGCGCCTCCGCGGCCAAGCGGCCGAACGGTGGCATGGACGTCTTCATCACCGGCCAGAACCTCGTCACCGGGACCAACGTCCGCGAGGTGGAGTTCGTCGGCGCGGAGCGGCTGGAGGATCAGGCAGGCAACCCGGTGCAGCTGCAGTGGGTCGACATCGACGAGCCGATCAAGGCGGGCGGCAAGGTCGGCGCGGCCATGGACGTGATGACCAACATCATTCCGGACCTCTCGGCCGACATCGACTCCGTCGCCAAGAACCTGATCGACTCAGTGAACGCCAAGCACCGCCTCGGTTACAGCGTCGACGGCACCACCGGCCAGGACTTCTTCAGCGGTACGACGGCCGCGGACATCAAGGTGCTCGTCAAGGACCCTGACAAGGTGGCGATCTCGGCAACGGCCGGCACGCTGGACAACTCGGTCGCCGACTCGATCGCCGACATCGGTGACGACCCGGACGGCCCGGACCGGGAGTATTCGGGAGTCATCGGCAAGCTCGGCGTCGACTCGCAGGGCACCGCCCGCCGCGCCGAGATCCAGTCCGTGGTGACCGAGCAGGTCGACGCGGCCCGCGAAGGCGAGGCCGGCGTCAACCTCGACGAGGAAATGACCAACCTCCTCACATACCAGCGCGGATACGAAGCCGCGTCCCGGGTTCTGACCACGATCGATTCGATGCTCGACCAGCTCATCAACCGCACCGGTCTGGTCGGAAGGTAAGGGGTAATCCATGATTGGCGGCGGCAGAGTCACCGAAGGCAGCATCCACACCCGGGTGCTGGCCAATCTCCAGCGCAATCTCGCCAAGGGTGGCCAGATTCAGGACCAGCTGTCCAGCGGCAAGCAGATCAACCGGCCGTCGGACTCGCCAGCCGGCACGGTGTCTGCTCTGCAACTGCGCGCCGAGGCCCGCACGAGCGAGCAGTACAGCCGCAACGCCGACGACGGCCTCGGCTGGCTGGGCACCATCGAGGACACCCTGACCAGCTCGTCCAGCCTGGTCAACCGCGCCCGCGACCTCACCGTGCAGGGCCTCAACACCGCCACCAACGGGACTCAGGCCAACGAGGCGCTGGCGCTCGAGATCGATCAGATCCGGGATGCCCTGATCGGCTATGCCAACACGCGCTACCTGGACCGCCCGGTCTTCGGCGGCAACACGTCCGATCCGGCTGCGTTCGACGAAACCACGGGCAAGTTCACAGGCAACCCCTACGACCCCACGAACGCCGCCAAGACGAGCGTTTCGCGAACTGTCGGCAACGGCGTCAAGGTACGCGTGGACATGACGGGACCCGAGGCGTTCGGGGACGACGCGACTGGGCTCTTCAAGACGTTGGAGACAATTGCCTCTGATCTGCGCGCCGGCAACAAGACCCAGCTGTCGGCCGACTTGCAGAACCTGGACAAGGCCGGAAACAAACTGAAATCGGCCGTTTCGGAGATCGGATCTCGATACAATCGGATTACGCAGATGAAGGAGTCCGCACAGGACCGGTTGTTGTCCGTGACGTCGCAGCTCTCCGACATCGAGGATATCGATCTGCCGAAGACCATCATGGAAATGCAGCTTCAGCAGACGTCGTACCAGGCCGCCTTGGCCGCCGGGGCCAAGGTGATCCAGCCCTCGCTCATCGATTTCCTGAGGTGACCATGAGTACTCGCACCGCGTCCCGACCGATTGGGGCAACCATGACCGACACCCAGCTGGACATGCCGATCATCGACATGGCCGTGCCTATGCCCGGCTTCCCGGCGCATCGGCAGTTCGTGTTGGTCCGCCTGAACGAAGAGGGCCTTCTCTTCGCGTTCACGTCCGTTCAGGACCCGGATCTGCGTTTCCTGGTGGCACCGCCCGAGCCGTTCTTTCCGGACTACGCACCGGAGATCGAGAACGACGTTCTGGCGGCCCTGAACACCAAGGACCCGGACCGGCTGCTGGTCATGGTCGTCATCACTGCTGGCGTCGACGACACGACCGCGAATCTTCTCGCGCCGATCATCGTGGACCGAGACAGCCGCCGGGCGATGCAGGTTGTGCTCAGCGGGAGCAACATGCCTGTCCGTGCCGTCATGCGCAAGGCCTACTGACAAGAGTTTGGCATGCAATGTCCTGTCCACGGATGGAGAAGGGGCAGCCACGATGCTGGTGCTGACCAGGAGGGCCGGCGAAAGTGTGATCATCGGCGATGACGTCGTCGTGACCGTCCTCGAGGCGCGCGGCGACGTCATTCGCATCGGTATCAAGGCCCCTCGCGACGTGCAGGTGCACCGCGAGGAGGTCTACAACGAGCTGAAGGCCGTCAACCGCGAGGCCGCGTCGCCCAACGACGAGGCCGTGCAGGCGGTGTCGGACATGTTCCGAGAGAGTCCCCAGCCGGATTGAGCCGCTAAGGTCCGCTGGTGGACGACAAGACCGACGAACTGCGCGCCGCACACGACGTGCTGGCAGAGTTCTATGTGGAGCATCTGGCCGATCATCTGGAGCGCATGCCCGCCGAGCGGGCGGTGCTCGGCCTGTTCTGCGAGCTGACGCTCGCCGCGGGCCTGGGCACCACGATCGGTGACGTGGGCTGCGGGACGGGCCGGCTCGAGCCCTACCTGGCCGCGCGCGGTCTCTCGCCGCACGGGGTCGATCTCTCACCCGGGATGGTCAGCGTCGCCCGACGCGACTACCCGGGCTTTTCCTTTGACGAGGCGGACCTCCGCGATCTGCCGTTCGAGGATGCCTCGCTGGCGGGCGTGGTCTGCTGGTACTCCCTGCTCTTCCTCACTCCCGACGACCGGGCGGTCGCCTTCGCCGAGCTGGCCCGGGTGGTCAAGCCGGGTGGCTACTTCGTGACCGCGTCCCAGGTGGGCGACGGCACCCATCAGCGGCGGGGCCGCAGCACCGACCTCGGCATCGAGTTCGACGCGTACTGGATGTCCCCTGAGGAGATGCGGCGCCGGGCGGCCGAGGCCGGTTTCGAGGCGGTGTTCTGGGGCGGGCGGCCCGCCGAGGAGCCGGAGACGACTCCCCAGCACTTCCTGCTCGCCCGCCGAGTCAGCTGATCGTCAGGCCGCGGGCCTTCATGAAGGGGATCGGGCTGATCGCGTTCTCGCGGGTTGCCGGTACGCCCACGTGCACCTCGAAGTGCAGGTGCGGCCCGGACGACGAGCCTGACGTGCCCACGTACCCGAGGATCGAGCCGCGCGCGACGGTCTGGCCGACGGTGACCGACGGGCGGCGGACCATGTGGCAGTAGCGGGTGACGATGCTGCCCGGGTGCTGGACCTCGACGTACCAGCCGCAGCCGCGGAGTGTGCTGTTGCCGTCCGTGTCGCAGGTGCCGCGCGAGACGTTGCAGACCACGCGGATGACCGTGCCGGCGCTGGCCGAGCGGACCGGGGTGTTGCGGGTGGCGCCCAGGTCGACGCCGTCGTGGGCGGGGCGCTGGACGGTGCGGAAGTCGCTCACCAGGCCGGCGGTCACCGGGAGCATCCAGACACCGGAGACGGCCGGCAGGGGCGTCGTCGCGGTGCACTTGGGGATCTCGGTGGCGGCTCGCTCGACGTACGCGTCGGAGATGTAGGTGTTGTCGGTCAGGCGGTCCCAGTAGCCGGTGTTCTTCACCGTGCCGCTGATGAACTGACCTGCGATCTTGCAGACGATCGAGACGGTGGTGCCGTTCGCGACGGTGCCGGTCCGGGCGCTGGTCGCGGACGGGCCGCTGCGCGCGTTGAGCGCGGTGCCGGCGGTGACCACCGTGCCGGTGGCGGCGACCTCGGGAGCGGGAGCT
Source organism: Actinoplanes sp. NPDC049548 (assembly GCF_040676695.1). Taxonomy (NCBI): domain Bacteria; kingdom Bacillati; phylum Actinomycetota; class Actinomycetes; order Micromonosporales; family Micromonosporaceae; genus Actinoplanes; species Actinoplanes sp. NPDC049548. The sequence goes on from NZ_JBFAPM010000001.1 coordinate 367,247, forward strand.
GCGACGGCCGGAGCCGCGGCGATCGCCGGGCCGGCGAGCGCGCCGGCGGTGAGCAGGGCGAGGTTCGTGCGCTGATGTCGGCGCTTCATACAGATCCCTTTCGTCGGGCTTATGGAAAGGCTGCCGAGGGGGAGATGTCGCCGGGGTGCGCGAGAAGTGCGAAATAGTTGCTGCGAGCGCGGCAGCACTAGGAAATATTGACTGCCGGAGAACGAGGGCGTGTCCCGATCGCCGCAATCGTGATCGGGCGCGCACCCGTAATGCACCTGGTGCGGCCCCGGTCCACAACACCGTGGCCGCAGAGTTTCCCCCAGGACGAGAGGAGCTCGTCCGTTGAAGTCGCCGGGGAGACATCGTGGGTGCAGAGCGCGAATCGGTCATGGACGGCACCATCCTCGCCGCGCCCGCGGCCGCCCTCGATCTGCGTACCGACGCGCATGTGCACACCGGTTTCGCGGCCGGGCGGGACAGCGTCGGGGTGGTGGTCTCCGCCGCCGACCGGGCCGGGCTCACCGCGCTGACCTTCGCCGACCAGGTCGGCCCCGACACGACGTGGCTGCCGGCGTACGCCGATGCGGTGCGCCGGGCGCGGCAGCGTACGGAGCTGACCCTCCGCGTCGCCGCCGAGGTGGAGGTCGTCCAGGAGGACGGCTGGCTGGCCTGGCCCGCGGACCTCGGTCACCTCGAGGCGGTCTCGGTCGCCGTGTCCCGCCTGCCGCTTCCCGAGGGCCCGGCCGGTGCCCGCGAGGTTCGCGCCATGCTGGCCGCCGGCCGGCTCGTGCCCGACCAGGTGGCCGAGATCCTCGTGGGCGCCACGGTCAAGGGACTCGAGCGCGCCTCCCGCTACGCCCCCACCCAGCTGGCCCGGCCGCTCAGCCTGCTCGGGCAGGTCGGCATCGACGACGCCGCCGTGACGCCGGGGATCCTGTGCGCGCTCGCGTCGGCCTGCCGGTCGACCGGAACGGTGGTCGAGATCAGCGAGGCCTGGCGCAGCCCGTCGCCGCGCGTCGTGGCCATGCTCCGTGAGGCGAACGTGACCCTGGTCGCCGCCAGTGACGCCCGGTACGCCGCCGAGGTCGGCGCCTGGCAGTACCTGCGCCGGGTCTGACGGGAAACCAGACGCGAGGTGTAATCGGATCCGTACTCTCTGTCATGCCAGCACTTCAGCATGGGAGAGATGCGATGAGTATGGTTCAGCAGGCCGTCGAGATCAGCGCACCGCTGCACACCGTGTACGAGCAGCTCGCGGCGTTCGAGAACTACCCGCGCTTCATGACCGGGGTCGAGCAGGTCACCCCCATCGGCCACGACCAGACCCACTGGGTCATGGAGGTCGACGGGCACCGCCGCGAGTTCGACGCGCAGATCACCGAGCGCTCGCTCGACGAACGGGTGTCCTGGACGACGGTGGACGGGCCGCGGCTCGCCGAGACCATCACGCTGCGGCCGATGGGCGAGACCCGTACCCAGATCGTCGCCCAGCTGGAGGCCGACGTCGCCTTCCTGCTCCCCAGCGACCGGCACGGCCAGGAGACGCTGAGCCGGCGCCTCAAGGCCGACCTGAACACCTTCAAGGGCCTGATCGAGACCGGCAAGCTGGGCGACACCGGCGGACTCTCCGGCGCCAGCTCGAAGAACATGACGGGCAGCGCCTTCGCCTCGCCCGCCTCGGTGGCCGGCCGCGCTCGCGGCGGGCGGTCCCGGCCGGGGGCCGGCTGGGGTACCAGCGCCGGCGACTTCAGCAACGCCCGGCCCGACAGCTTGGGCAAGCTGCGGCCGAACGCCGACACGGCCCCGCTGGGCGCCTCGATCGCCGGCACCCGGGTGGACATCACCTCGGCCCCGGGCATCGACGACCCGCACGACCTCGACGACGTACTCGCCCCGGGCCGCCGGATCCACGGCTCCCCGACGGTCAGCGGCGGTGCCGCGGGAGTGCGCAACAGCGACCAGACGTCCGCCTCCGCGCGCATGGGCGGCAAGGTGATGGGCACCCGCGACGGCCGCGGCGACGGGGTCATCAACGAGGAGGAGCGCGGCAGCTGGTAGCCGCCTACAGGGAGGCGGCTTCCCAGGTCACGACCAGCCGCGCACCACGAGGCTCGGCCCGCTCGTAGCGGACCGAGCCTCCGTTCGCCTCCACCAGGTGGCGCACGATGAACAGGCCGAGCCCGGCGCCGCGCATGAAGCGGTCGAACAGGTTCGGTATCAGCTCCTCCGGGATGCCGCCGCCGCGGTCCTGCACGACCAGCACGACGGTCTCCTCGTCGCGGGTGGCGCGTACCTGCACCGGGGCCTCGCCGTAGGCCAGCGCGTTGGTCATGAGGTTGCGCACCACGTGCCACACGTGCTGGCGGTCGGCGAGGGCGGACACGTCCTCGTCCACCGTCACCTCGACGTCGCCGTCGCACTCGAGCTCGGCGGTCACCGACGCGACCACCTCGCGGACGGGCACCGGCGTGCGCCGGGCCGTGACCGCGCCCGTGTCCAGCCGGAACAGCAGCTGGAGGTCGTTCATCATCTTGATCAGCCGGTGCGTGTTCTTGTCGATCTTCGAGGCGAGCTCGAGCCGGATGTCGTCCGGCAGGTCGGCCCAGTCGGCGTGCAGCAGCTCGGCCAGGCTGGCGATCGAGCTGATCGGCTGGGCGACGTCGTGGGTCAGCATCGAGGTCAGGTCGTTCTTGAACGCCAGCGCCTCGCGCAGCCGCTGGTTGCTGGTCTCGAGCTCGGCGGCGTGGCTGCTCAGCTCGTCCTCGGCGCGCTTGCGGTCGGTGATGTCGACGTACGTGGCGACGTAGCCGCGCGGGCGGCCGGCCGCGTCGGGAATGGCGGCCATCGTGGCCAGCACCGGCACGTCGGTGCCGTCGGCGCGGTGGATGAGCCAGTCCTGGGTGCCCGCCGGCGGCAGGTCCTGCGGATCGTCGCCGGGCGGCTCGGCGTCGCCGGTCAGCTCCCGCCAACGCCGGTTCACGTCGATGACCCGGTGGTTGGCGTCGAGCACCATCACCGCCTCGTTCATCGACTGCAGCAGCGTTTCCGCGAACTCGCGCCGCTCGTGCAGCTCCGCGAGGAGCTCGCGCTGTTTGCGGTCGGCGCCCTCCAGGGAGCGCACGAGATAGCCGACGAGGGCCACGACGGCGAGGGCGGCCAGCACCGCGCCGGTGCTGATGGCGGCGACCGGCTTGCTGATCCCGGTCCGGACGGCGAGCGCGCTGGCGAGCGCGGCGATGACCGGGACCGCGATCACGGCGGGCAGCAGCCGGCGGATCTTGGTGCCCGGTCCGGCGGTGTCATCGGTACGCAGCGGACCCGCCTCGGGCCGCGCCAGCACCATGCCGACGGCCAGGGCGAACAGGGCTCCCGCGTGGTACGGCGACATCACGCTGTCCGGCCCCCGCCCACCGGGGAAGGTGGGCGCGAACATTCGCGGCACCAGTGCCACCAGGGCGATGATGGCGCTGCCGGCGAGCAGGGGATCGGCCACCCGGTAGCGCACCGGGTCGCCGGCCCGGCGCTGGACCTGCAGGTCGAGACACGCCAGGCCGAGCCCGGCCAGCAGGGTGGCGACGCCCGCCGCCGGATGCCGGGGCAGGGCCGCGACGCCGAGGGCCGCGGCGACGGCGGCGAGCGCGTACGCCGCCTTCCGCAGCGCCGGGCGGGCAGCGGGCAGGGCCGACAGAAAGAGGGCGAGCCCGGCGGCCATCAGTGCAGCCGCCGGGCTCGCCGTCAGAGCCTCTCGGGGACTCGACCCCGGGGAGTTCAGGACCAGGCTCAGCACACCGGAGATCGCCACGGCGACACCGGTGGTCCCGGCGGCGAGCCGGGACAACCTGCCCACGTCGTGCGCCGCGATCTGCACCGGTGGAACCCCTCTAAATATGGGCTTTTCGGCCCAACCGTGAGGGAGTGATCATATCGCGGCGGATCGGGTCAGAGGGTCACGCCGGGTGAGACTGCCCCGCCCACGCGAAGCCGTTCTCGACCGTGGCCTTCACGGACACCGGCACGAGCCGGTCGGCGTACTTGTTGGCGTGGTGGCCGCAGAAGGCCAGGCCGCCTCCGCCCGCGAGGGCGAGCTCGAGCTTCGCGGCGGCGCCGCAGCGGTCGCAGCGCTCGGCCAGGGAGTCGGCGACGACGATCTCGGGCGACAACACGGTGGTCATAGCGCTCTCCTTGCTCGGTGGCGGTGCAAGCGGTCCTGACAGCGGGTAGTTCGGCCCTGCCCGGAGGCGACTTAGCCCTCGGGGGCCGGAGGAGACGTCTGCAACTCAGCGGCAACCTTCCCGATCCCGGGGCGGCTCCGCCCCGACCTCAACATTTCCCCCAGACCGCCGCCGGCATGCCTGTCATTCGGGTGATGTGCGCGGCCGGACGAGGGAGGAACCCGAGTGACACGTACCGACGGACGGCGCCGCGCCGCACGCTTCGCACTCACCGTAGGCCTGGCGACCGTGGCGGCGGTGACCGGCGTGGCCGGTACGGCCTCCGCCGGCACCCCGTCGGCCCTGCCTCTCGGCACGGTCCGCGCGGCCGCGGTCGGCGCGATCAGCGGCAGCTACATCGTGGTGCTGAAGGACGGGGTCACCGAGGTGCCCACCCTGTCGAAGGCCCTGGCCCGGCGGTACGGCGGCCAGGTGCGGGCCAGCTACTCGTCGGCCGTACGCGGCTTCCAGACCGGCATGACGGCGCTGGAGGCGCGCCGCCTCGCCGCCAACCCCGCCGTCGCCTACGTCGAGCAGGACGCGGTCGCCACGCTCGCCGACACGCAGACCAACCCGGTCTGGGGGCTCGACCGGATCGACCAGCAGGCGCTGCCGCTGTCGAAGACCTACACCTACCGCTCGGCGTCGAACGTCACGGCGTACGTGCTCGACACCGGTGTCCGGATCAGCCACAGCGAGTTCGACGGCCGGGCGAGCTACGGCCGGGACTTCATCGACAACGACAGCACCGCGCAGGACTGCAACGGGCACGGTACGCACGTGGCGGGCACCATCGGCGGCAAGACGTACGGCGTCGCCAAGGACGTCAAGATCGTCGGTGTCCGGGTGCTCGACTGCAGCGGCTCGGGCTCGTACTCGGCCATCATCGCGGGCATCGACTGGGTCACGAAGAACGCGGTCAAGCCGGCCGTGGCCAACATGAGCGTCGGCGGACCGGCCAGCTCGGCCCTGAACTCCGCGGTGGCCAAGTCGATCAGCGCGGGGATCACGTACGCGGTCGCTGCAGGCAACGACAACAAGAACGCCTGCAGCTACTCGCCCGCGTCCGCCCCGACCGCCATCACGGTCGGCGCCGTCGACAGCACCGACACCCGCGCCTCGTTCTCGAACTACGGCTCGTGCCTGGACGTCTTCGCGCCCGGCGTGAAGATCACCTCGGCCGCCGCCTCGTCCGACACCGGCACGTCGATCATGAGCGGTACCTCCATGGCGACTCCGCACGTGGCCGGCGCCGCCGCCCTCGTCGCCGCGGCGAACCCGGCCTGGTCGCCGGCGCAGATCGGTGCCGCGCTGGCCGGTAACGCGGTCGCCGACAAGGTCGTGAACCCGGGCAGCGGCTCGGTGAACAAGTCGCTGTACACCGGCTTCCTCAACACCCCGGTCGCCGCCCCGGCGGTCCCGGTGGCGGCCACCGCCTGCGGGCCGTTCGTCATGGGCACGGACGTCCGGATCAACCGGTGGTCGACGGCCACCAGCAGCAAGACCGTCTCGGACTGCTCCGGTACGGCGTCGGCCACCTCCACGGTGACCGTGGAGGTGCTGCACCCGTATCGTGGCTCGCTCGTCGTCTCACTGATCGATCCGAGTGGTGTCACCCGTACGCTCAAGGCCGCCAACTTGGCCGACAAAACGGCCAATATCTCGCAGACGTACACGATCGACCTGTCGGGTGCCCCGCGCAACGGCCGGTGGTCGCTGCAGGTCCGCGACACCTACGGCGCGACCGGCGTTCTGGACAAGTGGAAGCTCACGCTCTGATTGCCGGGAAAGCGGCACCCGCACTGCTGCTCGCGGTTAGCGTGAACGTCTACAGCTGCCAGGAGGCTCTCAATGTCGGAAGTTTCGGAAGAGCGTCCCACCGTCCTCGTCGTCGACGACGAGGAGGACCTGCGTGACATCATGCGCCGGATGCTCGAACGCCGCGGCTTCTCCACCCTGGTCGCCGGCGACCCCGAGCAGGCCGTGACGGTCTGCCGCGAGCATCCCGGGGTCATCGACGTGCTCGTCACCGACCTCGGCCTGCCGGGTGTCTCCGGGGGCGAGATGGCCCGCAACTGCTCGCAACTGCGCCCGGACATGGGCGTCGTCTACATCTCCGGTCTGCCCAAGGACATCGCCGTCACCAAGGGCCTGATCGCCGAGGACTCGCTGCTCGTGAAGAAGCCGTTCACCTCGGACGTGCTGCTCGACGCGCTGCGGCTGATCCTGGCCGAGAAGGCACCCACCAGCTGACCGACCCGCACCACCCGCCGAGCGCCGCCGGACCATAGTCCGGCGGCGCTTTCGTCTGTCCGCTCCGCGCCGGGACTCCGGCCGAAAAGCCCTTCATTCGGTACGCCCTGTGCCGCCTGGTCCCCGCCCGGTGGAGCGGCACCTGGGCTGCACCCGAACGCAAGCCGGAGCAGCACCCGCCCCTGTCGAACCTGGATGTCAGACAGCGATTCATTGACATACAGGGGGACTCGACGTGACTGCCAGGCGGGGGATGATCGGCGTAGCCGTGACAGGCGTGGTCGCCGTGGGCGCGGGCTTCGCGCTGGCGGGCACCGCGAACGCCGCGACGACCACTTCGACCGTGAGCGTCTTCAGCACCGACGACTCGTACACGTCGAGCACGCGCCGGACCGCCAACTTCGGCCAGGCGGACAAGCTGGTCGTCGGCAAGGACGGCGGCGAGACCCGGTTCTCGTACCTCAAGTTCGCTCCGAAGCTCGCGGCGGGCTCCACGGTGACCCGGGCCGAGCTGCGGCTGCCGCTGGACAGCAAGCCGATGGCCGCGACGCTGAGCGTCCACCCGGTCACCACCGCGTGGTCCGAGAAGACCCTCACCGCGGCGAACGCCCCGGTCCCCGGCAAGGCGATCGCCTCGCTTCTGCCCAAGGTGACCGACACGACCCTCGTGTTCGACCTGTCCAAGGTGGTCAGCAAGTCCGGCACGTACGCCTTCGCGCTCAAGTCGGCGGCCACGACCGGCGTCACGCGGATGCGCTCGCTGGAGTACGGCGACGCCACCGGTGGCGGCCCCGAGCTGCTGCTGACCGTCGTGAAGAAGGCCGCCACGCCCACCACGGCGCCGACGACCGCCCCCACCAAGACCCCGGTCACGACGGCGCCCACCACCGCGCCGACGACGGTGCCGCCGACGACGGCTCCGACCACCGTGCCGCCGACCACCGCTCCCACGACGGTGCCGCCCACGACGGCTCCCACGACGACCCCGCCGACGACGGCTCCCACGACGACCCCGCCGACCACGGTGCCGCCCACCACGACGGCCCCGGCGACCGGCTGCGCCACCGACGCGCTGCTCGTGCCGTCCTGCGGCGTGCTCTGGGGCGCGGCGGCCGGCGGCTTCACCGACACCCCGCGTGACCAGGCGCTGAAGGAGTGGGAGGCCACCACCGGCCGGACCGCGTCGATCTTCCACACCTACCACAAGGGCAACGAGCTGTTCCCGACCAAGTCCGAGATCGCGATGACCCAGGACCCGGCCCACCCGCGGGTGCTGCTGCTGAACTGGAAGGTCGCGTACGGCACCACGTGGGCCAAGGTCGCCGCCGGTGGCCAGGACGCGCGGATCGACGCGTGGTCGGCGTACGTGAAGAAGACCTACAACCAGAAGTTCTTCCTCGCCCTGCACCACGAGCCGGAGAACGACGTCAACAACACGGCCGGCTCGGGCATGACCGCCAAGGACTACGCCGCGATGTACCGCTACGTCATCAACCGGCTGCGGGCCAACGGCGTCACCAACGCCATCAACGTGATCGCGTACATGGGTAACGAGAAGTGGATGGCGCAGTCGTGGTGGAAGGACCTCTACCCGGGTGACGACGTCGTCGACTGGATCGGCCTGGACTCGTACGTCAGCGTCGAGAAGGGCTACTACCACTACGGCGACATGGGCGACATCCTCGACCGCAAGCCGTCCACCGGCGGTCTCGGCTGGTACGACTGGTCGGTCACCAACCACCCGAGCAAGCCGATCATGGTCGCGGAGTGGGGCATGTACCACCGCACGAAGACCATCGTGGACAAGGCGCCGGCGTTCAACACCGTGATCCCGGAGCTGAAGGCGCACCCGCAGGTGAAGGCCGTCGTCTACTTCGACACCAAGAACGACGACGAGGGTGACCGCGACATCTCGGTCGACTCCACCGCCTCCGCCCTGGCCGCGTTCAAGAAGGTCGCCGCCGACCCGATGTTCGACGTGACCATCACCAAGTAAGGCGCTGTTCGCCCCCCGAGGAACGGGCCGGTCTCCGCATGGAGGCCGGCCCGTTCGTCATGCCGGCCAGGGCACGCTCAGCTCGCCGCGGCGCCAGCGCGCGGACCCGTCCAGCACCGGCCACGACGACCGGAACCGCTCGACGGTCGCGAGCCAGCGCTGCCGCGGGCCGAACGGGGTGGCGCTCGCCTCCCACGCCGCACCGAGCTGCGCGAGCAGGTCGTGCACCGGATGACCGGGCACGTTGTGGTGGATCAGCGCCTTCGGCAGCCGCTCCGCGAACGTCGCCGGATGGTCCAGGTCGGACAGTCGCGCCGACAGGGTGAGGGTCAGGGGCGTGCCCGCCTCGACCACCGCCCAGGTGGCGATCCGGCCCAGCTCGTCACAGGTGCCCTCGACCAGCACCGCGCCCGTGGCGGTCATCGTCCGCCAGGCCGCGGCGACCTCGTCCTCGGCGTACTGGCGGAGGACGTTGAACGCGCGGACCACGTGCGGGCGCAGGCCGACCAGCTCGAAGCCACCGCGGCGGAACTGCAGCAGGGGCGGGTCGGCGTACGGCTGCGCGGCGGTCACGCGTACCGGATCGATCTCGAGGCCGACCACCGCCACGTCCGGGCGGACCGCCGTGGCCAGCCGGGCCCGCAGCTCGATCGCCGTGATCGGCGTCGCGCCGTAACCCAGGTCGACCACCAGCGGCGCCTCCGCGGCGGCCAGCAGATCCCCGCACCGGTACGCGATGAACTTGTCCACCCGGCGCAGCCGATTGGGGTTGGTGGTCCCCCGCGTGACGGCCCCGAGCGGTTTGGTCATCAGCTCTGCTCGCGGACGACCTTGTGCTGGGCGGCCTGCGCGATCGGGCGGACCACCAGCCGGTCGACGTTGACGTGCTGCGGGCGGGTGGCGGTCCACGCGATGCAGTCCGCGATGTCGTCGGCGACCAGCGGCTCCTTGACGCCGGCGTAGACGGCCGCGGCCCGGTCCGCGTCGCCGAAGCGGTTCAGCGAGAACTCGTCGGTGTGCACCATGCCCGGGTCGATCTCGATGACGCGTACGGGCTTGCCCGCCAGCTCGAGGCGCAGCGTGCCGACGAGCGCGGTCTGGGCGTGCTTGGCGGCCGTGTAGCCGGCGCCGCCCTCGTAGACCGTGAACGCGGCGGTGGAGCCGACCGTCACCACGGTGCCGGCGCCGCTCGCCTCGAGGGCGGGGAGCAGGGCCTTGGTGACGCGCAGGGTGCCGAGCACGTTGACGTCGTACATCCACTGCCAGTCGTCGACGGACCCGGCGGCGACCGGGTCCATCCCGCGCGCCCCACCGGCGTTGTTGACCAGCAGCGTGACGCTCCCGTCCAGCCCGGCCGCGGCGGCGGCCAGCTCGGCCACCGACTCGTCGGAGGTGACGTCGCAGGCCACGGCCGTTGCGGAGGCGTCACCGACCTCCTTGACGAATGCCTCCAGCCGGTCCGCGCGGCGGGCCGCGGCGACGACATGGAAACCCTCGGCGACCAGGCGGCGGGCGGTCGCCGCGCCGATGCCGCTGGACGCGCCGGTGACGACGGCGATCTTCTTCTGCACCATGCCTCGATCCTGCCTCATGACGTGTGTCACCCCGGACCGCCTGGGAGTGGGTTCAGCACCGTGGGATGGGGAAGATGAACGATGGCGTAACAAAGCTTTCGAGAGGACACGACGTGGTTGATCCGCGGGCCGCGGGCCATTGGCCGACTCCCCGACGCATCGCCACCCTCTCGGTGCACACGTCGCCCCTCGAGCAACCGGGTACGGGCGACGCCGGCGGCATGAACGTCTACATCGTCGAGGTGTCGAAGCGGCTCGCCCAGCTCGGTGTCGAGGTGGAGATCTTCACCCGGGCCACCTCGAGCGAGCTGCCCCCGGTCGTCGAGATGGCACCCGGTGTCAGTGTGCGGCACATCACGGCCGGGCCGTTCGAAGGCCTGTCGAAGGAAGAGCTCCCGTCCCAGCTCTGCGCGTTCACCAACGGTGTCCTGCGGGCCGAGGCGGCGCACCCACCCGGTCACTACGACCTGATCCACTCGCACTACTGGATGTCGGGGCAGGTCGGCTGGCTGGCCCGGGAGCGCTGGGGGGTGCCGCACGTGCACACCGCGCACACCCTGGCCAAGGTCAAGAACAGGTTCATCGCCGCCGGCGACCGTCCGGAGCCCAAGGCCCGGGTCATCGGCGAGGAGCAGGTGATCGCCGAGTCGGACCGGCTGGTGGCCAACACCCGGTTCGAGGCGCAGGACCTGGTCTCCTGCTACGACGCCGACCCCACCCGGGTCAGCGTGGTGCAGCCCGGCGTCGACCTCGGCCGGTTTCGACCCGGTGACAGCCAGGCGGCCGACCGCCGCCGTCTCGGGCTGCCCGAGCACGGCGGGGTGATCGCCTTCGTCGGCCGCATCCAGCCGCTCAAGGGACCCGACGTGCTGATCCGGGCGCTGGCCGAGGAGCCGCTGCGGGACGCCGACGTCACCGTCGTCATCTGCGGCGGGCCGAGCGGCAGCGGCCTCGACCGGCCCACCTCGCTCATCGAGCTCGCCGCCTCGCTCGGCGTCGCGCACAAGATCCGGTTTCTGCCGCCGCAGACCGGCGATGCGCTGGCCGCGCTGTACCGGTCCGCGGACCTGGTGGCGGTCCCGTCGCACAACGAGTCGTTCGGCCTGGTCGCCGTGGAGGCGCAGGCGTGCGGCACGCCGGTGGTCGCGGCGGCGGTCGGTGGCCTGGTCACCGCGGTCGTCGACGGCGTCAGCGGCGCCCTCGTCGACGGGCACGACCCCCGGGACTGGGCGGGCGTGCTCGGCGGGCTGCTGGCCGCTCCCGGCCGGCGGCTGTGGCTGTCGATCGGGGCGGTGCGGCACGCTTCGCACTTCTCCTGGGACCGTACGGCGCAAGGACTGCTGCGCGTCTATCGCGAGGCGGTGTCGGAGCACCGCGCGCTCATCGCCGCCCGTCTGGCAGGCTCCTTCTCGTGGTGAACGACATCGGCGCCCTGATCGAGCGCGTGTGCGCGGAGCGCGAGCTGCCCTGCGAGTCCACCGGCGAGTCCTCGTGGGTCGTCACGATGCCCGGCACGCACAAGCTCAAGACCGCCTGCAACCTGATCGTCGGCGAGCACGCCCTGCGGATCGAGGCGTTCGTCATGCGCCACCCCGACGAGAAGCACGAGGAGCTGTGGGCCTGGCTGCTGCGCCGCAACGCGCGCATGTACGGCGTCGCCTTCTCCATCGACCAGGCCGGGGACGTCTACCTGACCGGCCGGGTGAGCCTCAAGGGCCTCGACGAGGACGAGCTCGACCGGCTGCTCGGCGCGGTCCTGACGTACGCCGACGAGTCGTTCGACTCGATGTTGGAGATCGGTTTCGGTACGGCCATCCGCCGCGAATGGGACTGGCGGGTCAAACGCGGCGAGTCCCTGGCCAACCTGCAGGCCTTCGCGCACTTCGCCGACCCGGCCACGCGACCGGACGCCGGCTGAGGCTGGAGCTAACGTGGGAGCGCATTAGTTAAGTGCGTTGCCAGTTGGAGGCCGGGTGCGGAAGGCGTACGCGTGGTGGGCGGATGCTGTCGGAGGACTGCCCACCACGTACTGGTATCTGTGGACCGGTCTCCTGATCAACAGGGTCGGCGGCTTCGCGGTCCTCTTCCTGTCGCTCTACCTCACCGCCCAGCGCGGCGCCTCCGCGGCGCTGGCCGGCCTGATCGTCGGCGGGTACGGCATCGGCGGCGTGGCCGGCACCCTGCTCGGCGGCGTGCTCACCGACCGCTGGGGGCGGCGGTCCACGCTGCTGGCCTCCCACTTCGCCACCGCGGCGCTGCTGGTCGCCCTGGCGCTCACCTCGAACCTGCGGGTGATCGCGGCGCTCGCCCTGCTGCTCGGCCTCGCCCAGGCCATGCCGAGCCCCGCGTTCGTCGCGGCCATCATCGACGTGGTTCCCGCGGAGAAGCGGTCACGCGCCTTCAACCTGCAGTTCTGGGCGTTCAACCTCGGTATGGCGGGTGCCTCCCTGCTCGCCGGGGTGCTCGCCGAGTGGAGCTACCTCGGCCTGTTCCTCATCGACGGGGCGTCGACGCTGCTCACCGGCGTACTGATCGCCTGGAAGGTGCCGGAGACCCGGCGGCGGACCATCGTCGCGGAACCGGCCGCGGGTGGCATGCGCACCGCGCTGACCGACCGGATCTTCCTCGCCTTCGTCGGGCTGACGCTGCTGCAGGCGCTGCTCTACAGCCAGACCAACACCATCGTGCCGCTCGCCATGCGCGACGACGGCCTGGACCCGTCGGACTACGGCCTGCTGACCGCGCTCAGCGGGCTGCTCATCGTGGCGGGGCAGCTGTTCGTGCCCAGGTTGATCGACCGGCACCGCAAGGACCGGGTGCTGGCCGTCGCCCTCGCGGTGATGGCGGCCGGGTTCGCGGCGCTGGCCGTGGCGGACCGCCTGCCGGCATATCTGGTGGCCGCCGGGGTGTGGACCGTCGGGTCGATGCTGGCCGCCCCGCCCAACGCGGAGATCAACTCCGAGCTGGCGCCGGTGGAGCTGCGGGGGCGCTACCAGGCGGTGTTCTTCCTCACGTTCCCGGCGGCTTCGTTCCTGGCCCCGGCACTGGGCGGGGCCGGCCTGCAGATCTTCGGCGAGGGGCACTGGCTCATCGTGGCCGCCGTCGGCGCCGTGGGCGCATTGCTGCACCTGGCCGCGGGCCCGGCCCGGGAGAGAAGAGTGAGAAGAGGGTCGGCGCCGGCGGCGGCGGGCGACACCCATCCCCATAGGCGTCGCCCGCACTAACCGCCGGTCTCGGGTCGCGCCGTCCCCCAACGGCTGATGCCACCCGTCCCCGAACGCCGATCCGCGGCGACCCCGGAGGGTCGACCCGTTCCCCGAACTGACGGCTCGGCGTCCATCGACCACGCTAGTTGGGGGCGTCAAGGCTTACAAGCCAGTTGGCTGACTGCCATCTGTCGGAACCGTCACACAAGGCAACTCCACCCTCACGGATGAGCCTTCACTCGCCCGGAAGGCCAATTGCGGCCCCCAAGGGTGCCTGGCGGGGTGGTGTGACGTCTTCTTCGTGCAGTGTCTCCGTCGCGGCCGGGGAAGGGTTGAGCGGACCGTGTTCCGACACGCGGAGCTCCGCGGCGCGGCGTTCCCTGGCCGGGCCCGACATCACCTGACCGGCGGCCACCAGGGCCGCGACCACCGCGCAGCTCAGCCACAGTGCCGCGCTGCCCGCGTGCTGCTGCACGAAGCCGCCGATCACCGGGGCCAGGGCCGAGCCGGCCGACCAGGACAGCGAGTTGACGCCCTGGTAGCGCCCTCGCAGCAGGGACGGCGACAGCTCCGCCACCAGCGCCGAGTTGGACGGGCTCTGCAGCATCTCGCCGAGCGTCCAGATCACCACCGTGACCGCGTAGAAGGCGGGCGTACCCGCGAAGGCGGTGAGCCCGAAGCCGGCGCCCAGGATGACCGTGGCGAGGGCCAGCACCCGAGACCGGTTGTGGCCGTCGATCAGCCTCGGGACGAAGAGCTGGCCGGCGACGATCATGAGCCCGTTCACCGCGATCACCCAGCCGAACGTGGCCGGGCTCAGACCGTCCGCGCTCATCGCGATCGGCAGCGTCGACATGTGCTGCATGATCACCAGGACGATCAGGAAGTTCAGGCCCAGGAAGGCCAGGAAGACCCGGTCGCGGAACACCGTGCCCAGCCCCGGCCCGCCGCGCGCCCGGCGTGCGGCGACCCGCGCCGGCCGCGTCTCGGCCAGGAAGACCAGCGTGATCAGGGCGGTGATCGCGGTGGTGCCCGCGTCGACGACGAACAGCAGCAGGTAGTCGAACTGGGCGGCCAGGCCGGCCAGGATCGCCGCGCCGGCGAAGCCCAGGTTGATCGCCCAGTAGTTGAGCGAGTAGGCGCGGATCCGGTCCCGGTCCGGGACCACGTCGACCATCATCGCCTGGAACGCCGGCCGGACCGCCTCGGCGAAGACGCCCAGCAGGCAGGCGCCGGCGACCAGCTGCCCGAACCCCTGGGCGAAACCGAGCGTGAGCATCACGGCGGCGGAACCGAACTGAGCGGTCAGCATCGTGGGACGCCGGCCCCAGCGGTCGGTGAGCACGCCGCCGCCCATGGTCCCGACCGCGCCGCCGACGCCGTACGCCCCCAGCACCACGCCCGCCTGGCTCTGCGAGAAGTGCAGGTCCTGGGTGAGGTAGATGGCCAGGTAGATGACGACGAAGGAACCCAGCCGGTTGATCAGTGTCCCGGTCCAGAGGAACCAGAAGTGCCGGGGCAGCCCGCCCGCCGCCTCCCGCAACCATCCGCGCACGCTCGCACCCCCGTGTAAGTACCGCTTGACGTCCCTGGACTTACAACCTAGTGATCGACGAGCGTCCGTGCAGCCCGGTTTCCACGTGGTGGTCGCCACTGAGGGTCGGCGCACGAAGCCCTGCGGGCTGCGGCAGGATGGAGGTCATGACTGGGACCCTTGTGCTGCTGCGCCACGGCGAGAGCGAGTGGAACGCCAAGAACCTCTTCACCGGCTGGGTCGACGTCGACCTGAACGCCAAGGGTGAGACCGAGGCCCGCCGGGGCGGCGAACTGCTGAAGGAGCACGGGCTGCTGCCCGACGTCGTGCACACCAGCGTGCTGCGCCGCGCCATCCGGACCAGCGAGATCGCCCTGCACACCGCCGACCGGCACTGGATCCCGGTCAAGCGCCACTGGCGGCTCAACGAGCGCCACTACGGCGCGCTGCAGGGCAAGGACAAGAAGCAGACCCTCGAGACGTACGGCGAGGAGCAGTTCATGCTCTGGCGCCGCTCGTACGACGTGCCGCCGCCGCCGATCGAGGACAATGACGAGTACTCGCAGTTCAACGACCCGCGTTACGCGGCGCTGCCGCCGGAGCTGAAGCCGCGCTCCGAGTGCCTGAAGGACGTGCTGCTGCGTGCCCTGCCGTACTGGTACGACGCGATCGTCCCGGACCTGCGCGCGGGCAAGACCGTGCTGGTGGCGGCGCACGGCAACTCGCTGCGCGCGATCGTGAAGCACCTCGACCAGATCTCCGACGAGGCGATCGCAAAGCTCAACATCCCGACCGGCATCCCGCTGCGCTACGACCTGGACGACTCGCTGCGCCCGGTCACCGCCGGCGGCGCCTACCTCGACCCCGAGCTCGCCAAGGAGGCGGCTGCGGCCGTCGCCAACCAGGGGCGCTGAAGTCCTGCAGTGACAACAGCCGGGATGCCTCCGTGGCATCCCGGCTGTGGTGTTCGGTGGATCAGTCCTGGTTCACCGGGCGGCCGGTGATCAGGTAGATCATCTGCTCGCCGGAGTTGACGGCGTGGTCGGCGTAGCGCTCGTAGAAGCGGCCGAGCAGCGCGCCGTCGATGGCCGTCTCGGCGCCGTAGGGCCAGTCGTCGTGGAGCAGGACCTTGAACAGGTCACGCTCGAGGTCGTCCATGGCGTCGTCGTCCTTCTCCAGCTCCGCCGCCAGCTGGGCGTCGGGGTTGGCGAGGACCGTGGTGATCTTGTCGGCCATCCGGTCGGCCACCTCCGCCATCTGCCGGAAGACCGGGCGCAGCTCGGCCGGTACGGCCGGGGACGGGTGCCGGCGCAGCGCGGTCTTGGCGACGTGCTCGGCCAGGTCGCCCATCCGCTCGAGGTCCGCGGAGATGTGCAGGGCCGTGATCACCATCCGCAGGTCGGAGGCGACCGGGGCCTGCCGGGCGATGGTGTCGGCCACCTTCGTCTCGACCTGGCGGTAGATCTCGTCGATCTCCGCGTCGCGGGCCACGACGGACTCGGCGGCCTCCCGGTCGGCGGTCAGCAGCGCGGTGGTCGCCTTGCGCAACGCGGCGCGCACCGCCTCCGCCATCGTGACCAGCAGGCGACTGACCTCGTGGAGGTCGGCCTGGAACTCCTCGCGCATGATCTCGTCCTGGGGTTTCGTGGCCGGCCGACCGGGGTCGGCGGCCGGGGTGAGCGGGGCTTGCAGGGGCCACGCTAGGAGGGCTCGGCGGCCTGGACATGAACGGCGGTGAACGACGCCGGGCCGGGTGGTGAACATTCTTCGAAGCGCGCCGGATTTGTCCGATTATCCGTACGGCCCAGGTAAACAATGACCCTACGATCGCTGCGTGGACACGGTGTACGTCATAGCCCTCCCGATCGTCGCGCTCCTGGTGGGCGTGGCGGCCGGGTGGCTGCTGGCGCGTACCCGCAGGCCGGGCCCGGCGGTGCCGGTGGCCGGTCCGCCGACCGGTGCGAGCGAGGGAGGACGGAAGATCGACATCGACGAGGAGCCGAGCGGCAAGCACGGGCTCAAGGGCCTGGGCCGCAAGAGCCTCGACTCGCTGCGGGTGGGCGTGGTCGTGCTCGACGCCGAGGACAACCCCGTGCTCGTCAACCCCTCCGCGCGCGCCATGGGGCTGCTGCGCTCCGGCGGCGCCCCCGGCACCATCGCGGCGCACCCGATCCTGCGTACGCTCGCCGGCCAGGTGCGGCGCACCGGCGTACGCCGGGAGGTCGAGCTGGACCTGCCCCGCGGCCGGGCCGGCAACGCCCCGGCCCCGCTCGGCCTGCACCTGCGCGCGGTGGCCCTCAACGCCACCCACGTCGCCGTCGAGGCCGCCGATGTCACCGAGTCGCACCGACTGGCCCGGGTCCGCCGGGACTTCGTCGCCAACGTGAGCCACGAGCTCAAGACCCCGATCGGCGCGCTGCAGCTGCTCGCTGAGGCGCTGCTCGACGCCACTGAGCTGCCCGAGACGGCGCTGGAGGAGCGATCGGAGGACCTCGTCGCGGCGCGGCGGTTCGCCGAGCGCATCCACCACGAGTCCGCGCGGATGGGCCGGCTCGTCAACGAGCTGCTCGAGCTGACCCGGCTGCAGGGCGCGGAACCGCTGCCGACTCCGGAGCCGGTCGCCCTGGACTGGGTGTTCGCCGAGGTCGTCGACCGCACCCGCACCACGGCCGCGGCCAAGGGCATCGAGGTGGCCTACACCGGCCCCAAGGGCGCGACCGTCTACGGCAGCGACACCCAGATCGCCACCGCGGTCACCAACCTCGTCGAGAACGCGATCGCCTACTCGGGGGAGGACACCCGGGTGCTGCTCAGCATGCGCCAGGACGAGGAGTGGGTCGAGATCGACGTCGCGGACCAGGGCATCGGCATCGCCCCGCATGACGTCGACCGCATCTTCGAGCGCTTCTACCGCGCCGACCAGGCGCGCTCCCGCTCCACCGGCGGCACCGGCCTGGGCCTGGCGATCGTCAAGCACATCGCCACCAACCACGGTGGCCGCGTCGACGTGTCCAGCACCCTCGGTGGTGGATCTACGTTCACCCTGCGCCTACCGGCGCGACCCCCGGAATCCCCGCTGCCGTTACCGGCTGCGATTGAGATCGAGTCCGGCGCGGCCGGGCTCCCCTCGGCCTGACGGCCGGCGGAGTAGGAAAGGAACCCCCATTGGCTCGCGTGCTCGTGGTCGAGGATGAGGAGTCGTTCTCCGACGCCCTGTCGTACATGCTCCGCAAGGAGGGCTTCGAGGTCTCGGTCGCCCCGACCGGCACCTCGGCGCTGACGCAGTTCGACCGGACCGGCGCCGACATCGTCCTGCTCGACCTCATGCTGCCCGAGATGTCCGGCACCGAGGTGTGCCGGCAGCTGCGGCAGCGCTCCGCCGTACCGATCATCATGGTGACCGCCCGGGACAGCGAGATCGACAAGGTCGTCGGGCTCGAGATCGGGGCGGACGACTACGTCACCAAGCCGTACTCGCCGCGCGAGCTGGTCGCGCGCATCCGGGCCGTGCTGCGCCGTCAGGGCGCGGAGGCGGCCGAGGAGACGACGCCCACGCTGGCGGCGGGCCCGGTGCGGATGGACGTGGAGCGCCACGTGGTCACGGTCGACGGAGCGGGTGTCCAGCTGCCGCTCAAGGAGTTCGAGCTGCTCGAGCTGCTGCTGCGGAACGCCGGGCGGGTGCTGACCCGGGGCCAGCTCATCGACCGGGTCTGGGGTGCGGACTACGTCGGCGACACCAAGACGCTCGACGTGCACGTGAAGCGGTTGCGTTCCAAGGTCGAACCCGAGCCCAGCGCTCCGCGCTACATCGTCACGGTGCGTGGTCTGGGGTACAAGTTCGAGCCGTGAGGGGCTTCAGGAGCGGGGTGGGGCGGCGGGTTCGCGGCCGCCGCGCTTCTTCGGGGCCGCTGAGGCCTGGGCGGCGACTGTCGCGGGGTGCGGAGCGACCATCGCCGAGGCGACGCGCTGGTCGCAGAGGCGGGCCAGCTCGGTGTAGGCCTCCTGGCCGATGAGGGCGGCCAGCTCGGGGCCGTAGGACTTGTACATGGGTTCGGTGCCCACGTGCGCGTCCGGGGACGAGGTGCACCACCAGTCGAGGTCGTGACCGCCCGGTCCCCAGCCGCGGCGGTCGAACTCGGTCAGCGTGGACAGCAGGTACTTGGTGCCGTCGGGGCGCTTCGACCAGTCCTGTTCGCGGCGTACGGGGAGCTGCCAGCAGACGTCCGGCTTGTAGGTGAGTGGGTGCACGCCGTCGCGCAGGGCCTGGGCGTGCAGGGCGCAGCCGCCGCCGCCCGGGAAGTCGGCGTCGTTGAGGAACACGCAGGGGCCGTCGCCCGCCTGGGTGGCCGTACGCCGGGCCGGCTTCGAGCCGTCGACGGTGTCCATCTCGGTGTAGTTCTTGAAACCGCGACGGTAGTGCTGCCAGTTCTCGGGCGTCAGCCGGGCCGCCGCACGCTTGGTCCTGTTCTCGTCGTCGGCGTCGGTGAAGAAGGCGCCGTGCGAGCAGCAGCCCTCCTGCGCGCGACCGGCGATGATGCCGTGGCAGGCGGAACCGAACACGCAGGTCCACCGGGACAGCAGCCAGGTCAGGTCGGCGCGGACGACGTGCTGCTCGTCGGCGGGGTCGGTGAACTCGATCCACTCGCGAGGGAAGTCGAGGTCCACCTCGCGGGCGCGGGCGGCTGCCGCGTCGTCCATCACGATGCGGAGCTGGGTGCGGCGACTCACTGCGACAGCGTACGCGTGCCACCCGCGCACCCGCGTGCAGCGGGCCGGGTTTGCCCCCATGTATACCGACCGAGGAACTGGCAGGCGCGCCCGACGGGTCTACCCTTGACGCGTGACTTCCCGCGTCCCCGTACTCCTGTCCAGCTCTTCCGTCTTCCCCGAGCCGACCGCGGCCGCGTTCGAGATGGCGGCGACGGTGGGCTACGACGGTGTCGAGGTCATGGTCTGGACGGATGCCGTCAGCCAGGACGCCGGCGCCCTCGAGGGGCTGGCCCGACACTACGGCGTGCCGGTGCTCTCCGTGCACGCGCCGTGCCTGCTGGTCACCCAGCGGGTGTGGAGCCCGGACCCGTGGGAGCGGCTGTCCCGGGCCGCCCAGCTCGCCGAGACGCTCGGGGCGCCGACCGTGGTCGTGCACCCGCCGTTCACGTGGCAGCGCGACTACGCGCGCAACTTCGCGGCCGGGCTGGCGAAGGTGCAGGCCCGGCACCCGGACACGACCTTCGCGATCGAGAACATGTATCCCGTACGCATGGCCGGCCGGAACTTCGTGCCGTACGTGCCGGGGTGGGACCCGACCGAGACCGGCTACGACGCCTACACGCTGGACATCTCGCACTGCGCGGCGGCGCGGATGGACTCGCTGGAGATGGCCGCGCGCATGGGGTCCGGGCTCAAGCACGTCCACCTCGGCGACGGCACCGGCGAGGGACGCGACGAGCACCTCGTGCCGGGCCGGGGCAACCAGCCGTGTGCGGAGCTGCTGCGGTCGCTGTCGAGCAGCGGCTTCCGCGGCTCGGTGGCGCTGGAGGTCTCCACCCGCAAGGTGACCAGCCGCGACGTGCGGGTGCAGGACCTGCGGGAGTCGCTCGAGTTCGCCCGCCGTCACCTCGCCCCGGCGGAGTCCCAGACGCCGGCGGTCACGCGGGCGTGAGGCCGGCGGGTGATCAGGCCGGCGCGCGGCCGACCGTGATCAGGCAGGCGTGAGCGTGGCGGCGCGCTTGCGGGCCCGGTGGGCCGCGACGTGCGAGCGGGTCGCGCAGCGCTCGGAGCAGAAGCGGCGGCAGTTGTTGGACGACGTGTCCAGGTAGACGTTGCCGCACCGCTCGTCCGCACAGATGCCGAACCGGGCGCTGCCGTACTCGCACAGCCACACCGACAGGCCCCACGCCGCGCCGGCCAGGAACTCGGCGCTCACGGAGGCACCCCGGCTGGTCACGTGCATGTGCCAGTCACTCGCGTCGTGGCCCGAGATGCGCGGCTGCACCGGGTACGCCTCGAGGAGCGCGTTCAGCTCGGTCACCGCGTCGGCGTCGCGGCCCGAGGTGCCGTACTCGAAGACGTCGCGCAGCCGGCGTTGAGCCCGGCGGAAGACCGCCAGGTCCTTCTCCGTGACCTCGTCGCTCATCCAGGCGAGCTCGTCGCCGAACAGCGCCTTCAACCCGTCGAGGTCGCCGAGGCCCGCGTTGACCAGCTCCACTGCTGTGCGCGCGTACGCATCGAAGTTCACCCGACAACGGTAACCTCACCTGTCCCGCACGAACATGGTTCCCGGGCCTGGTGCGGCCGGTGGCGGCTCTGCCGCGACCGGGCTGCTCGCGGGCGATACGCTCGCCTCATGCTCCGTTCCGTCTTTCTCGCCGCCGCCGGGTCGTCCCGGATGGAGCGGCTGATCTCCTCCGCCCCCGTGACCCGGGGGATCGTCAAGCGGTTCGTGGCCGGCGACGGCGTCACGGACGCCCTGCGGGCGAGCCGCGAGCTGGCCGACGACGGGCTCGCGATCAGCCTGGACTACCTCGGCGAGGACACCACGACGGCGGAGCAGGCGATCGCCACGAAGGACCAGTACCTGACGCTGCTCGGCCGGCTCCGGGACGCGGGGCTGACACCGGCGGCCGAGGTCAGCCTCAAGCTCTCCGCGATCGGCCAGAAGATCGACGATCGGATGGCGTACGACCACGCGCACGCGGTCTGCGCGGCGGCGGCCGAGGCGGGCACCACCGTGACGCTGGACGCCGAGGACCACACCACGACGGACTCGACGCTCGAGATCCTCGCGGAGCTGCGCAAGGACTACCCGGACACCGGTGCCGTGCTGCAGGCGTACCTGCGCCGGACCGAGGGGGACTGCCGGGAGCTGGCCACCGCCGGGTCGCGGGTGCGGCTCTGCAAGGGGGCGTATTCGGAGCCGGAGTCGGTCGCGTACCAGTCGACGCTGGACGTCGACAAGGCGTACGTGCGGTGCCTCAACATCCTGATGTCCGGCGAGGGCTACCCGATGATCGCGACGCACGATCCGCGGCTGATCGCCATCGCCGAGGACCGGGCGCGCTGGTTCGACCGGCGGTCCGACCAGTTCGAGTTCCAGATGCTCTACGGGGTCCGCCCCGAGGAGCAGGCGCGGCTGGCAGGCGCCGGGCACACCGTGCGCGTCTACGTCCCCTACGGCGACCAGTGGTACGGCTACCTGATGCGCCGCCTCGCGGAGCGTCCGGCGAACGTCGCTTTCTTCGGCAAAGCGCTCACCAGCAAGAAGTAAGTCACCTTTCGGGATAAAACCCGCGTGTCGGCTTGACTTTTTGTGGTCATTTCACGGAACGCATCGCGCTCGTAACAGCCGTCTCGATACCGTACTGATGACACGCGCGCCAGTCCGCCGCGGCGCAAGGCCTGTCCGGCCGTGGCGGAGGCGCCTGCGAAAGGATCGGTGCGAGGAGATGACGGGTCCAGCCCAAGCCGAGGAACGCCTGGCCGAGGTGCGCTTCCTGACCGTGGCCGAGGTGGCCGCGCTCATGCGGGTCTCCAAGATGACCGTCTACCGGCTGGTGCACGGTGGCGACCTGAGCGCCGTCCGGGTGGGTCGCTCGTTCCGGGTGCCCGAGCACGCCGTGCACACGTACCTGCGAGGGGCCTTCTCCCAGACCGCCTGACGACCCGCGGGCCCGGACGCTTCTGGCGAGGGGCCGTGTTGGTCTCGCACAGGCCGGGCCGCTACGCTGGAGCGGTTCGCCCCGTGATACCCGCGTGCGTTCTCGCGCCGCGGCCGAGGGGCAGACCGCTGTCAGTCCGGTCGGCGTGCCCCTGCGCGTCACGGCCGGCCCACATGGTTTCGAGAGGCATGACGTATGGGTTCCGTGGTCAAGAAGCGCCGCAAGCGTATGGCGAAGAAGAAGCACCGTAAGCTGCTGCGCAAGACCCGCGTCCAGCGTCGCCGTCTCGGCAAGTGACGCCCGGCCGGGTCCTCGACCCGGCCACCGCACTTGCCTTCGAAGAAGCCGCACGTGAGAGGCGCGCCCGTGGTGTCGTCTGAAGTCGCGGCCCCGCCGCGGGTCGTCGTGGTCACCGGGGTCAGCCGCTTCCTCGGCGCCCGGGTGGCGTCCCGGCTCGCCGCCGACCCCCGGATCGAGCGGGTCATCGGCCTGGATCCGCACGACCCGCCACCGGCCCTCGCGGCCCTGCTGACGGACGTCGAGCAGATCCGGGCCGACGCGCGTGCGGCCACCGGCGCCCTCGCCGAGCTGGACGCCGAGGCCGTCGTGCACCTCGCGGTAACGGGCGCGCCCGACCCGCATCACGGCGGCCGGGCGGCGATGAAAGAGCAGAACGTCATCGGCACGATGCAGCTGCTCGCGGCCGCCCAGGGCGCCCGCCGGCTGCGCAAGCTGGTGGTGCGCTCGTCCACGGCCGCGTACGGCGCCTCGTTCCGCGACCCGGCCGTGTTCACCGAGGACACCGAGCCCCGCGCCGTGCCCCGCGGGTCCTTCGCCCGCGACATCCTCGACATCGAGGGGTACGTCCGCGGCTTCCGCCGGCGCCGCCCCGAGGTGGCGGCCACCGTGCTGCGCTTCGCGCCGTTCCTCAGCGAGACCGCCGAGACGTCGCTGACCCGCTACTTCGCCCAGCCCGTGGTGCCGACCGTGCTGGGTCGTGACGCCCGCCTCCAGTTCGTGCACGTGGACGACGCCTTGGAGATCCTGCACCGCTCGGTCGTCGAGGACCACCCCGGAACCTTCAACGTCGCCGGTGCCGGCGTGCTCGCCCTGTCCCAGGCGGTGCGCAGGGCCGGGCGTGTGGCCGTGCCGCTGCCGGAAGGCGCCCTGTCGACGGTCGCCGGGCTGGCCCGCAACCTGGGCGTGGGCGAGATCGGCCTCGACCAGATCGACCTCTTCGTGCACGGCCGGGTGGTGGACACCGCCAGGCTGGTCAAGGAGTTCGGGTTCACCCCGCGCACCACCGCCGCCGCCTTCGACGACTTCATCAAGGGGCACCGCAACGGGTCGTCGCTGACCGCGGACCGGCTCGCGGCTGCCGAGCAGGCCATTCTCCAGGGCATCCGCCGGGTCCGCGCGGCCGCTGCCGGGGAAGCGGGCGCTGCCGGGGAAGCGGGCGCCGTCGACGACAAGGCCGTCATGTCATGAGCCAGGACGAGCACCACGCCGCGCTGCCGGGGCACGCCGACTTCACGCTGCCCCAGCCGGCCCCGCCCAAGCCGGTGAACGGCAAGCGGCCCATCCCCATGCCGGACCCGCCGCCGGCGGCCCGGCGTCCCCGCCGCCGTCCGCAGGCCGCCGCGGCCGCGGCCGCCGAGAAGCACGAGCATCACGAGGCGGCGGAGGCAGGATCCGACGAGCCGGGCGAGGGTACGGCCACCCCGCCGGTCCGCAAGCCCGCGAACCGCCGCCGCCCGGTCGCTCACACCGATCCGGCCGAGACCGGCGCCGAGACCCCGGCGACTCCCGAGCCGACAGTGCCGAGGGAAACGGTGCCGTCCGAGCCGGTGGTGGCCGGCGCGGCGGATGCGGTCGACGTATGGGATCAACGGGTCGCGCGAGGCCTCGCGTTCCTGCGCCGGCGGCTGGCCGGCGCGTACGAGGTCGACGACTTCGGCTTCGATCCCGAGCTGACCGACGCCGTGTTCCACCCGATGCTGCGCGTGCTGTATCGCGACTGGTTCCGCACCGAGGTCTTCGGCGTCGAGCACGTTCCCGAGACCGGCGGCGGGCTGGTCGTGGGGAACCACTCCGGCACGCTGGCGCTCGACGCGCTGATGCTGACCACCGCCCTGCGCGACAAGCACCCGGGCGACCGGCACCTGCGGCTGCTCGGTGCCGACCTGGTGTTCCGCATGCCGGTGCTGTCCGAACTGGCCCGCAAGGCCGGCGCGACCGTCGCGTGCAACCCCGACGCCGAGCGCTTGATGAGCAGCGGCGAGCTGGTCGGGGTCTTCCCCGAGGGCTTCAAGGGCATCGGCAAGCGCTACGCCGAGCGGTACAAGCTGCAGCGTTTCGGCCGCGGCGGGTTCGTGTCGGCGGCCCTGCGCACCGGTACGCCGATCGTCCCGGTCGCGATCGTCGGCGCCGAGGAGATCTATCCGATCCTGGCCGACCTCAAGCCGCTGGCCCGGTTGCTCGGCATCCCGTACTTCCCTGTGACGCCGACGTTCCCGTGGCTCGGGCCGCTGGGTCTGGTGCCGTTGCCCAGCAAGTGGCTGATCGAGTTCTGCCCGCCGATCCCGACCGCGCACCTCACCGAGTACGCGGACGATCCGATGGTGGTCTTCAATCTCGCCGACCAGGTCCGCGAGACCATTCAGGCGACGCTCTACTCCCTGCTCGAGAAGCGGCCCGACCCGTTCGGCCGGTGAGGCTCTCGACGAAGGGCGCTACAGTACGCAGTGAGGGGCGGCCCCGACTTCGTGTCGGCACCGCCCCTCGCCACGTTCACCTTGCTCGGTCGGCCGTGCTCAGTCGCCGTGGAAGATCCCGTCCAGCAGGCCACCGATCAGGCTCTTGTCCTTGCCGGTCGGCGGGTTGTCCGGGTCCTCCGAGATGAGCGGCGCCGGGTCCTCCACGGAGTCGGACGACGGGACGCCGGTCACCGGCGCCTCGGCCTTACCGGTCGTGGTGGTGCCGGGGTCCGTCGCCGGGTCCTCGCTGACCTTGGGCTTGGCGGACTTCTTGGCGTCCTGACCGTCCGAGGGCGCCGCCTTCTCGTCCCCGGCCTTGCCTTCCTGGTGCTCCAGCGTCGAGGAGTCCGAGGCGCCGGTACGGCACGCGCCCAGCTTCGGGCCGAGCGCGTCCGTGCCGGCCGGGGTGACGTTGTCGCACGCCAGCCCGTCCCGCAGGTTGTCGGCGCGCTCGTGCACCGCGTCGAGCAGGCTCAGGGACTTCTCCGCGCGCTGCCGGTTGGTGGGCGCGAGCTCGTCCAGGGCCGCGTTCAGCACCCGGCGCTGGCTGTCCACGAACGAGTCGACGCTGGTCAGGCTCGTCGACTCGCGGCGGGTGACGGCCGCCGAGTGCAGCAGCTTGACGCCCTGCTTGGTGTCGGCGTCCATGTCGTCCAGGGCGTCGCCGAACTTGGCGTCGTCGCCGGCCATCTCGACCGCCTCGGCGAGCCGGTTGCGGGCGAACGTCAGCGAGAGCTGCCCGCGGGTGATGTCGGAACCGGCCATGGCGAGCTGGGCGCGCTCGGTGGAGCGCTTGACGCCGTACAGGGCGTCACCTGGTGCGGCGTTCTCGCTCGCGGCGGAGATACCGGAGACCGCCATGGCACCGGCGGCGACGCCGATGACGATGGCACCACGGGCCCGGATGCGACGCCCGGCCAGCCCGAACAGCTTGCGGGCGGGTTCGGCGGCATTCGGCTCGGGGTCGGACGCCGTGGCCGTCGCGCCGATGCCGTCCCGTTCGGCGGTGGCGACGAGCATCGCTCGCAGCCCCATCCGGAACTCGGGATCGACCTGCACGCCGGACCGTGCCGCGGAGAGGCTGTGTCCGATGGCGACCAGCTCGGCGAGTTGCTCGTCGGCCTGGCCCCGGGCGTGGTGGCGACGGCCGCCGCTGGTCTCGTCGAGAAGCTCCGCGAAGCGCTCGGCGCTCCGGCGATCAAAGAAATCGAAGTTCATCGCGGGCACCTCCCTTCGCTCGTGACTGACTCGCCGGCAGCTTTGCCGGCGGGCGCGACGGAACCGGCGGACCGTTGGTCCACCTCGGGTCGCACCGGGACAAACGCGCGACCGGCAGGACCGGTTACGGGTGCGACCTGCGCCACAGCGCGGAGAGAGATCGACATTCGGGAAAATACCGTCACCACTGGAACCCTTCGGGCAGGAGCCGGGCGAGGGCCCGGACGGCCCGGTACTGCAGCGCCTTGATGGCGCCCTCGTTCTTGCCCATCGTCTTAGCCGTCTCGGCGACCGAGAACCCCTGCAGGAACCGCAGCACGATGCACTCCTGCTGCTCGGGGTTGAGCTGCTTGACCGCGGTCAGCAGGGCCACGTTGGTGATGTGGTCCACCACCGCGGCCTCCGGGCTGCCCTCGGGCCCCCGGTCCTCGCGGTCGGCGTCGAGGACGTCCCCGGTGGTCACCTCGAGCCGGTAGCGGCCGGACTTGAAGTGGTCTGCGACCAGGTTGCGGGCGATGGTGACGAGCCAGGCGCCCAGGTCGCGGCCCTGCCAGGTGAAGCTGCCGATGCGCTTGAGGGCGCGCAGGAACGTGTCGGAGGTGAGGTCCTCGGCGAGCTGCCGGTTGCCGACACGGAAGTAGACGAACCGGAAGACGGTGTCGACGTACCGGTCGTAGATCAGCCCGAAAGCGGCGGACTCGCCCGCCTGGGCGCGCTCCACCAGGGCCCAGACCTCGGCCGCGGCGTCGCCGGGGTCGGGCCGCGCCGGATACTTCGGCGGTTCCGACTCGCTGGGCGGCCCGGTCGTGCTCTGGCTGGGCACCACCACGTTCTGGTCGCCCTCGACCGCTCCGGCCCGGCGTTCGGGGCCCGGCTGCTGCGGTGGCTGGGGTCGTCCCGGCACGGCGACGCGCCCACCCTTGACGTTCCCGGTCGCGGGGAACTGCCGGCTGGGCGACTCGTTGATGTGCGGCCGGTTGCGCGTCCGCTTGGGCCCGTCGCCGCGGATCGCGTTGGCGACGCCCTCGCGCAGGGCGTTCAGCCCCTGCGAGACGCTCGGGTAAGCCGCGAAGAGATCGCGGCCGTACGGGTCGCCGGCGTACACATGACTCACTGCGCCTCCTTGACCCGGCGGGCCGTCGAATGAAGGGGTGCCGAAAAGGCGGTCCACAACAAAACGGGGTGAAGCGACCCGATGGAGCAGGCCGACCTCACCCACGGAATGTGGACTCCGTTACACAGACGGGAAGTATTGCGGAGCGGCAACACACGGAGTCGCACACTGTGTGCGCTGCGCGAAAATAGTCCGAAGTGGCGCAGACGTCACAGAAGGAACTTCTGCCACCATGCAGGACAGCCTCGAAACGGCCGCGGACAGGCTGTCCGGCGCACCCCGTTCGGGTTCCCTTTGTGCGAGACTCGGGCGTCGTGGGAGACCTCACCGACGAGCCGGCCCCCGATCCGGTACGCGCCGCCGCCCGGCGCCACCCCGACCGTCCTGCGCTGATCGCCGGCGCCACCGTGCTCACCTGGGCCGACCTGGACGAACGGGTCGATCGGGCGGCCCGGCGGCTGGCCACGGGCACCGAGCCCGGCGACCGGGTGGCGATCATTCTCGGCAACACCCCGGAGTTCGCCGCGGCGTACTTCGGCACGCTGCGCGCCGGTCGCGTCGCGGTGCCGCTGAACCCCGGCTACACGGCCGACGAGATGACGTTCGCGCTGGCCGACAGTGGCGCCGCGCGGGTTGTCGCCGAGATGGCGGTGCTGGGTCGGCTGCGGTTGGGGGAGGATGCGGGCGTACCGTCGGAAGCGCTGGGGGACGACGGCCCGGCGCTCGCGGCGGACGGGCCGGCCGCGACGGACCTCGCGGTTCTTCTCTATACGTCGGGCACGAGCGGGCGGCCGAAGGGTGCGATGCTCACGCACCGTGCTCTCGCGGCCAATCACGAGCAGCTACAGCGGATCGAGCCGCCGGTGCTCGGTTACGACGACGTGGTGCTGCTGGCGATCCCGTTCTTCCACGCCTACGGGCTCAACACCGGGCTCGGGGCTGTCGCGCACCACGGTGCGTGCGGCGTGCTGGTCGATCGCTTCGACCCGGCCGCGACCCTCGCCCTCATCAAGGAACACCAGGTCACGGCCGTCGTCGGCGTGCCTTCCATGTACGCCGCCTGGTCGCGGGAGGCGTCGCCCGACTTCACCGCGGTGCGCACGGCGGTCTGTGGCGCGGCCCCGCTGGACCCCGATGACGCGGCCCGCTTCGCCGCGGTCACCGGACGGACCATCATGATCGGGTACGGCTTGACGGAGGCGGCCCCGGTCGTCACGACGACTGCGGTGAGTGATCGCGAGAAGGTGGGTTCGATCGGCCGTCCCCTGCCCGGGGTGTCCCTGCTGCTGCGCGCGGCGGACGGCACGGTGCTCTGGCGCGACGGCGCCGTGCCCGCGAGCCCGGCCGACGAGGTCGAGATCGACTACTCGGAGCTCGAGGGCACCGACCCCGGCGAGATCGTCGTCCGCGGCGACAACCTCTTCTCCGGCTACTGGCCCGACGGCTCCGACGGCCCGGACGCGGACGGCTGGTGGGGCACCGGCGACATCGCGTACGCCGACGCCGACGGCGACCTGGTGCTGGTCGACCGGATCGGCGAGCTGATCCTGGTGAACGGCTTCAACGTCTACCCGGCGGAGGTTGAACGGGTGCTCGACGGGCACCCCGGCGTGGCGGAGTCGGCCGTGATCGCAGTGCCGGACGCGCAGACCGGCCAGGCGCCGTACGCGTACGTGGTCCCCGCCCTCGACCCGCCGCCCACCCCTGCGGAGCTGCAGGTGCACTGCGCCGCGCAGCTCGCCCGCTTCAAGCTGCCCACCGGGATCGAGCTCGTCGCCGAGCTGCCGCACTCCGCGATCGGCAAGGTACGCAAGGGAGACCTCCGATGACCCGCCTGACCCTCATCAGCCGCACCGGCTGCCACCTGTGCGAGGAGGCCGAGGCCGTGCTGGACCGGATCGCGGCCGGCCAGTGGATCCGGGTCGAGGTCTCCGACTCGATCGAGCTGGAACGCGACTACGGCGACCGGGTGCCGGTGGTGATCCTCGACGGCAAGGAGCACGGCTACTGGCGGGTCGAGGAGGAGCGCCTGCTGCGGGATATGGCTCGACCGCCGGGGGCCCCTCGGCTGTAGCCTCTCGGCCGTGGCGCGTACTCATCTTGTCTGGGACTGGAACGGCACCCTTCTCGACGACCTGTCGCTGGTCGTCGCCTCCACGAACCACACGTTCGCGGCGGTCGGCGGGCGCAGCGTGGACTCCGAGGAGCATCGGCGGCGCTTCCGGCGCCCGGTGGCGGAGTTCTACGCCGAGATCCTCGAGCGGGCTGTCACCGACGAGGAGTTCGAGGAGCTGGACCGGATCTTCCACGAGGCGTACCGGATGGGGTTGACCACGATCCCGCTGGCCGCCGACGCCGAGGCCGCGATCAAGTCCTGGACCGGCACCCAGTCGCTGCTGTCCATGTGGTTCCACGACGAGCTGATCCCGGCCGTGGAGTCGCGCGGGCTCGCCGGGGTGTTCGCCCGCATCGACGGGCGCCCGACCGAGGTCGACGGCGGCCTCAAGGCCGGTCACCTGGCGCGGCACCTGGAGCAGTTGGGCGTCCCCGGCGAGGACGCTGTCCTGATCGGCGACTCGATCGACGACGCCGACGCGGCCGCCTCCGTCGGTGCCCGCTGCGTGCTCTATACCGGGGGCTTCACCCACCCGACCCGGCTCCGCGCCGCGGGCGTGCCGGTCGCCGACACCCTGCTCGAGGCGGTGTCGCTGGCCAAGGCCTTGTGATACTGCTCCTCCGGATGGCGCGGTGGTGGTCGCGTGGCTCGGAAGCGGTAATACTCGGACAGGTGGTCGGCGCGCGAATAGCACGCTGACTCGATCTTTGTCCAGTTCCGCTATCAAGATCGCGATTTGTGCACGCCTTCACAAGCGCCTACTCTGTGACTCCGACGAGCCCCGCTACCACAGCCGGTCCTTCCAGGCCACAGAGGGCTCTCCGCAGGTTCGCCACCTTGTCGGCACGGAGTCAGATGAGTCAGCAGCGACATGGAAACCCGCCGGGCAATGCCGGCGCAGTGACCGCCTTCCCGGACCTCCCGGAAGCGACGATCGCGCGGCTGCCGGAATACCTCCGCGCCCTGCACAACCTCGCCGAGAACGGCTCGGACACCGTCTCCAGCGAGGGCCTCGCGGCCGCCGCCGGGGTCAACTCGGCCAAGCTCCGCAAGGACCTCTCCCACCTCGGGTCGTACGGCACCCGCGGCGTCGGCTACGACGTCGCCCTGCTGATCGACCAGATCGAGTACATCCTCGGCCTCGACGAGCGCCGGGCCGTCGCGCTGGTCGGCGTGGGTAACCTCGGCCACGCGCTGGCCGGCTACGACGGCTTCGCCAGTCGCGGCTTCCGCATCGTCGCCCTCTTCGACGCCGACGCCGAGCGGGTCGGAAAGCCGATAAACGGTCTCCTGGTGCGGCACATCGACGAGCTCGGCCGGGCGGTCGTCGAGGAGGGCATCACCATCGGGGTCATCGCCACCCCGGCCGGCGCGGCGCAGGCCGTCGCCGACGAGCTGGTGGCCGCGGGGGTCACCAGCATCCTCAACTTCGCGCCGTGCGTGCTCTCCGTGCCGGCCGGGGTCGACGTGCGCAAGGTCGACCTCGCCATCGAGCTGCAGATCCTCTCCTTCCACGAGCATCGCAAGGCGTCCCTCACGGCCCTCCCGGGCGGACGGGCGGACGAGAGCGGGATAGAGGCGGTCGGGTCGTGAACCTGCTCAGCGTCGGCGCGTCGTACCGGACCGCGGGGGTCGGCACCCTGGAGCGCCTCACGATCGCCGGCCCGGACATCCCCGCCGTGCTCCACAAGCTCGTCGCCCAGCCGTACATCGGCGAGGCCGTCGTCCTCTCCACCTGCAACCGCGTCGAGGTGTACGCGGCCGTCTCCGGCTTCCACGGCGGCCTCGGCGACGTCTGCAACGTGCTTGCCGAGCAGTCCGGGATCGTCGCCGGTGAGCTCGCCGGCCACCTCTACGTGCACTACGACGAGGCGGCCGTGCGCCACCTGTTCCGCGTCTCCTCCGGGCTCGACTCCATGGTCGTGGGCGAGGCGCAGATCCTCGGACAGCTCCGGGACGCCTACCACGCGGCCACCGAGGCGGACTCGGCCGGCCGCCTGCTGCACGAGCTGATGCAGCAGGCGCTGCGGGTGGGCAAGCGCGCGCACGCCGAGACCGGCATCGACCGGGCCGGGCAGAGCGTGGTCACCGCCGCGCTCGACGTCGCGGCCGACGCGTTCGGCGGCGACCTCAGCGGCCGCCCGGGCCTCGTCATCGGTGCCGGTGCGATGGGCGCCCTCTCGGTGGCCACCCTGACCCGGACCGGCGTCGGGCCGCTGCAGATCACCAACCGCGGTGCCGAACGGGCCGCGCGGCTGGCCGAGGCGTACGGCGCCACGGCCATCGACTTCACCGACCTCGACACCGCCCTGCGCGAGGCCGACGTGGTGGTCAGCGCCACCGCCTCGACCGAGCCGGTGCTCACCGCCGAGCGGCTGGCCGGGCGCGAGCGTCCGCTGGTCATCCTCGACCTGGCCGTGCCCCGCGACGTCGCCCCCGAGGTCGCGGACCTCCCGCAGGTGACCGTCGTCGACATCGACGGGCTCGCCGCGAGCCGGCGCACCATGCCGGCCGCCGCGGAGACCGCCGCCGTCGAGCAGATCGTCGCCGCCGAGGTGGAGCACTTCCTCGGCTGGCTCCGCGGGGCCGAGATCGCCCCGACGGTCGCCGCCCTGCGGACCCGCGCCGACGAGGTGGTCGCGGCGGAGCTGCGCAAACTGTCCGCGCGCCGGCCGGAATTCACCGAGGAGCAGCGGGCCGACGTCTCCCGCACCCTGCACCGGGTCGTGCAGCAGCTGCTGCATTCACCCACCGTCCGGGTACGCCGACTTGCGGCCGAGCCCGGCGGCGACCAGTATGCGGCCCTGTTGCGCGAACTCTTCGACCTCGACGTTCCGCACGCCACCCAGGCCGACGCCGTGCCCGAGATCGGAGAACAAGCGTGACCACACCGCTGCGCCTCGGCACCCGCGGCAGCGCGCTCGCGCTGGCCCAGTCCCAGATGGTGGCCGACTCGCTGACCGCTGCCACGGGAGTGCCCGTCGAGCTGGTCCGCATCGTGACCTCCGGTGATCGCTCGGCCGCCCCCGTCGCCCAGCTCGGCGTCGGCGTGTTCGTGTCGGCCCTGCGGGACGCGCTGCTGGCCGACGAGATCGACTTCGCCGTGCACTCGTACAAGGACCTGCCCACGGGTTTTGCGGCTGGGCTGCACATCGCGGCCGTGCCACAGCGCGAGGACCCGCGGGACGCGCTGATCGCCCGCGACGGGAAGACGCTTGCGGAGCTGCCCCCGGGCGCCGTGGTGGGCACGGGCGCGGTGCGCCGAATCGCGCAACTGCATGCTTTGGGCCTACAGTTGCAGGTCACGCCGATCCGCGGCAACGTCGACAGCCGCATCGCGCGAGTGCTCGGTCCCGAGGCCGACCTCGACGCGGTCGTGCTGGCGCGGGCCGGTGTGGTGCGTCTCGGCCGGGCCGCCGAGATCACGGAGACGCTGGACCCGATGCTCATGCTGCCCGCCCCGGCCCAGGGTGCGCTGGCGGTGGAGTGCCGGTCCGGCAACGCAGACCTGGTCGAGCTGCTGGGGGCGCTCGATCATGCACCGTCCCGCGCCGCCGTCACGGCGGAACGGGCGATGCTCGCCACGCTCGAGGCCGGGTGCTCCGCCCCGGTCGCGGCACACGCCGAGCTCGCCGAAGGCGAGCACGGCGACGAGATCTACCTGCGCGGTGCGGTGATCAGCCCGGACGGGGCCCGAGCTGTCCGGCTGTCGCGCACCGGTACGCCCGCCGACGCGGCGGAGATCGGCAAGGCGCTTGCCGCCGATCTCCTCGAAGCCGGCGCCGACACCCTGATGGGGAGCACAGAATGACCACCCGCACCGCCCGCAAGAGCGCCGGACGCATCGCGTTCGTCGGCGCCGGACCCGGCGACCCGGGGCTGCTGACGCGCCGGGCCCACGACACCCTCGCCGACGCCGACCAGGTCGTCTACGACCGCGGCGTCCCGGAGTCGCTGCTCGCGGCGATCAAGGCGGAGGCCAAGGACGACACCCAGTTCAGCCCGGCCGAAGGCGCGCCCGGCGACGTCGCCAAGGTGCTGCTCTCCGCGGCCAAGTCCGGCCTGTCCGCCGTGCACCTGGTGGCCGGCGACCCGTTCGGGCACGAGTCCGTGGTCCGCGAGGTGCAGGCCGTCGCCCGCACCGCGGTCCACTTCGAGGTGGTGCCGGGTCTCGGCCAGGCGGAAGGCGTCGCCACGTACGCGGGCGTCCCGCTGCCGGGCGTCCGCACGGTGGCCGACATCGACGACGTGACGGCGGTCGACTTCGACGCCCTCGCCGCGGCGGCCCAGAAGGGCTCCTTCGCGGTGGCGGTGGACGCGGGCGACCTGGCCGCGGTCCGCGACGGCCTCCTCGCCTCGGGCGTCGAGCCGGGCACGGCGGTCGGCGTTACCGGCGACGGCACCGGCGAGACGCAGTACACGACCACGTCGACCGTGGACAGCTTCGTCGCGGCGGCGCTCGGCTTCACCGGCCGCGTGGTGCTCACGGTGGGCTCGGAGGTCGCCGACCGCGACAAGCTGAGCTGGTGGGAGAACCGCCCCCTGTACGGCTGGAAGGTCCTCGTCCCGCGCACCAAGGAGCAGGCGGGGGCGATGAGTGCCCGGCTGCGGGCGTACGGGGCGATCCCGTGCGAGGTCCCCACGATCGCCGTGGAGCCCCCGCGCACCCCGGCCCAGATGGAGCGCGCGGTCAAGGGCCTGGTCGACGGCCGCTACGCCTGGGTGGTGTTCACGTCGGTGAACGCGGTCCGCGCGGTCTGGGAGAAGTTCGCCGAGCACGGCCTCGACGCCCGCCACTTCGGCGGCGTGAAGATCGCCTGCATCGGCGAGGCGACGGCGGACGCGGTCCGCGCGTTCGGCATCCAGCCCGAGCTCATCCCGGCCGGCGACCAGTCCAGCGAGGGCCTGCTGGCGGAGTTCTCCCCGCACGACGAGATCCTCGACCCGGTGGGCCGGGTGCTGCTCCCGCGCGCCGACATCGCCACCGAGACGCTCGCCGCCGGCCTGATCGAGCGCGGCTGGGAGGTCGACGACGTGACCGCCTACCGGACGGTGCGCGCGGCCCCGCCGCCGGCCGACATCCGCGACGCC
This sequence comes from Actinoplanes sp. NPDC049548, assembly GCF_040676695.1. Classification (NCBI taxonomy): domain Bacteria; kingdom Bacillati; phylum Actinomycetota; class Actinomycetes; order Micromonosporales; family Micromonosporaceae; genus Actinoplanes; species Actinoplanes sp. NPDC049548. Next base: position 401,965 of record NZ_JBFAPM010000001.1, read on the forward strand.
ATCAAGTCGGGCGGCTTCGACGCGGTCCTGTTCACGTCCTCCTCGACGGTGCGCAACCTGGTCGGCATCGCGGGCAAGCCGCACGCCCGGACGGTCGTCGCGGTCATCGGCCCGAAGACGGCGGAGACGGCGACGGAGTTCGGCCTGCGGGTCGACGTGCAGCCGCAGCACGCATCGGTGCCCGATCTGGTAGAGGCGCTGGCCTCGTACGCCGTGGAGCTGCGGGAGAAGCTGGCGGCCATGCCGGCGAAGCAGCGGCGCGGGTCGAAGGTGCAGGGGCCGACGGCTCTGCGGTTCCGCTAGTCGTTCCCTCCGGGCCGGGCGCTTCGTGCGACCGGCCCGGTCCCGTTCCGCGAACGTCCGTTTCGCCGGCGTTTCGTTTCGCCGGTGGCCGTTTCGCCGGTGGTCGTCTCACCGGCGTACGTTTCGCCGGTGGCCGTTTCGCCGGCGTTCGGTGGCCGGTATCAGCATGGTTCGTAGTTTGTGGTTCGTCGGCTTGAGGGCCGGCCCGGCTCAGGGAGTGAGCATGGCGTATCCCGATATCCGCCCCCGCCGGCTGCGGCGCTCGGCCGCCATGCGGCGGCTGGTCGAGGAGACCCGGGTGTCCCCGGCCGAGCTGATCCTGCCCCTCTTCGTCAAGGAGGGCCTGACCGAACCGCGGGCGATCTCGTCGCTTCCCGGCGTTGTGCAGCACTCCCGGGAGTCGCTCCGCAAGGCCGCCCGCGAGGCCGCCGGGGCCGGGGTCGGCGGTCTCATGATCTTCGGCGTACCCACGAACGAGCACAAGGACGAGACCGGCTCCCGGGGCCTCGACCCGGATGGCATCCTCAACGTCGCGATCCGGGACGTCATTGCCGAGGTCGGCGACGCCACGGTCGTCATGAGTGATCTGTGCCTGGACGAGTTCACCTCCCATGGCCACTGCGGCGTCCTGGCTCCCGACGGCACGGTGGACAACGACGCCACGCTGGACCTCTACGCGCAGATGGGCGTCGCGCAGGCCGAGGCGGGCGCCCACGTGGTCGGACCCTCCGGGATGATGGACGGTCAGGTCGGCGTGGTCCGTCGCGCCCTCGACCAGGCCGGCCACCAGGACGTCGCTGTCCTCGCGTACGCCGTCAAGTACGCCAGCTCCTTCTACGGCCCGTTCCGGGAGGCCGTCGAGTCCACCCTGCAGGGCGACCGCCGCACCTACCAGCAGAGCTCCGGCAACGTTCGCGAGGCGCTGCGGGAGGTGGAGCTGGACGTGGCGGAGGGCGCGGACATGGTGATGGTCAAGCCGGCCCTGCCCTACCTGGACGTGGTGGCCGCGGTGCGGGACCGCGTGGACGTGCCGGTGGCCGCCTACCAGGTGTCGGGCGAGTACGCGATGGTGGAGGCGGCAGCCGCGAACGGGTGGCTGGACCGAGAGGGCGTGATGCTGGAGACCTTGACGTCGATCAAGCGTGCCGGTGCCCAGATCATCCTCACCTACTGGGCGACCGAGGCCGCCCAGCTCCTTCGCGCCCGCTACTGACCATCGGCGCCCCTAGTCCGGGGGCTCGATGTTCACCGGGCCGGGTGTCTCCCCGCCCTGCTCCGGTCTGTCGCTGTAGGGCTGCTCGCCGGGCTCCCAGGGCTCGTCCGCCGACCCCTTGTTGACCCGCACGTCTTCGTCGTCCTCGAGTGGTTTCACGGGCTCGTCTGTCATGCGGCGAACCTACCCCGCGGGGGCCCCGGCGATTCGGTTATCCACAATGCGCGGCTGTCCACAGGCCCTCCGCGCCGTCCTCGCTCTTCCGGCACCCTGGCCGCGTGCTCTCAGCCGTACCGAAAAAGGAAACTGCCGGGCCCGCGCAGCGCGGACCCGGCAGTGTGCAGCCGTGCCTGTCAGTCGTCGTTCTTGATCGTGCCCGTCGCCGACGGGTCGGTCTGGCGGACGTCGCCCAGGCCCGCAATGGCGAGCGTGAACGTCTCGTCCGCCTCCTTGAGGCGGTCGCCGCGAACCCTCACGGTGAAGCTCGTCCCGGTCTGACCGGCGGCGATCGTCTTGCACCCGAGATAGGGGTCGAAGTCGATCAACGGCCACGCCGAGCCGGGCACCGCGGTGGCGCAGACGGTGAGCGGCTGGCTCAGCGGCCGCGACAGCGTCACCGGGAAAGCGAGCGGCGTGGTGCCGCTGTCGCCCTCGGCGGTGCTCGCGTCGGCCGGCCGCAGCGCCGCCTTCGACTGGAAGCGGGCGATCTGCGGATCGTGGTCGCTCGAGCCCTTGGAGCCGTTGGCCTCGTCCTCGGCCGCCCAGTCCGCGTTGATGTGCGCGGCCCGCATCTCGATCAGGTCGCCGTGCAGGGCGTCGTTGACGAAGAGGTTGTCCAGCGTCTGGGCCTGCCCGTCGAAGACATAGGAGTAGGCCGAGGAGGGAGCGTCGGCCACCAGGTCGTCCCAGAGGTTGTGCAGCCCTGCCTCGTAGAGGGCGCCCAGCTGGTCACCCGGCTTGGCCGGCACCGGCTCGTCCGGCCGGGGGAACACGTTCAGGTCCCCGCCGTAGGCGAGGCGGGCGTGGTCGTCGCTGCGCTCGATGGCCGTGGCGATCGCCGCGCCGTAGGCGGCCTGTTCGCGGCGCTGACCGACCCGGCCGTCGGGGCCGGAGCTGAAGTGGTTGCTGATCGCCCAGAGCCGGAAGTGCTCCTTGGCGTTCGGGGCCGCCTTCACGTCGAAGAGCGCCACCTGCGGAGCCCGGGTGTAGACGTTGCTGCCGTCGACGCCGGTGGACCGGTCGACGTCGGCCGGGAGAACCGCGTTCAGCGTCTTCGGGTTGGAGACGTCCGCGTTGCTCGCCAGGGCGGCACCGCGGTATTCGACCTGCGGCGAGGAGCCGAGGATGGGGTCGTCCGCCGACGCGGTGGCCAGCGACAGCCGGTCGGTGCGGTAGAGGAACGCCGCGGTGATGCCGCGGGCGTCGGCGCCGGAGCGGTCGAACGCCGTCGCGTAGGAGGGCCCGCCCGAGTTCTTGATCGTCAGCGCCAGGTCCTGGAGGGTGTCCGGCTGCCCGTCGGCGTTGTTGGTGTCGCCGCAGCTCAGCGCCGCCCCGGAGACCGTGCAGATGTCCTGGTCCTCCGCCTCCTGAGCCAGGATCACGTCGGGGGAGTGCATGCTGTTGACGATCTGGTCGGCCAGGTTCCCGAGCTTCTCCGTGTAGTCCGCCTCGCTCGCCGGCACGTAGTCGAACGGCGGGCTGACCCCCGGGCACCCGGAGTTGCCGGTGAAGTCGCAGCCGTCGAACGGGTCGTCGCGGAAGTCGTAGAGGTTCTCCACGTTGTACGTCGACACCGCGAACTCCGAGCCGCGCTTGGCGGCCTTCGGCGGGTTGTTCTTCGACGGGTCGGCGCCCGGGGTGAACGCCACCTCCGAGGGCTGGACGCTGTACTTGTTGAAGGAGTAGTACACGCCGCCGACGCCGTCTGTGGACAGTGTGTCGAAGGTCTTCGCCGCGGGCAGCAGGACGGTGCTGTCACCGGCGCTCGCCTTGACGCCGAGCGGGCCGAGCAGGACACGGTTGCCGTTGCCGTTGTCGAAGCGCGCGGGGTCGTCGTCCAGCGGGTGGGCGTCCCGGAAGACGCGCCGGGCGTACGGGTCGTCGCGGTCGAGGAGCGCGTCGTCCTTGTCCACGACCCAGATCTCCGAGTCGGCGGTGTCGCTGAAGACGTTGCGTCCCGAAACGACGCCGGAGCCGGCCCGGGCACGCAGCTGCATGCCCTCGTGACGCTCCCAGAAGAGGTCGGCGGCGGCCGCGTCGGCCGGCGGGGCCGCGTCGTCGATCTGCACCTCGCTCAGCGGCACGTCGGACGCGATCTTCGTGACCAGCGACGCGCTGGAGAGCTGCGTCATGGAGAAGTACTCGGCGACCCGCGCCTTGACGACGATCTCGTCGCCCACGGTCGGGACGTAGCCGCCGATGAGCGAGGTGAAGGAGCCCATGAAGACGAAGATGCCGTCGGAGCTGGTCGGGTCGCCGTCGTCGGCGCCCTTGCGGCTCTGAAGGAAGAAGCCGTTCTGGTCGGCCCCGGCGGCCGTACGAGCCAGCGTGCGCTGAGTGACGACGCCGCGCACCTCGTAGAGCGCGCTGCTGCTGCCGTTGCCCGACGCGTTCGCCAGCGGCGAGCGATGGGTACGCGGTGCGGACGTGGTGCTTCCCTGCACCGCGCCGACGGTCAGCGGGTCGTCAGCCGCCCGCGCGACGCCTGGGATCAGCACAGCCGTCAACATGGGAACAGCAAGAATGGGCAATATGCGTGGGTAGCGCACGGAGCCTCCACAGCGGAGCTTGATAAGGGGTACGCCGACCCTAAAGCCCCAGGTCAGTCCGTGGGTTCCACTCTCTGTACCAGTTGCGCAACGTCGGCGCCGTATTCATACCAATCCCGGTCGGACTGGAAGCCCAACTCGGCATTAACCTTCAGCATCGACTCGTTGTGCTGGGCGTTCCAGGTCTGCACCTCGCACAGCTCCGGCTCGGCCTTACGGAGCTCGAGCAGCATCCGGGCCTTGATCGCCCGGTCGATCCCGTAGCCGCGATGCTCACGGACCACGATCGTGTCGTACTGGTCGGCGCGCTCCGGGTGCTGCGCCGGCACGACCACCTCGGTGAGGCCGGCGACGACCCCGGTCGCCTCGTGCATGGCCAGTACGATGTAGGGCTTCAGTCCGCGCCGGTGCAGCGTGTCCAGGCTGTCACGCAGGCGCTGCGGGTCGGACGAGCTCGGGCGCAGGTCCAGGTCGTTGTCCTCGTCCTGGCCCACAAGCTTCGCCTGCGCGTACGCCTCCAGCAGGTGCTCCGGTGGGCCGCCCGGGTGATACTCCACCCTGTAGTCGGCGCTGATGCTGCCGGCCATGGCGCCGAGCGCGTTCCAGTCCACGCTGGACAGGTTGAGCACGCTGCGGGTCTCCACGTACTCCCGCTCGAAGCCGAGCGACTCGTAGAACGCGATCGCGGGAGTGTCGCCGATGGCCTCGACACCGATCGACGAGAAACCCTCGAGGTACGCCCGGCGGGCGGCCACGGCGACGAGCTGTTGCCCCAGGCCCCGGCGGCGCAGATCGGGATGAACCAGCACCTCCAGCACCCCGATGTCACCGAGCAGCAGAAGCGTGACGTGCCCGAAGACCGTGCTCTCGCCCTCGGGGAGGCGGTCGTCCTCGGCGACCCAGCTGATGCGGCGCTCTCCGGGCATCGTCTCGGCCAGATACTCCCTGACCTGCACGTCCTGCCACGGTGGATCGTCCGGGAGGTCCGCTGCCAGCACCTGGTTCAGCGTCTCCACGAGCGATCGGATCTCCCCGTCCGACGCGGACCGGGGATCCCATTCACGCACCCTCACCCGTACAGCTTGCCGGTATCTCGACCTTCAGGGAAGGCCCGGGTGCGCAAATGTACGCGACCCGTCACTGTGGGTTGTCCCTCACGCCCGGCTCCGGACGCCGTACTCGTTCGCCGCGTCGAAGACCTTCTGCGCATACGGGCGGACGGCGTTATAGGACAGAATCGCGTCCCACCAGACGTCCGCTCTGGACAGGTCCCGGCCGCCCTTGCACAGGTAGACCGCCGTGGCGAGGGAGGCGTCGTCGATGTCGTTCGGGTCCGAGACGCCGTTGTTGTCGGCGTCCACCGCGTTGCCGACGGAGATCTCGTTCCACGTCTGCGGGATGAACTGCAGCGGACCGATCGCCCGGTCGAACTGCGGGTCCTTGTCGAGCAGTCCCTGGTCGGTGTCCCGGATGAGCTGCCGGCCGCCCTTGCCGTCGAGCGGCAACCCGAAGATCGGCGGCGACACGGAACCGTCCACGCCGAGCACCGCGCCGTTCGCGCTGCCGTGCGCCGACTCGACCTTCGCGATGGCGGCGATCGTGGTCCAGCTCAGATGGCAGGTCGGGGCCGTCCTGCCGACGACGAGCTCCGCATACCCGTACGCCTGGACCGCGACGACGGGAATCCCGACGCGCGTGCCGGTCTGCTGAGCCCAGCCCGACAGGGCATCGGCAGGCCGTGCTCCGGGAATGCCGACGGGCGCCGTGGTGGGCAGGCCGCCGCCCACGACGGCCGGCGCGGAGCTCAGGCCCGGCGCACCCGGGACCCCGCTCAGGCTTGGCACGGGCGCCGACGGCACCCCGGCCTCCACCCCGAAGGCGGGCGTCGCGCTGGGTGCCGGCACCGACTTCAAAGCCTCCGGTACGAGATAAGCCCCGGCGGTCCCGGCGGCGCCGAGCAGCAGCAGGGCAATGATCGCGGGCAGCACGAAGCGGCCGGAGGGACGCTTCGCCCAGTCGGACGTGCTCCGGGCGACGCGTGCGGGATTCGCCTTCCGGAGCACCCGCGTGGCGCGCCCCCGGGCAGCGAGCGCTGCCACGGTGGCCGAAGGGGCGGCCGAGCCGCCCTCCGGGCTGTCCTTTGCGGCCGGCTGGTCGCCGGCCGGCTTGGCTGCTTCAGTGGTCCCCGCCTTCGCCCCGGTCTCCCCCCGCTCGGACCCGGTCTTCGCCACGGCTCCGCCTGGCTTTGTCTCCGTCTTCCCTGCTATCTCGCCCGGGTCGGGCTCCGTCTTCGCTACGGCTTGGCCCGGCTGGGGCTCTGTTTCCCCTACAGCCTGGCCCGGCTCGGGCTCGGTCTTCGCCGCGGTCTGGCCCGGCTCGGTCTCCGACGGCTTGATCTCTGCCGGCTTGATCTCTGCCGGCTTGATCTCTGCCGGCTTGATCTCTGCCGGCTTGATCTCTGCCGGCTTGGTCTCCGACGGCTTGATCTCTGCCGACTTGGTCCCAGACGGCTTGGGGAAATTCGCGGGCTTGGGCGTCTGCGCGGGCTCGGCGGCTCGCGGCGCCTGGGTCGGCTTCGCCTGCTCGGCCTCCGCGGCGGGCCTCACCGCCTCGGCGACGGCAGCCGGCTTGACGCTACGCGCCGGTTCGGCCTTGCCGGCGCTCGCGGGCTCGCTTGCCGGTGTCAATTCCTCGGGCGCCGCACCCGAGCTGCCCAGCGGCCCGCCGAGATGCGGTGCCGCCGGACGCTTCGAGGGTGTCTGCTGCCCGTCAACCACCCGCAGAAGACTACCGCGCGGAGACCACCCGGGATCTCATGCACCAGGGCCGATGCGCGGTGTCCACAACCACGCACCTGCGATGCAGCGGATCGCCCGGCCCAGCCCATACCCTGTTCGGATGCCGCGATACGACTTCCGATGCCGCGCGTGCGGCGACACGTTCGAGCTCAATCGCCCCATGGCGGAGGCGTCGGCCCCCGCAACGTGCCCGCAAGGCCACACAGACACGGTCAAACTGCTCTCCACGGTTGCCGTGACGGGCCGCGGCAGCGCGGTGCCCTCAGCACCGAGCGGCGGAGGCGGCGGCTGTTGCGGAGGGGCGTGCGGCTGCTGACGCCCAGTGCCCACCAGCGTGCGCAACCTGCGTCCGGCGCCCGCCGGCGCCGCCCGGCGGCGTCCGGCGCCCGGCGGCGCGTGTCACCGGCCTGCTGCGCCCGGCGGCCCGTGCCACCGGCACACGGCGCCCACCGGCGTGCGCCACCGGCACCCGGTGTCCACCGGCGTGCGCCGCCCGCACCCGGCGTCCACCGGCGTGCGCCACCGGCACCCGGCGCCCACCGGCGTGCGCCACCGGCATCCGGCGGGCCGACCGCGACCAACGGCAGGACGGACTGGGTCACCGATTCCGCGACCTGCGACCCGGTCACCTGAACCGGAAACGTCGAGCCGCCGTGTGCAGTGTGCCGCCGGGCAACGCCGCCGCGGCGACAAGCGGCTTGCGCAGGGCGAGCGCGAGCCCAGGGCAACCGTCCAGCCAGGACGGTCCCTGCTCGTGATCGGGTGGTCACCTGCCGAAGTCGCACAGGTCATCGCACCGGGTGACTCTTGTGGGTACGCCCGTTCAGCCCGGTGGAATTGACCATCCACCGCGTGTCTAGACCATGAACCGGGTCGTTACGTCACGCGTAGTGCCGTGCGTAAACGTCGATGACTCGTCCGGGGGTCGTCCTTCCGGGGTCGGCCGTGGCGGGTGGACGGTTACCGACCGTTTCTACGATGTGCCGTGTGATTGCGGTGCGGCAGCATGGAGCGCGACTTCCCGAGGGGGCGGAGGTTCTCACCGTGTCGGTACGGACCGAGCTGCCGAGTGGGCTGGTGACCTTCGTGTTCACCGACATCGAAGGCTCGACGCGCCTGGCCCGGATGCTCGGCGATGAGTACGGCAGCGTCCTGAACGCTCATCGCGGCGTTCTTCGTCGTGCTCTGCGTAATCACTCTGGCGTCGAGCTTTTCACTGAGGGTGATTCTTTCTTCATCGCTTTCGGGGACGCCGCAGCCGCCGTCGCGGCCTGCGTCGCGTCACAGCGTGCACTCGCGGAGTACCCGTGGCCGAGTCCCGAGGTGGCGCCGCGGGTCCGCATGGGACTCCACACCGGATGGGCCAAGCCGGTCGCCGGTGAGTACGCGAGCGCCGAGGTGCACCGGGCCGCCCGGGTCGCCGCCGCTGCGCACGGTGGACAGATCCTCTGCTCAGAGGCCACCGCCCTGGCCGTCACGACCTGGTCGCTGGATTTCCTGGCGGTGCCCCGGTCCGAAGGGGCTCACGCCGAAGCCGGCCCGCGGCGCTGGCGGCGGGGTGCACTGCGCGACCACGGAACGGCGCGGAACGGCGGGGTCTTCAGGAAGAAGACCGAAGGCATGCCCCGAGACCTGCCTCGTGACTCTGTGCCATCCACATCATCACACGGAGTGCCTACCTGGGTTGCTCTGGAAGCCCTGACGGCTGATGCCGCCGCCGGCGGAGCGATGACGGACGTCGACCTGCTCGACCTCGGCCTCCACCGGCTGCGCGGCTTCGACGACGCCGAGCGGCTCTTCCAGATCCTGGCTCCGGGGCTCGAACGGTCCTTCCCGCACCCGCGCACCGGCGCTGCCCCCACCCACAATCTCCCCGCGCCGGTCACCTCCTTCGTCGGGCGGCAGGCCGAGGTCGCCGAGCTGCGGCAGCTCGTCGGCACGCACCGGCTCGTCACCGTCGCCGGTTCCGGTGGCTGCGGCAAGAGCCGGGTGGCGCTCGTCGTGGCGGAGCAGGTGCTCACGACGTACCCCCAAGGGGTCTGGGTTGCCGATCTCTCCGAGGGGCGACCGGAGGCGGCCTTGGCCGCCGCGATGGGCGTGCGCACCGAGCCGGCCCGGCCGCTGTTCGACTCGATCGTCGAGCGGTGCCGCCGCGGCCGGATGCTGATCGTCCTCGACACCTGCGACGCGCTTCCGGGCGATGCCAAGCGGCTGGTCCAGCGGCTGCTGACGGCCTGCCCGCGCCTCGACGTGCTCGCCACGTCGCGGGCGCCGCTGGGGGTTCCGGGTGAGCTGGTCTGGCGGCTGCCACCGATGGTTCCCGCCGACGCTTATGCGTTGTTGGCGCAGCGGGTGGTGGCGGCTCGTGGTGGCAGGCCCGGCATGGGGGACGAGGCCACCGAGCTCGGGCGGGTCGCGTCGAGGCTGGACGGTCATCCGCTGGCGATCGAGCTCGCCGCCGACCGGCTGCGCCTGCTCACCGCCACCCAGCTCGGCGCCCGCCTGGACGATCCCATCGCCGCCCTCGACGCCGGGCGCGAGCCGGCCGAGCCGCCGGCCGCCGACGGGTTGCCCGTCGGCGTGTCCAAGGTGGGAGGACGCCTCGACGGGTTCGGGATCGGATGGGATCGGCACCACAGTCTGACCCGCAATCTCGACTGGTCCTACCGGGGCTTGAGCGGAGCGGCCGCCGCCCTGTTGCGCCGGTTGGCCGTCTTTGCCGGGCCGATCGAGCTCGCCGCCGTCGAGTGGTCCGGAGGGGACGCCTTCGGCGCCCTGTCCGAGCTCGCCGACCGGTCGCTCGTCGAGGTCGTGTCCGGGCCGCGGTACCGGATGTCCGAGCAGGTCCGGGCGTACGCGATCCGCCGGCTCCTCGCCGCGGGGGAGGAGCGGCAGGCTCGCGACGGGCACGTCGACTGGTCGTTGCACACCCTCGACGGCGTGGTGGTGGACACCGACGGGCAGCCGCGCACGGTGTCGCTCACCGAGCTCTCGCCGTACGTGAAGGAATGGGAGGCCGCACTCCGCTGGACCGTCGCGGGCGGCAATCCTCGCGCGGGCCTGAAGCTGGTCGGCGCGCTGGACCCGTGGTGGCGCGAGCACGGCGGCGCGCGCGAGGGCCGCGACCTGCTGTACCGCCTCTACGGACGGCTCGAGGGTCTGACCGTGGCGAGCGCCGAGATGGCATCCGCCTACCTCGTGCATGCCGGGCTCTCGTGGGACCGCGACGAGCGAGAGCGGTTCCTGGATCGTGCCGAGACGGCGGCGCGGGCGGCCGGGGACTCCGCCCTGGTCGTACGCGCGCTCGCCGGTCACCGTGTCTCACTCATCGAGGCGGGCCGCACCCGGGAGGCCGAGCAGGTGTGCCGGGAGGTCATCGCGGCCGCGGACCGGACCGGGGTGCCGGCGGCCGCGCTGCCGACGATCATCGCGCTGGCCGAGCTGCTCTGGCGGCGCGACGCCCTGGACGAGGCCGCCGAGCTGCTCGGCGGGGCGAGGATGATCGAGGCGGTACGGCCGGAGGACCGTGGCCGCCGTACCGTCGACTGGCTGCTCGGGATGGTCGCCCTGCGCCGCGGTGACCTGGTCGCCGCGCACGACCATCTCGTGGTGGCCCTGCGGTCCCGGCTGCGGCACGGCTTCCGGGGTGCCGCCGCCGACGCTGTCGCGGCCCTCGCGGTGCGGTGTGCGCTCGGCGGCGACGCCGTCACCGCGGCGGTGCTCTTCGGTGGCGCGGAGTCGGTGCGCGGCGCGCGCCGGGCGACGCAGTTCGGCGCGTTCTGGTCGGCGCAGCAGACGGCGTTGCGGCGCAGGCTGGGTGACTCGGCCTTCGACGCGGCGTACGCGGAGGGCGCAGCCATCGGCTTCAGCCGGGCGGTCGCGACCGCGCTGGCCGTCGAGCACCCCGACCTCGAACACGGATCGGCCCGCTTCGCCCAGTCCGTGGCGTGAGGAGCGGGCGAAGCGGGCCGCAGCCGGGCTATCGCAGCTGCGTGCGCGCCCGGTCGATGTCGGACGGGTTCACCGCCTCGAGCGAACCGAAGATGACCACCGCCTGGTAGTAGGTCCAGGCCACGCTGTAGCAGGCCGGCTGTTGCAGGCTGCTGTACGTCGCGCACTTGCGCTTGAGGTCGGCGTAGAACATCGAGTCCAGCCTCGACTTGTTCGCCGAGAAGGTTCCCAGGTCCTTGTAGTTGCGGTAGCCGAAGTCGTGGTGCCAGCACGACAGGGTGAAGTCGAAGCCGAGCGGGTTGTCCGGGCTCGACGAGCAGTAGTCGGTCGACCAGTCGAACTGGTACGACGCCCAGGGCTCGCGGTCGAGGCGGGCGGCGTTCCAGGCGTTCGTGCTGGCCGCTGTCGTCTGGGTCCAGGACGACAGGACTTCGGCCTTGGTGGCCGCGGCCCGGGCGACGGCCGCGGGCGCGAGGAGGGCGACGGTGGAGACGAGGATGACGAGCGTACGGCGGAGCAACCGGTGCATCGAGACCTCCAACGGTGGGGCCCCTCGTGAGGGCCGCTGCCCGTCAGTGTTCGAGTTGTCACCGAGCGCATACAACGGCGTCAATCGATTTTCCTTAACAATGTTCTAACTTACCGGCGGGTATTCCGCGGCGGGGCATTCCTGTGATGTCCTGGAAAAGGCTGTGGATCCGGCCGCTATGGTGTGAACGTGCAGGCGGACGTCCGGTGATCCATCTACCGCTGGTCAGACAGGGACCGCTGCGGGCGCTCGCCGTGCGGGTCGTGGCCGCGGTCGTCCTCGTGCTGCTCGTGGTCGGGCTGATCTATCTCGACCGGGACGGCTACCGCGACGTCAACGAAGACGGCCTGACGCTGCTCGACTGCTTCTACTACGCGGTCGTGTCACTCTCGACCACCGGCTACGGCGACATCACCCCGGTGACACCCGACGCCCGCCTGGTCAACATCGTGTTCATCACCCCGGCGCGCGTGCTCTTCCTGATCATCCTGGTCGGCACGACCCTCGAGGTGCTGACCGACCAGTACCGGAACAGCCTGCGGGTCAGCCGGTGGAGGCGAAAGTTGAAGGATCACATCATCGTCTGCGGCTACGGCACCAAGGGCCGCGCGGCGATCGGGGCTCTGCTCGAGACCGGCTACGACAAGTCACGCATCATCGTCGTGGAGAACCGGGAGGCGGCCCTGCGCCAGGCCGCGGCGAACGGGCTGGTCGCCATCGAGGGCAACGCCACCCGCTCGTCCGTGCTGCTGGAAGCGGATGTGAAGAACTGCAAGTCGGTCATCATCGCCACCGACAGCGACGAGGCGTCCGTCCTGATCTCGCTCACGGTCCGCCAGCTGACGGCCGGCCAGGTGCGCATCATCGCCGCCGTCCGCGAGCAGGAGAACGCCGCCCTGCTCAAGCAGAGCGGCGCCCACCACGTCATCGTGTCGTCGTCGACCGCCGGGCGCCTGCTGGGCCTGACCACCACGACGCCGCCGCTCATCGACGTGGTCGAGGACCTGCTCACCCCCGGGCAGGGCATGGCGCTGGCCATGCGCTCCGCCGAACGCAGCGAGGTCGGTCGCAACCCGCGGGAGCTGCAGACCCTGGTGGTCGCGCTCATCCGGCGGGGCAAGGTCGTGGCGCTCGGCGGCGAGCACGCCGAGACCATCGAGACCGGCGACATGCTCATCTACATCCGCGACGAGGAGAACAGCGTCGCGGCGAGCGTCTGAAAGATCAAAATCAGGTTGTCGTAGCTCGGTGGGTGGTGCAGACCGTCGCTCCCGCCGAGGGCCGGGTCCGGGAATCCAATCGCCTGGCGGCTCATGACCGGATTCCCGCACCCGGCGACGTGCGGGAGTGGCTGAGCTACAGGATCGTCCAGGTGTCGCCGGCGCTCAGCAGGTCGCCGAGCATCTGCTCGGGCGTACCGGTCGCCTGCGCCTTGGCGTCCTGCAGCTGCTTCTGGAGCAACTCGTCGTACGAGGGCCGGCGGACGTTGCGGAACACGCCGATCGGGGTCGTGTTGAGGTCCGAGCCCGACAGGCGGCTCAGCGCGAACGCGTACGCCGGGTCGTCCACTGTCGCGTCGTGCACCAGCGGACTGCCGCCCTCCTGCACCTGCAGGCCGAAGCTGCCCTCGGGGTGCACGACGGAGTAGCGGTTGTCCGTACCGAAGGTGATCGGCTGGCCCTGCTCCAGGCGGATCAAATGCTCGTCGCGGGTGGTCGGGTCCTTGATCAGCTCGAACGCGCCGTCGTTGAAGATGTTGCAGTTCTGGTAGATCTCCACGAAGGCCGAGCCCTCGTGCTCCGCCGCCGCCCGCAGCACCGACTGCAGGTGCTTACGGTCGGAGTCGATCGTGCGGGCCACGAAGGTGGCCTCCGCGCCGAGCGCCAGCGACAGCGGGTTGAACGGCGCGTCGCTCGATCCCACCGGCGTCGACTTGGTGATCTTGCCGAGCTCGGAGGTCGGCGAGTACTGGCCCTTGGTCAGCCCGTAGATCCGGTTGTTGAACAGCAGGATCTTCAGGTTGACGTTCCGTCGCAACGCGTGGATCAGGTGGTTGCCGCCGATCGACAGGGCGTCACCGTCACCGGTCACCACCCACACCGACAGGTCCGGCCGCGACGCGGACAGGCCGGTCGCGATCGCCGGCGCGCGGCCGTGGATCGAGTGCATGCCGTACGTGTTCATGTAGTACGGGAAGCGGGACGAGCATCCGATGCCGGAGACGAACACGATGTTCTCGCGCGGGATGCCGAGCTCCGGCATGAAGCCCTGCACGGCGGCGAGGATCGCGTAGTCGCCGCAGCCCGGGCACCAGCGCACTTCCTGGTCGGACTTGAAGTCCTTGGCGGTGAGCTTCACCGGGGTGAGCGGAATCGTCGGGCTAGCCATTCTTGACCACGTCCTCGAGCATGTTCTCCAGCGTCGCGGCGGTGAAGGGCAGGCCGCTGATCTGGTTGAAGGGAACCGCGTCCACCAGGTACTTCGCCCGGATCACGTGGGCCAGCTGACCCAGGTTCATCTCCGGGACGATCACCTTGTCGTATGCCTTGAGCACCTCGCCGAGGTTCGCCGGCAGCGGCGCCAGGTGCCGCAGGTGTGCCTGGGCGATCGGCAGGCCACGCTGACGCAGCGCCCGGCAGGCGGCGCCGATCGGCCCGTACGTCGAACCCCAGCCGAGCACCAGCACGCGCGCGTTCTCGTCCGGGTCCTCGACGGCGACGTCGGGCACGGGGATCTGCTCGATGCGCTCCGCGCGGGTCCGGACCATGAACTCGTGGTTGGCCGGGTCGTAGGAGATGTCACCGGTCTTGTCGGCCTTCTCCAGGCCGCCGATGCGGTGCTCCAGGCCGGGCGTGCCGGGGATCGCCCACGGCCGGGCCATGGTCTCCGGGTCCCGGAGGTACGGCAGGAAGCGCCCGTCCTCGCCGTTCGGCCGCGTCGCGAACTCCACCCGCAGGTCGGGCAGCTCGGAGACCTCGGGCAGCAGCCACGGCTCCGAGCCGTTGGCCACGTAGTTGTCCGACAGGAGGATGACCGGCGTGCGGTAGGTCAACGCGATCCGCGCGGCCTCGATCGCGGCGTGGAAGCAGTCCGACGGCGACTTCGGCGCGATGACCGCCAGAGGCGCCTCGCCGTGCCGGCCGTACAGCGCCATGTTGAGGTCGGCCTGCTCGGTCTTGGTCGGCATGCCCGTCGACGGCCCGGCCCGCTGCACGTCGACGATCACCAGCGGCAGCTCGAGGGCGATCGCCAGCGAGATGGTCTCGCCCTTGAGCGCCACACCGGGCCCGGATGTGGTGGTCACGCCCAGCGCGCCGCCGTACGAGGCGCCCAGAGCGGCACCGACCGCGGCGATCTCGTCCTCGGCCTGCATCGTGGTGACGCCGAAGCGCTTGTGCTTGCTCAGCTCGTGCAGGATGTCCGAGGCCGGCGTGATCGGGTACGCACCCAGGAACACCGGCAGCTGCGCACGCACACCGGCGGCCACCAGCCCCAGCGCGAGCGCGGCGTTACCGGTGATGTTCCGGTAGGTGCCCGGCAGCATCTTCGCGGGCTTGACCTCGTAGCGCACCGAGAATGTCTCGGTGGTCTCGCCGTAGTTCCAGCCGGCGGTGAAGGCGGCCTTGTTTGCCGCCACGAGCTCCGGCCGCTTGGCGAACTTGCGCTCCAGGAACCGGAGCGTCGACGCGTACGGCCGCGAGTACATCCAGCTCAGGAGGCCGAGAGCGAACATGTTCTTGGCCCGCTCGGCGTCCTTCTTCGCCACCCCGGAGTCCGCGAGCGCGGCCACCGTCATCGATGTCAGCGCGACGGGATGCACCGCCCACTGCTCCAGCGAACCGTCCTCGAGCGGGCTCACCGCATACCCGACCTTGGCCAGGTTGCGCTTGGAGAACTCGTCGGTGTTCACGATGATGTCGGCACCGGCGGGCAGGTCGGCGAGGTTGGCCTTCAGGGCGGCCGGATTCATGGCGACCAGCACGTTCGGCGCGTCGCCGGGCGTGAGGATGTCGTAGTCGG
Source organism: Actinoplanes sp. NPDC049548 (assembly GCF_040676695.1). NCBI lineage: Bacteria > Bacillati > Actinomycetota > Actinomycetes > Micromonosporales > Micromonosporaceae > Actinoplanes > Actinoplanes sp. NPDC049548. The sequence goes on from NZ_JBFAPM010000001.1 coordinate 417,547, forward strand.
CGAAGTGCACCTGGAAGCTCGACACGCCCGGCAGGGTGCCTGCGGGCGCCCGGATCTCGGCCGGGAAGTTGGGCAGCGTCGAGATGTCGTTGCCGAGCTGAGCGGTCTCCGAGGTGAACCGGTCGCCGGTCAGCTGCATGCCATCACCGGAGTCCCCGGCGAACCGGATGACCACACGGTCGAGCTGCTCGACACGCTTCGCGGGAGCGGCCACGTTCAGACCTCCTGAGGGAGCCGGCCGGCGGGTACGCACGTCGATGAGCCGGCCCGCAATCGTCACTTCCAGCCTACGTCGGCGCCCCTTACCGCCGCCGGTAAGGGTTCCTGTCCGATCACAGACCGACGACCACAGTAGCCAGGCAAGGCTTGCCTGAGCCAATCGAGTTCACCCTGTGGTTCGCTAGGCTGACGCTCGTGGACGGGTATCTGGGTACGTACGCCACGCTGGGCCTGCTCCTGGCGGCCGGCGTCCTCGTCTTCGTCGGCGCGTTCGGGGCGAACAAGCTGCTCAGCCCGGCCAACCCGGCGGAACCGGCCGGCAAGCGGGTCGCCTACGAGAGCGGCATCGACCCGGTCGGCGGCGACTGGGCGCAGGCGCAGATCCGCTATTACGTGTACGCGTACCTCTATGTGCTCTTTGCCGTCGAGGCGGTGTTCCTGTTCCCCTGGGCGGTGATCTTCGACCGCCCGGGTTTCGGCGCGGTGACCGTGGCCGAGATGGGCATCTTCGTGGCGGTCCTGGCGCTCGGCATCCTGTACGCCTGGCGCAAGAAGATCCTTACCTGGACCTGACGCCCTCCCGCCCTGGCAGACTGGCGGTTGGCAGCGCTTTGTCCGCAGATGGGGTATCGACTCGCCATGGTTTGTCCACAGGCAGGGTGCCGACCCGCCACGCTTTGTCCACAGGCGGGGTGGCGGGCTCGCCACGCCGCAGCGCTCATGCCACGATCGTGCCCATGGGTCAGCTACTCCTCTTCGTCGTCGTGGCACTCGTGGTCGCGGCGATCGTCTTCGGCGTGACCGTCATGGTGAGCGGCGGAGACCCCGGATTGACGCCGGTCGAACCCGACGGCAAGGCGCTCCCCTTGCCGAGCGACCGGCCGCTCGGGGAGGAGGACATCTTCCGGACCCGCTTCGACACGGCCTTCCGCGGCTACCGGATGGCCCAGGTGGACCAGGCCCTCCAGCGGGCGGCCTATGACATCGGCTACAAGACGGAGCTGATCGGCGTCCTCGAGGCCGAGGTGACAGCGCTGCGCGAGGGCCGCACGGCCGACGCCGACGTGCTCCGCCGCGCCCGCGAGGCGGCGATCGCCCCGCCACCCCCGCCGGCCGACGCCCCGGTCACCCCGACCCCGGCCGCCGCCCAGCCGACCACTACAGCGCCCACCTCAGCTGCCGCAACGTCTCCCGCAACCGCCCCCTCATCCGGAGCCACCTCGTCTCCGGCTGAGTCTTCTCCGGCCGCGGCGTCCGCCGGGGCCGTCGGGTCCTCTGCTGCCGCCACGTCTTCTGAAGCGGCGTCTTCGCCGGAGAGCCCGTCCTCCGCGCCGAAGGCCTCGTCGGGCACCACGTCGTCGGCGACTCCCGGCTCGTCATCCGGTTCGCCCGCGTCCGCTCCGAACTCGACCCCCTCGGACGAGTCGGCCCGTTCCGCCGAACGCACCGACGAAGAACCGGCGGAGCGCCGATGAGCGAAACCGAGCCGGCCGCCGACGGCCTGGGTGACGCCGCGAAACCAGGCACCGGCGAGGTCACCGCGACGGTCATCGTCAACGCCCCCGCCCCCCGCGTCTTCGCCGCCTTCCTCAACTGGGAACGGCAAAGTGACTGGATGCCGTTCACCAAGGTCCGCGTAGTCGAAGGCGACGGCGGCGAAGGCAGCCTCATCGAGGCTGTTACCGCCCTCGGCCCGGCAGCACTCCGAGACGAGATGCGCGTGATCCGCGTCGACGCCCCCTACGAGCTCAAGGTCGTCCACTGCGGCAAAGTCCTCCGCGGCCCGGGAACAATGCGCTGCACCGCGATGGGCGGCGACCGCACTCAGGTGGTCATGCACGAGTGGTTCCACCTGCCGGGAGGAGCGGCCGGCAAACTCGCCTGGCCCGTCCTGTGGCCCGGCTCCAAACTCAGCTTCAAGGGCGCCCTGAAGAAGTTCGGCCGGCTGGTGGAGGAGGGCAAGCTCCCCTGACCCGTTCTTGTCAGAGGGTGCCCCTACGGTGAGCGCCATGAAGCAAGACATCGCCGGTCCCGGCCCGCACCAGCCGGCTCCCAGCCCTGCGCAAGCCTCATCCCACGCCGGCGCCATGCTGCCGCAGACGTCGGCCGAGCAAGCGGTGGGCTCAGCCGAGGGGCCGGCCGAGACAGGGCTGACCGGCGCCGAAGTGCTTCCGGACGGGCTCGTGGTGGGGGAGGACGGCCGCGCTCGCTGCTCCTGGGGCGGCAGCACCCCCGATTACGTGCCCTACCACGACACAGAGTGGGGACAGCCGGTCCACGGCGACGACGCCCTGTTCGAGCGGATGTGCCTGGAGGCCTTCCAGTCCGGCCTCTCCTGGATCACGATCCTGCGCAAACGCCCGGCATTCCGGCGGGCGTTCGCCGGCTTCTCCATCGAGGCGGTGGCCGCGTTCGACACCGAGGACGCCGACCGTCTGATGGCCGACCCCGGCATCGTCCGCAACCGCATGAAGGTCGACGCCGCCCTCCACAACGCCAAGGTGGCCGCCGACCTCCCCGACGGCCTCTCCGCCCTCCTCTGGTCATACGCGCCGGCGCCCCGGCCCCGCCCGGCCACCCGAGCCGACGTCCCGGCGGTCACTCCGGCATCCACGGCCATGGCCAAAGACCTGAAGAAGCGCGGCTTCAAGTTCGTCGGCCCCACGACGGCCTATGCACTCATGCAGGCCACCGGCATGGTCGACGACCACCTGGCGGGCTGCTTCGTCCCACCCACCAGGCCCTGACCCGTCCTTCGCCCCCGGGCCGGGCCTGACCCGCGCCCCTGCGGCCCGGCGGCCCTGCGACCCCGGTCCCGCGGCTCCGCCGACCGAGGGATCCGCCCGTCGGCTCCTTGCCCTGAGCGGCCGGCACTGCCGTGGCCCGACTGCCGCCCGTCCGAAGCAAGCGACCACGGCCACGGACGGTGGAGGCTGCGGTCCGCGTACCAAGCGGGCGTGATGTCATAGTCCGCATGGCTCAGTGGGTGGTGACCATTCCGGCGGATCGATGGGCGAGCGAACGCCTCTTCCATCACGACACCCTGTCGGTGGCAGGGTCGGCCGGGGTGAGTCCCGCCGCCGGTGACGACGTGCTGCTCGTGGCCGGCGGGGATGAACCGTCCGTCGTCGCGCTGGGGATCGTGGCCGGCCAGGAGTCTGAGAAGCGCGGAGCGCACGGGGTGCCCGAGGTCGAGGTGGCCTACACGCGGCGGTCGTTCGACCAGCCGGTGCCGGCCGACGGGCTGCCGCGGGGCGAGTCGGTGGCCGAGATCGATGCTGAGACGTTCCGGCGCTACGCCGGGCGGCTGGCCGGGGATCGGGGCAAGCAGACGTGGCTGGTCAGCCTGGATCTGCCGATCGAGGCGGCGAGTCCGGCCGAGGCGGTTCGGCAGTTCTGGTCGTACGTGCTCGAGCTCGGTCCCGCGGAGCTTCCCACCTTCGTCTCGCCGTCGGGTGACGAGCTGGCCATGCAGGCCTTCGTGCTCGGCGAGGAGGCGAATCTCGATCCTGAGGAGGACGAGGAAGACTGAGGCCCCGGAGCTAACGCTCCGGGGCCCGTGTGCGCTCTTGCGATCAGCCGCCGAGGCTCGTCGCCGCCGAGCGGATCGCCGACGAGAAGTAGCTGACCTGGGTGTAGACGCCCGGCTTGTTCGGGCGGGCGCAGCCTTCGCCCCAGCTCACGATGCCGACCTGGATCCAGGCGTTGGCGGCGTCGCGGCGGAACATGGGGCCGCCGGAGTCGCCCTGGCAGGTGTCCACGCCGCCCTGGGTGTAGCCGGCGCAGATCTCCTCGGCGGGGATGATGTCGCCTGCGTACATGCTGCTGGAGTTGCAGGTGGTGTCATTGACGAACGGGACCGTGGCCTTCAGCAGGTAGCGCTGCTGGCTGCCGCCCTCGCGTGCCGCGCCCCAGCCGGCGATGGTGAAGGTGCCGGTGTCGTATGTCGACGAGGTGGCGATGGGCAGCGTTGCCAGGCCGGTGACGGGGCTCGAGAGGCGGATCAGGGCCCAGTCCTTGCCGCTGCCGTTGTAGCCCGGCGCCTGGTAGACGTAGTTGGACCTGCGGGTGATCCGGCTCGACGAGTTGAGGTCGACCACGCCGAGTGTCGCGGTGATGGACGTGTTGGTGCCTGTGCCGTTGACGCAGTGGGCCGCCGTGAGCACCAGCGTCGGGCTGTAGAGGGCGCCGCCGCAGCCCATCGAGAGGCGGACCATGAACGGGAACTCGCCTTGAGTGGCGCGGGTGCCGCCCACGACTCTCTGCGGGCCGTCGTCGGCGGCCGACGCCGGTGATGTCTGCAACACGGTGCCCATCGCCGCCACCGTGAGCGCGGCCGCGACCCCGCCCAGAATCCTGCGCAACCTGACCATCCGGACCTCCCCAACGAAGCGTTGCGGAGAGTCAAACATTTACCGGCGTGGATCGGTTATACCGAAAGACTCATACTGTCGGCGGGGCGGCGGCCGGAGGACCTGAGGTTCAGCGACCCTCGAACGCCGGCTTCTGCTTGGCGACGAACGAGGACACCGCGTTCTGATGGTCGCTGGTGGCGCCGCAGATCGCCTGCGCCTGTGCCTCCGCCGCCAGCGCGTCGGACAGGGTGCCCGCCGTACCGATGGAAAGCTCGCGCTTGATCGCCGCGTAGGCCACCGTCGGGCCTGCCGCCAGCCGTGCGGCGAACTCCTGCGCGGTCGGCAGCACCTGCTCGTCGTCTTCCAGCAGTTGCGTCAGCAGGCCGTATTCGTAGCACTGCTGCGCTCGGACCGGCTGGGCGAGCAGCAGCAGCTCCAGCGCCCGGGCGCGGCCGACGATGTGCGGCAGCGACCAGGACACGCCGGTGTCTCCGGCCAGGCCCACGTTCGCGAACGCCATCAGGAACGTCGTCTTCGGGCCGCCGATGCGGAAGTCCGCGAGCAGGGTCAGCGAGGCGCCCGCTCCGGCCGCCGTGCCGCGTACGGCGGCGACCACCGGCTTCGGCAGGCTCGCCAAGCGTTGGGCGATCGGGTTGTAGTGCGCCCGCACGGTGTCCAGGTCGGTCGAGCCGCTCTCCAGGACGCCCGCGTGCTCGCGCAGGTCCTGACCGACGCAGAAGGCGTTCCCGGCGCCCGCCAGCACCACCGCCCGGACCGACCTGTCCGTCTCGAGCTGTGCCAGCGTGTCGCGCAGGGCCTCTTTCAGGTCCACGTCGAGGGCGTTCATGGCGTCGGGGCGGTTCAGGGTGAGGGTGACGACCGCATCGGTGCGGTCGACTAGCAGAGCGTCCGTCATGGTTCTGAGAATCCCACACGTCCGCCGCGGGACGCCGATGCCAGGCACCGTTCCACGAAGCGGTCCGCCGCGGGGCGGAGCCGGGTCGCGTGCTTGTCGAAGAAGGTCGCCGCGCTCTGGCCCGGCCAGGGCGACGGCAGGAGCGAGGCCGGCAGCTGGGGGTCGCGGAAGAGGAAGCTTCTCCAGGCGTGGACCAGGTGGAAGCGGGCCGCGTACGCGTCCTCGTCGGAGCTGCGGGCGTTGATCGCGGTGACCGCCGGCCGCTGGGCGGCGACGAAGTCCTCGTACGCCTGGCCGATCTCCGTCAGGTTCCACGCCCGGCCGACCATGTCGGCGGCACCCGGGGAGCCGGCGGCGTGGCCGGCGTTGAAGCGCTCGTAGGCCACGCCCGTCTCGGCCAGCACGCTGTCGATCTCGTCGGCCGGCCGGGGGGCGACCCAGGCGCGGTCGTCGAGCATGCCGTACCCGAGGAAGCTCAGCCGTTGCGCGTCCCGGCGGGCCACCGGCGCGTTGAGCAGGATCAGGTCGAAGCGGCCGTCCCAGTTCGAGCGGCCGGTCCGGTAGATCCGGGCGGACGCTTCGTCGAGTCTCCGGGCCGCCTTGGGGGTGAGCAGATAGCCTGGTCCGGACGTCAGGCGCAGCGGGTGCAGCCAGCCCTGTCGCACCATTCGGGAGACCGCGGTGCGGACCGCGGGCGGTGCGATGCCCAGCGGTGCCAGCAGTTTGACGAGGGCGGCGACCGGCGCGCGGCCGCCTCTCGGGCGGAGGTAGTCGCCGTAGAGGTCGAAGAGTGCCGACCGCGCCTGCATGACCGCACATTGTGACAGCCCGAAAGACGATATGCTAGACGCTGTCACATCAGCCCGGGTTGGGTTTGGGTTCGCCGGTGTTCATCAGGGAAAATGTTTGATCGGCACGGTGGGCCGCGCCGCTTGACCTTGGTGAGGCCCGCAGCGCCGCGGTCTCGGGTCGGTCCAGCGGGGGCGACTCCGGCGGTCGGAACGAGGTGTACGGCGCATCGCGGGGCTGAGCGCGAGGCGTCGTTGCCGAGCTGTTCGAAGTGCAAGTGGCTGTGGGGTAACCCACCGACCCTGATGTAGGTCTGAGGGGAGACAAGATGGCGGCGATGAAGCCGCGGACGGGCGATGGTCCGCTGGAGGTCACCAAGGAAGGGCGCGGCATTGTCATGCGCGTCCCGCTGGAGGGTGGTGGCCGTCTCGTCGTTGAGATGACTCCGGACGAGGCCAACGCGCTGGGTGACGCGTTGAAGGCGATCGCCGGCTGACGTTTCACGTGGCCCGCCGGTACGGTACCTGCCGCACCGGCGGGCTTTCCATGTCTTCGTGGAAGGGTCATCCTCCAGTGTTCGGGATTCGCCTGGTCGCCGTCGCTGAGGCCGGCACCACGGTTCTCGCGGCAAACGCGGACGGCGTGCTGGCGGGCGGTGACGACGAGACCGCGGCGCTGCACCGTGAGTCGCGTGACCCCGGTCAGGCGGGCGCGGTGCTGTCGCTGCCGCGCCCACTGCGTACCCCTGCCAAGGTCTTGATCGTCGGGGTCGGTGCCGGGGACGAGGCCGGCTGGCGGGCAGCCGGCGCCGCCGCGATCCGGTCCGTGCCGGCCGATGAGGCGCTGCACGTGGTCGTGCCTCCGGGCGTCGACCCGGCCGCTTTGCGCGGCCTTGCGGAAGGGATGTGGCTCGCCGGCTACCGGTTCCGCGACGCCGTCGTCGGCCCCAGGTCCGTCGAGGTCACCCTCCGGACATCAGACTCTGACGCGTACGCCGAGAGCCTCGCGTCCGCACGGGTGACCGCCGCGGCGACCTGGCTGGCCCGCGACCTGACCAACACGCCCGCGTCGGTGAAGAACCCGGCCTGGTTCGCCGGCCAGGTCGTCGACGAGGCCGCCGCCCGTCCCGGTGTGACCGTGACCGTGCGCGACCCGGACCGGTTACGGGCGGAGGGCTTCGGCGGGCTGCTGGCCGTCGGGGGCGGCTCCGCGACACCGCCGTGCCTGGTCGAGGCAGCCTGGCGGCCGGAAGGCGCGACCCGGCACGTGGTGCTGGTCGGCAAGGGCATCACCTTCGACACCGGCGGCATCTCGATCAAGCCGCGCGAGGGCATGAAGCTGATGAAGAAGGACATGGGCGGGGCCGCAGCGATCATCGCCGCCACTCTCGGGGCCGCCGACCTCAATCTGCCGGTACGGGTCACCGCGCTCGCGCCGCTGGCGGAGAACGCGGTCAGCGGCTCGGCGTTCCGCCCGGGCGACGTGATCACGCAGTGGGACGGCACCACGACGGAGACCACCAACTCGGACGCCGAGGGGCGCCTCGTCCTGGCCGACGTCCTCGCGTACGCGGTGGCGGAGCTCGAGCCGGACGTCGTCATCGACCTGGCCACCCTCACCGGAGCCAACGCGGTCGCCCTCGGTACGCGCACCGCCGCCCTCTACAGTCACGACGACGACCTGGCCGCCGCGCTGGAGTCGGCCGGCCGTGCCGCGGGGGAGCAGATGTGGCGCCTGCCGCTGCCCGACGACTACGTCGACTACCTGAGCAGCGACATCGCGGACCGGCACAGCTCCCCGGCCCTGGGCGCCGGCTCGGTGGTGGCGGCGCTGTTCCTCCGCGAGTTCCTGGGTGATCGCGTCGACCGCTGGGCGCACCTCGACATGTCGGCCCCGGCGTGGTCCGCGGAGCACGACGCCGACCTGACCAAGGGCGCCACCGGCTGGGGCGTACGGACGCTGCTGCGCTATCTCAGCACTTGACGGCGGCGAGGAGGCCGGCGCCGGCCGGGATGAGGGCCGGGATCCAGTTCTCGGCCTCCCGGACGCTCTTGACCGTCTCCCGGATGGTGATCGTGTCCGGGTCCCGCGCCGCCGGGTCGCTGATCCGCCCGCCGGCCAGGGCGCCGTTGACGATGAGGATGCCGCCCGGCCGCAGGAGCCGCTGGGCCGCGTCCGCGCAGGCACCGAACTCGGTGGCGTCCGCGTCGACGAAGATCAGGTCGTAGACCCCGTCGGCGAGCCGGGGCAGGACGTCGAGGGCACGGCCGGTGATGATCCGGGTACGCGACGCGGCGAACCCCGCCTCCTGGAAGATCCGCCGGGCGATGCGCTGGTGCTCGTTCTCCACGTCGATCGTGGTGAGCACCCCGTCGGGTCGCATGCCGCGCAGGAGCCAGACGCCGCTGACCCCCGTACCGGTGCCGATCTCGACGACAGCCTTGGCGTTGCCCGCGGCAGCGAGCAGGCTGAGCACGGAGCCCGCGCCGGGGGTCACGCAGGTGAGGCCGACCTCGAGGGCGAGGTTGCGGGCGGTCTGCAGCACGATGTCCTCGGCGGCGTACGCCTCCGCGAACTGCATCGACTGCGCGCTGGGGGTGCCGAGCTGGCGGGCTGCGGTGACGATGACGACCTCCGTGTGGGATGCGCGGAAGACAACCGGTGCACATCGGGTATGAGCGTAGAGCGACGGTCACCCTTCGCGCACGGGTGGATCGAGGGCGGAAAGCGGCGACTGGACCTTCCGTGGGGCTGACTGCCGCCGATTCGTGTCATCCTGGAGGAGGAGCCTCCGGGCTCCGCCGACGACGAGTGGAGGCACCGACGTGACCGACGGCTGGAACTGGCGCCAGCCTCAGACTCCGCCGGCCGCGACGCCCCCGGCGTCGGGTGGTTCACCCTGGTGGTCGGATGCGCTGACCGATCCGTGGCGAGACCCGTACGCGCCGTCCGCCGTCGTGGTGCCCAGCGCGCCGGTCAGCACCGGCCCGGAGCCCGAGCGGGTCATCGACCCCGACGCGCCTCGCCGCTCGCTCACCCCGATCCTGTTCATCTGCCTGGTCACGGCCCTGCTGGCCGGCGGCCTGGGCGGCACCCTCGGGTATGTCTTCGCGGCCCGCAGCGGCGTCGGTGGCGGCGGCACGCAGCTCGGCGGCACTCCGCTGGCGGCCCCCAGCGCGGCCCAGCGAGCCCCGGAGTCCCTCGCCGGTGTGGCCAAGCAGGTGCTGCCCAGCGTCGTGACGGTCCGGGTCACCGGCGCCATCGGCTCCGGCTTCGTGGCCAGCCGGGAGGGCTACGTGATCACGAACGACCATGTCGTGGAGGACGCCGACAAGACGATGTCGGTGTCGTTCAGCGACGGCTCCTCGGCCTCCGCGACCCTCGTGGGGCGCGACCCCGAGTCCGACATCGCAGTGATCAAAGTCTCCAAGGGCAACCTGCCCGCGGTGCAGTTCGGCGACTCCGACTCGATCGCGGTGGGCGACCCGGTTCTGGCCTTCGGCTCCCCGCTCGCGCTCGTCAACACGGTCACCTACGGCATCGTCAGCGCCCTCGACCGCACCATCCAGGCCGGCGACCCGGGCGGCACGACCCGCTACTACGCGGCCATCCAGACCGACGCGGCGGTCAACCAGGGCAACTCCGGCGGGCCGCTGGTCGACGCGGCCGGCCGGGTGGTCGGGGTCAACTCGGTGATCCGCTCGGTCGGCGGCACCGAGACCGAGGCCGGCAACATCGGCCTGGCCTTCGCCATCCCGATCAACCAGGCCCGGCGGATCGCCGAGGACATCATCGACACCGGCAAGGCGCGGCGTACGGTGATCGGTGCGGAGGTCTCCACCGGCGGCGCGACGGGTTCCAGCGGCTCGGCCGGGGCGCGGCTGCGCTCGGTCCAGGCGGCCGGCCCGGCGGCCACCGCGGGCCTGAAGTCCGGCGACGTGATCACCAAGATCAACGGGCACGTGCTGGAGGACGGCACGGACCTGATCGCCCTGGTCCGCAAGTACGCGCCGGGCGCCACCGTCTCGGTGGAGTACCGCCGGGGCACCGGCACACAGACAGCGTCAGTAACCTTGGCAGCCGACGCGAAGTGAGAAGCCCTCACGGGCAGGGGAGGCCGCCATGTTCGAGAACCTGAACTGGTGGGAGATCGGCGCGCTGCTCATGCTCGCCCTGCTGATCTTCGGCGAGCGGCTGCCCAAGGTGATCGGCGACGGCCTCCGCATGCTCCGCGGCCTGCGGGCCATGGCCCAGAACGCCACCAGCGACCTGAGCCGCGAGCTGGGTACCGACATCCAGCTGCAGGATCTGCACCCCAAGGCGTTCATCCGCAAGCACCTGCTCAGCGAGGAGGACGAGGCGGCCATCCGCAAGCCGCTCCAGGGCCTCTTCGACGACGTCAAGACCGACCTCAACGGCGTCAAGTCGGACCTCGACGACGTGGCGGCCGCCGCCGACATCAAGGCTCACCGCTCGAACGGCAACGGCGCCGCGACGGTGAACCCCGCCCCGGCGCCGCACGCCTTCGACATCGACGCGACCTAGCGGCGCGCGTTCACCATCAGGCCGAGGGGCTTGCCGACGAGCGACTCGCGCCGGACCGCCAGCCGGTCGGCGACCGCGTCCAGGGCCTTCGCCGCGGGAGCGTCCGGGTCGGCGAGCACGATGGGGGTGCCGGCGTCCCCGGCCTCGCGGACCCGGGTGTCCAGCGGCACCTGGCCCAGCAGCGGCACGGAGGCTCCCACCGTCTGGGTGAGCGACGAGGCCACCGTCTCCCCGCCGCCGGCGCCGAAGACCTCCATGCGGGTGCCGTCCGGCAGCTCGAGCCAGGACATGTTCTCCACCACGCCGACCAGCCGCTGGTGGGTCTGCAGCGCGATCGCCCCGGCGCGCTCGGCCACCTCGGCGGCCGCCGCCTGCGGGGTGGTCACGACTAGGATCTCCGCATTCGGCAGCAGCTGCGCCAGGGAGATCGCGACGTCGCCGGTGCCCGGCGGCAGGTCGAGGAGCAGCACGTCCAGGTCGCCCCAGAACACGTCGGCCAGGAACTGCTGCAGGGCGCGGTGCAGCATCGGGCCGCGCCAGACGACGGCCGCGTTGCCCGCGGTGAACATGCCGATCGAGATGACCTTCACGCCGTGCGACTGCGGCGGCATGATCATGTCCTCGACCCGGGTCGGGCGGCCGTCGACGCCCAGCATGCGCGGCACCGAGTGGCCGTAGATGTCCGCGTCGATCACGCCGACGGACAGGCCCCGCTTGGCCAGCGCCGCGGCGAGGTTCACGGTGACGCTGGACTTGCCGACGCCGCCCTTGCCGCTGGCCACCGCATACACCCGGGTCTTGGAACCCGGTTGCGCGAACGGGATGACCGGCTCGGCGCTCTGACCGCCGCCGCGCAGCGTGGCCTGCAGGGCCTTGCGCTGCTCCTCGCTCATCACACCGAAGTCGATCTCCACCGAGTCGATCCCGGGGATCTTCGTGACCGCGGCGGTGATGTCGCTGGTGAGCTTGTCGCGCAGCGGGCAGCCCGCGACGGTCAGAAGGATCTCGACGGAGATCTTGGTGCCGGCGACGGTGAAGCCCTTGACCATGCCGAGCTCGGTGATCGGCCGGCGGATCTCGGGGTCGTCGACCGTGGCGAGGGCGGCCTGGACGGCTTCCTCGAGGGTGGGGGCGGGTGCGGACATGACGCCAAGCTTACGCAAGCGCCCGAGGGCGTCAGGAGTGCTCTTCCTCCCACTCCTTGCGCTCGAGCTTCTGCCGCCGATGAGCGGCTTCGTCCAGTTCGTCGGCCATCCGCGCCAGCTCCGAGCGGAGGAAGTCGCGGGTGGCGACCTCGCCCAGCGCGATGCGCAGCGCGGCGATCTCGCGGGCCAGATACTCGGTGTCGGCCTTCTGCATGGCGGCCCGGCGGCGGTCCTCGTCCATCGCGAGGCGGTCGCGGTCGGCCTGCCGGTTCTGCGCGAGCAGGATCAGCGGCGCGGCATAGGACGCCTGCAAAGACAAGATCAAGGTCAGGAACGTGAACGTGTACGGGTCGAAGCGCAGTCCCTTGGGCGCGAGGGTGTTCCACGCGAACCACGCCCCGATGACCACGGTCATGTAGACGATGAACTTCGCCGTACCCATGTAGCGGGCGATGTTCTCCGACCACTGCCCGAAGGCCTCCGGGTCGAAGCGGGGCAGCCGGACCCGCCCCGGCTCCACCGGCTGGTCCAGGCGATCCAGCCGGTCCCGCCGAGTGTCCGTCATGAGGGGCCTTCCTCGAGCGCCGCGTCGGCCGTGTCACGGTCGCGCCAGTCGCGGGGCAGGGAGTGGTCGAGCACGTCGTCGACCGTGACCGCACCCACCAGCCGGTACGCGTTGTCCACGACCGGCATGGCGACCATGTCGTACGTGGCCATCCGCCGGGTGATCTCCATCAGGTTCGTCTCCGGCTGCAGCGGGTCGATGTCGGTCTCGATCAGGCCGCCCAGGATCGACGACGGCGGCTCGCGCAGCAGCCGCTGGAAATGCACCATGCCGAGGTACTTCCCGCTCGGCGTCGCGGACGGCGCCCGCGCCACGAACACCTGCGCGGCCACCACCGGGGAGAGCTCCGGTTCCCGGATGCGGGCCAGGGCCTCCGCCACCGTGGCGTCCGGCGGCAGGATCACCGGCTCCGAGGTCATGACCGATCCCGCGGTGCCCGGCGTGTAGCTCATCAGCTGCCGGACCGGTGCCGCCTCCTCGGGCTCCATGAGGTCTAGGAGGATGGTCTGCTCGGGTTTGGGCAGCTCGGCGAGGAGGTCGGCGGCGTCGTCCGGGTCCATCCGCTCCAGCACGTCGGCGGCCCGTTCCCGGTTGAGGTGGACGAGGATCTCGACCTGGTCGTGCTCCGGCAGCTCCTCGAGCACGTCGGCGAGCGTACGGTCGCTCAGCGCCGCGGCCACCTCGTTACGGCGGTTGTCCGACAGGTCCTGCAGGGCGTTCGCCATGTCGGCCGGGCGCATCTGCTCCAGCAGCGCCACCAGGTTCGCGCTGCCCTGGGTGTCGGTCGGGCCGACGAGCCCTCGGACCCGGTCGTACTCGACCTGGTACAGATGGCCGCGCCGGGCGAGCCGGCCGGTGTGCTGGCGTACGGCGACCCGTGTGATCAGCCACTCGTTGTTGCGGTTGAGGTCCATGCCGAGGTCGACGACCGTGCCGGTCTGCTGGGGGCCGGTGCGGTCCTCGGCCTCGATGGTCACCCGGCGGTCCAGCAGGTCCTCGAGCACCAGCAGCTCGTTGGGCCGCTTCTCGAACCGGCGCAGGTTCAGGGTGCCGGTGCTGAGCACGACCGCCTCGGCGTCCATCGAGGTGACCCGCCCGATCGGCAGGAAGATCCGCCGCCGCAGCGCCATCTCGGCGACCAGCCCCACGACCTGCGGCGGCCGGTTGGTGGTCCGCAACCGCACGACGGCGTCGCGGACCCGGCCCACCCGGTCGCCGTTGGGGTCGAACACGGGCAGAGCGGCGAGCCGCGCAAGGTAAACCCTCGTCCCCATGGTCACGCAAACAGCCTAGGGGTTGCCGCATCCCGTCACGACTTGCACCGGGCAGCCTGGGTTAGCGTCATGACATGTCTACCGTGGCGTACGAGATCGTGGACGTCTTCACCGACCGGCCGTTCGCGGGCAATCCGCTCGCCGTCGTCTACGGCGCCGAGGCGCTGGGCGGCGACCAGATGCAGGCGCTGGCGCGCGAGTTCAACCTCTCCGAGACGGTGTTCGTGCTGCCGCCCACCGACATCGAGGCCACCTACCGGGCGCGGATCTTCACCCCGGAGACCGAGCTGCCGTTCGCCGGTCACCCGAGCGTCGGTGCGGCGGTGACTTCGGTACGCCGGGGACTGGCCGCCGCCGGACGCCTGGTGCAGGAGTGCGGGGCGGGCCTGCTGCCGATCGAGGTCGCGGACACCGGCTCGGCGACCCTCACCGGCGGTACGCCGACGCTCGGGGCCCAGTTCACGCCCGCAGCGCTGCTGGATCTGACCGGGCTCGCCGCAGACGACTATGCCGGAGCTTCGGCCACCCCGTCGGCGGCCGGCTGCGGGCTCGAGTTCGTGTACCTGCCGGTCGAGCGCCGGGCGCTGGCCCGGGCCTGGGCGGACACCCCCGGCGCGGCGAAGGCGGGGGTGTCGCAGATCAGCGTCTTCGCCTGGGACGCCGACACGCGCACCGCGTACGCCAGGGTGTTCTGCCCGGGCGTGTCGGTGCCGGAGGACCCGGCGACCGGTTCGGCGGCCCTGGGACTCGGGGTGTGGCTGGTCGCGAACGGCTGGCTGCCAGGGGACGGCACCACCGCGTACACGGTGCACCAGGGTCTCGAGATGCACCGGCCGTCCCTGCTCGAGTGCACGGTGACGGCTTCCGGGGGCGAGGCGACGTCGGCGACGGTGGCGGGGCACGTGGTGCCGGTCGCGAGGGGCGAGATCGCGGTGCCGCCGTTCATCGGCTAGCGCCGCTTTCTGCGTACCCGATGAAGCCGGAAGGGACGACGGACCGGAACCCTCGCCGGGGTCTCCCGCGGCGCCGCCGCACCCGAATCCGCCGGAAGCTCGGGCGCGGCGACCGGTGTGGTCTCCGCAGGGGTGAGCCGGACGACCGCGCATCCGGTCTCGGCCCACCGCGCGACCTGCTCCTCGGCGGTGCCCGAGGCGTTCAGGCGCTTGGCGGCGAGCTGGGGAGCGATCTCGTCCCAGGCCTCGCTGCCCGGCACGAGCCGCTCCACGACGGCGTCGACGATGACGATGAGCCCCCCGTTGTCGCCGCGGAGACGCACCTGGGCGGTGGTGGCGTCGGCGAGGCCCGGTGCGGACTGCTCACCCGGCCCGCTGAGCACGACGAGTGCCCCGTCGAGCGGCATGACCCACAGGCCCAGGGCCGGCCGGTCCTCGACGCTGATCCAGGCGATGCCGGCCTTCTTGATCGCCTCGGCCACGAGCTCGGTCGTCACCGGCCCATCCTAGGGTCAGTTCAGAGCCGGTACGCGGTCCAGCAGGTCGACGACCGCGGACAACGAGCTCACGCTGAGCCCGGCGAAGTCCTCGTCCCGGTTGAACACGAGGTGGTCGGCGAGGTCGGGGGCGCTCAGGCGTACCGGTGTCATCCCGACCGCGGCCGCCCCGGTCAGCTCGCGGCTGCCGCCGTCACCCACGTAGAGGCAGTCCTCCGGCGCGACCCGCAGCCGCCAGCAGGCCTCCAGGTAGATGAGCGGATCGGGCTTGCAGCGGCCGACCTCCACCGAGAACACGCTGACGTCCAGCAGCGGCGCGATCGGCATGCTCGGCAGGAAGGCGGGCAGCTCGTGCGTGCAGTCGCTGATCACAGCGGTCCGCAGCCCACGACGCTTGAGCGCCGAGAGAACGCTCTCCGCGTCCGCGCGCAGCTCGGTGTCGGCCCGCAGGGCGTCGACCCGCGCCGGCACGGCCGCCTGCAGCTGGGCCGGTCGCGGGCTGCCGCCGGCCTGCTCGGTGACCCACCGTAGGGTGGCCTCGGCGGAGCCCAGCTGGCCCCGGGCCCGGACCTGGAAAGTCCGGTCCAGGACGCTCAGCACGGCGTCGGGATCACACCCGAGCGCCCGGGCGATGTCGGCATGCTGAGGTCCGCGCTTGACGGAGCGCGTCAACGTGCCGAAGAAGTCGAACAGCACCGCTTGGTAGGCGGGCATCCAGAACCACTCTCCAGGGGCATTGACCGATGAACAACGGCGGTGAGCGTAACGACCGCTTCACTTTCCGCTCAACTGAGGTCCACAAACTGTGACGTGTTCATATGCAAGAAGCGACGGCCGGGGATGAATACGCGCTCAACACCCGCATTCCTGACAGTCGTCGCTTTAGTCGTCGCAGTTGTAGCAGTCTCGTCATCGGCGCCCCTGATCGCGTACGCGGCGGCCCCCGCCCTGGCCGTCGCCTTCTGGCGCAACGGCCTCGCCTTCGTCGCCCTCACCCCGATCAGCGCCGGCCCCCGCCGGACCGAGGTCCGCACCCTGCTCAGCCGCGACGGCCTCTTCTGCTTCCTGGCGGGCGTATCGCTGGCAGCCCACTTCGCCACCTGGATGCCGAGCGTCCAGCTCGGCTCGGTCGCGACAGCGACGGCCCTGGTGGCGACCCAGCCGGTATGGCAGGGCCTGATCGCCGCGGCATCCGGCGGCACCGACCGCCCCTCCCGCTGGGGCTGGGCCGGCATCGCCCTCGCCGTCACGGGCGTCGGCTGGGCGACCGGTGTGGACGTGGGAGTTTCGGCGCAGGCGGTGCTCGCAGACGTGCTCGCCCTCCTCGGCGCCATGGCCGCGGCGGTCTACACGGCGTTCGGGGAACGCGCCCGGGCCCGGTTCAGCACGACGACGTACACCTGGGCCTGCTACGGGACCTGCGCGCTGCTGCTGCTCGTCGGGTGCCTGGCTGCGGGCGTACCGATGACCGGCTACGACGGCCGCACCTGGGCAGCGATCCTGGCGCTGGTGGTGGGGGCGCAGCTGCTGGGGCACTCGATGTTCAACTATGCGCTGGAGCACGTGTCGGCTACGACGGTGAGCGTGCTCATCCTGCTGGAGGTGCCGGGAGCGGCGCTGCTGGCCTGGGCGTGGCTCGGCCAGGCGCCTCGCTCGGCGGCGTTGCCGGGGCTCGCGGTGCTGGTGGTGGGGGTTGCGGTGGTCATTCTGGCGAGCGCGCGAAGCCGCAAGGGGGCGGCGGCCTCGGCTTCGCTCGCGGACGCCGCTGATCCCGAGCCGCTCTGAACCGATCCTGCCGCCGCATCCTCCAGTCCTGGGCCCTTCTGCCTTTCTTCGCCGGCGTCGGTGATCCCGAGCTGCTCCGGCCGGTGTCTTTGCCCTCGTCGGGCCCTGCGGACGGCGTCCGGCCCCGGCCGCGCGTCGTTGAACCCCTTGGCTAACTGCCACCAAGCGCGGTAGAGAGGGGGCATGCGATGCGCCGCTTTCGATGTCTGCTCGGTGGGCTGCTGCTCGGGGCGGTGCTCATGACCGGAGCCTGCGACGAACCCCGACCGGCAGAGGCCGGCCTGACGGGCGGCTGGACAACGGCCGGCTGCGAGTTCTCCCGCACACCGGAGACGATGACCATCGACGGCCGCACCCACCCGGTCACCCCGGCCGTGCTGGCAGCGGCGATGGCCCGTATAGACGCCGGCGGCCGCACCCACCACGCGGCCAGCTACGCGGGACTCGAGGTGGACCAGCAACGGGTACGAGCCATCGTCTACCGGGTCCCGTCGGCCGCATTCGACGACTTCATCAGGCAGGCCGCGGAGAACACGTGCATCTTCGTCCGCGACGCGGCCCACAGCCTCGAGGAACTGACCCGCTGGCAGGACCACATCGCCGCCGACCTCGAAGCCTGGCGAAGCAGAGGCGTCCGCATCTCCACCATCTCGGCCCGCCACGACGGCGTGGGCGTCGAGATCGGCACCCAGGACCTCGAACGGGCCCGCGAGAAGATGCCCCGGCACTACGGCCGGACGGCTCCACTGATCTTCGTGGAGGAGGGTCCGATGATCCCGATGCCGACGACCGGCGTGCCCATCGCTCCCCAGCCCGGTGGCTGACACTGCGCGGCTTCACCGGCTCGGACCTGCCCGCTTGAGCGTCACACCCGGATCAGAACTCGCCGCCGTTCGACCCGTCGTTGATGATCACCGCCACCAGCACGACCGCCCCCACCACGGCGATCGCCGTCACGACCCAGCCGATGATGATCCCCGCCAGCGCCATCCCGCTCCCGCCGGCGCCCGTCTGACGGATCTTCCTCCTTGCCACGTGCCCGAAGATCGCCCCGAGCACCCCCAGCAGACCGCCGACCCACCAGCCGCAGAGTCCCGCGATCGACACGCACGAGACCACCAGCGAGGCGATCGCCATGCCCTCGGTGGGGCGGGGACCCGGTGGGTACGACGGGTACCCGTACGGACTGCCCGGGTTCCCGTAGTCGTACTGCGGCATCGCATAGCCGAGACCGTAGGGCGCGTAAGGATCCTGTGCGGCGGGCGCCTGATATGCCTGCGGCGGTTGCGGATATCCGGGCGAGGTGTAGGACTGCGGTGGCTGGTAGGGCTGGATCGGCGGGTCGGGCGGTGGAGGCTGGATCCCGTCGGGGCCGGACGTCGGTGGGTAGGTCAAGGGTGGTTGCCTCCGTCCGGCGCGTTCGTTCGTGACCAAGGATAGAAGCGCTTGTCACGGCGTGTTGGCCGCCTGTGGACAACGCTCCCGGCGTACCGAATTGCGCCACTTCTGAGTCGATGTTTGCCCCTCTGGGCGCGAGCGGGCAGGATCGCCGCATGGTCTTCGACGCCCGTTCCGTCAGTGGTAGCCGGTCGAGGCGGGACGCCACGCGCCCCGCAGCCGGACGCCGGCCCCGGTCTGCCGCGCTCTCATCCGAGTCCGAGCCGCTCACCGCGGAGTCCGCGCCGGCCGTGACGGACGATGCCGCGGCCGAGGCCGAGGAGGCTCCCGTGACCCTGCGCTTGGACGGGAAGGTCGCCCTGGTCACGGGCGCGGGCAGTCCGGACGGCATCGGGTACGCGACCGCGCGCCGCCTGCGCGACCTCGGCGCCCGGGTGGCGATCGTCTCGACGACCCGGCGCATCCACGACCGCGCTACGGAGCTCGGCGTGACGGGCTTCGTCGCGGACCTCACCGACGAGGCGGAGGTCGGCGCCCTCGCCGACGCGATCGCGGACCAGCTCGGCGACGTCGAGGTCCTGGTCAACAACGCGGGCCTGGCGAGCCGCACCAGCCCGGAGGTGCTCAGGCCGGTCGCCCAGCTCACGTACGACGAGTGGCGAGCGGAGATCGACCGCAACCTGAGCACGGCCTTCCTGTGCAGCCGAGCCTTCGTCGGCGGCATGTCGGAGCGTGGCTGGGGCCGCATCGTCAACCTCGCCGCGACCGCGGGCCCGATCAACGCCCTCCCCACCGAGGCCGCGTACGCCGCGGCGAAGTCCGGCGTCGTGGGCCTGACCCGCGCGCTCGCGATGGAGCTGGTGGCGGACGGCATCAACGTCAACTGCGTGGCCCCCGGCACGATCTACACGGCGGCGTCGACCGTGACCGAGATCAAGCAGGGCCTGGGTACGCCGATCGGCCGCCCGGGCACCCCGGACGAGGTGGCGGCGGCGATCGCGTTCCTGTGCTCGCCGGCGGCGTCGTACATCACGGGCCAGATGCTGGTGGTCGACGGCGGCAACAGCGTCCGCGAAGCGGAGTTCCGCTGACGGAAGTGTCTCGCGCGGCGGGCCTGATCGGCGTCGACCCGATCTCTCCGGCGCTCGTCCCCCATGTTCCCGGCCTGGTCGTGGTGCACGACGCACCTTCGTGGACCGCGGTGGTGTCAGGCGCGGGGATTCCACCCGGTGTGTGCCCGGTGGATGCGTTCCACCGGGCGCCCTGCGTCAGTACGTGCTGCTGCTGCCTGCGGCCGCGAGCCCCAGGATCACCCAGAAGGCGCAGACCACCACGGTGAGCCCGACGAAGATGTAGCTCAGCCACAGCCCCGCCGTGGCCAGGCCGTCGCCGGACTCGCCGCTGGTGCGGATCTGCCGCTTCGCGACGTGGCCCATGACGATCCCGGCGAGCGGGAACACGAAGGCGAACACGAGGCTGAGGATCGCCATGGTGTTGGTCGGGGCGGGCATCTGGCCGTAGCCGGGCTGCGCGTACGGCTGGCCGTAGCCCGGCTGCGCGTACGGCGACTGCTGCCCGTAGGGCTGCCCGCTGGACGGCGCCCCGTACGGCGGCGGCTGTCCGTACGGCTGTCCGCTCGACGGCGCACCGCTGGCCGGAGCCGCGTACGGGTCCTGCGCGTACGGCGAGGTGGGGTCGTAGGACGGTTGCTGCCCGTACGGCTGCTGCGGCTGATATGGGTCCGGCGTGCCACCGGGCGGTGGGTAGGTCATCAGGAGTCCTCCTAGTTCACCCGGCACCGTACTAGTCGGCGGGAAGATCGGGGCACCCGATCCAGCGTGTCTGGCCCTTCCGCCCCACGTCACGCCTGATTTCACACCGTGCGGCGTCAGCGCAGCTTGGACAGGTTCCCCATCGCGCGCTCCACGGCCAGGCAGCGGTCCTCGACGTACTCCATGCCGGCCTCTTCGGCGATCCGGCGGGCCTCCGCGGACACGATGCCGCTCTGCAGCCACACGGCCGGCGCCTTGATCGCGGCGGCCTGCCGGACGATCTCGACCGCGTCGGCGGCCGGTCGGAAGATGTCGACCAGGTCGACGGGTTCGGGGAGATCGGCCAGGGTCGGCACGGTTCTGATGCCCAAGACCTCGTCCACGAACGGGTTCACCGGGATGATCTTCCAGCCGTATCGCAGCATCTGCAGGGGCACGGAGTGCGACGGCTTGCCGGGGTCGCGCGAAGCTCCGACGACGGCGATGACGTCGGCACTCGCCAGGATCTGCTGCGCGCTTCTCATGCTCCGACTCTATCCACGCTCTCAAGCGGCCGGCCGATCATCTCAGAGCAGAGTCAGTTGCTCCGCCGCCGTCACCGCCTCCGGGCCGGAGACCTGCCGTGCCTCGCCCGGCTGCGCGCGGTTGAGTCCATACCGGCGGGCTGCCAGCCGGACCCGGGCGCCGATCTCGTTCTGAAACGCCTGCGGCAGGTACGAGCCACCGCGGAACAGCTCCCGGTAGCGGGGCGCCAGGGCGGGGTGCTCACGGGTGAGCCAGGCCGCGTACCACTCGCGGGCGCCGGGGCGCAGGTGGAGGGCCAGCGGGGTCACGCTGACCGCGCCGGACGCCGCGATCGCCTCCACCGTCTCCTCGATGGACTCGTCGGTGTCCGTAAGCCCGGGGAGGATCGGTGCCATCAGGACGCTGATCCGGAAGCCGGCGTCGGTGAGGCGGCGGATGGCGTCCAGGCGGCGGCGAGGCCTGGGAGTGCCCGACTCGACCGCACGCCACATGGCCTCGTCGACGAAGCCGACCGAGAAGGACAGGCCCACGGTCGTCACGGCGGCTGCCTGCCGGAGCAGCTCGAGGTCGCGCAGGATCAGGGTGCCCTTGGTGAGGATCGAGAACGGGTTGGCGAAGTCGCGCAGGGCCGCGAGGATCTGCGGCATCAGCCGGTAGCGGCCCTCGGCGCGCTGGTAGACGTCCACGTTGGTGCCCATGGCGATGGGGGCGCCGCTCCATCGCGGTGCGGCCAGCTCGCGGCGGACGAGCTCGCCGGCGTTGACCTTGACGACCACCTTGGAGTCGAAGTCGCGGCCGGCGTCGAGGTCGAGGTACGTGTGCGTGTTGCGGGCGAAGCAGTTGTGGCTGACGACGCCGTCGGCGATGAAGTCGCCGGTGCCCGTGGTGATGTCGAAGAGCGGGAGGGTCAGCCCGAGCTCCTCGATGTCGGCGACTGTGAGCTGGGCGTCGCTGCGGACGCCGACCCCGGACGCGTCGAGCGGGGCGTCGCTGACGCCGGTGAGGTGCCGGAAGCGCAGCGCGGCCCAGAAGTCGCGGGCCACCTCGACGGAGTGGACGCCCCCCAGCTGGGGGTGGGGCGGCCGGCGGCTGGGCAGGCCCAGATGCGTCAGGGCGTCGGTCACGCGGTCGAGGAAGCCGTGATCCCGGCTCGTGAAGACGACGGCCAGGCGGTCGGCGGATCCGGTCGAGCCGAACGCGCCGGCGAGGAAGCCCCTGTACCAGCCGCCGGAGGGCATCTCGGGCCAGTGCAGGGCCTCGTGCATGGGGATGTCGTCGAGGTAGGCGTCCGCGCGGATCCACGCGTCGCCTTCTCGGGGGTCGGGGGACGGGGCGGCGCCGGCGTCGCCGCGGATGAGGCCGCACAGGTAGCCGGTCTTGTAGTCGGGGGACTCCTTCGGCGGGTCGGCGAAGTGGCCGATGCCGGACATGCGATCGCCGACCGCCAGGGCGGGGAGGCCGGGTTCGGCGGGGCTGACGTGCCGCCAGCCGCGTTCGGTCAGGAAGCGATGGTCTCCGCTCGCCACGATGCGGGTGCCGTCGGCGAGTGTCACGCGGAACGCGGCCTTGGAGGTGGACCAGTGGTCGAGGACGGTCGTGGGCACGTACCGCCGATGCGGGCCGGCGCCCATCGTGCCGAGCACCGCGTCGCCCGCCTGCAGCTGCGACAGAGGCCGCGTGGAGCCGTCCGCCATGAGGATCGGGGTGTCACCGCTGAGGCAGTAGGAGCACGCGTGTGAGCAGCCGCGATAGGGGTTGATGGTCCACTCGAACGGCACCCGCGAGGCGCCCGGCACACGGTTGATGATCGACTTCGCCCGCACCTCGTAGAACGTTATGCCGGCGAAGCCCGGGGTGTCGAACGTGCGGACGGTCGCTCCGGGCAGCGCCAGCGGCAGGGGTGAGGCCGCTGGCGCTGCGTCCAGGAGCGAGGCCGGTGCCGACAGGTGAGACCATCGCATGGCGACGATTCGAACACACGTTCGACTCGCCTGTCCACCCGAATCGCC
The DNA here is from genome assembly GCF_040676695.1 of Actinoplanes sp. NPDC049548. Classification (NCBI taxonomy): domain Bacteria; kingdom Bacillati; phylum Actinomycetota; class Actinomycetes; order Micromonosporales; family Micromonosporaceae; genus Actinoplanes; species Actinoplanes sp. NPDC049548. The sequence goes on from NZ_JBFAPM010000001.1 coordinate 440,294, forward strand.
GGAACGGGAAAGCGCCGCGGATCGCAGGATCCGCGGCGCCCGAGATGGTGCCGGTGTCAGTGGTTGTGCGCGGCCAGCTGCTTGCGGACGTCGTCCATGTCGAGCTTCTCGACCTGCTCGATCAGGGACTCGAGAGCGGACTCCGGAAGGGCGCCGGGCTGCGAGAAGACGATGACGCCGTCGCGTACGGCCATGATCGTCGGGATCGAGCGGATGTCGAACTTCGCGGCGAGCTCCTGCTGGGCCTCGGTGTCCACCTTGCCGAAGACGATGTCGGTGTGCTTCTCCGACGAGCGCTCGTACGTGGGGGCGAAGCGCACACACGGCCCGCACCAGCTCGCCCAGAAGTCGACCAGCACGATGCCGTCCTTGCCGGTCACCTCGTCGAAGTTGTCAGCGGTGAGCGTAACGGTCGCCATGATCTCTCCGTCCACGGGAATTTGGGCTACGTGACCTTTCAACCGATCCTCCACCTCGGCAATTCCCGTGCCAAGGCCGCCTGACACGTGGCCTGGCGCACCTTCTTCGACGGTCGCCGGCGAACGCATCGCAGCCGATCGTAACCGATTGTGAGGGAGCGCTCTCAGATGTTACGAGATCTGCGGCGTCCACTTTGTGCGGTCTAGGGCCGGCTCGCCGCCTCTAACGCAGCTCGATAACGACAAGGTCACCGTTCGGCCGAATAGGTAACAAAGTTAAATGTGAGTTGCGTCACTTCGTAACCTCTTCACATCGATACGCACCGTGAGGCAAACTCTTTCCCAACAGAGCGTGGGCGGCGGGTGCCGGGGAGGGCCCCGCCGCTCATTGCGTCTCCCCCCGGGTGCGGCGACAAGCCTGACTTCTCGGCAGTTACCGTCCTCAGCCATGGTGACCGAGGAAGAGCCCCGACTCGAGGTCGGTGTCGGGCCCTGGCCAGGGCCTTGGCCGGACGACGAACGCTACGACCCCGAGCTGCTCGAGCTCGGTGACCGCCGGAACGTGGTCGACCGCTACCGCTACTGGCGTCGGGAGGCGGTCGTCGCGGACCTCGACCGGCGGCGGCACTCGTTCCACGTCGCGATCGAGAACTGGCAGCACGACTTCAACATCGGCACGGTCGTCCGCAACGCCAACGCGTTCCTCGCCGCCGAGGTCCACATCGTCGGTCTCCGGCGGTGGAACCGTCGCGGCGCGATGGTCACCGACCGCTATCAGCACGTCCGCCACCACCCGACGATCGAGGACTTCGTGGGCTGGGCCACGGCGGCCGGGATCCCGGTCATCGGCATCGACAACCTGCCCGGCTCCCGGCCGATGGAGACCGTCACCCTTCCGCGGGAATGCGTCCTTCTCTTCGGCCAGGAGGGTCCCGGCCTCTCCGATGCCGCTCGCGCTGCGTGCAGCGAGCTCTTCTCCATAGCCCAGTACGGGTCCACGCGTTCGATCAACGCCGGCGTGGCGAGCGGCATCGCGATGCATTCATGGGTACGGGCGCACGCCGGCCCGCCCCCGGACTGATCGGCATCGCGCACGGGTGCAGCTGCAGGATCCGTCGGACGGGCCGGGTTCTGCCGATCCGCTTGACGGGGGCCCCCGCGACCCGCACCTTAAGAGGGTGGGTGTCACCGTGAGTTGCCCCCGTTGTGCTGCGCAGGTTCGGCCGCCGGACCTGATGCACACCGAATGGCGCTGCGACAATTGCGGAGACGTCCATCCGTTCCACGTCGCCGAGCACATCGGGCCGGAGATCATCGAGAGCGCCCTGCGCCAGCCCTCTCCCGAGCACATGCCCCTGTGGTGCCCGTGGCCGCTGCCCGCGGGCTGGATGGTGACCGGCGTCGGCTGGGCGGGTGACGACCGATCGGGCGTACGCGCGACCGCCCTCTCCTGCAGTGGGCCCGACCCGCTCGGTGGTGGCCCGGCTGACCTGGTGCTCATCGCCGAACAGCCCGGCGTCGGCCTCGGTACGCGCTTCGCCGGCATCCCCGGTATCGACCCCGGTTACCTGATCGCCGAGGCGCTCGGCGACGGCGGCGGGCGGCCCGGCCCGCACGCGAAGATCAAGGCCGGTGGGCACCCCACTCCACTGTGGTGCGTCAAGTCCCCGGAGGACCGAAGCGCCTATGTGAGTGAAGCCAAAGGAATGTGGCTCTATGCGGTAGCGTGGCCGGCAAGCGCGGGCTACTTCCTCGCCGAGCACGTCGTCCTGCACGACCTGTCCGAGGGGATTCCACCCGAGCTCGTGTACGGAGCGCCGTCGCCCTACCTGCACGGCCGGGTCTGATCTCTGCCCGGTTGACCTGCGGGAACGGTATCGGCTTTTCGGTCACATTGTTCACACACAGCAGCGAAACTGATACCGTGAGTGTTGCCGCGGCGTCGACCGTACCCGCAACGGAGGAGCAGGCCCGCCATGATCAAGAAGGTCCTCACCTGGCTTGGCATCGCATTCTTGATCTTCTTCATTGCGTTCAACCCGAACTCGGCCGCGGCCGTCTTCGAGTCGCTCGGTTCCACGATCGGCGACATCGCCCGCGGTTTCGGAACCTTCTTCACCAACCTCGTCGCTTAACATCGCCGTATGGGTCCTGGTGAGCCGCGGCAACCTGATGGTGAGGGTGCGCGTCGCCCTCAGGACGACGACGAGTCCTTCGGCTACAACGATCCGGCGTTCGAGGACGACCGTCCGGAGTACACGCCGGGCCGGGCGGCCGCCAGCAGCGGCCCCGGTTACTCACCGGACGCGGGCTACTCGGCCGACGCCGGCTACTCCCCGAGCGCGGGCTACGGCGACGACTTCGAGACCCGTGAGCAGGAGCGTTACCGCGATCCGGGCGAGTACGAAGCTCCCGTGTTCACCGAGGAGGAGCTGCAAGGCCTCGGTGGTGACGGCTCTGCCGTCCCGGGTGGACCGCGTCGCGTGCTGCCGCTCGAGGACGAGCCGACCACACTGGTCTCGCGCTATCTCTTCCCGACCGAGCGCTACCGTGGCGAGTGGAAGCGGCACTGGATCCACCTCTCGACGCCGCTCCTGATCGGCATCGGCGCGACGCTGCTGCTCGGTTACCTCGCCGGCTTCCTCACCCGGCAGAACATCGACGGCCTGGTGACGGCCGCCGTCCTCATCTGGCTCGGCGTGATGGGCTGGGTCGCGTGGAAGGTCGGCGACTGGTATTTCGACCGCTTCATCCTCACCAACAAGCGGGTCATGGTCGTCAACGGCATCATCACCCGCAAGGTCGCCATGATGCCGCTGCTGCGGGTCACCGACATGAAATACGAACAGACCGCACTCGGCCGCATGCTGAGCTACGGCACGTTCGTGCTCGAGTCGGCGGGTCAGGACCAGGCGCTGCGCGAGGTCAAGCACCTGCCGAACCCCAACGAGCTCTATCTGCGGGTCGTGGAGGAGATGTACGAGCCGCAGGCCGTCGAGGCACGACTCGGCAAGGACGGTGACGCGGGCGACGACGCCTGACGTCCACAACCGGCCGCGAGCACCGACCCGGTAGCGTCGCCGGGTGACCAGAATCGACCTGCACTGCCACTCGACCGCCAGTGACGGCACGCTGACCCCGGCCGAGCTGGTCCGTGCCGGTGCCGCGGCGGGTCTCAGCGTGATGGCCATCACCGATCACGACACCACCGGCGGCTGGGACGAGGCCGCGGCCGCGCGGCCGCAAGGTCTGACTCTGGTACGCGGTGCCGAGCTGTCCTGTCGCTGGTTCGGCGTCGAGCCGTCCATCCCGCTGCACCTGCTCGCATACCTGTTCGATCCGCGGGAGCCCCGCCTCGCCGCGGACCTCGCGCGCCTGCGCAACGACCGGGAGCAGCGGGCGGAGAAGATCGTCGAGCTGCTGCGCGCGGACGGTGTGGACATCAGCTGGCCCGAGGTCAGCGGCTACGCGGCCGGAGGCTCGGTGGGCCGGCCGCACATCGCCCAGGCGCTGATCCGGGCCGGGCTCGTGCGGACCACCGACGAGGCGTTCGCCTCCCGCTGGCTGGGCGCGCGCTACTTCGTACCGAAAGCCGATCTTGATGTGTTCGAGGCCGTGCGGGCGGTGCGGGAGGCGGGCGGCGTCACCGTCTTCGCCCACCCGAATGCGACGGTGCGCGGGCGGATCGTGCCGGACAAGCTGATCGTGGACCTCGCCGCGGCCGGCCTCTTCGGACTCGAGGCCGATCACGAGGACCACACCCCGGAGCAGCGGGCCCATGTGCGAGCGCTCGCCGGAGAGCTCGGCCTCGTCGTCACGGGATCGTCCGATTTCCACGGCACGCACAAGACGGTGCGCCTGGGGGCGTTCACGACCGAGCTCTCCGCGTACCGGAAAATCGTGAGCGCCGCCACCGGAGTGCCGGTCCTGGGGTGACGGTTCTCGCAGTTCAGGGCGCGGATGCGGCCCGGCCGCCTAGGTTGGGCGCGTGGATCTGAAGTTGTTCGGCGAGGTCTTCGTGACCCTCCTGGTGATCGTCGACCCGCCGGGCATGGTGCCCGTCTTCCTCGCCCTGACCGGCACGATGCCGACCAAGGTACGGACGCGCGCGGGCACGCAGGCGGTGCTGCTGGCCCTCGGCGTCATCGTCGTCTTCGCGGTGGCCGGACAGACGCTGCTGGACTACCTGCACGTCCAGCTGCCGGCCCTGCAGGGCGCCGGCGGCCTCCTGCTGATCCTGGTGGCGTTGGAACTGCTCACGGGCAAGACGGACGAGCCCTCGGAGCAGGGCGGCACGAGCAACGTGGCGCTGGTGCCGATCGGCACGCCGCTGCTGGCCGGCCCGGGCGCGATCGTGGCGACGATGCTGTTCGTGCAGCGCGCGGACGGCGCGGCGGACTACACGGTCATCGGGCTCGGCATCGTGGCTGTGATGTTCATCGTGTGGCTGGTGCTGCGGTTCTCCGGCGGCATCGTCAAGCTGCTGCGGCCGGGTGGGATCGAGGTGCTGACCCGGATCGCGGGTCTGCTGCTCGCCGCGATCGCCGTGCAGCTCATCGCCGACGCGGTCGGGGCGTTCGTCAAGCTCTACGCCGCCGGGTGACGGTTTTGTCGGGGGGTCCTGGCAGGATTGAACCGTGCCCAGGACCTCGCCGCGAACCGCCGCCGTACCCGAGCAGTTGGGGTTCGCCGGCATGCCCGAGCGCCTCTTCGTCTGCACGCCGAGCAAGCTCGGCGCCTACCTCGACTGCCCGCGGCGTTACCGCTACACCTACGTCGACCGGCCCAGCCCGCAGAAGGGGCCGCCCTGGGCGCACAACTCACTCGGCGCGAGCGTGCACACGGCCCTCAAGAACTGGTATGCGCTGCCGGCCGCGCGCCGCAGCACCGCCGCCCTGCCCACCCTGCTGAAGTCGACCTGGGTGCGTGAGGGCTACCGCGACGTCGACCAGGAACGCGTCACCTACCGCAAGGCCCTCGAGTGGCTCGACACCTATGTGGCGGGCCTCGACCCGGCGGAAGAGCCGCTGGGCGTCGAGCGTGTGGTGGCGACCAAGACCGCGGTGCTCGCCTTCAACGGCCGAGCCGACCGCATCGACGGGCGCGACGGCGAGGCGGTGATCGTCGACTACAAGACCGGCCGGTCGGGGCTGGACGCCGACGATGCGCGCGGCTCGCAGGCGCTGGCGCTGTACGCGTACGCGGCCCAGCGAGTGTTCCGCCGCCCGTGCCGCCGTGTCGAGCTGCACCACCTGCCGAGCGGCACGGTGGCGGCGCACGAGCACACGGAGGAGTCGCTGGCACGGCAGGTCACCCGCGCGGAGAACGCGGCGCGGGACATCATGGCGGCGGAGAAGGCGGTGGCTGCCGGGGCGGATGCGGACGAGGAGTTCCCGGTCAACCCGGGGTCGCTGTGCGGGTGGTGCGACTTCCGGCGTACGTGTCCGGCGGGGGCGGCGACGGCGGCCAAGGAGCCATGGGCTGCTGTGGAGCATCTGGAGCGGGCGTAGGTGGTTTCCTGCGCCTCGTTCGTGGCCGTCAGGCCAGGCCGGCTCGTTCGAGGGCTTGGCGGCGCATGGGAGGCACGCGGTAGCGCCGAGGCATGGCGGCGAGGGCGCCCTTGATCAGGAGCCGCAGGCCGCGGACCGACAGGTCGGCGGACATGTCGGTGGTCGGCCAGCCGAGGCCGCCGTACATCTTCCGGGCCCAGGGCGGCAGTAGCGCAAGCGCGGTGGACGCGATGCCGAAGTAGGCCCAGCGCGCGGGTCCGAGGGTGAGTCCGAGCCGCAGGGAACGGCTGCCCCAGGACTGCGGCACCGGCGGCACCGTCAGGAACACGGCCGTCTCCGCGCTGTCCCTGGTCAAGCCCAGCTGCGGCTGCATCATCGCGTAGTAGTCCGCAACCTCGTCGGCGGTCGCCGGCACGGTCGTCGGGTCCAGGCCGACCAGCTCGGCGGCACGCAGCTGCTCGGTGTAGTACCGGTCGACCTCGTCGTCGGTCAGCTCCAGCCCCGCACGGCGCGCCGTGATGAGGAACGACTCCACCTCGGCCACGTGCACCCAGCGCAGCAGCTCGGGCTCGTCGACCCGGAACGTCTCACCGGTGCGGGGATCCGTCGCGGTCATCCGCGCGTGCAGGCGCCGGATGCGTCCCGCCACGCGCTCCACTTCGGCCGTGGTCCCGTAGAGGACGGTGCCCACATACTCCGAGGTGCGCTCGAAACGCCCCCACGGGTCCGACCGATACCCGGAATTCTGAGCGATCGCCGCGACGGCGCGGGGGTGAAGGGCTTGCAGATAGAGCGAGCGCAGGCCGCCGATCGTGACGATGGGCTCTTCGTGCACCTTCCAGGTCACCGAGTCAGGGCCGAAAAGCCCGAGGTCGACGGCAGTCGTCATGAGTCCAGCGTGCCACGGCGGAGGTGAAGTTGAACAGGTTCAGCTTTGTTTTCCGGGTAGCGGCCGGCTTCCCGCGCCTTCGATGACAGGGTGCTCGAACGACTAGACGCGTGTTCTGGGCGGTCGTCTCTTGCGTACTCTCGGCGCTCAGGCGGCGCGGTCGGCCTGGCGGGTCTTCTGGCAGGCCGGGCACAGGCCCCAGAACGTCACTTCTGCCTCATCGACGTCGAAACCGTGACCGGCACTGGGATCGAGGCACGGCCGCTCGCCGACCACGCAGTCGACGTCCTCGATCGTCCCGCAGCTGCGGCAGACGATGTGGTGATGGTTGTCGCCGACCCGGGCCTCGAACCGTGCCGGGCTCCCGGCGGGCTCGATACGCCGGGCGAGGCCGGCTCGGGACAGGGCGCCGAGCACGTCGTACACGGCCTGGGTCGACACCGAGTCCAGCCGGGCGCGGACCTGCCGGGTGATCTCCTCGACCTCGAGGTGGCCGCCCTGGGTCAGCACCTCGAGCACCGCCACCCGCGGCCGCGTCACCCGCAGGCCCTGGCCACGCAGGAGCTCTTCGGCGGTCGGCACCTCACCATGACAGCACGCCGGAGGGCACCGCTCAACCTGACCAGGGGCGGACGGTCACGAGAGCTGCGCCGGCCGGGCACATTCCGGACCCGTGCGACCGTACCGGTGAACCGGATCGTTCCGGCACGCGTAAGCGCGAACAGGGGGATGTTCCACACGCAGGTTGGCCCTAGGCTTGCGCCCAAGATTGTTTAACGTTCAAGGAGGCTGACCGTGTTCGATCAGATCAACGGCATGCCCGTCCACGCCCTGGTGCTGCACGCCGCGGTCGTGTTCGTGCCGCTCCTCGCCGTCGTCGCCGTCGTCTACGCGGTCGTGCCCCGGTGGCGACCCAAGATCGGCTGGGCCGCCGTCCTGCTGGCCCTCGCCGCCCCGGCCTCGGCATTCGTGGCGATGGAGTCGGGAGAGAAGCTGTACGACCGGCTCGTGGCCAGCGGAATGACCGGCCCGCCGCTGGAGAAGCTCGACGCGCACTCGGGCTTCGGGCGGTTCACGTTCTTCGCGGCGCTCGCCCTCGGGCTCGTGACCCTGATCATGGCCTTCCTGACACTCCGCCCCACCGCCAAGCCCCTACCGCGCGCAGCCGACGTGTTGCTGATCGTGGTCGTGCTGGCGTTGGCGGCGGTTTCCGGCTATTACGTCTTCAGGACCGGAGACTCGGGCGCCCAGGCGGTGTGGGGAACGACGTCCTGACGAGCAGCCGTCCCGGCCGCCATGTGGGGTGGCGACCGGGACGGTGGTCGTTGGTGTCCCGGGTGGTCAGTCCCGGGACGTCTTTCGTCGCGGAACCTGCCTTCCGAGCGCCAGAACGTCGGGCGTCGGCGGGGCGTCTTGAGGCAAGCCGCCAGCACGGTGATCAAGCGTGGGTGGTGGGGTGCCGGCGCGGTGTCGGGGTGGTCGTGCGCCGGCGGCTGAGGTCAGAAGATTGCGCGGGCGCAGAGCAGGCACATGAGGATCAGGGCTATGGCGCCCGCCACCAGGCCGACGCCGTAGGTCATCGTGCGGGCGGCGCCTTCTGACTCTTCCAAGGCGTCCATGTTCTGTGCCGGCATGCTGCGCGGCGGGGGCGGCTCTGACACGATCGGCGGTCGCCAGTGTGGTGAGGCGGGCGCCGGACGTGGGGGGCCTCCGTACGACGGCTTCGGCTCGGGGGCCGGCACGGGGCGGTCGGCGCCGAACTGGCCGGCATCCGAGTCGGGGCGCTGCCAGTAGGCGTCGTCGTCGGATCCGGTCGAGGCGCTCACGTTCATCGACGCTACATCCATCGGGTGCCGACAGCGCGCGCGACGCGGCCTACCCTCATACCGTGGACATCCTTGACGAACCCGACCGCGACGCTGACGCCGAGCGCACCGTGGACTTCGAGTCCGAGGAAACGCCGCTGCTCCCGGAGCAGACCCGGGACGACACGGAGCGCGGCTGGGGCTACAGCGGAAGCGGGGACTCGAACGACGATCGCCTCCTGGAGGACCGGCCGCCGCACTGGGGCTGATCCGTCGGCCATCTGCTCGGACCCTCGGCCGCCTGGCGCGGGGCTCAGGGGTCGGGGTGGATGATCACGACGTAGCCGCCCGCTGCGTATCTGACGGTCTCCTTCGCGACCGCCGGCGTGAGTGCGACCAGCAGTCCGCCGGTGAGTGGGTCGTCCGTGCCCGTCACCTCGAGGACCAGCGCCGCCCTGGCCGTCGGCTCGGCGCTTCGTCCTGCGCGGAAGAGGTCCACCCGGTTGCCGGCGCGGACGAGTCTCAGTGCGGCCGGTTCCGTCAGGCGGACCGGAACGCCGACGGTGCCCGGTGGGGCCGCTAACCGCGCAGGAGCGGCCGACGCTGAGGCGACGGGTGGCGTTCCTGCTTCGGGATCGACGGTCGAGACGCCGACTCGCTCCGGCGGCCTTGAGCCGGTGACGTCCGGGCGGCCAGACGGTGGCGACCCACGGGCAAGGGGCGTCGAAGGATCCGCCGACTCGTTCGAGGGCGCATGGTCTGGGCGGGCGGCCGACGAGTCGTCGACCGGCTCTGTCCCACGCCTGTCAACCGGCCCGGCGCCTTGCTTGTCGACACGCCTCGCTTCCGGCAAGTCGGCGCGCCGCCCGGCGCTCGCCGGGGTCTCCGCCTGCCGGGCGCCCCAGGGCGGTTCGCGCGGCGCCGTGCAGGTGGCCGGTTCTGACCAGATCAGGGTTGCCGCGGTCGCCAGCAGCACGGCCACCGCCGTCAGACGGAGGAAGGCTCTTGCTTCCGGCCTGCGCCGGCGCACCGGGTCGAGGGTGGGGTCGGGTCTTGTTCGCACGTCCTGAAGCTAGGCATTTCGCGGGTGGGCCGTCGCCGTGCCTGTGGACAACCGTGCGTTGTGGATAACCCCGGAAACCGGAGGCCCGCCCGATAGAAAGGACGGGCCTCGCCGGCGTGCTGGCGGGTCAGGAAGCGGTCGTGGCGGCGGGTGACGCCGTCGAGGTCGAAGAGGAGGTGGCCGCCGGTGCCGACGACGTGGTGGACGACGTCGACGAAGAGTCCGACTTGCCGTCGGACGACGAGGACGTGGTCGACGGGGTGGTCGACGACTTGTCCGAGCTTCCGTTGCCCGAGCGGGAGTCCGTGCGGTAGAAGCCGGAGCCCTTGAAAACGATGCCGACCGAGTTGAAGACCTTGCGGAGCTTCCCGCCGCAGGTGGGGCACTCCGTCAACGCCGGGTCGGAAAAAGACTGCACCCTCTCGAGCTGCTCCCCGCACTCGGTGCATGCGTACTGGTACGTGGGCACTGGTCCTCCGCGTCGATCTCGATGGCTTGGCACTCGCCGTCTACGAGTGCCAATGCTCCGTCATCGGATGTTATTTCGTCCAGTCGAGCGCCTCGCTGAGCCCCTGGCCCGGTGTGATGACCGCCCTGACGCGCCGGTCGTGGGGCTCGGCCGGCACGGAATTCAGCAGCTCACCGTCGTGGAGCAGGGCGACGGTGAACGCCGTGGCGGGAACACGGGCGAGGGCGCGGTCGTAGGAGCCGCCCCCGCGACCCATCCGGAGGCCGTGCCGGTCGACGGCGAGTGCCGGGACGACGACAAGGTCGGCTTGGGCGATGGCCGCGGGGCTCAGGCGAGGGCCGACCGGCTCCAGAAGACCTCGTGGACCGGAGCGCAGGGATGAGGGTCCCTCGTAACGGGCCCAGTCGAGGTCGCCGTCGGGCAGGAGGACGGGCAGCAACACCGCGGAGGTCGTCGGGGCGGCGGCGCGGAGGACCTCCGGCAGATCGCGACCGCCGGGCTCACTGCCCACGGGAGCATAGGCCGCGATCACTTTGGGTGACTGGAGGCGTACGCGGGTGGCGAGGGCCGACTGAATGGCGGAGGCGGCTGAGGTGAGCTCTTCGGGGCTTTTTGATCTACGTACGGCGAGCAGGCGATCGCGCAACGCAACTTTCGCGGGTTGCGGCCTTTCGGCGTCACGGGCGAAATCCGGCATGCAACACCCCCTTTGTAAAAGCGGCAAACGGTGCGCACTATGTCAGCATCGCTCCAAAGAAGGCCACTTCCGGGAGGACGCGTGACTCTGCGTGGCCGACTCACCACTGCTTTCCTGGCGGTCGTGCTCGGTCCGGTTCTGCTCGGATCCTTCTTCGTCGGGATGACGGTGACCACGGTGAGCCGGGACCGGACGGTCGAGCGGCTCGATCATGCCGCAACGACGGTACGAGCCGCGATGGGTGCCCTCTGTGGTCAGCTTCAGGCCGTGGCAGACGCAGTGGCCGTGCTGCCGGAGAAGGACCGACAGCCAGCGGCGGACCAGATGGTGATCCGCGGACTGGCTGCCGAGGTGCGCATCACGCCCGACGATCGTGCCGGCGACGCGGGGGTCGCCGGGACAACGCCGGGAGGCGCGGGTTCCGCCCAAGACGGGGAACGCGACTGCGCGGTGCCGGCGGCGGGGCAAGCCGCGGGCCGAGGCTCGGGTTCGGGGCCCGCCGGAACGGGAGCGCAGGGAGCGAACGCGGTTCAGAACATCGGCGGCGCCGGGCAGTCCGGGAAGGCGCCCGGCGAAACGCGGCAGGAGCCGGACGCTGCGACGGACGTCTCCGCGTCGATCAGCGCCGTGACGGCGAGCGCTCGGCAGGGCGACACCCTGGTCCTCGCCGTCGCGCGGGTCGACGACGGGCTGATTAAGCGGCTCTCCGGCACCAGCGGCGCCCGAGTGGCCTTGCACAGTGGCGGGCTGGGGCCGTACACGAAAGAGATCGCCCGCGGGCCAGGGCAGCCGCTGCCTCTTTCCGTCACCGTTCCCGGGCGGGCACCGATGCCGCTCTACATGCTGCTCGCGGTTGCCGTTCTGATTGTCGTCGTGGTCGCGATCGTGGCTGCCCGGTGGCTGGCGCGGTCGACGACCCGGCCGCTCGAGGAGCTGGCGTGGGCCGCCGGGAAGGTCGCCGACGGGGAGCTCGGGGTACGGGTGCCGGTCGGGCGGGACGACGAGATCGGGCGGCTCGCCGGGACCTTCAACCGGATGACGCGGGAGCTGCAGGCGTACGTGCAGGCGTTGACCTCCAGCCGCGATCAGCTACGCGGGCATCTCGCGATTCTCGGTGACACCCTCTCCAGCACTCACGACCTCCATCGCATACTTCAGGTCATCCTTCGCACTGCTCGCTCCGCCAGCGGGGCACGTGCGGGGATAGTGCTACTCATCGATCCTGCCGACGGGCAACTGGTCGGGCGGTGCGCCGAAGGGCTGACCGGGCGGTGGGATGTGCCGGAGGCTGAGCTCTCCTCGCTGCGGGTGCCTCTCGGGCACGGGATTCTCGGTGCCGTAGCGGCCGGCGGCGAACCGCGACGGGGGTTCTGCGGGCTCGGTGGTGGGATCGACGAGCCGCCCTGCCGGACGTACGTGGCCGTGCCGATCTGTGCGCCTGCCACGGTGGAGGACCCGCTTGTGCCGGGGGAGCGGGACACGGCCGAGGAGCCGGCCACACTCGGGGTACTCGCGCTCTACGACCGGCTCGGTGCCGACGAGTTCGACGACGCCGACCTCCTGATGCTGCGGACGTTCGCCGGTCAGGCGGGAGTCGCCGTGCACAACGTCCGAGTGCACGAGGAGGCGCAACGGCTTTCCCTGACGGACCCGCTCACGGGCCTGTGGAACTACCGTTACCTGCGGGAGTCGTTGCGCCGCGAGGTGGAGCGGGCCAGCCGGTTCGGGCGCAAGCTCACCGTGCTGGTGCTCGACCTCGACCACTTCAAGGAGGTGAACGACACGTACGGGCATGCCGCCGGCGACACCGTGCTCGGCGAGTTCGCCCGGCGGGTGCGGGTGGGGCTGCGGGAGGTCGACGTGGCCTTCCGGCAGGGCGGTGAAGAGTTCGTGGTGCTGCTGCCGGAGACCGACGCGTACGGCGGGATCGTCGTCGCCGAGCGGCTCGGAGCGGCGGTCCGGGACATTCCCGTGCCCGTCGACGGGCGGCGCCAGGACGGGGACGACGGGACGGGCGTCGAGCGGGTGCCGATCACGGTTTCGATCGGGATCGCCGTCTATCCCGAACATGGGGGAACGGCCCAGCAGGTCCTCGACGCGGCGGACAACGCGCTGTACGCGGCGAAGAACGCGGGCCGGGACACGTACAGGCTCGCCGGGCCCGCCGGCGGGAGTTCACGAGCTGTCAGCGACCAGTCGGGGCCGCGAGGTGCGGCCACCGGCCCGTCCGGCCTCACGGTGGATGCCGGGCGAAAGACCAGCGGCTCCCCGGCCGCCGGTGATGTGATCGATGAAGCCGTCGGTGATGTGATCGACAAACCAGTTTCGGCGAGGGTTACCGAGGGGCATTTCGAGCACTCGGAACCCGTGACGGGCGCGTCCGGCGGGCCACACCCGCCGCGGCAAGGCCGTGGCCGATAGTCTCGCGACATGTCCGGGCACGAACTGAGCGAAGGTGCGGTGACCCCTCAGATGAGCACGCAGGCACATGCGACCGGCCGTCGAGCCGTCAAAGCCGTCATTCCGGCGGCTGGGCTCGCTACCCGATTCCTGCCGGCCACCAAGGCCGTCCCGAAGGAGTTGTTGCCTGTCGTGGACCGTCCTGTCCTCCAGTACATCGTGGAGGAGGCGGCCGCGGCGGGAATCACCGATGTGCTGCTAGTGACGGGCCGGGGCAAGACGTCGATGGTCGACCACTTCGACCGGCGGCCCGACGTGGAGGCGCGGCTCGAGGAGAAGGGCGACACCGAGCGGCTCGCGGCGGTCCGGCGTACGAGCGAGCTCGCGGACATCTACACCTGCCGCCAGGGTGAGCCGCTCGGGCTCGGGCACGCCGTCGGCGTGGCCGCGTCGCACGTCGGGGACAACGCCTTCGCCGTCCTGCTCGGTGACGAGTTCGTCGAGGAGAGCCAGCCGCTTCTTCCCGCGATGCTGGACCTGCAGGCCGAGACCGGAGGCATCGTCCTTGCCTTCATCGAGGTGTCGCCCGAGGAGACGAGCCGGTACGGCATCGCCTCCGTCGAGGCCGAAGCCGGGCGGGGCGACGACGTCGTGAAGGTCACCGGGCTTGTGGAGAAGCCCTCGCCGGCGGAGGCGCCGAGCAATCTGGCCGTGGTCGGCCGGTACGTGCTTCCCGCGGCCATCTTCGATGCGATCAACAACACCAAGCCGGGCAGCGGCGGCGAGATCCAGCTGACCGACGCCATGGCGCAGCTGCTCGCCGAGGGCGTGCCGGTGCACGGCATCGTCTACCGCGGCCACCGGTACGACACCGGGATGCCGCTGGGCTACCTGCAGGCCGTCGTTCAGCTCGCGGTGCAGCGGCCCGATCTGGGTGCCGAGTTCCGGCAGTGGCTGAGCGAGTTCGTGGCCACGGAAACCGGCGGTGCCAAGGGATGACGGCCACGGCCGATGCCGAGGCGGCCGCCAACGAGCTGATGCCTCTCGCCGAGTACCTGGGCAGCGTGCTGCGCAGGTTACGGGCGCTGCCTCCGCTCGACCTCGACCTCACCCAGGCGCACGGCAACGTCCTCGCCAACGACGTGCTGGCCCCGCACCCGTATCCGGCCTTCGACCAGGCCGCGATCGACGGGTACGCGGCCCGCTGGGAGGACCTCGCCGCCGCCGGGCGGATCGGCTCGCACCCGTCCTTCGGCGCGTTCGAGGGCGGGTTGCGGCCGGTACGGCTCAACGTCGTCGGTGACCTGGGCGCGGCGAGCTGGCGACCGGTCCGGCTGACCCCGGGGACGTGCTTCTCCGTGGCGGCCGGGGCGCCCCTGCCGATCGGTGCCGATGTCGTCGTGCCCGTGCACTGGACCGACCAGGGCATGGCGGCCGTCGAGATCCTCCACGCGCCGAAACGGGGTTCCGGAGTCCGGCGGGCCGGTGACGAGCTGCCCGTCGGCCGGGTCCTCGCGACCGCCGGCTCCTATGTGACGCCCGCCATGGTCGCGGTGTTCGCCGCGTCCGGCATCGGGCACGTCGTCGTGCGGCCCAGCCCGCGGGTCGTCGTGGTGGCCACCGGGGACGAGCTCGTCGACGTGGGCCGGCCCAGCCAGCCCGGCCAGGTCGTGGACGCCAACTCGCACGCGCTCACCGCCGCCGCCGTCGAGGCCGGTGCTCTCGCGTACCGGATAGGGATCTGTGACGACGACCCCGAGGGCCTGCGGGGGTTGCTCGAGGACCAGACGCTGCGGGCCGACCTGATCATCACGACCGGCGGGACGGGTACGGGGCCCGGCGACATGCTGCGTCGCGTGCTGTCCCGGCGCGACCCCGGGCGGGGTGCCGTCGAGTTCACCGACGTCGCCCTCTGTCCCGGTGCGACGCTGGGGTTCGGGACCGTCGGTGGCGAGGAAGTGCCGGTCGTGTGCCTGCCGGGGGAGCCCGGTGCCGCCCTCATCGGGTTCGAGGTGCTCGCCCGGCCGGTCATCCAACTGCTGGCCGGCGCGGAGCCGGTGTTCCGGCCCAGCGTCAAGGCGCACCTGTTGGAGACCATCTCCTCGCCGGGCGGGCTGCGGGAGTTCCGGCCTGCGCATGTAGCCGAACGGCGCGGCGGCGGCTACACGGTGCAGCCGCTCGCCGGTGGGCCGTACACTCTGTCCGGCCTCGCCGAAGCCAACGGTCTGCTGGTGCTCGGCGAGCGGGTCACCGCGGCCGCGGCCGGGTCGACCGTCGACGTGCTGCTGCTCGACCGGAGGCGATGATGCTGGGGTCCACGCCCGGATGGCCTGCCGTCCTGGCGGACGGGCCCGTGCTGCTACGGCCGTACAGGCGCAGCGACGCGCGCGCGTGGTCCGAGGTCCGCATCGCCAACCAGGCGTGGCTCAGCCCCTGGGAGTCGGCGCCGCCCGGGCCGTGGGCGGAGATGAACTCCCCCCGGGCTTACCTGTACGTGTACCGGGACATGAAGCGGGCCGCGCGGCGTGGCGACAGCATGCCGTTCGCGGTCTGCCTGCGGGAGGGCGCCGACGCGGAACGACTGGTCGGCCACATCAACCTCGGCAGCATCGTCCGGCGGGCGTTCAGCTCCGCCTACGTGGGGTACTGGGTCGACTCCCGCGTCGCCGGTCGCGGGGTCATACCGACCGCGCTGGCACTCGCCGTGGACCACGCGTTCGGGCCGGGCGGGCTGCACCGCGTGGAGATCAACATTCGGCCGGAGAACGGGCCCAGTCGGCGGGTCGTCGAGAAGCTCGGATTTCGCGAGGAGGCGTACCACCCGCGCTACATGCACATCGACGGCGCGTGGCGCGACCACCTCGGGTACGCCATGACGAGTGAGGAAGTCGCCGCCGAGGGCGGCCTCGTCGCGCGGTGGCGCAGGTTACGTACCACAGCAAAATGATCATCCCGTGCTCGCCGGCCCGGCGCGCCGCGGCGATTTCCGCAGCTCTCGCCCGTAATCTCGGGGAGATTGCGACTTTTTCGTGACCGGGACGCGACCGCCCGGCGCGATCTGAAGGCTGACGGGAGGGGTGAGGGTGCCGACCTCGGTGCTCCTCGCCGTCCTCGCCGCCGCCGGGTTGCTCGCCCTCGCGCCGGCCCTCGTCCGCCGGTACGACGCCACCGAGCGCCTGGCCGCGGAGCGGGCGTCGTCGACGGCTCGGGTGCTGCAGCGCCGCCGTCGGCTCCGCACCGTGCCCGGACGCCGACCGGTCAACCCCGGCCGCCAGTACATGGTTACGTCGCGGACCCTAACGGGTGATCCCGAGCCGGTGCCCGCCGCCCCCGTCTCCGCGGTGCCGGTGTCGGCGGCCCCGGTGTCGGGCGTCCCGGTGTCCGGCCCGCCCGCGCGCCGCCTGCGCGTCGTCTCGTCACGCCGCCCGGTGCGCCGCCGTCCCGTACGCCGGCAGACACCCGCCGTGGTCCGCCGCCGCCGGGTCTTCGCCGCCCTGCTGCTGCTCAACGTGATCGAGCTGATCGGTGTGCTCGCCGTCGGCCCCGGGTTCTGGATCAGCTTCGCCGTGACCGGCACCCTCCTCGGGGTCTACCTGGTGCACCTGCGCAACCGGGCCATCGCCGACCGGCGGCGGCGCCGCATCGAGGCGCGCGAGGCGGCGTGGCTGGCGGCCCGGCAGGCGGAGGTACGGCGGGAACAGGCCCGTCGCGCGGCTGCCCGCCGGGAGGCGCAGCGGCGGCTCGCGGCCCAGCGGGAAGCCGTCCGCCGCACCGCCATGGGCCTCGACCGGGACCCGTCCGACCTCCCTGCGGCGGTCAACGGCGCCTCGGTGTCCTACCGGCGCACCGGAGGGCTTCGCGGCCGCGCCTACGAGGCGGGCGGTCGCGGCGCCTCGTACCCGGCCTGATCGCAGGGCCGTGCCTCGAGGCGGGGTGGCCGCGGGATTCCTACCCGGCTTGATCGCGCCACGCGGAGGGGGTGGTTCGCGGGGCGGACGGGATACCTGTTAGCCTTGCTGCGGTCCTACGGGGCCGGGGGGCTGTGGCGCAGTCTGGTAGCGCACCTCGTTCGCATCGAGGGGGTCTGGGGTTCAAATCCCCACAGCTCCACCCCAGGTCAATGGCCGTTCCGAGAAGATCCGGAACGGCCTTTTCCGACCTCGTACAGCAAGCAAGGTCCAGCAACGGGCGCACGTTGCGACGGGCATCGTGCACGCTGATCCGCGGTACGCCGGCCTTCGGGGCCGCCCGTGAGGCGTCAGCTTTCGGCGGGCCCGGCAGGAATCCACCAGAAGCCGGCGTGGCTCGGATTGCGGTGCCATCGGGCCTCGGCCATCTCGTCGTCACGGGGCGCCCAGTCGCGGTACGGCAGCAAGGCGATGCGCCAGGCGATGATGCCCATGAGGTAGGGCCAGATGAGCAGGAAGTACACGGCGTCGCGGCGCCGGTATGACACCTTCGGTGCCAGCCAGACGATCAGCGCCGCCGGCAGCAGCAACAAGGCGAAGTCCTTGATCGACGGGTAGACCGGCACGACGTCGGTCAAGTACTCGGCGATGGCGACCTCCGGTACCACAACAGCGAGCCAGATGACTGCGGCAAGTAGGCCGCGTACAAGGCCGCTGCGGGGCCTACCTGTATCGAGCAGATCTCCGGCCACGCCCAGAACCTACGGTTCACCGGTTGCCGTGCCCGTACCTTCCGGGTGTTGACGGATTGCAGCTCCGCGGTCCACCCAGGCCAGGCCGATTCGGCGGACCCGGCCCTTGGTCGTTTCGGCGTCGGGCCGCGATCATGCGCTGCCATTCGAGGGTCAGCAGCTGATATTCCGCGCCGCACTCGGCGGAGGCGGTGCTGTAGGCGTAGAACCCGAGATCCGGGTCCGAGCGCGCCGGCTCCGGCGCGTTCGCCCACGTGCCGAACTCCTGGCCCAGCGGGCAGCGGATCTCGCTGCCGACCTGCAGGGTGAGCGGCCGGATCCGGTGGTGCCAGCCCGGCCGGTGGGCGTCCAGCCAGCGGGCGCCGGCTCGGACCCGTTCGGCCGCATCCGCTTTCACAGTCGGCTCCTTTCCCGTTGCATTCGGTGTGCCGGGTTCTGCGGCATGGCGGTATTGGAGGTGCGATGCGTATTCTCCGTCGCACTTGCGCGGCGGTCGGCGAGCAATTTTGCGGCGGCCGCCTCACCGGCTAGAGCATTCGCGTACATGGCCACCATCTGCTGGTGCTTCGCGAGAATTCCGGCGTGGTCCTGCAAGGTGAAGTCGTGTTTCTTGGCGACCGGGTATCCGGCCGGATCGCCGGCGTGGAGAGCCTTCAGCTCCGCGCGGCGGCGCAGATAGGCGGTGGATGCCAGCTTCGCCTCGTGGACGTGTTCGCGGAGGCCGGCCAGCAGGCTGGTCACGTACGGTTCGCCCGGCCGGGAGGCGTCAACCGGCGACATGGCCGTAAGCCTGCCGCTGGCCCGGGTCCCGCCGGTCGGCGTGGACCGACCAGCCGCCGAGCTCCAGGAGCAGCTGGTTGACCGCGTAGTGGTGACCGCAGAACATCAGGGTCAGGCGGTCGCGCGCCACGCGTACCAGGGCTGTGGCCGGACATCCGAGGTCACAGGTCGTGTCGTCGCGCATGGACATCTGCGCCTCCTTCATGCCGACTCGGATCGCGCGCCGCCCAGCTCTCCGGTGAGGTCCTCCATGAGCTCGAGCGCAGGAACGTCGTCCAGCAGGACGGTCATGTCGGGGCGCCGGGCGGGAATTCGCCGGGCGCCGCGGACGGTGAGTGACTTGTTGGAGACAATTGCCGGCCGGGGCGCACTTCTGCGTCTTCGATGGTTCCTGGTTGATTCCTGTGCCGTTTTCATGCCGATCGAATCCCCTCGAGTTTCTCGAAGCTGGTGTGCCGTCTAAACGTGGGAGGCCGGGCCGGGGTTCATGGGATCGGGCGGACAGAAAATGCAGAAAGCCGGCAGCCCCGATGGGCTACCGGCTCGATGCGTGGTCGATCAGGAGTGCTTGCGGCGTTCGATGACCTCTTCCAGCTCGGTCACCAGGCGCCGCGGCGACAGCGGCTTGGGCAGGTAGCCGTCCGCGCCCGAGTGCAGGCCCGCGTTGACGTCGTGCCGGTGGAAGTTGGCCGACACCATCAGCACCGCCGCGTTGCTGACCTCGGGATTGCGGCGGACCAGCTGGCACAGTTCCATGCCGTTGAGCGCCGGCATCCGTACGTCTGTCACGATGCCGACCGGGCGCGCGACCTGGATGATGCGGGCCGCGGTGTTGCCGTCCTTCGCGCCGACCGTGGTGTAGCCCGCCCGCTCGAGGGCGAACGTCAGCATGTCGCGCAGGTCAGGGTCGTCCTCGGCGACGAGGATGAGGTTCTCGTTCATGATCGCAGAGATCGGCCGCGGGGCCGGATCCTGGAGCAAGACCCGGGTTGCATGCCGGGAGCACCTGTGCGCATCGCTGCATATCGATCGCGCCCCGTGCCGCGTGCCCCGCTGCAATGCGCCCCCCGGAAGAGCACACTGCACGCATGCTGGGACGAAACTCATCACATTTCTGGGGCGTGGTGCTCGACACGCGGGACCCCCTGGCCCTGGCGGAGTTCTACGCGACCCTGATGGACTGGAAGATCGTCAAGGAGGAGCCCGACTTCGTGGCCGTCGCGCCCCTCGGCGACCACGTCGAGTACCTGGCCTTCCAGCGTTCGCCCGACTACGAGCAGCCGGCCTGGCCGAACAAGGCGCACAAGCAGCAGATGATGATGCACCTCGACATCGAGGTGCCGGACCTGGAGTCGGCGGTGCGCAGCGCCCGGGAAGCCGGCGCCACCGAGGCGGATCACCAGCCGCAGGACACCGTACGGGTCATGCTTGATCCGGACGGTCACCCCTTCTGCCTGTACGTGGACACCAGCGTGGCCTGAGGAAGTCGTTGTAGGAGTTATGACCGATCGGTTGACCGGACGATGCATCGCCGGATCATCAGCGATATGACCTCCTTCATCGCTCAGCTCAGCGACTCGCACCTCACCACCGGGCCGTTGGGCGGCGGGCCGGCCGCCGGGCTCCAGCTCGCCCTCGCGCGCGTCATGGCGCTCGACCCCCGCCCCGACTGTGTGGTCGTCACCGGCGACCTCACCGACAACGGCCGTGAGGAGGAGTACGCCGCCCTTCTCGAGGTCATCGGCGACTTCCCGCTGCCGCTGCACCTCACCACCGGCAACCACGACGACCGGGACGCCATGGTGAAGGCGTTCGGCGGCGAGCCCTACTACGCCGTCGACTATCCCGGGTTCACGGTGGTCGCCCTGGACTCGCTGATCCCCGGATCGCCGGCGGGACGGCTCGGGGCCGAACAGCTGGCGTGGCTGGATACCGTGCTCGCGTCGCGTCCGGGCGTACCGATGATGATCGGTCTGCATCACCCGCCGATGCCGATCGGGATCCCGTTCCTGGACGGGATGCGGCTGCTCGACGGGGAGGAGCTGCGCGAGGTGGTCGCCGGGCACGACAACGTCGCGCGGATCATGGCCGGGCACGTCCACCGGCCGGTCACCGCCGCGTTCGCCGGGACGGTGCTGACGGTGGGGCCCAGCACGTGGCGCCAGGCCGGGCTGCTGCTCAGCTCGGACGCGCCGCCCGGGTACGTGGCCGAGCCGACCGGCTTCCTGCTGCACATGCTCGAGGGGGCCGACTGCGTGACCCACACCGTCCAGGTCAGCCACGCCGCGGCCCTGCTCGGCGCATATTGAGCACCGCTCGGCGCAGCGGATCATCGAAGTGTCGTACCCCCGCTATACGGTCGATGTTCACGCGGGAAGGGGAGACCGATGATCGACCACGTCGTTCTCGGGGTGCACCACCTCGACGAGAGCCGGCACTTCTATGAGCACGCCCTGCGTCCGCTGGGGTTGAAGGTGGTGACCCAGCGGCCGGACCTGATCGGCTTCGGCAACGACAGCGGGCGGCCGTTCTTCTGGCTGGGGCTGCGGGAGCCGACGCACCGCGTGCATGTCGCCTTCACGGCCGCGGACCGGGCGGCGGTCGACGCGTTCCATGCGGCGGCGTTGCATGCGGGCGGTGTGGACAACGGGCCGCCGGGGGTGCGGACGGAGTATCACGAGAACTATTACGCGGCATACGCGTTCGATGCGGACGGGAACAACATCGAGGCGGTGTGTCATCGGCCGGCGTGACGTCGCCCCGAGATTGGTGGGGAGCAAGATGGCCGATATGTGAACCTCGCTACTTATGGGTGGTATCTCTGAAGGCAGTCTCGGAGGTGACTGCCATGCCCGCGCCCCTGCCCACGAACGAAATCGACCGCCTCGCCGCACTCTATGAACTCGACATCCTCGACACCGCACCCGAGAAGGACTTCGACGACATCGTCGCCCTGGCCTCGTCGGTGTGCGGCGTGCCGATGTCGCTGGTCACGCTCATCGACGCGGACCGGCAGTGGTTCAAGGCGCGGGTCGGGACCGACCTGACCGAGACGTCGCGTGACCTCTCGCTCTGTTCGCACGCCATCCTCGGCAAAGACCTGCTGGTCATTCCCGACGCCGCGGAGGATCCCCGCTTCTCGGGGCATCCCGCCGTCGACGGCGGGAAGGGGGTGCGGTTCTACGCCGGGGCGCCGCTGATCACCAGTGACGGGTTCGCGCTCGGGACGCTCTGCGTCTTCGACTCGGAGCCGCGGCGGCTCGACAGCGAGCAGCTCCAGGCCTTGCGGGCGCTGGCTCGTCAGGTCACGTCGCAGCTCGAACTGCGGCGGTACGCCGCCGCCCTCGCCAACACCAACGCGCGGCTCCAGGAGCTCGAGCGCCGCAAGGACGAGATCGCCGGTCTGGTCGGCGGGAAGCTGCGGGCGCCGCTGCGGCTCATGCGCACCTATCTGGCCGATCTCGGAAACAAGGGCGTCCACGACCCCGAGCTGGCCGACCTCGTCGGGCGGGCCACCGCGGCGCACGTGCGGGGGTTCACCGACCTGCTCGACCACCTCAGCTCGATGGCGGACGCGGGTCACGGCACCGACAGCCTGCACATGCGCGAGATCGATCTGACCAAGCTGACCCAGCGGGCGGTCGAGGCCGTGCGGCCCATCGCCGCCACGAAGAAGATCTGGATGCTCAACCACGCCGGCGGGCCGTCGTTGCCGATCATCGCTGATCCCGTACGCCTGGAGCAGGTCCTCATGCAGTTGCTCTTCGCCGCGGTGAAGTACACGCCGGCCGGTGGGCGCGTGCGCGTCGGCACCGAGATCGAGTCGGGACCGGCCGTGCGGCTCGACGACATGGACCTGCCGGACGGGATGCGTCCCGACCTCTTCCCGCACCTGTACTACGGGACGATCACGCACCCCTCCGCGGTGCCCGGGCCGGACCAGGGGCTGGCCGTGGCCAAGCGCATCCTGGACGCGCACCACGCCACGGTGGCGCTCTCCGACCGGCCGGGTGACGGGACATCGCTGCACGTCGTCTTCCCCTTCGCGGAGCCGGAACCGGTGCTCGCCGGCGTCTGAACCGGCCGGTGCCGGTCGCGGACCCGGTGCTCGCCGGCGTCTGAACCGGCCGGTGCCGGTCGCGGAACCGACGCTCGTCGGCGACGGGAACCACCCGGAACCCGCTCCCGCCCGGCTGCAGTTCGGGCGGGAGCGGGTCCGGTCAGGGGTTGTCTCGCGGGTCAGGCCCGGCAGCGGCCGTCACGACCCGCGCGACACCTCCTGAGCCCCGTTCGTGGAGACGGGACCCGAGCCGCCGCCCGGGGGCGAGCCGGCCGACGGAAGCTCCTCGGGAGGTAGGACACGGTCCTGCTGCGTACCGCGGTCCTGGGCGGGGACCGGTGGGCGGGCGGTTGCCCGGCCCGATGCCGGATGGGCCGTCGCCCGCGCGTGGTCGCGGCTCGGCGGCCAGGTGTCGATCGCCGGTGAGACGCTCTGCTGAGGCAGGAAGAGCGGGCCCTCCGTCGCGGGCACCGACCTGGTCAGGCCGGCGCGGTGCAGCTTGTGCCAGCGCAGCCGGGCGCCGGTCATCGCGGTCATCGCCGACTGGATCAGCACCAGGTACATGAGCTGCCGGTACGCGAACTGTTGCAGCGGCAGCCGCCACAGCGGGCGCAGCGACTCGCGGTCGAACCGGAACGCCACCGCCGCCGTGAAGAGCTGCAGGGCCAGCATGGTGAGCCAGGCGACGACCGTGGCCTGCAGTTCCCAGAACACCAGGCCGTACAGCAGCATGATGTCGACGACCGGGGCGAGCAGTGGGAGCGCGACCCCGAAGAGGGCGAGGAACGGCAGGCCCACCCGGCCGAAGCGGCCGGAGTCGCCGGAGTCCGTGAGCGCCTTGCGGTGCTTCCACATCGCCTGCATGGTGCCGTAGCTCCAGCGGTAACGCTGGCGGTAGAGCTGCTCGAGGGTGGTCGGCGCCTCGGTCCACGCCTTGGCGCGCTCCTCGTAGACGACCCGCCAGCCCGCCCGGCACAGCGCCATCGTCACGTCCGTGTCCTCGGCCAGCGTCTCGTCGCTGATCCCGCCGACCTCCGCCAGCGCCGTACGCCGGAACGCGCCGATCGCCCCCGGCACGGTCGGCATGCAGTTCAGCACCTCGTAGAGGCGGCGGTCGAGGTTGAAGCCGATGACGTACTCGATGTGCTGCCACGTCGCGACCAGCTTCTCGCGGTTGCCGACCTTGACGTTGCCGGCCACCGCGCCGACCGCGGGGCTGGCGAACGGCTGCACCAGCATCCGGACCGAGTCCGGTTCGAAGATGGTGTCGCCGTCGACCGTGACGATGAGGTCGTGCCGGGCCAGGGCGATACCCGTGTTCAGGGCGTTGGCCTTGCCGCCGTTCGGGGTCCGGATCACCCGGACGTTCGGCAGGCCGAGTCGTTCCACGATGCTCGCCGTACCGTCCGTCGAGCCGTCGTCGACGACCACCACCTCGATGTCCGGGTAGTCGCCGCCGGCCAGCGACCGCACCGCCGCCTCGATGCCCTCCTTCTCGTTGTAGGCGGGCACGATCACGGACACCGGTTCGGTGACCGGCGGACCCCAGGTGAAGGTCTTCTTGCGGCGCTGCCGGGCGTGCCGGGTCGCGAGCAGGAGAAGCAGGACGGTACGGCCGATGGTGAGCAGCCCGACGACCAGGAACAGGCCGGCGATCACCCAGACCAGGCCGTCGGCGAACCGTACGGTCCACAGCAGCGCCGAGCCGCGCCAGCGGTCGGCCGGCTCTGCCGACGGGTTGACCGGGAGCAGCGGCAGGCTCTGCACCGAATCCTTGTCCTGCTGCGCGATGGCCCGGTTCATGCCCTCGGTGACCGTGGTGAAGGTGTACCCGCGCTCCTTCATCATCGGGATGAACACCTTGAGCGCCGCAACGGTCTGCGCACGGTCGCCGCCCGCGTCGTGGAAGAGGACGACGGCGCCGGTGTCCTGGGGCGGGGTGGCGTTGCGGACGATCTGCCCCACGCCGGGCCGCTGCCAGTCCTCGCTGTCCATGTCGTTGACCACGACCAGGTAACCGTCGGCGCCCGCGTCCTTGACGATCTTCCAGTTGACGTCGTCGATGGCCTGAGGCTTCGACGAGTACGGGAAACGGGCGAGATTCGTGCGCACGTTCGCGGCGCGCGCGATGGCGACCTGGGTCTGCGACATCTCAAGGCTGCGCCGCCAGGGAGCGAGACGCTGCAGGTTCGGGTGGGTGAACGTGTGCAGGCCCAGCTCGTTGCCCCGGTCGACGATCCGCTTGGTCAGCTCGGGATGCCGCGCGACCTCCGACCCGACGACGAAGAAGGTGCCGTGCGCGTCGTTCTCCTCGAGCACGTCGAGGATCTTCGGCGTCCAGGTGGGGTCGGGGCCGTCGTCGAAGGTGAGAGCGATGGTCCGCGCGGGCATCCGGCTCGAGCTCTCCTGCCCGCCGGTGGTGTTGATGACCGGGCCGCCGCCGCGGATCGCGACCGGCACGCCGGACTGGTCGCCGACCTCGGTCTCGATGTGGTCGCCGGTGAACTCGGCGTTGATGTACGCCTGCACGACGAGGACGCCGACGAAGAGGCTGATGAGCAGCACGCCGAGCATCACCCGGGGGCGCGGCAGGATCCGGCGCCGGGAGCGGTTGCGGTTGCGGTTGCGGCCGGTGGTCACGGCGAGACCTCGGTGGGGGGTTCGGGATCGTCGGCGGCTTCCGCGTCGTCTTCGGTACGGGGGGAGGCGCTCCCGACGGATCCGCCGGAGCCGTCGGTGGACGTGCCGCCGCTCGAGCTGCCGCCCGTGCCGCCGCTCGAGCCTCCACTCGACTTTCCGCCCGTGCCGCCGGACGTTCCGCTGCTCGTGCCGCCGCCGCCCGAGCCGCTGGTCGTCTCGCCGGTGGTCGTGCCGCCGCCGCTGCTCTCTCCGCTGCTCTCTCCGCTGGTGGGTGAGCCGCCGCCTGCGCCGCCGCTGAAGGTGTCACCGTCGGTGGGTGTGTCCGTGCTTGTTCCACCGCCCGTGCCGCCCGTGCCGGGTGGGGCCGGGGGCGGCGGCTGCTCCGGTGTGGTCGGGGTGTCCGTGGTGGGCGGGGTCGAGATCGGGACCGGCTTCGTCGTACCCGATTCGACGGGTTTGGGGGTGGCCGGCGGTGTCGTGGTGCGCTTGGTCGTCGGCTGGGGAGTGGGGGTCCGCACCAGCGAGGTCGAGGGAGTCGACGACCGGGGCAGTTGCCGCGACTCCACCGTGTGGCGGGAGGCCGGGTCGTTGCGGTGCGGCAGGACCTCCATGACCGGGCGGGTGCTCGGTACGGCGGTGACCGGAACGGGCGTCGGGCTGGGCCGCGCCGCCGCTACGTCCTCGTCGCCGTCGGCGAGGTCGGGAAGGGGCAGCACCGCCCGGCTGCTCACCGGACCTCCGGCGAGACTGACGCTGATCAGTCCTCCATAGACCATGCAGAGGGCACCGAAGCCGTACGCGATCCGGCGCAGCACCCGGCGGCGGCGTCCGGTCGAGTCCACGAACACCGGCGAGGGATGCGCGACGACGATCACCTCGGTGTCGGGAATCTCGACGTCGGCGGTAAGCGGGTTTTTCGGCTCCTGCAATGTCACGCGGCGAGCTTAGGAACATCTACGAAGATCATGATCGGCGTCACCCCATCAGATGACGACCAAATGCGGGAGCAGAACCATCCGAAACGGTGAGCACTCACGTTTGACCTGATGAGCGTCGTATGCACCGGTGCTGCGCTGCCTTGTCCTGACCTGCGCGAAATGGTCCCGGACGAGAAGGTTACGCGATTCCGCGGGCGGATTTTCTGTCGTATTGACGACTGATCCCGGGCCTTTTATCCGAAAGGCATTCACCAATGGATTAGCGGCATAAAAACCAATATGGCTTTATGCCCGTTTTGTCGCAACGTCGGGGGTCGAGGCGTTGCAGGGGCAGCGAGTCGTGATGGCGGTGCGGTGTGTCCCGGGGGGAGACACGTGGGACGCAAGGCAGTGCCGAGTGGGAGTCGTAGCGATCCGGCGAGGGGGTGGCGTCGTGGTGGAGTGCGGCCGGGGGTCGTGGTGGTGCTGTACGGCCCGCGGGAGGGGGTCATGGTGTGGCTCGGGGGCGGTCGTGGTGGTGCGGTGCGGCTCGCGGGGTGAGGAGTGGTGCGGTGCGCCGCGGGGTGGGAGCGAGGTCGCTTCGAGGGAGCTTCGCGACCGGGAGCGCTGAGTAGTCGGTCCCGACGCTGACAGCCTTTGATGACGCACGTCGGCCGGCGTCGCGACGTGGCGTCATTTGTTCAAGAAGTTTTCGCACAACCGGCGGACTCCACCCGTTGTGCCGGTCAACGACCCTCGTTAAGCTTCCTCTTGCGCGCCCCTATCGCCCGCTTCCCCCGTGGCAGGCGATCGGGGCGTTGCCTTTTCTCGCCGCCACCCACCGTGGCGGCTTTCGTGTTTCCGGACCGGGCAGCCGGCGGCGACGCCGATGGCCGGGCCTCTGGACGGCCGTCCGCCGCTGAGCGGGGCTATCCACGCCGGCCGCTCAGGCTTGGCGGTAACCGACAGCCAAGCCAGGCGAGGCCACCGGCTGCCGTCCCGCCGCGGTTCAGATCCAGCGCCCGCCCAGCCACATGCGGGCCGACCAGTCGTCGTAAGGAATGAGCTGCCCCACGAAGATCGGATGGAAGTAGGCGAAGCAGAGCGCCACCAGCAGTACGTACACCCCTGCCACGATCGTGCCGATCAGTTGGCGGTCGGTGCGGGCGGATCCCTCTGCGACCCCCGATGGTGGGGTCATGATGGCGCCCAGGGCGTAGACCACCGCCAGGATCAGGAAGGGCAGGGCCGGGAGCGCGTAGAAGGCGAACATCGTGCGGCCGTCCGCCAGCGCGAAGTAGAACCACGGCAGGAGGCCCGCTACTACGCCCGTACCGATGCCGAAGGCCCGCCAGTCGCGGCGGGCGATGCCGAACCAGACCAGCGCGCCCAGGGCCGGGAGGAAGGACCACCAGAGGATGGGCGTGCCCAGGAGGAGGATCTCGGCGGCGCAGCTCGGTGCGCCGCAGTTGCCGTTGCCGTTCCAGTAGAAGGCGACCGGGCGGCCGAGGAGCAGCCACTGCCACGGCCAGGACTGGTAGATGTGCCGGTCGGTGAGGCCGCTGTGGAACGTGTACGCCTCGTGGTGGTAGTGCATGAGGTTGAGCAGCGCGCCCAGGATCGGGGGTTCGCTGAGGCCGTTGGCTTCACGGTAGTGGCGGAAGTAGCCGGTGTCGGTGACGAACCAGCCGGTCCAGGTGGCCAGGTAGAAGATCACCGTGAGCAGGAAGCTGAGCAGCAGGTAGCCGATGTCGCCGAAGATGCCGGACGCGATCGGGGTGCGGACACCGGCGGAGCGGCGGGCTTGGACGCGCCAGACGACGACCAGGAGGGCGAAGAAAGGTGCGAAGAACAGCGCGCTCCACTTGACGCCGCAGGCGAGGCCGAAGGTGATGCCGCCGACGAGCAGCCACCACGGGATGATGCGTGGTCTGCCGTGCCGGGCGGTGGGGTCGTAGCCGTTCTCCAGGGCCCTCAGCCAGCTTCGGCGGTAGTGGTCTCGGTCGAGCACCAGCGTCGCGAAGGTCATCAGGATGAACAGGCCCAGGAAGATGTCCAGCAGCGAGGTGCGGGACAGCACGAGCTGGAAGCCGTCGAGGGTCATCAGGAGGCCCGCGGTGCCGGCCAGCACGATCGAGTGGAACAGCCGGTAGGCGACCCGGATGAGGATCAAGATCATGAGGGTGCCGGCGATCGCGGTCGGGAAGCGCCAGCCCAGCTCGTGGTTGCCGAACGCCTTCTCGCCCAGGGCGATCAGCCATTTGCCGAGCGGCGGGTGCACCACGTACGCGGGGCCGTTGGTCTTCTCCGCGTCCCACTCCACGCCGTGCTGCAGCATGTCCCAGGCGTCGGTCGGGTAGTAGACCTCGTCGAAGATGTACCCCTTCGGGCGACTCAGGCCCACCAGCCGCAGGATCGCCGCGATGCCCACGATGAGCGCCGTGACCAGCCACGAGTACGGGTTGAGCCAGTTCTCGAGCGTGGCCAGCCGCCGCCGCACCGCATCGGGAACGCCGCGGGCGCCCGTGGCGGCCCCTTCGTCCGGGATGTCGTCCGCGGGCGGGGGGCTCGGGGTGTCTGTCTCCGCTGTCGCCGAAGTCACCCCGCGATCGTAGGCCGCCCGTCCAGTACCCGGCGCCTGGAGGCGGCGGCGGGGCGCAAGTGTGATGGACTCGGGTCGTGGACGAGAACGGGACCGGTCGGGTCGTGCTGGTCGGTGCGCCGCTCGGCAACATCGGCGACGCCTCCGCCCGGCTGCGGGACGTGCTGGCGAGCGCGGACATCGTCGCCGCGGAGGACACCCGCCGGCTCACCCGGCTTGCCCGGGACCTCGGCGTCACCGTCGGCGGGCGGATCGTGTCGTACTTCGAGGGCAACGAGGAACGCCGTACGCCGGATCTGGTCGAGGCGCTGCGCGGCGGAGCGGTCGTCGCGGTCGTGACCGACGGGGGCATGCCGAGCGTGTCGGATCCCGGATATCGCCTGGTGCGGGCCGCACTGGATGCCGGATTCCCGGTGACGGCGGCACCCGGGCCGAGCGCCGTCACGACCGCGCTCGCGCTGTCCGGGCTGCCCAGTGACCGGTTCTGCTTCGAGGGCTTCCTGTCGCGCTCCGGTTCGGGCCGCCGGTCGCGGCTGCGCGAGCTCGCCGCCGAGCCGCGCACGCTGGTGTTCTTCGAGGCGCCGCACCGGATCACCGGCATGCTCGAGGACCTGGCCGGTGTCTTCGGCGCCGAGCGTGCCGGGGCGGTCTGCCGGGAGCTGACGAAGACCTACGAGGAGATCCGCCGGGGGCCGCTCGGTGAGCTGGCCGCCTGGGCCGCCGAGGCCGAGCCGCGCGGGGAGATCACCGTGGTGGTGGCCGGCGCGCCCGCCGGTCCGGCCGAGCGGCCGGCGGACGAGGACCTCCGGGCGGCGGTCGCCGAGCGCGAGGCGGCGGGCGCGTCGCGGCGGGACGCCATCCAGGCCGTCGCCGACGCGTACGGGCTGCGCAAGCGCGAGGTGTACGCGCTGGTGCACGCGGCTCAGTAGCCAGCGGGTGGACGGCGACGGGACACGGCTCAGTAGGCGCTGATCAGGAACCCGGCGAGCAGGGCGAGCGGGCCGGCGAGGCTGAACAGCAGGGCGGCGCGGCGGGCGCGAGGGGTTTCCAGCCGCCGTACCCCGGTGAGGCCGGCGATGCCGAGGCCGCAGAGCGCCACCAGGATGAAGCCCAGGGACCAGCGCAGGTGCACCAGGATGCTGGTCTCGCCCACATACGCCTGCCTGCTGTCCGTACTGACCATGCGGGCGGGGACGGCGGACCCGGCGGCATGCCGGTCCGGCTCGACGCCGAAGAGGGCGAGCGGGCGGACCGTGTAGGTGCCGTCGGCGCTGGCGAACTCGCCGGTGCAGCGTTGCGTCACCCCGGAGCCGGTGCATCCGGCGACGGTCGCGGTGCCTGCGCGGCCGTGGCCGACCGCCAGCCAGAAGGGCTCGGCGCTCACCCAGGAGAAGAAGGTGGCGACCAGGGCGAGGACGAGCAGCGCGAGCAGGCCGCTGACCGGCCGGCGCGGGTCACGAGCGCGGCGCCGGGGCGGCCGGCCGGTGCGCTGGGGCCGGTCCGGGGCCTCGGGGGCGGGACGTTGGTCCTCGCTCAGCCAGAACGGGGAGGTCTCGAGCAGCGCGGACGTGCGCTCTGCGCGTACCCGGTCCTGAATGGCCCGGTCCATCCGGGCGTGATCCGCCCGCGCGGGATGGAGCCGCGGCCGGCCTGCGGGTCCTTGACCGGGCACGGCATTGCGGTCCAAGACCACCGTCGGCCGGTTGTTCTCCGGCTCGGGCAGGACCATCACATCCGGTACGGCCGCAGCCGCCGACTGGATCTCCTCGGCGGAGCCGGTGCGGGCGGCGGGCGCGGACTCCTCCTCGGCGGCGGGGCTCTGCTCCTCGGCGGGACGGCGTTCGTCGGCGGCCACGGCGGGTTCCTCGGCGGGCAGAGCGGCGAGCAGGTCCACGATCGTGGCGTCCTCAGCCGCGCAGACCTCTTCCGCAGGGGCCTGTTCTGCCTCTGCGGCGCGGGCTGCTTGTGCGTTGGAGACGTAGGCCGTCGTGCTGCCCGCGGTGTTGAAGCGCTCGGCATCCACCTGTTCGTGGGGGCGCTCGACGGGCTTGGCGGGCTCGAGGGCCGCCGCCGTGTCCTGGCTGCCGGCCTGGTGGGCGTCGGCCGCCTCCGCGGTGGGCGGGGCCGGCATCGTGGCCGCGTCCGTACGCCGGTTCGCGGCCGGCGGTTCGTCCTTGCCGCGCCACCAGGCGCCGGTGCTCGGGTCGGACCAGCTCCACGGGTTGCTCTCGGTGC
This sequence comes from Actinoplanes sp. NPDC049548, assembly GCF_040676695.1. Lineage (NCBI taxonomy): Bacteria > Bacillati > Actinomycetota > Actinomycetes > Micromonosporales > Micromonosporaceae > Actinoplanes > Actinoplanes sp. NPDC049548. The sequence continues at coordinate 471,440 of NZ_JBFAPM010000001.1, forward strand.
GCGGCGTTTGCCCAGGCTGCGGCGCGTCTCCCGTCATGGTTCCCATTGGACTACGGGGTTCGCCGCGGTTCCGGGACATGACGGGCGTGTCGGAACAAAAAGGGCTGATGCCGATCCGTTCGCGGGGCGCCCCCCGGAGTCACTACGCTTGGTCGTCATGAGTCACGTTCTCGCCGCGGTCGCCTGGCCCTACGCCAACGGCCCGCGCCACATCGGTCATGTGTCCGGCTTCGGGGTGCCATCCGACGTGTTCAGCCGGTACATGCGGATGTCGGGCCACGACGTGCTCATGGTGTCCGGCACCGACGAGCACGGCACGCCCATCCAGGTGCAGGCCGACGCCGACGGCGTGACGCCGCGCGAGCTCGCCGACCGCTACAACCGGGTGATCGTGGAGGACCTGCACGGGCTCGGCCTGTCCTACGACCTCTTCACGCGGACGACGACGCGCAACCACTACACCGTCGTGCAGGAGCTGTTCGCGGGGCTGTACGAGAACGGCTACATCGTCGCGAAGACCACGCTGGGCGCGATCTCGCCGTCGACCGGGCGCACCCTGCCCGACCGCTACATCGAGGGCACCTGCCCGATCTGCGGGTACGAGAGCGCCCGCGGCGACCAGTGCGACAACTGCGGCAACCAGCTCGACCCCGAGCAGCTGGTCAACCCGCGTTCGCGGATCAACGGGGAGACCCCCGAGTTCGTCGAGACCGAGCACTTCTTCCTCGACCTGCCCGCGTTCGCCGAGGCGCTGGGCAAGTGGCTGGACACGCGCGAGGGCTGGCGTCCCAACGTGCTCAAGTTCTCGCGGAACCTGCTCGACGACCTACAGCCCCGGGCCATCACCCGGGACCTCGAATGGGGCGTACCCATTCCGCTGGACGGCTGGCGTGACCGCAACGACAAGCGCATCTACGTCTGGTTCGACGCGGTCATCGGCTACCTGTCGGCGTCCATCGAGTGGGCGCGGCGCTCCGGCGACCCGGAGGCGTGGCGCAAGTGGTGGTCGGACGGCGACGCCCGCGGCTACTACTTCATGGGCAAGGACAACATCGTCTTCCACTCGGTGATCTGGCCGTCGCTGCTGCTCGGCTACTCCGGCGAGGGTGACAAGGGCGGCAACCCCGGCTCGCTGGGCGCGCTCAACCTGCCCACCGAGGTGGTCTCGAGCGAGTATCTGACGATGGAGGGCCGCAAGTTCTCCTCGTCGCGCAAGGTCGTCATCTACGTCCGCGACTTCCTCGAGCGCTACGACGCCGACGCCCTGCGCTACTTCATCGCGGCGGCCGGCCCCGAGTCCAACGACACCGACTTCACCTGGGCCGAGTTCGTCCGGCGCAACAACGACGAGCTGGTCGCCGGCTGGGGCAACCTGGTCAACCGGTCGATCTCGATGGCCGCGAAGAACTTCGGCGCGATCCCGGAGGCGGTCGACCTGACCGACGACGACCGTGCGCTGCTCGAGGTGGCCCGCGCGGGCTTCGCCACGGTCGGCGAGCTGATCGGCAAGCACCGGCAGAAGGCCGCCATCGGCGAGGCGATGCGGGTGGTCGGCGAGGCGAACAAGTACCTCTCCGAGCAGGCGCCCTGGAAGCTCAAGGACGAGGCGTCCAAGCCCCGCATGGGCACGGTCCTGCACGTCGCCCTGCAGGTGGTCAGCGACGCCAACACGCTGCTCACGCCCTTCCTGCCGCACTCCGCGCAGAAGGTGCACGAGCTGCTGGGCGGCACGGGCGTGCACGCGCCGATGCCGTCCATCGTGGAGGTGGACGACCTCGACGGCGGCCCGTCGTACCCGGTGCTGACGGGCGACTACACCGGCGGCGCCCGGTGGGAGTCGGTGCCGCTGGTGGCCGGCACTCCGCTGGCCGCGCCCAAGCCCGTCTTCCGCAAGCTCGATCCGTCGGTGGTCGACGAGGAGCTGGAGCGCCTCGGCTCCTGACCCGGCGGCCACGAAGCCCACCGATGTGACGCATCGGTGGGCTTCGTCATCTCAACCCTGAAGCGGATTGATAGATGTAGCGATCATCGGGTACGTTCAGCGCCGACCACGGGGGAAACGCTTGCGTTTCATCGGTACGGCTCCGTTCCATCGCAGGTGCGGAGCCGTGCCGTGTCGTCATGTCTCCTTCGTCGTCAAGGTCACCCCCCTCGAAGGAGTTTCCTTGAAGGCACGCCTCTCACGCCCGCTGCTGGCCATCGTCGTCGGCGGGGCTCTCCTCGCGGGCGGCGCTCTCGGCGCCGCACCCGCATTCGCCTCCGACTCGCGCGAGTCGTCCGCCGCCGCCCGCGCGGCGCTCGGCGACGAGCCGTCGGGCGACCCGACCCCCACCACGCCGCCGGTCTCGACGCCGCCGGCGACCCCGCCGACCTCTCCGCCCACGTCGAGCGAGCCGCCGCCGGCGCCGTCCGACGAGCCGACCGATCCGGGCGACCCGGGCGACCCGGGCGACCCCACCACCCCGGCCACCACGGACCCGGCGCCGGACCCGACCGAGCCGGCGCCGGACCCGACCGTGGCGGTGCCGGACCCGACCGTGGCGGTGCCGGACCCGACCGTGGCGGTGCCGGACCCGACCGTGCCGGCGCCGGACCCGACCGAGCCGGACCCGGCTGACACGACCGCTCCCACGGGCCGGTTCTCGCTCAGCTCCACCTCGCTGTGGGTGGGCCAGCGGGTCACTCTGACCCAGGGCGCGATCACGGACGACACCAGCTCTGCGGACCAGATCAGCCGCGTCGTGAGCTGGGGCGACGGTACGTCCAGCATCATCTACGCGGGCCAGGCGCCGATCAAGAAGCAGTACACGAAGAACGGCCGCTACACGATCACGCTGCTCCTCACGGACGCCGCCGGCAACACCAGCAAGGCGACCGCGTCCGCGAACACCGTCAGCGTGACCACGCCCGGCAAGTACAAGCTGGACAAGTACAGCCTCTGGCCCGGCCAGAAGGTCAAGATCACGATCAGCTCCGTCCCGGCCGGCACCAGCAAGATCCGGTTCGACTGGGGCGACGGCTACACGAACGACCTCCGCGGCAAGAACCAGTCGTTCACGGGCCTGTACTACCACCGCAAGAACGGCGGCCTCGTCCGCGGGGCGGTCACCATGCGGGCCACCTTCTACAACAAGAACGGTGCGTCGTCGGCGGTCTACGTCGCCAAGGTGACCGTCAAGACCGACTCCTGGAACCCGGTCGTCAAGATCAAGAAGCCGGGCAGCTCCAACCGGCTCAAGTCCTGGAAGTACGGCAAGGGCACCGTGACCGACAAGGGCGCCGGTGTTCCGTACGTCTACGTCTGGGCCACCCGGATCAACGGCAGCAAGGTCTACTGCTTCACCCCGCAGCGCAAGTGGAAGCGCGTGTACTCGCAGGAGGAGTACGAGAACTGCGCCCCGATCGCGCTGAAGAACAACAAGGGCAAGTGGTCGCTCAAGCTGACCGGCCTGAAGAAGGGCACCCTGTACGTCGACGCCAAGGCGTGGGACTGGGCCGACCGCGGCAGCAAGTGGGCCTCGGTCAAGGCGAACATCACCCGCAGCTGAACCGCGGCTGACACGCAACGCGGGGCCCGGCGCATCGCCGGGCCCCGCCTCTGCGTCAGAGCTGGTAGGGCAGCTCCGCGATGTGGTGGTCGGTGAGCTCGCGGACGGGCGCCCACACCTCGTACACCCCTCGCTCGTAGCACCGCGCGCCGACCGCCGACACCGAGTCCGCGTCGGGACGCACGAGCCGCAACCGAGCCCAGGACTCGTCGCGTTGCAGCACCCACGCCGGCACATTGCGCCACAGCGCCTGCTCGGCACGGCGGGCCAGCGACTGCACGGAATACCGGGCCGCGCGGGTCAGGGCACGCACCCGGAAGTCATCCGGCGGATCCGCGACAGCCTGGTACTCGTTGTCGTTGATCCGGCCCACCAGACCCGCCGAGCCGGCGTCCGTGCAGGGCACGTACTCGCGGTCCGGGCTCACCCCGGGCACGCCCTCGAGCAGGTGCCGCCAGCGGGGACCGGCCAGCCGCAGCCAGCCGTGCTGCTCCGGCTGGTAGGTGTAGAGCACCACCTCCTCGCCGGTGCCCGGATAGGCCAGCAGCTGGGCGTTGGCCGGCATGGGCAGATCGGCGAAGCCCGCGGTGACGAACTCCGGGATCAGGTCGTCGGTGCTGGGCGTGAAACCGGTGCCGAGCACCATCGCGCCGACCCGGGAGTGCGCAGGCAGGGCGGGCAGCCCCGCCTGCACCGCGCCCATCGGGATCTCGAAGTCGATCGGGTCGGTCGCGCGCCAGCGCAGGGCGTACGCGACCGTGTCGTCACCCGCGCCGTCCGTCCGCAGCAACGAGAGCTCCGCCGGCGTGCGCAGGTGGGCGATGTCGCAGGCGCGATAACAGAAGCCGTACGGAAGCCAGCCGGCCAGATGCCCGGCCAGCTGAGCCGCCGACAGCACCTTGATCATCCGGGTGCCGCGGCGGACCGCGGCCGTGGCCCGGATGCGCCGCAGCACCGGGTCCTGCCGGTGTCCGACGGACTGGCTCATCGCCTGCACCTGCGACCAGCTCAGGTCGCGGCGCAACGGCGCCATCAACGGAGGCTCGAGCGGGTCGGTGCCGACAGCGGAGTCCTCACCGGTCAGGGTCACCCGTCGCAACATAGAGGAAAGTCGTTGCCCGCGGGTGAACGCGGGGTTACCCCGGCCTGTGTGATGCTGGATGCGATGAACACTCAGCCGTCCGAGTCCCGCAAGAAGCGCTCCGCCCGCCGGTCCGGCGAGTTCCCGCCCCCGCCCGAGCCGCTGGCCGTACCGGTCTTCGACAGCCACACCCACCTGGACATCACCGTCCACGAGACGGGGATGCCCGCCGAAGACCCGGTCGAGGCGCTCATCACCGCCGCCGCCAAGTCCGGAGTGGACCGCCTCGTGCAGGTCGGCGTCGATGTCGCATCCTCCCGCTGGGGCGCCGAACTGGCCGCACGCCACCCGTCGGTGCTCGCGACCGTGGCGCTGCACCCCAACGAAGCGCCGGCCCTCGCCGACCGCGGCCTCGACGAGGCGCTGCGCGAGATCGAGACCCTGGCGGCCTTACCGAGGGTGCGCGGGCTGGGCGAGACGGGCCTCGACACTTTCCGTACGGGCGAAGCGGGCCGGCCCGCCCAGGAGCGCAGCTTCCGCGCCCACATCGCCATCGCCAAGCGCCACGGCAAAGCACTCGTCATCCACGACCGCGATGCGCACCGCGACGTGTTGCGAGTCCTCGACGAGGAAGGCGCGCCGGAGACGGTGGTCCTGCACTGCTTCTCGGGCGACGCGGAGTTCGCCGCCGAATGCGTGCGCCGGGGATACTTCCTGAGCTTCGCGGGAACGGTGACGTTCGCGAACGCCGGGGATCTGCGCGCCGCCGCCGCGGTGACGCCGCCGGAGCAGATGCTGGTCGAGACGGACGCGCCCTATCTGACGCCGGTGCCGTACCGGGGGCGGCCCAACGCCTCGTATCTGATCCCGCTGACCGTGCGGGCACTGGCCGAGGTGACCGGCCGCGACCTGGACACGCTCTGCGCGGCCATCTCCGCCAACGGCGAACGCGTCTTCGGCCCCTGGAGCTGATCCACGCCAGGTCGCGCCGGTGCCCGGTTGCGGGCGGCCTCAGGCGGGCAGGGGGTAGGCGGCGCAGTCGAGACGTTCGCCCAGGCCGCCGAGGAGCTTGGCGAACGCCGTGGGAGCGGCGTGGAGCGGGCCGCGGGAGACGAACCGGACCGCCCAGCGGTGCCCGGGTGCGACGTTGAAGATGCGGTGCACGACCAGGGCGCCGCGGTCGTCCGGCTCGACGCTGGTGACGCCGCGATACCACCACTCGCCCTGTTGGGCGACCGAGCGCGCGGCCCGGTCGATCGTCACGGTGATCGTGCTGCCGTCGCTGGTGACGGTGAACTCGTCGCCCTTGGCCGGCCGCGCCGACCCGGTGGCCGCGATCGGCGAACGCCCCCCGGGCCGCGCGTCGAGCAGCACCGCCGCCACCTCGTCCGGTGTCGCCTCGACCACGCCCCGCAGCTCGAGCAGCTCCGTCATGCCCTCGTTGTACCGTGCCGGCGCACATCGCCGCTGCCCCGTGACGCACCGTCACGCGAACGGCGTGGGGCCCGGCGGCTCGGCGTGGCATGGCGGCCCGTGCGCCCGGCGTGGCTTGGCGGCCCGCCCGCTCGGCCTGCAGGGCGCGTCGGCGGTGGCTCGCCGTGGCGGACGGGTCGCGCCGTAGGCTGTGGCGTCATGGCTGATGCACTGCTCGGCCCGGCGGAGATCCGGGAGCTCGCCGCGCGGCTCGGGGTCGCGCCGACGAAGAAGCTCGGCCAGAATTTCGTGCACGACCCCAACACGGTGCGCCGCATCGTCGCGGCCGCCGGGCTGACCGGCGAGGACGTCGTCCTCGAGGTCGGGCCGGGGCTCGGCTCGCTCACCCTGGGCCTGCTCGGCGCCGCCGCTCACGTGCACGCCGTGGAGATCGACCCGGTGCTCGCCGCCGCGCTCGCGTCGACCGTCGCCGAGCGGGCCGATGCCGGCAAGCTGACCGTGCATCCCGCCGACGCGCTCAGGGTCTCCGCGGACGCCTTCTCGCCCCCGCCGACCATGCTCGTGGCGAACCTGCCTTACAACGTGGCGGTTCCCGTCGTGCTGCATCTGCTCGCCGTCCTGCCCACGCTGCGGGGTGGCCTCGTCATGGTGCAGAAGGAGGTGGCGGAACGGCTCGTCGCGGGGCCCGGGTCGAAGGTGTACGGCGTACCGTCGGTCAAGCTCGCCTGGTATGCGGACGCGCGCGCTGCCGGCCGCGTACCCCCGGCGGTCTTCTGGCCCGTGCCCAACGTCGACTCCGGCCTTGTCGCCTTCGCCTGCCGCGACCGGGGTTTCGACGTGCCGCGGACGGCGGTCTTCGAGGTCATCGACGCGGCTTTCGCGCAGCGGCGCAAGACGTTGCGCGCGGCGCTGGCCGGCTGGGCAGGTGGCGCCGACCATGCGGAGCAGGTTCTGGTCGCTGCCGGGGTCAACCCTCAGGCCCGGGGCGAGTCCCTCACGGTGACGGAGTTCGCCGCGGTCGCGGCTGCCGCGATCTCGCACGGGTACGGCGGTAAGCTCAGCGCGTCCGGCAGGCGGCACGAGGAGGTGGACTCATGACGGCGCAACCAGCGGGCCCGGCCATGTGGACCCCCGACCCGATCAGGCACCGGCTGGCCGATCACACCATCGAGGATGTCCTGGTCCTGCCCGATGACGCGCCGCGCGTCGAACTTCGTGACGGAGCCATGATCGGGGTCCCCTCGCCGACGATCGGCCACCAGAACATCGGCAATCTGCTCTGCGCGTGGTTCCGGCAGCACGCTCCGGAGACCTTCAGCCCAGTGACCGCAGTCGGTGTCGCCATGAGCGTCAGTGACACCTTGGAGCCGGACGTCCTGCTGCTCCGCCGGCCGGTGACGTCGACGAACCACTTCGTCTTGCCCACCCAGGTCGTCATCGCCGTGGAAGTCGTCTCGCCGGGCACGAAGCGCCGGGACCGTCTGGAGAAGCCGGCCGAGTATGCCGCCGCCGGGATTCCGCACTTCTGGCGCATCGAGCAGGATCCGTTGCGGGTGTTCGCCTATGACCTCGTCGACGGCCGGTACGAGCTCGCGGGCGAGGCGGGCTCGGAGTTGGTGCTGACCGCGCCCTTCGAGATCAAGCTGGCGCTGCGGGATCTCGCTCCGTGACGGAGGCGTGGGGGCCGGACGACGACAAGCCCCGCAGGTTCGCCGGGCCGGTCCGGGTGCGGGTGCCCGCCAAGATCAATCTGCATCTCGGGGTGGGTCCGTTGCGGGCCGACGGCTTTCATGAGCTGAGCACCGTCTACCACGCGATCAGCCTGTTCGACGAGTTGACCGCCCGTCGTGGTGACACCCTCGCGCTGACCATGGAGGGTGAGGGCGCTGGCGAGCTGGAGCTGGACGAGAGCAACCTGATCATCCGGGCGGCCCGGGCGCTGGCCCGCAAGGCCCGGGTGCCCGCGCACGCCCGGCTGCACCTGCGGAAGACCATTCCGCTGGCCGGGGGTCTTGCCGGCGGCAGCGCTGACGCGGCGGCCACCCTGCTCGCCTGCGACCTGCTGTGGGGTACCGGCTTCTCCAAGGACGAGCTGGCGGAGATCGGTGCGGAGCTGGGCTCGGACGTTCCCTTCCTGCTGCACGGCGGCACCGCGCTGGGCACGGGACACGGTGAGGCGGTCAGCCCGATCCTGGCCCGGCCGACCACCTGGCACTGGGTGGTGGCCATCGCCGACGGCGGACTCTCCACCCCGGAGGTCTACCGCGAGCTCGACCGGCTCCGCGACAGCCCGTGGCCGCCGTCGCCGCTGGAGAGCCCGGACGAGCTGATGGCCGCGCTGCGCCAGCGCAAGCCGGAGGTCCTGGGGGCCGCGCTCGCCAACGACCTGCAGCCTGCGGCGTTGTCGCTGCGGCCGGCGCTCGCCGACGTGCTCAAGGCGGGTTACGACGCGGGTGCGGTGGCGGGGGTCGTCTCCGGGTCGGGGCCGACGTGCGTGTTCCTCGCCAGCGACGGCCCGCACGCCGAGCGGGTGGCCGCGCGCCTGTCCGAGGCGGGTGTCTGCCGTACGGCGGTGACGGCCCGCGGCCCCATGCCGGGCGCTCGCGCGGTCTGAGCAGCGCGCGGGCTGCTCGGCGAACCCTCGGTCCGAGGACTTGTCGCGGGACAAGGTAGGCTTGGGGGCATCGTGGCCAACATCGTCAATCTGGACCGGGTCAACAAGGGTTACGGCGCCGCCGGTCAGCTGCTCACCGACGTCTCGCTCGGGTTGGACGACGATGCCCGGGTCGGCATCGTCGGTCTCAACGGTGCCGGGAAGTCCACCCTGCTGCGGATGCTCGCCAAACTGGAGGAGCCCGACTCCGGCCGGGTCACCCATCGGCGGGACGTGCGTGTCGCCGCCCTCCCGCAGAATCTCACTCTCGCCGCCGACGCGACCGTGCGCGATGTCGTGCTCGGCACCGCCTGGCTGGCCGAGGACATGGGCGCCGAGCACGAGTGGGCCGGTGACGCCGGGGTCCGCGAGATCCTCGACGGCCTCGGCATGGGCCATCTCGGCCTGGAGACGCCGGTCGGTCCGATGTCCGGTGGTGAGCGCCGGCGGGTGGCCCTGGCCGCTCTGCTCGTGCGCGAGTCCGACCTGCTGATTCTCGACGAGCCCACCAACCACCTCGACGTCGCCGGCGTCGACTGGCTCGCCCGGCACCTGCTCGGCCGGCGTGGTGCGCTGGTCGTCGTCACGCACGATCGCTGGTTCCTCGACGCGGTCTGCACCGCGACGTGGGAGGTCGTCGACGAGCAGGTGCACACGTACGAGGGCGGGTATGCCGCCTGGACGCTGGCGCGCGCCGAGCGGCAGCGGGTGGCGGCGGCGGTCGAGGCGCGCCGGCAGAACCTGCTGCGCAAGGAGATCGCCTGGCTGCGGCGGGGGCCGCCGGCCCGGACCTCGAAGCCGCAGTTCCGCATCGACGCGGCGAACGCGCTGATCGCGGACGTGCCGCCGGTGCGCGACAAGGTGAGCCTGCAGCGGCTGGCCACGACCCGGCTGGGCAAGCAGGTGTACGACCTCGAGGACGTCCGTCTCGAGGCCGGCCCCAAGACCATCTTCTCGGGCCTGACCTGGCAGGTCGGGCCCGGCGACCGGATCGCGATCCTCGGTGCCAACGGCGCGGGCAAGACCACCCTGCTGCGTCTGCTCGCGGGCGTCACGAAGCCGGACGGCGGGCGGTTGGTGACCGGTTCGACCGTACGGCCGGCGTTCCTCTCCCAGGAGCTGCGGGAGCTGCCCGGGCAGCTGCGCCTGCTCGAGGCGGTCGAGGAGGTGGCGAAGCGGGTCAAGCTCGGCGACCGTGAGCTGTCGGCGGGTCAGCTGGCCGAGGTCTTCGGCTTCACCGACAAGCGCATCTGGACCCCGGTGAGCGACCTTTCCGGCGGCGAGCGGCGCCGGCTGCAGCTGCTGCGCCTGCTCGCCGCAGAGCCGAACGTGCTGCTGCTGGACGAGCCGACCAACGACCTCGACACCGACACCCTGGCCTCGCTGGAGGACCTGCTGGACTCCTGGCCGGGGACGATGGTGGTCGCCAGCCACGACCGCTACCTGGTCGAGCGGGTGACCGACACGGTGTACGGCATGTTCGGCGACGGCCGGCTGGTGCACCTGCCCGGCGGCGTGGACGAGTATCTCTCCAGGCTGGCGGGCTCCGACGCCGGCGCGCCCAGCGTCACCCCGGCGGCGCAGGCCTCCGCGGAGGGTGCGGCCCCGGACGCCGGGATGTCGGCCGCCGAGGTGCGGGCGGCCAAGAAGGATCTGGCCCGGCTGGAGCGGCAGCTCGCCAAGTTCGAGGACCGGATCGCGAAGATCAACGAGGAGCTGGCCCGGCACGGCAGCGACTACGACAAGATCATGGAGCTGGACGCTCAGCTGAAGGGCGTCCAGGCGGAACGGGCCCAGGTCGAGGAGGCCTGGCTGGAGCTCGCCGAGCGGGTCCCCGACGCCTGATCCGGGGGTGCTCCTGCGGGCGTTACCGCGATGCGCGAGAATCTCTGAGACACATACCGAACGTTGGAGACGGACACCATGGCGCACAATCCGGTCAACCACCCGCTGCGGCCGCTCTACCGCGCCCTGGGCGCGCTGACCGGGGTCTACCTCATCCTCTTCGGCATCGTGGGGATCATTGTCACCGCGGGTGACGGCCTGTTCGGCAACGGCGGCGACCGGGTGCTCGGCCAGCACGCCAACCTGTTCTGGTCGATCGTGTCGGTGCTGGTCGGCGCCATCGTGCTGATCGCCGCGGTCATCGGGCGCAACTCCGACGTCGCGGTCGACAAGTACTTCGGCTGGGGTCTGCTGGTGGTCGGCAGCTACGAGCTCGCGACCATCCGGACGGACGCCAACTTCCTCGACTTCAGCATCTCGACCGTCGTGGTGACCTACCTGGCCGGCCTCGTGCTCATCATGGCCAGCCAGTACAGCAAGGTGGTGCCCGAGTCGCAGGCCGGTGCGCCGCGCCAGGCTCGCGAGGCGCAGAACGCCTGATGGCTCACTACCCCCTCAACCACCACCTGCGCCCCGCCTATCGCGTCGTCGCCGGCGCCGCAGGGGGCTTCCTCGCCCTCTTCGGCGTCCTGGGCATCGCCGCGACCTGGGGCGACCCGTTCTTCCACCGGGGCCACGACTGGGTGCTGGGGCTGCGCGCCAACCCCGCCGGCGCCTGGCTGGCCACCCTGCTCGGGATCGCGATCCTGGCCGCCGTCGTGGTCGGGGGCAACGTGCACCACCACGCCAACGTGGTGCTCGGCTGGGGTGTGCTCGGCGTGGCCATGGTGCTGCTCGCGCTCCTGCAGACGGACGCGAACATCCTCAACGCCTCGATGGTGAACATCATCGTGCTGACGGTGATCGGCCTCGTGGTGCTGACCGCCGGACTGTACGGCAAGGTGGGCTCCGCCGAGGCCGGTCGCGAGGAGAGCGCCGCGGCCCACAACCCGGTCTGAGCTCAGCGGGCCCTGCGGGTCAGCAGGGTCGGCTTGGCCTCGAGGTGCGACAGGCCGTTCCACGCCAGGTTCACCAGGTGGGCGGCCACCATCTCCTTCTTCGGCTTGCGGGCCTCGGGCCACCACTGGCCGACGAGCGCCACCATGCCCACCAGGGCCTGCGAGTAGAGCTCGGCGAACTTCGGCTCCAGGCCGCGGGACTTGAACTCGGCGCCGAGGACGTGCTCGACCTGGTGGGCCACGTCGTTCATCACGCTGGAGAAGTTGCCCGCCGGCTGCAGGACCGGGGACTCGCGGACCAGCACCCGGAAGCCGTGCGGCTCCTCCTCGATGTAGTCGAGCAGCGCGAGCGCCGCCTGTTCGAGGAGCTCGCGGGGGTGACCGGCGGTCAGGGCCGCGGCGATGCGGTCGAGCAGGGCGCGCACCTCGCGGTCGACGACCACCGCGTACAGCCCTTCCTTGCCGCCGAAGTGCTCGTAGACGACGGGCTTGGACACCTTCGCACGCGACGCCACCTCTTCCACGGAGGTCGCGTCGAAGCCGCGTTCCGCGAAGAGCTGCCGGCCGGTGGCGATGAGCTGCTCGCGCCGTTGGGCTGCGGACATGCGGATTCGGGACGAGGCGGGCGGGGGTGCGGCCCGGCTCGACGCCGCCGCGGTGCGCGCACGGCGGCCGCGGGGATGGTTGCTGGTCTCGCTGGGCTCGGTCACCCGGCCATCCTGCCAGCACTTCCGGCATCCCACGGCCCCGCGCAGGTCACGCCGTGCCGTCGGTCCGGGCGAGCTCGGCGGCGCCGGGGTCCGGCTTGGACCGGCGTACGTGGAACGCGCCTCGGAACTCCACAAGCTACGGCTACGTCACCGTAACCTACGTAACCGTAGGAAGGCCGTGGGGCGGGCCTTCCGACGATTCCCAGAAGTCCTACTGAGCTGGGCTGATATATCCCGGAAGGTGCACGCCGGACGAAAAAATCTGCACTTTTTCCATCGAGATGGTGTAACGCTTTTGTAATCAGGGATCGATAACGTCCGCTGCGAGCGACATTCACGTATCGAGATCTCTCGTTCCCCCTCATCCCCCTGTGCCGCCCCCAGTACAGCCGTGTCCGAATGACGAAGCGGGAGTCCGATGAAGACAGCGCGACCGACGAGCTCTCTGGTGCTGGCCGTCAGCGGCGGTGCCGGGCTGGAACCGAGTCCGCACCAGGTCGCCGCGGCCGCCCGGGCCGGCGGGGTGGGTGTGCTCGACCTCGGCTCCGGTGACGCGTGGAGTCTGCGCGTGCTGGCTCAGGCGGCGCGCCGGTCGGGGTCGGGGCTGGGCGTACGCGTCACGGCAGCCTGCGCCGCCACCCCCGCCGACCTCGAGCGGGCCGCCGGCACGGCGGTGGAGCTCGTGATCGTCACGGCGGACGCCGGATGGGACGTCGCCGAGCTGGCCGAGCGCTACCGCGTGCTGGTCGAGGTGACCGGGCTCGCCGAGGCGCGGACGGCAGCGGCCGCCGGTGCGCACGGGCTGGTCGCGCGCGGCATGGAGTCCGGCGGCCGGGTGGGCGACCTCAGCTCGTTCGTGCTCCTGCAACAGCTCGTCGACGCCGGCCTGCCGGTCTGGGTCGCCGGTGGCGTCGGCGCGTACACCGCCGCGGCGTGTGTCGTCGGTGGGGCGGCGGGCGTGCTGCTCGACAGCCAGATCATTTTGCTCCAAGAGTCCACTGTGTCCGATCACGCGCAGTCGGCGATCCGTCGCATGGACGGAACGGAGACCGTGCTGCGGGCCGGCGTACGCGGACTCGAGGTCGGCGGGGAGCTGCTCCCGGTCGGCCAGGACGGCTGGCTCGCCGCGGACTTCGCCAAGCGGTACGGCGACACCGCCACCGCCGTGCGAGCCGTACGCGACGCCATCCTCGACGCCCTCGGCCACGCGGACGCCGGGGAGACCCTCAGCCCGGGCGCGCCGCTGGCCCGTACGCTCGGCGTCGACCTGCCCGTCGCCCAGGGCCCGATGACCCGGGTGAGTGACGTCGCCGGCTTCGCCAAGGCCGTCGCCGACGGCGGCGGCCTGCCGTTCATCGCCCTCGCCCTGGCGAACGCCGAGCAGAGCCGGCAGATGCTCACCGAGGCCGCCGCCGCGCTCGGCGACCGGCCCTGGGGCGTCGGCGTGCTGGGCTTCGCCCCGGAGCAGCTGCGGGCCGCCCAGATCGAGGTCATCCGCGAGATCCGGCCCGCCGTGGCGATCATCGCCGGTGGGCGTCCCGCGCAGGCCAAGGGCCTGGAGGCCGACGGCATCAGCTCGTTCCTGCACGTCCCGTCGCCCGGGCTGCTGCGGCAGTTCCTGCAGGCCGGCTCCCGCAAGTTCATCTTCGAGGGCGCCGAGTGCGGCGGCCACGTCGGCCCGCGCGCCAGCTTCCCGCTGTGGGAGGCGCAGCTCGGGGTGCTGGCGGAGTTCCTCGCCGAGCGGCCCGAGGGCACGGCCGCCGAGCTGCAGATCTTCTTCGCCGGCGGCATCCACGACGAGCGGTCGGCGGCGATGGTGGCCGCGATGGCCGGCCCGCTCACCCGCCGCGGTGCCCAGGTCGGCGTGCTCATGGGTACGGCGTACCTGTTCACCGAGGAGGCCGTCACCCACGGCGCCATCCAGCCGCTGTTCCAGCAGCAGGCGATCGAGGCGACGGAGACGGCACTGCTCGAGACCGCCCCCGGCCACGCCACCCGATGCCTGCAGTCGGCGTTCGTGGACGACTTCCACAGCCTGCGCGACCAGCTGGAGAGCGCCGGGGTGGAGAACCGGGTCGTCTGGGAGCAGCTGGAGATGCTCAACGTCGGACGGCTGCGGATCGCCAGCAAGGGCCTGACCCGCGACGGCGACCGGCTGGTCGGCGTCGACGAGGGCACCCAGGCGGCCGAGGGGCTGTTCATGGCCGGCCAGGTCGCCGTCCTGCGCGACGCCGCCACCACGGTCGCCGGCCTGCACGCCCAGGTCACCACCGACGCGGCGGCCGTCCACGCCGACCGGGTCTCCGCCCTGCGCGTCGACCTGGGCCTCGATCCGGTGCTGGAGCCGGAGGTCGCCGACCCGCTGGACATCGCGATCGTCGGCATGGCCTGCGTCTTCCCCGGCTCGCCCGACCTGGCGAGCTTCTGGGAGACCGTGGTCAGCGGCGCCAACAAGGTCGGCGAGGTGCCCGCCGACCGGTGGGACGTCGACACCTACTACGCGCCGGAGGTCGGACCCGGGCAGACCGGCCGGATCACCGTCTCCAAGTGGGGCGGCTTCATCGACCCGGTGCCGTTCGACGCCATCAAGTACGGCATCCCGCCGGCGGCGCTGGCCAGCATCGACCCGACCCAGCTGCTGGCGCTGGAGATCTCGCACCGGGCCCTGGTCGACGCCGGGTACGCGTACGACTCGGGCCATGACCACGGCCGCACCGGCGTGGTGTTCGGCGCCGAGGCGGGTAGCGACATGAGCCAGACCCAGACGCTGCGGACGCTTCTGCCCGGCTACCTGGGCGACGTGCCGGAGCAGCTCGAGGGCATGCTGCCGACGGTCACCGAGGACACCTTCCCGGGCGTGCTGGCGAACGTCATCGCCGGCCGGGTCGCCAACCGGCTGGACCTCGGCGGCCCCAACTACACGGTGGACGCCGCGTGCGCCTCCTCGCTGGCCGCCATGGACTCGGCCTGCAAGGAGCTGATCGCCGGCGACAGCGACCTGATGATCTGCGGCGGCGCCGACCTGCACAACGGCATCAACGACTACCTCATGTTCACCTCGGCGCACGCGCTCTCGCCGACCGGGCGCTGTCGCACCTTCGACAGCACCGGCGACGGCATCGCGCTGGGCGAGGGCGTCGCGGCGGTGGTCCTCAAGCGGCTCGCCGACGCTGAGCGCGACGGCGACCGCGTCTACGCCGTGATCAAGGGTCTCGGCGGTGCCAGCGACGGGCGCGCGCTGGGTCTGACGGCGCCGCGTGCGGAGGGGCAGCGGCGGGCGCTGGACCGGGCGTACCGGGGCGCGGGCATCTCGCCGAGCGAGGTGGGGCTGGTCGAGGCGCACGGCACGGGGACCGTGGTCGGTGACCGTACGGAGCTGGAGACGCTGACGAAGCTGTTCACCGAGTCGGGGGCGCGTCCGGGCGGCGCGGTGCTCGGCTCGGTCAAGTCGCAGATCGGGCACACCAAGTGCGCGGCGGGCATGGCCGGCGTCATCAAGGCGGCGCTCGCCCTGCACACCGGCGTGAAGCCGCCGACGATCGGGCTGAGCCGGCCGAACCCCGCGTGGAGCCCGGAGGCCAGCCCGTTCGCCTTCCACACCGAGACCCGTCCGTGGGCGGCGCCGGCGCAGGAGCGGATCGCCGGGGTCAGCGCGTTCGGCTTCGGCGGCACCAACTTCCACGTGGTCCTGAGCGCCCACGCCGCGACCGCCGACCCGCGGCACACCCGCCAGGAGTGGCCCGCGGAGCTGTTCCTGTTCCGCGGCACTACTGTGGAGGCCGCCCATCGGGCCGTCCGCAAGCTGCTCGACAAGCTGCCCGGCGCCGGACCGCTGCGGGAGCTGGCCGCCGCCTCGGCCCGCGAGTCGGACCCGCGGACCGGCCCGGTGCGCGTCGCGGTGGTGGCCTCGGACGTGGACGACCTCGCCGGTCTGCTGCGCCGGGCGCTCGACGGCGAGCACGAGCCGCGGCGGGGTCTGGTCCAGCCGCCCGCCGCCACGGAGACCGGCAAGGTCGCGTTCCTCTTCCCCGGCCAGGGCAGCCAGAAGCCCGGCGCCCTCGCCGACCTGTTCGTCGCGTTCCCCGAGCTCCGCGAGTATCTGGAGCTGGGCCGGGAGTGGGCGGACCTGCTCTTCCCGCCGACCGCGTTCGACGAGGAGACCGAGAAGGCCCAGCACGATCGGGTACGCGACACGCGCGTCGCGCAGCCCGTCCTCGGCATCGGCGGGCTGGCCGCGGACCACGTGCTGCGCCGCCTCGGCGTACGCCCGGACATGGCAGGCGGGCACAGCTACGGCGAACTGGTGGCGCTGTGCACGGCAGGCGCCTTCGACCCCGCCACGCTGCTCGACCTGAGCCGCGAGCGGGCCGCCGCCATCCTCGCCGCCGTGGGTGACGACCCGGGCGCCATGGCCGCCGTCCGAGGCACCGCCGACCAGGTCCGCGACGTGCTCACCGCCGCCGGGCTCGCCGGTGAGGTGGTGCTGGCCAACCACAACGCGCCCCTGCAAGTCGTCATCTCCGGGCCGACCGAGGCCGTCGGCCGGGCGACGGCCGCGCTGACGGAGGCCGGGCTGCGGGCCCGCGGCATCCCGGTGGCGGCCGCCTTCCACAGCCCGGTCGTGGCGGGCGGATCCGAGGCCTTCGCCGAGGTGCTCGCGACCCGGGCGATCGGCGCCCCCGAGGTGCCGGTGTGGTCCAACCGCAGCGCGGAGCCGTACCCGGCGGAGGCCGCCGCGGTGCGGGACGGGCTGGCCGCCCAGATCGGCGCCCCGGTCCGCTTCGTCGAGCAGATCGAGGCCATGTACGCCGCCGGCGCGCGGGTCTTCGTCGAGGCAGGCCCCGGGCAGGTTCTCACCGGCCTGGTCGGCGCGGTGCTCGGCGACCGCCCGCACCTGGTGGTCACCATCGACGGCCGGCCCGGGCAAGGGCTGCGGGCCCTGCTCACCGCCGCCGCCGAGCTGGCCTGTGCGGGCGTACCCGTGCAGACGGGCTGGCTGTTCGCCGGGCGCGACACCGCCGGCCCGGCGGCCCCCGCGTCCCACCGTCCCACCTGGACCGTCGACGGCCAGGCCGTTCGCGATCGCGACGGACAGTGCCTGCCCGGCGGGATGACCCCCGCCCGGCGCATCGAGATCGAGGAGTTCACGATGACCGCATCGCCCCAGGGCGCCCGTGACGACCGCAGCGAGCTCGTCAGCGAGTTCCTGCGGACCAGCCGGGACCTGATCGCGACCCAGCGCGACGTGCTGCTGGCGTACCTGGGTGACGGGGGCGCCGGCGGCCGCCTGGTCTGGCAGCCGAGCGAGGCCGCGCCGGTGCAGGCGTTGGTGCCCGCGGCCGCCCCGATGGCCGCCCCGGTGTCACCGGCTCCCGCGCCCGTCTCGGCCCCGGCGATCCACTACCCGACGGTCGCGGAGACGGAGGCGGTGGTCGCGCCCGGCCTCGATGTGCAGAGCGCCGTCCTCGCCGTGATCAGCGAGCGGACGGGTTACCCGGAGGAGCTCATCGAGCTGGACCTGGACCTCGAGGCGGATCTGAGCGTCGACTCGATCAAGCGGGCCGAGGTGGCCGGTGAGGTGGCGAACAAGCTCGGTCTGGCCGTCGAGGGTGACGAGTCGGAGCTGGAGGATCTGGTCAAGGCCCGGACGGTACGGGCGATGGTGAGCTGGCTGGACTCCCGCATCACCACGTCCGCTCCCGGCGCTGTCGAGCCCGTCGTGGCCGCCGCCCCCGCGATCGACGTGCAGAGCGCCGTCCTGACGGTGATCAGTGAGCGGACGGGTTACCCGGAGGAGCTCCTCGAGCTGGACCTGGACCTCGAGGCGGATCTGAGCGTCGACTCGATCAAGCGGGCCGAGGTGGCCGGTGAGGTGGCGAACAAGCTCGGTCTGGCCGTCGAGGGTGACGAGTCGGAGCTGGAGGATCTGGTCAAGGCCCGGACGGTACGGGCGATGGTGAGCTGGCTCGACTCGAAGATCAACGCGTCGGCCGCCCCGGTGGTGGCCGCGCCGCAGGCAAGCGCCCCGGAGAACGAGGAACCGCCGGCCCGGGTGGGTATCGCCCCGCAGCGGCTCGTCGCCCGCCTGGAGGCCGCGGTGCCGGCCGGGGACGCCGGCCCCGACCTGGCCGGAGCCCGTTTCCTCGTCACCGGCGGCGGGGCTGCCGCCGACCGGCTGGCCGAGCTGCTGGCCGGGTCCGGGGCGCAGGCGACGGCCGGCTCGACCGCCGACGACCCGGCCGGAGTGGACGGGATCGTGCTGCTCGACGGGCTGAATGAGGACGCCGGGCCGCTGCTGCCGGACGCCTTCGGGTTCCTCAAGCGGGCGCTCGCCGGCGGGCCGCGCTGGCTCGTCGCCGCCGGCCCGGAGGGCAGCGCCCGCACCGACGGGCTGACCGGCCTGTTCCGCACGATCGCCCGCGAGTACCCCGAGACCGTCGCCCGGTACGTCGAGGTGAGCGCCGACCTGGCCGCCGACGACGTCGCGCGAGGCCTGGTCGAGGAGCTGCACGACGCCACCACGGCGCCGGTGGTCCACCGCCGCGCGGACGGGCGGCTGATCGGCCGGCTCACCGAGGCGGGCCTGGGCATGCTGGCCGACGGCGGCGCGGGACCGGCCGGCGACGGGGTGGCCGAGGCGCGGGCGATCGGGCTGGAGCAGGACTCGGTGGTGGTGCTGATCGGCGGGGCGCGGGGCATCACGCCGTGGTTCGCGCGTACGGTCGCCGCCGCCTCCCGGTGCCGGATCGAGCTGGTGGGCCGCACGCCGCTGCCGCAGACGGACGAGGACCCGGAGCTGGCGGCGGCCGCGGACAAGGCGGCGCTGCGGGCGGCGCTGGCGCGGCGGGGCATGCGCTCGCCCGCCGACATCGACCGGGCCGCCTCGGCGATCCTCGCCGCTCGCGAGGTCAACGCCACCGTGGCCGAGCTGACCGAGCTGGGCGCGCAGGTGCGCTATCACTCGCTCGACGTCCGCGACGACGAGGCCACCCGCCGGTTCGTCAAGCGGGTGCACGACGAGCACGGGCGCATCGACGGCCTGGTCTACGCGGCCGGGATCATCGAGGACAAGCTGATCGGCGACAAGGACCCGGCCTCCTTCGAGCGGGTGTTCCGCACCAAGGTGGACGGCGCCCGGTCGGTGCTCGACGCCCTGGAAGCGTGCGGGGCCGCGCCGCGGTTCGTGGTCATGTTCGGCAGCATCGCCGCCGCGTACGGCAACCGCGGCCAGAGCGACTACGCGGCCGCCAACGACGCGCTCGACGCGATGGGCACGCGCTGGTCGCAGGCGACGGGCCACCGTGCGCTGACCGTGCACTGGGGGCCGTGGGCACCGGTGGGCGCGCACGGCGGCATGGTCACGCCCGAGCTGATCGCCGAGTACGCCCGCCGCGGCATCGGCCTGATCGACCCGGAGGAGGGGGCGCTGAGCCTCCTGCGCGAGCTCGCCTGGGGCGACGCCGCGCAGACCTCCGTCGTGCTCACCGCGTCGGGCTGGTAGGCGGGCGTGGAGCAGATCGCGATCGTGGGGATGGCGGCGATCTTCCCGGGCGCCGCCACCCTCGGCCAGTACTGGGAGAACCTGGTCAACGGCAAGGACCTGATCACCGACGTGCCGGAGGACCGCTTCGACGCGCTGTTCTACGACCCGGACAACGCGCACCGGCCCGACCGGCTCTACACCCGCCGCGGCGGTTTCCTCGACGAGCAGGCGGTGTTCGAGCCGCTGAAGTTCGGCATCATG
Organism: Actinoplanes sp. NPDC049548; assembly: GCF_040676695.1. Lineage (NCBI taxonomy): Bacteria > Bacillati > Actinomycetota > Actinomycetes > Micromonosporales > Micromonosporaceae > Actinoplanes > Actinoplanes sp. NPDC049548. Next base: position 491,453 of record NZ_JBFAPM010000001.1, read on the forward strand.
CCGAACTCGGTCGGCGACATCGAGCCGGACCAGCTCATCGCGCTCGAGGTCGCGGCGGCGGCCATCGCCGACGCGGGCGGCGCACAGCGGATGCCCGACGCGGACCGGGTCGGCGTCATCCTGGGCCGCGGCGGCCTGCTCAACCCCGCCGCGTCCCGCTACGCCAACCGGGTGCGCATGGCCAGCCAGGTCATCAGCCTGCTGCGCGAGCTCATGCCGGACCTCGGTGAGGACCGCCTCGGCCTGCTGCGCGACCGCATCGACGAGCGGCTCGGCAAGCATCAGCCGGAGGGCACGATCGGCCTGGTGCCCAACCTGGCCGCGTCGCGGGTCGCGAACCGGCTGAACCTGCGCGGGCCGGCGTACACGATCGACGCGGCGTGCGCGTCCTCGTTGATCGCTGTCGACCAGGGCATCACCGAGCTGGCCCAGGGGCGGCTCGACGCCGTGCTGGCCGGCGGTGTGCACCACGTGCACGACATCAGCTTCTGGTCGGTGTTCAGCCAGCTGCAGGCGCTGAGCCGCAAGGGGGAGATCCGGCCGTTCGACGCCGAAGCGGACGGGGTGCTGATCGGCGAGGGCACCGGCATGGTGGTGCTCAAGCGCCTGGCCGACGCCGAGCGCGACGGCGACCGGGTGTACGCGGTGATCCGCGGCAGCGGCACCTCCAGCGACGGCCGCTCGGCCAGCATGTTCAACCCGGCGAGCTCCGGTCAGGCGCTGGCGATCCGGCGAGCCTGGGAGATGGCGGGCCTCGACCCGACCGCCCCCGACGCGCTGGGCCTGCTCGAGGCGCACGGCACGGCCACCCCGACCGGCGACGCCGCCGAGCTGACCACGGTGGCCGAGGTGTTCGGCCCGCACACCGGCGGCGAGAAGCCGGTGATCGGGTCGGTGAAGTCGATGATCGGGCACGCCATGCCGGCCGCCGGCGTCGCCGGGCTGATCAAGGCCACGCTCGCCGTCTACCACGGCGTGCTGCCGCCCACCCTGAACGTCACCAAGCCGCGCGCGGAGATGGCGAAGACGCGCTTCCAGCCGATCGCGTCGGCGCAGCCGTGGCGGAGCACCGGCCCGCGCCGCGCCGGCGTCAACGCGTTCGGCTTCGGCGGGGTCAACGCCCACGTCATCGTCGAGCAGTACGCGAGCGCCGCGCCCGTGATGGTCGCCGAACCGGAGCGCATCGTCTGGCTCGCCGCGTCCTCGACCGCCGAGCTGGCCCGGCTGCTGGAGCGCGACGACGTGCGTGACCTGCCACGGGCGCGTGACGGCGGACCCGTACGCCTGGGCCTGGTCGATCCCACCGACCAGCGCCTCGGCATCGCCCGCAAGATGGTGGCCCGCGGCGAACCGTGGCGCGGCGGCCGCGACGTCTGGTTCACGCCGCGACCCCTGCTCGGCCCCGGCGGCGGCAAGCTGGCGTTCGTCTTCCCCGGCGTCGAGGCCGAGTTCGCGCCGCGGACCGCGGACATCGCCGCCCACTTCGGGCTGCCGCACCGCGAGTGGACGGCCGAGGACCTCGGCCACCACGGCAGCGGCCTGGTCGAGGTCGGCAAGCTCCTGGACACGGCGGTGCGCCGGATGAACGTACGCCCGGACGCCGTCGCCGGGCACAGCATCGGCGAGTGGACGGCGGCGGCGGTCACCGGCCAGATGAGCACCCGGGGCGTCGACGCGTTCCTCGGCCTCTTCGACGCCGACAGCGTCGAGGTCTCCGGGTACGCGTTCGCGGCGATCAGCGCGGCGATGGAGACGGTCACCCCGCTGCTCGGCGACTACCCGGGCGTGGTGCTGTCCCACGACAACGCCCCCAACCAGTGCGTCGTCAACGGCCCCCGTGAGCAGGTCCAGCGCCTGGTCGACGGCCTGCGGGCCCGGACGATCCTGTGCCAGCTCCTGCCGTTCCGCTCGGCGTTCCACACGCCGGTCTTCGCCGAGGGACTCCAGGCGATCGGGGCGGCGCTCGGGCGCTGGGAGGTGCAGCCGACCGAGGTGCCCGTCTGGTCCGGCACGATCTCGGCGCCGTTCCCGGCCGACCCGGACGAGGTCAACCAGCTGTTCATCCGGCACATGATCGAGCCGGTGTGGTTCCGCCGCACGGTCAACGCCATGTACGCCGACGGCATCCGGGTCTTCCTGCAGATGGGCGCGGGCCAGCTCGCCTCGCTGATCGACGACAACCTGCGCGACCGGGAGCACCTCGCCATGCCGGTGAACGTCTCCCGCCGTGACGGCCTGGCCCAGCTGCGCCGGGTCGCGACGGCTCTCTGGGTCGACGGCGGTGACCCGGACATGGCGGTCCTCGACCCGGCGCCGACCAGGGCGGCCGCGCCGAAGGCCCGCACGGTCGCGGAACCGTCCGAGCGCAAGGGCCCGTCCGTCCGCCTGGACCTGGGCGGCCCCCTGGTCAAGCTCGGCGACGGCGCCGACCAGCTCCTCGGCATCTCGCCGACGCAGCAACCGCCGACGCAGCAGCCTTCGGCACCCCGCGTGCCGGCGCAGGCCGCACCCAGCAATGCCGACGCGCACAGCGCGGCGTTGTCGGCGCTGAGCCGCATGGCCGGCACCTCGAAGGCCGCAGCCGAACTCGCAGCGCTCCTCCAGGAGACCGCAAGCGACGCGGTGACCGTCATGAACGCCGCAGCAACCCGGACCGCCGCCCGGCCACCCGCCCCGGCCGCCCCGGCCGTAAGCCGGCCGACCAGCCCGGCCGACCCGGCCGTGAGCCGGCCGACCGCCCCGGCCGCCGGGTGGGCGGCGGCCCCGGCCCCCGCCCGGCCGGCCATTCCTCGGCAACGACCCGCGACGCAGCCGCCGGCAAGCCCGGCAGCGGCACCGGCGCGGCTACCCGCTGGGCACGGATCATCGGTGTCAGGCGACGCGGTAACCGTACATAAGAAGGAGGAAGCGGAACTCCTCAGAACGACCCTCGAGGTCTCCGTGGAGACCATGCCCTACTTGCGCGACCACTGCTTCTTCGTGCAGCCGGACGACTGGCCGAGGGTCGAGGACCGCTGGCCGGTGGTGCCCGCGACGACCGTGGTGCAGCACATGATGGACGCCGCCGAGCGAGCCGTCCCCGGGCTCAGGGCCGTGGCCGTGCGCGACGCGAAGTTCAACCGGTGGCTCATCGCCGCGCCGCCGCAGCGGGTCGAGATCACGGTCAAGCGGGCCGGGCCCGACACGGTCACGGTGATCTTCGGCGGCTACGCGCGTTCCACCGTGGAGCTGGCCGCGGCGTATCCCGAGCCGGCGGAGCGCCCGTGGACGCACGACCCGGCGACCGAGGTGCCGCCGACGACGAGCGCCGAGCGGATGTACGCCGAGCGGCTCATGTTCCACGGCCCGCTGTTCCAGGGCGTCACCGCGGTGCACGCGCTCGGCGACATGCACGTCCGCGGCGTCGTCACCGCCCCGACGCCGCCCGGCGCCCTGCTCGACAACGCGCTGCAGCTGATCGGCAACTGGCTCATCACCACCCAGCCGTTCCGGACGGTGGCGTTGCCGGTGGCGCTGCGGCACGTGAAGTTCTACGGCCCGGCGCCGGAGCCGGGCACCGCGTTCGAGTGCGTGGCCCGGGTCCGCCGGATCACCGACGGCGAGCTGGTCGCCGACACCCAGCTGTCGGTGGGCGGCCGGGTGTGGGCGCAGATCGACGGCGCGACCGACCGGCGGTTCGACAGCCATCCGACCGCGCGGGCCTGCGAGCGGTTCCCGGAGAAGTACCCGATGTCGCAGCGCCAGGACGGCGGCTGGACCGTGGTCTTCGACGCCTGGACGGACCTGGTCACCCGGGGCATGGCGGCGCGCGGCATCCTCGGCGGCGAGGCCGCGGCCGAGTACGAGCGGATGCCCGCCGCCAAGCGCAACCCTTGGATGCTCGGGCGGATCGCCGCGAAGGACGCCGTCCGGTTCCGGCAGTGGGACGCCGGGCACACCGACGTGTACCCGATCGAGCTGACCGTGCGCAACGAGCCGAGCGGGCGGCCGTACGTCGAGCTGCGCCCGGGCCGCGGCCTGGTGGAGTGCGCGGTGTCGATCGCCCACACCGCCGAGGTGGGGGTCGCCATCGCCGGCCCCGCCGGTGCCGAGGTGGGCATCGACGTGGTCGAGATCGTGCCGCGCGACGAGAGCACCCTCCGGTACGCGCTCACCGACGCCGAACGCGCGCAGCTCACCGACGACCGCAGCTTCGCCCGGCTCTGGGCGGCGAAGGAGGCGGCGGGCAAGGCGCTGGGCACGGGGCTCGACGGCGCACCGCGCCGGTTCGTGGTCTCCCTCGCCGACGGCACCGTCAGCGTCGGCGACCGGGTCCTCCGGGTCGCCTGGCGCGAGATCGAGAACCCGCCGGATCTTCCCCCGCGGCGCTACGTCGTCGCCTGGACCACTTCCGCCGACAACTAAGGAGCACCGCCATGCCCTCCGACCAGAACGCCGTCCTCGCCGACGTCGCCTCGATGCTGCGCTCGGTGCTGGGCGACTTCGGCGACGACGCCGAGATCACCATGGACACCACCTTCCGCGACGACCTCGGCATGGAGAGCATCGACGTCGTCTCGCTCGCCGGGCGGCTGCAGGCCCGCTACGGCAGCTCCGTGAACTTCGCGCTGTTCGTCTCCGGCCTCGACGTCGAGTCGGTGGGGGAGCTGCGGGTGGGCCAGCTCGTCGAGTACATCGCCGACTCCCTCGACAAGGTGCCGGCCGGCAGATGAGCATGGTCCGGGCCAACGGCGTCGACCTGCACGTGCAGGAGGTCGCGCCGATCGGCGAGCACCGCGGCACCGTCGTGCTCGTGCACGGCATGACCTCGGACAGCATGGCGAGCTGGTTCCTCACGCTGGTCCACCCGCTCGCCGAGGCCGGGATGCGGGTCCTCCTGTACGACCTGCGCGGGCACGGCCGCAGCGCCCGCCCGGCCACGGGCTACCGGCTGGACGACTTCGTCGACGATCTGGAGGCGTTGCTCGCGCACTGGGCCGTGACCGAGCCGGTGTACGTGTTCGGCAACTCGTTCGGTGGCACGGTCGCGTTCACGTACGCGGCCCGCCACCCGGACCGGGTCGCCGGCATCGTGACGATCGAGTCCGCGCCGCCGACCGCCACCTGGTTCGCCCGGATGGCCCGGCGGCTGGCCCGCGCCGCCGAGACGCTCGCCGACGCGGACGTGGTGACCCACAGCCGGCCGTTGTTCGCCCGGCGGGTGCGTGACGCGTCGGCGCTGCTCGCCGAGACCGACATCGGAGAGCAGCTGCCCGCCAGCGCCCTGCCCGATCCCGCGGCGTTCACGGCGATCACCTGCCCCGTCCTGTGCCTGTACGGCGCCGACTCGGCGGTCCAGGAGCTCGCCGAGGAGACCGCCCGGCTCGTCCCGCAGTCGCGGCACGTCGTCGTGGCCGGTCAGAAGCACACCCTGCTCATCAAGGCTCCCGACCAGGTCCGCGCCGAGGTGCTGCCCTGGCTGGCCACCCGCGTGCACTAGGAGAGTTCATGGACCGCGCCATCATCATCAGCAACGGCCGCTGTGGTTCCACCCTGCTGTCCGACCTCATCCACGAGGAGCCGGAGACCTGCTCGGCGCAGGAGTTCTTCATGCTGGTCGCCCCGTGGAACCGCAGCAGCGAGGTCATCACCGGCCCGCAGTACTGGGACGTGCTCAGCAGTCCCAAGCCGGAGCTGAAGGTGCTGTTCCGCATCGGCCTGCCGCCCAAGGAGGTGCGCTACCCGGCGTCCGGCCGTTGGAACGACGACCTGGTGAACCTGCCGCGCATTCTCGCCATCACGCTCGCCAAGCTCACCGACGACCCGGATGCGCTCTTCGACCGGCTCGCGCCGCTGGTCAAGGCGTTCCCCACGCAGGCCGTCGGCGCGCACCACCAGGCGTTCCTCGACCTGCTGACCGAGCTGACCGGCAAGAAGCGCTGGGTGGAGCGGTCCGGCGGCTCCAGCCAGGTGACCCCGGCCCTGCTGGCGAACTTCCCGACCGCGAAGATCGTGCACCTGACCCGGGACTGGGCACCCAGCGCCGCCTCCATGAGCAAGCACTCGCTCTTCCAGCTCGTGCAGATGCGGATCGAGTCGATCGGCAAGTACGGCATCGACCCGTTCGCCGTCGCGCCCGGCGACGAGGTGCCCGAGGAGGTCCGCCGCTTCCTGCCGGAGAACCTGAGCCCCGAGGTCCTGCACGAGCGCGGCGGCGACGGCAAGCGGTTCCTGGGTCTCTGCGCGTTCATGAGCAGCCAGGCCGACCAGGCGCTCATCGACAAGCGGCCGGCGCAGCTGCACGAGATGGCGTACGAGGACCTGGTCCGTGAGCCGGTCGCGGAGCTGACGCGGCTGGCCGAGTTCCTGAGCTTCGCCGACCCGGCCGGCTGGGCCGCCTCCGTCGCCCACCGCGTGCGCCGGCCGGAACCCGTGGCGGTGCCGGCATGAACGCCTTAGCCGGGTTGGTGACGGCGGTGCTGCTCGGCACTCCCGTGACCGCGCCCGACACCTACAGCTTCGAGCTGATCGGCAAGGCGGCGGCGGACGAGTGCTTCGCCGGCATCGGGAACCCGTACCCCGCCGGGCCGCCGTGCGCGCAGGGCCAACCGAAGGTCAACCAGGCGTACGTGTGGGGCCTGACCCGGGTCGGCAGGCAGGTCTGGTTCGGCACCGGCGCGAACACGCACTGCCTGACCAGCGGCTCCAGCCTCGGCGACGCGAACCCGGTGGTCAACGCGGACTATGTCTGCGAGTTCGGCGAAAGCCAGGTGGCCAAGAACAACCCCACCGTGCCCGATGCCCTGGGTGACGTGCGGCCGCCGCAGGTCTGGCTCTTCGACGCCGCCACCGGCAGCCTCACGAACCGCTCCGACACCGTCATGGGCGCCTCCGCGGCGGACGCCACCCGCCTGCGTCGCACTCTCGGGCTGCGCGCCGCGGGCAACCTGAACGGTGTCGTCCTGCTCGCCGGGCCCACGCTGAGCAGCACCCTCAACGTCTTCGCCTTCGACGCCGTCACCAAGCGCTTCCTCGGCTCGCGCACCCTCGCTCAGTACGGCAACGCCAGGACGTTCCTCGCCGCGGAAGGCAGCCTGTACCTCGGCGCCGGCATCGGCCCGGACGGCAGCTTCGGCGGGGCCGTGCTGCGCTGGCGCGGCAACCGGATCACCCCGTTCCTGTTCGAGAAGGTCGCCACCCTGCCCGCGCAGGCCGCCGACCTCGCGTACCAGGACGGGCGGATCTACGCGACGACGTGGTCGACGGCCCGGCCGACCTCCGACGCCCAGCGCGGCGGGGTGTGGCGCAGCCCGCCGTTGCCGCTGGACGGCGGTGCCTGGACCCAGGTGTGGAACGCCGGGTCCTACGAGACCGACCCGCTCATCAGGGACACGTACGGGGTGGGCGGCGTCGCGGCGTACGACGGCTGGCTCTACTGGGGCACCATGCACGTGCCGCTGAAGGCCACCAAGGTGCATCAGAAGGCGTACCCGCAGCCGACCGACGAGGCGAAGCGCACCCAGATCCGGATGACGCAGCGGGCGACGAGCATCTGGCGCGGGCGCGACCTCGGCACCCCGCAGCAGCGCATCGAGCTGCTGTACGGGGAGGCGGTGCTGCCCGCGTACCGGCCGGACACCGGCACCTGGACCGCCGCGCCGACCGGCTGGACCCCGCGCCACGGCAAGTCCGGCTTCGGCAACAGCTTCAACAACTACACGTGGCGGATGGCCGTCGCGGGCGACCGCCTCTACGTGGGAACCATGGACTGGAGCTACATCGTCCAGGACCTCTCCGACCAGGCGCCGCCGACCGACCCGGCCGGCTGGGGCGGCGACCTGTGGACGTTCCCGTCCGCCGACGCGCCCGCCGAGGCCGTCGACGTGCGCGGGCTCGGCAACCACCTCAACTACGGCATCCGGAACATGGTCGCCGACGGCGACGACCTGTACGTCGGCATGGCCAACCCGATGAACCTGCGCGCTGGGGGCGGCTGGGAGCTCATCCGCCTCGTGAGAGGACCGCACTCGTGAGAGCTGTCGCCGTTGCCGCCGTCGTCCTGCTCGGCCTGACCGTCCCGGCCGTACCCGCCTCCGCGGCGGACGGCTCCTACTCCTTCAAGCTGCTCGCCAAGGCGGCGCCCGACGAGTGCTTCAACGGGATCGGCCAGCCGTACCCGCCCGGTCCGCCGTGCGCCGAGGGGAAGGCCAAGGTCAGCCAGGCGTACGTGTGGGGGCTGACGAAGGTGGGTGCCGACGTCTGGTTCGGCACCGGCGCCAACGTGAACTGCCTGGTCAGCGGCGCCACCCTGGACAGCTACACCCCGGTGGTCAACGACGACTACGTCTGCGAGTACGCCGAGAGCCAGACCGTCCGCGACGACCCGGACTGGCCCGCGGAGATCGGTGACCAGCGGCCCCCGGAGGTGTGGCTCTACCACGCGCGGACGAAGCAGAAGGTGAACAAGAGCGGGGAGATCCGCGCCAAGAGCCCCGACGACGCCGAGCGGCTGCGGACCACCATCGGCCTGCGCGCCGCCGGCACGCTCGGGGGCGTGGTCCTCTTCGGCGGCCCCGCGCTCAACGACTCGCTCAACCTCTTCGCCTTCGACGCGCGCACCCAGCGCTTCCTCGGCTCGGTCAACCTCCCGCAGTACGGCAACATCCGTACCCTGCTCGTCGCGGAAGGCGCCATGTACCTGGGCGTCGGCATCGGCACCAACGGCTCGTCCGGCGGTGGCGTGCTGCGCTGGACCGGCAGCGTGCGGAACCCGTTCACGTTCGAGGTGGTCGCGAACCTGCCGGTGCAGGCGGCCGACCTGGCGTACCACGATGGGCGGATCGCCGCGACCAGCTGGCCGGCCAACCAGCCGGCGTCCCCGTCGCAGCTCGCCGGCGTCTGGATCAGTCCGCCGCTGACCGACGGCCTGCCCGGCCTCAACCCCGAGGACGCGGCCGGCTGGCGGCAGGTCTGGCACGCCCGCCAGTACGAGCCGGACCGTGTGGTCGCCGCGACCTATGGCGGCGGCGGTGTCGCGTCGTTCGGCGGCTGGCTCTACTGGGGAACGATGCACGTGCCGCTGAAGTCGACGAAGGTGCATCAGCAGGTCTACCCGCAGACCACCGACGAGGCGAAGCAGGCCCAGGTCGCCAACACCCAGCGCGCGCTCAGCCTCTGGCGCGGCAAGGACCTGGGGCTGCCGACCCAGAAGATCGAGCTTCTGTACGGGGCGACGGCGCTGCCCGCGTACGACCCGGCGACCGCCACCTGGGCGTCCGTGCCCACCGGCTGGACCCCGGTGTACGGCAAGTCGGGCTTCGACAACCCGTTCAACAACTACACGTGGCGGATGGCCGTGGCGGGCGGCCGCCTCTACGTGGGAACCATGGACTGGAGCTACATCGTCCAGGACATCACCGCCGAGTCACTGGTCCCGCCCATTGATCCCGCTGGATACGGTGGCGACCTGTGGATGTTCCCGTCCACGTCGGACAAGGCCGAACCGGTCAGCAGGACCGGCCTCGGCAACTACCTGAACTACGGGGTCCGCACCATGATCCCGGACGGCCCGAACCTGTACCTCGGCATGGCCAACCCGATGAACCTGCGGACCGATCCGGCCGACGACGTCCCCGAAGGCGGCTGGGAGCTGATCAAGCTGACCGCGCCCTGCAGGTAACCCCCAGGCGTGGGCGGGCGGCGCATCCCACGACGCCGCTCGCCCACTTCATCCCTCGTGCGCCCTCGCGGACCCCCGCGACGGGCGCATGCGGCGTCTCCGAGAGGAATCCAAAGTGGTCAATATAAGAAGGCTCCTCGCGGCGGGGGCCGTGGCCCTCGTCGCCGCCGGCGCAGCGGTCTCGCCGGCCGCCGCCGCCCCGTCCATCCCTCAGTACAAGTTCAAGCTCCTCGCCAAGGCCAAGCCCGACGAGTGCTTCGTCGCGGTGGGCCAGGCCTACCCCGCGGGCCCGCCCTGCGCGAGCGGCAAGCCCAAGGTCAACCAGGCGTACGTCTGGGGGCTCACCCAGGTCGACCAGACCATCTGGTTCGGCACCGGCGCCAACGTGCACTGCCTCGTCAGCGGCGCCACCCTCGACTACGTCAAACCCACCGCCAACGACAACTGGACCTGCGAGTACGGCGAGAGCCAGCCCCACAAGAACGACCCGGCGATCCCCGACTACCTCGGCGACATGCGCGCGCCCGAGGTGTGGACGTACGACGTCACCACGGGCAAGCAGGTCAACAAGAGCGCCGAGATCCGCGCCAAGTCGCCGGACGACGCCACCCGCCTGTCCCACACCATCGGCCTGCGCGCCGCCGGCCACATGGGCAACGTCGTTCTCCTCGGCGGCCCCGCCCTCGAGAACACGCTCAACATGTTCGCCTTCGACGCCACCACCCAGGAGTACCTCGGCTCGGTCAACTTCCCGGACTACGGCAACATCCGTACGTTCCTGGTCGCCGACGACGCCCTCTACCTGGGCGTCGGCATCGGCCGCAACGGCTCCGCCGGCGGCGCCGTCTGGCGCTGGAACGGCGACACCACCCGCCCCTTCGACTTCACCACCGTCGCCAGCCTGCCCGTGCAGGCCGCCGACCTCACCGTCTACGACGGCCGCATCGCCGCCACCAGCTGGCCCGCCGAGCAGCCCACCAGCGCGGCGATGCTCGCCGGCCTCTGGATCAGCCCCAAGCTCGCCGACGGGCTGCCCGGCCTCAACGACGAGGACCGCGCCGGGTGGAAGCAGGTCTGGAACGCCCGCCAGTACGAGCCCGACCGCGTCGTCTCGGCCACCTACGGCGGCGGCGGCATCGCCGCGTTCGACGGCTACGTCTACTGGGGCACCATGCACGTCCCGATGAAGTCCAGCACCGTCCACGCCAAGGTCTACCCGCCCGCCACCGACCAGGCCGCCAAGGACCAGGCCGTCAAGACCCAGCGCGCGGTCAGCATCTGGCGCGCCAAGGACCTGGGCCTGCCGACCCAGAAGATCGAGCTCGTGTACGGCGAGAAGACGCTCCCCGCCTGGGACCCGGCCACCTCCACGTGGTCGGACAAGTCCACCAACTTCGAGCCCCTGTACGGCAAGTCCGGCTTCGGCTACCTGTTCAACAACTACACCTGGCGCATGACCGTGGTCGACAACAAGCTCTTCGTCGGCACCATGGACTGGAGCTACCTGGTCAAGGACCTCCTCGCCGGCGCCGCCCCGCAGGCACCCGTCAACAAGCGGGCCCGCAAGGCACTCGCCGACCCGGACAACTGGCACATGCCCCTGATCAGCCCCGCGAAGTTCGGCGGCGACCTCTACATGTTCACCGACTCGAACTCGCCCGCCCAGGCCGTCAACACGCGCGGCCTCGGCAACTACCTCAACTACGGCATCCGCAACATGATCCCGAACGGCAAGGGCGGGCTCTACATCGGCATGGCGAACCCGATGAACCTGCGTACCGAGAAGAACGACATCAAGCCTGAAGGGGGCTGGGAGCTCATCGAGATGAACAAGCGCTGACCCCACGGCGGGCGGGCCTCTCCGGGGCCCGCCCGCTTTCCTGACCTGACCCGTACGTTCCTCGAACATCTCTGATGGACGGTGGTGCCATGAAGCGCCTGCTCGCTCCCTTCGCCGCGCTGTTGTTGCTGCTGCTCGCGGGCTGCACCGGCCGGGACCGCCCCGCGCCCCCGCCGTCCGCGCCGCCGTCTTCGCCGGCTCCCTCCACGGCTTCGCCGTCTGCGCCGGCATCGTCCGCTTCTTCTTCGCCTTCCTCCTCCTCGCCGGCGGCTTCATCGCTGCCGGTGGGCAAGTCGAGTGCCTCGCTGACCGTCGACGGCCGCCGGCGCACCTACCTGCTGTACCGGCCCGCCACGGCTCGACCGGGAGCGCCGCTGGTCGTCGTGCTGCACGGCGCGGTGGGGACGGGCAGGCAGGCCGAGATGTCGTACGGCTGGGACGCCGAGGCCGACAAGGGCGGCTTCGTGGTCGCGTACCCCGACGGCGTGAACCGCACCTGGAACGCGAGCCCCGACTGCTGCGGCGTGGCCGCCCGCGACAACGTGAACGACGTCGCCTTCATCACCCAGCTCGTCGCCGCGGTGCCCGGAGTGGACCCGCACCGCGTCTACGCGACCGGCATCTCGAACGGCGCCATGCTCGCCTACCGCCTCGCCTGCGAGACCGACACCTTCGCCGCCATCGCCCCCGTCGCCGGCACAATGATCAACAAGTGCCCCAGCCCGGCACGGCTCTCGATCATCCACATCCACGGCGAGGACGACCGCACTATCCCGTACGCCGGAGGCCCCGGCCGTCGCAGCAACAACGGCAGGGGCCGCCTGCCCGTGAAGATCGACGGCCCCTCCGTACCGTCCCTGATCGAAACCTGGCGCCGCACCGACGCGTGCGCGGCACCCACGGTCACGAAAGCCGGAGCCGTCACGACGTCGTTGGCCACCTGCCCGGAGGGGCGCGCGGTGGAGCTCATCACGATCGCGGGAGCGGGCCACCAATGGCCGGGATCCCGCCGAGCCCCCGTCGCCGAACGCGTCCTGCACCTCGACCCTCCCTCGACGGCCCTCGCCGCGACCCCGACCATCTGGAACTTCCTGAAGGCACATCCGAAGCGTTGACATCGAGTTGTAGGTACACGGTAATGTACCTACATGCAGACACCCCCGGAAGGGGATCCTCGTGCGGTGGAGGCTCGACGGCTGCGCGCGGAAACCCGGATGTCCCTGGCTCAGCTCCGCACCCACTTCGGCGTCAGCCGCGACACGATGGCGGCCTGGCTCTGGAACAAACCCACTCCCGAATGGACCCGCCGGCCCAACGCGAAGGATGACCTGCGCAACGAGGCCATCGCCCTACGGCGTGAGGGTCTCACCGTCCCGGAGATCGCTACGAAGCTCGGCGTCGCCAAATCGACGGCGTATCTCTGGGTGCGGCACATTCCCCTCGACGCAACCTCGGAGCGTGCCCACGAGCGCCGCAGTGCGCACTCGCGCCGGATCTCAGAGACCCGCTGGGAGCCCTTGAGGCAGAAGCGAGACGCCGACCGCGCCGCAATCAACGAGGAGGCGGCGACCTGGGTCGGCTCTCTCTCCGACCGCGAAGTCCGTCTCCTCGGAGCGGCCGCCTACTGGTGTGAAGGTCAGAAGGCAAAGCCTTGGCGGCCGAACGACTGCCGCGTCATCTTCATCAACAGTGACCCGGTGTTGATATCGCTCTTCCTCCGGTTCGTGGAGCTTCTGGGCGAGGACCGGATGAAGCTCACCTATCGTCTGAGCATCCACGAGTCCGCCGACGCGGTGGCGGCGGGCCGGTGGTGGGCCGATGTCGTGGGGGTGCCGTTCGAGCTTTTCCGGCGCCCATCCCTCAAGACGCACAATCCGTCCACGGTCCGGCACAACGTCGGGGATCCTTATCGCGGGTGCCTTGTCATCAGGGTGCCCGATTCCCGACAGCTCTACTGGACGGTCGAGGGCTTGATGCAAGGGATCGCCGGTGCGCCGGACTCGTGCGGGCAGGTTACGATGTAGCCCGCGTGCATGACCCTGTCGTTATGTCCGCTTTGCCCTCCCGGGTCGTCTAAGGGCAGGACGTCACATTTTGGTTGTGATTATAGGGGTTCGAATCCTCTCCCGGGAGCTCTCTGTCTGCGGTTGAGTTGGTGCCGCGTTCTCTCACTGCCACACTGCGAACAATGGAGTCCCGCGTGAGCCAGGCCCCGAGCCGTACCGTCGTCGTCCTCGCCGCCGGTGAGGGCAAGCGGATGAAGTCCGCCACGCCGAAGATGCTGCACCCGCTGTTGGGCCGCACGCTGCTCGGGCACGTCCTGCACGCCGCCGAGGCCGCGCAGGCCACGCGCACCGTCGTGGTCGTCGGGCACAAGGCCGACCAGGTGCGCGCGCATCTGGCGGAGATCGCCCCCGGCGCCACCCCGGTGCTGCAGGCCGAGCAGAACGGCACCGGTCACGCCGTACGCATCGCGCTCGAGGCCATTCCCGAGGCCGCCGGCACCGTCGTCGTGCTCAATGCCGACGTGCCGCTGTTGCGGCCGGAGACGGTCGAGGCGCTCGTCGCCGCGCACGAGGCGACGCGCAAGGGGGCGACCGTGCTGGCTGCCGAGGTGGCCGACCCGACCGGGCTCGGCCGGATCGTGCGCGACGCCGACGGCAACCTGGAGCGCATCGTCGAGGAGCGCGACGCCTCCGCCGAGGTCCGGGCGATCCGGGAGATCAACGCGGGCATCTACGTCTTCGACGCCACGCTGCTGCGGGAGGCGCTCGGGAAGCTGTCGACCGACAACGATCAGGGCGAGGAGTATCTGACCGACGTCTTCGGCATCCTGGCCTCGGTGGGGCACCCGGTCGGCGTGCACGTCGCGGCGGACGCGCAGGAGACGCTCGGCTGCAACGACCGCGCCGAGCTGGCGCGGCTGCGTGCCCTGTTGCGGGAGCGGGTCAACACGGCGTGGATGCGGGCCGGCGTCTCGATTCTCGATCCGGCGACGACCTGGATCGACGTGACGGTGACGCTGGAGCCGGACGCGGTGATCGACCAGAATTGCCAGCTCCAGGGCGCGACGAAGGTGGCGACGGGCGCCGTGATCGGCCCCGACACGACGCTGGCCGACACGATCGTCGAGGAGTGCGCGACCGTGCTGCGTTCGCACTCCATCGGGGCGGAGATCGGGCCGGACGCGTCCGTGGGGCCGTACTCGTACCTGCGGCCGGGCACGCGGCTGGGCCGCAAGGCGAAGGTCGGCGGGTTCGTCGAGACGAAGAACGCCGAGCTGGGCGCCGGCGCGAAGGTGCCGCACCTGTCGTACGTCGGTGACGCGACCATCGGACCGAAGTCGAACATCGGCGCGGGCACGATCTTCGCCAACTACGACGGGGTCAACAAGCACCACACGACGGTGGGCGAGGCCGCGTTCGTCGGCAGCGACACCGTGCTGATCGCGCCGGTCGAGATCGGGCCGGGTGCGTACGTCGCGGCGGGAAGTGCGGTCGCCAAGGACGTGCCGGCGGGCAACCTGGGTGTGACGCGGGCGCAGCAGCGCAACATCGAGGGCTGGACGGCGCGGAAGCGGCCCGGCACGGTGTCGTCCGAGGCCGCGGAGAAGGCGGCCGGGCAGCAGACCGGGTCCACGGAGTAGGACACCAAGTCGGCCGCGGCGCAAGCTGGGGTGAGGCATCCCACGACGCGGATCCGGCACGTGGACTCCGGGCGGCCACGGGTAATACTTCAGGTGACTAACCCCTCGAACCACGGGAGCGGACGAGCCCATGGGCAGCATCGTCGCGGAGAACCGTAAGAGTTTGATGCTTTTCTCCGGGCAGGGCTTCCCGGAGCTGGCCGAGGAGATCGGCCAAGTGCTGGGCGTCGCCCCGACGCCGTCGGACTCGTACGAGTTCGCGAACGGTGAGATCTTCGTCCGGTTCAAGGATTCGGTACGCGGCTCCGACGCCTTCGTGGTCCAGTCGGTGACCGAGGGCGTGAACCGGTGGGTCATGGAGACCCTGATCATGATCGACGCCCTCAAGCGCGGGTCGGCGAAGCGGATCACCGTCGTGCTGCCGTTCTACCCGTACTCGCGGCAGGACAAGAAGCACCGCGGCCGGGAGCCGATCTCGGCCCGGCTGGTCGCCGACCTGCTGAAGACCGCGGGCGCCAACCGCATCCTGACCGTCGACCTGCACACCGCGCAGATCCAGGGCTTCTTCGACGGCCCGGTGGACCACCTCTTCGCGATGGACATCCTCGCCGAGCACGTGCAGAAGAAGTTCGCGGGCCGCCCGATGACAGTGGTGGCGCCGGACTCCGGCCGGGTACGCGTGGCGGAGCGCTGGACCGACCGGCTGGGCGGCTGCCCGCTGGCGTTCATCCACAAGACCCGCGACCCGCTGAAGCCGAACCAGGTCGTGGCCAACCGCGTGGTCGGCGAGGTCGAGGGCCGGGTCTGCCTGGTCGTCGACGACATGATCGACACGGGCGGCACGATCACGAAGGCCGCCGACATCCTCTTCGACTCCGGTGCGGCGGACGTGGTCGTAGCGTCGACGCACGCGCTGCTGTCGGACCCGGCGACGGAGCGGTTGAAGAACAGCCGGATCTCGGAGCTGGTCGTGACGAACACGCTGCCGCTTCCGCCGGAGAAGCGGCTGGACAAGATCACCGTGTTGTCGATCGCGCCGTTGCTGGCTCGGGCGATTCGTGAGGTCTTCGATGACGGGTCGGTGACGACTCTGTTCGGTGGGTTGAGCTGACGCTCCGCTTCGCTTGACCCCTTGGCGCCGAAGCCGTTGTGGTCCGGCTTCGTGGGTCGGCGCCGGCCGCATGATCCGCCGCTGCTTCGGCTCGACCTCATGCTTTGGGGATCGGTCCGGTTCCGTCGGCCATGTCTCGAGCCGTCGCCGCGCTCGTCGTCGCAGTTCACTTCTGCCGGGCCTCCTGCCTCGCGACGCCCACTTCTGTGGGGCCTCCGCCCGGCGCGCCTACTTCTGCCTCGCCCGTGTCCGGCGCCTTGCTTTGGCTGCGTCCGCTCCCGCCGCGCCCGCTCAAGCTTGCCCACGCCCGACGGCCTGCTCCCGCCGCGGCCCCGGTCCTGCCGGGCCGCCGGTCTCGCCGCGCCCCGGTCTCGCCGCGCCCCGGTCTCGCCGCGCCCCGGTTTCGCCGGGTCGCCGGGTCGCCGGGCCGTCGGGCTCTTGCTCGGCGTGCTGCTTTCGCCTCGTCCGATGGCCCGGCGTGCCAGGCTCGTTTTGTGCATCCGAGTGCTGTCGTTCGTTGCTGGCGGACGCGCTCTGAGCGGGGTGCAAGTTGCATCGGTCGGGTGAAGTTTTGGCAAGGGAAGCCAGCTGACGGGACCCGCCGGTCAGCACGCGCGCGCGGCAGGTAAGCTGGTGCGGTTGCCACGGCGAGGGTGCCACGCGGTCTGCTGCAGGTTTGCGGAGTTCGCTTGAGGCACCGTGATCGACGCGGTGCTCCGGGCCTGTGCCCAGTGCGCCCCTTGCCCAGCACTGAGCACCACCCAAGCTCGGCCCCCGCCGAACACCGCCCGCAGCCCGCCGACTTTGACGCAGCCCGATCCAGAGTTTCAGGAGTTTCCCCGTGTCCGAGGTAAAGATCAGCGCCGAGCCCCGTACCGAGTTCGGCAAGGGTGGTGCCCGCCGCACGCGCCGGGCCGGCCTGGTGCCTGCCGTGCTGTACGGCCACGGCGAAGCCCCCGTCCACATCGCGCTGCCCGCGCGGGAGTTCGCCGCCGCCATCCGGCACGGCGGGCTCAACCAGGTCTTCACGATCGACGTGGCCGGTGGCACCGGCACCACGCTGGCCCTGCCGAAGGCCATCCAGCGTGACCCGATCAAGGACACGTACGAGCACGTGGACCTGATCATCGTGAAGCGCGGCGAGAAGGTCCAGGTCGACGTCCCCGTGACGCTGGTCGGCGAGGCCGCCAAGAACACGCTCGTGGTGACCGAGAGCACGACGCTGTCGGTGACCGCCGAGGCGCTGCACGTGCCGAACCACCTCGAGGTCTCGATCGAGGGCCTGGAGGCCGGTTCGCAGGTGACCGCCGGCGACGTGACGCTGCCGACCGGCACCGAGCTGGCCGTGGAGCCGGAGCACGTCATCGCGATCGTGTCGCAGGCGCAGACCGCCGAGCAGATGGAGGGTGACACCGGCGAGGGTGCCGCCGAGGCTGCCGAGGGCGAGTCGTCCGAGGAAGCCGCGAGCTGACCCAGCAAGCACCGAACAGGGAAAGTGCCGGTCGGCACTTTCCCTGTTTTTCGTCGAGGAGACCTGCATGACCGAGGACGCACCCTGGCTGGTGGTCGGCCTGGGCAACCCCGGCCGGGAGTACGCGGGCAACCGGCACAACGTCGGCTTCATGGTCGCGGACCTGCTGGCGTCCCGGGTCGGCGGCAAGTTCGGGCGGCACAAGCGGGCGGTGGCCGAGGTCGCCGAGGGGCGGCTGGGGTTCGGCGGTCCGAAGCTGGTGCTGGCCAAGCCGCTGACGTACATGAATCTGTCGGGTGCTCCGGTGGTGGCGCTGGCGCAGTTCTTCAAGGTGCCGGTGGAGCATGTGATCGCCGTCCACGACGAGCTGGACGTGCCGTACGGGCAGGTCCGGGTGAAGCGCGGCGGTGGTGAGGGTGGTCACAACGGGTTGCGTTCGATGTCGAAGTCGCTGGGCAGCAAGGAGTACGCCCGGGTGCGGTTCGGCATCGGCCGGCCGCCGGGGCGGCAGGATCCGGCCGATTTCGTGCTGTCGGATTTCTCCTCGGTGGAGCGTAAGGAGCTGGAGTTCCTCATCGATCGGGCCGCGGATGTGACCGAGGCCGTGGTGTTCGAGGGCGTCGAATGGGCGCAGAACAAATACCACGGAATGTGATCATGCGAGGCCGAAACCGATAGATCGTTTGGACCGTTTTGTCCGCCTATCGGTCCCGTGACGATGTCCGCCTTTTGCGCGTTGGGCACATAGCGCACCGAAATGGTGCGCGTGAATCGACGGCGCGGGGGAGGTTCGGATGACACAGGACCTGTCCGGAAGCCGCAAGGCGATACTGGACGAACCGACGGTGGTCCTGCCGACCATCCAGCGGCGGGGCGGGACGGAAGCCGCCCGGACGGACGTCCGCTTCGTCGTCGGCCAGGACCACGGACATGCGTCCGATCTGTGCGTACCGGAGAATCACGGCCCGGCGAACCACCCGCCGGCCAACCACGGGCCGCGGCCGCACCGGCCGTCGCCGCACCGTGACCGCGGCCGCAACAGCAAGATCCCGGCGCCCGCGCGGCCGGCCGGCGACGAGGACAACGCGCCGCCGCAGGCGGGGGCCGGTGGCACGCTCGCGAGTGAGCGGGCGAAGAACCAGGCGGTGGACCGCCACTGGTCCCAGCGCCCCAACCGATCGGCGGCGGCTCGGCCGGCGGTCCGGCCTTTTGTCCGGGTACGCGGAAAGCACGCGGCGATGTCCCGGCGGCAGCGCTGGGAACGCCGGTACGTGCGCGTCCTCGTGCTCTCCGATCTGATCGCCGGGGTGGCCGCCGGTGCCGTGACGTTCGCATTGCGCTTCGGCGACGAGGTGACCACGTACAACCGGTGGTATCTGCTGCTGTCGGCGCTGCTTCCGGTGGCGCTGCTGGCCGTCCTGGTGGTGAGCAGGGCGTACGAACGCCGTTTCCTGTTCGTCGGCACGGACGAGTACCAGCGGGTCCTGCGCGGCGGTGTCGGCCTGATCGCGGGCGTGGCCGTCGTCTCGTACGCGCTGGAGCTAGACCTGGCGCGCTCGTACGTCCTGGCCGCGCTGCCGACGGCGATCGTCTCGGCCGTGGTGCTGCGTTTCGTCCTGCGCAAGCGGCTGCACGTGAAGCGGGCGCGCGGGGAGAGCCTGCGCCGCGTTCTGGTCGTCGGACACGAGCTGTCCGTCATCGGCATCACCCGGCAGTTGCGCCGCGAGCGCTACCACGGCCTCGAGGTCGTCGGTGCCTGCCTTCCGCCCGACCATGACGGTGTGGTCGATTTGCCGGTGTATGGCACCTTCGACGACGTGGCGAACGCCGTCGATGCCGCCGATGCGGACACCGTCGTGGTGCTGAGCTGCCCGGAACTGGACGGCGTCGCGCTGCGCCGGCTCGCCTGGCGGCTGGAACGCGACGAGGTGGACCTGATCGTCGCGAGCGCGCTCATCGACGTCGCCGGGGCTCGGACCACGATCCGCCCGTTCGACGGCCTGCCGATGCTGCACGTCGAGCATCCCCGGCTGCACGGCGGCGCGCGGGTCATCAAGGACCTGTTCGACCGGCTCGGCGCCCTGGTCCTGCTGATCGTCTTCGGTCCGCTGCTGTTAACCGTCGCACTCTGCGTCCGGCTCACCTCCCGTGGCCCGGTACTCTTTCGACAGGTACGGGTCGGACGTGACGGGTCCGAGTTCCGGATCTTCAAGTTCCGCAGCATGTACGTCGACGCCGAGGCCCGGCTGGCCGAGCTCCGGCACCTCAACGAGCACGACGGTGTGCTCTTCAAAATCCGCGACGACCCCCGCGTCACCCCGGTCGGACGGTGGCTGCGCAGGCTCTCGCTGGACGAGCTCCCTCAGCTTCTCAACGTCCTCCTGGGCCAGATGTCGCTGGTCGGACCGCGACCGCCGCTGCCGTCGGAGGTCGCCGCCTACGCCGACGACGTGCGGCGCCGGCTGGCGGTCAAACCGGGCATGACCGGCCTGTGGCAGGTTTCCGGACGTTCGGACCTGCCGTGGGAGGAGGCGGTCAGGCTCGACCTGCGCTATGTGGAGAACTGGTCACTCAGCTTGGACTTGGTGATCCTTTTGCGGACCATGACCGCGGTGGTGCGGTCGTCGGGAGCGTACTGAACTTCATGAGGAGAGCGATGAGCGAGCAGACAGGGACGTCGGCGCGCATAGCGGGGCAGCGGGAGCCGGACAACTCCGGAACGCCGCCGGTCAACGATTCGGCCTTCGCCCGCTGGCTGGCCGACCGCGCCGGCCAGGTGCTGCTCCAGGTCCGCGCGGACATGGGCTATGCCGACGGCAAGGCCCTCAAGGCCGCCGGGGACAAAGCCGCCCACGATCTGTTGCGTACGGAGCTCGCCCGCTGGCGCCCCGCCGACGCGGTGCTGTCGGAGGAGGACGACCACTCCCGCGTCGCGTGGCAGGACGGCGAGCACAGCATCGTCCGTCCGGACCGGCTCGACGCTTCCCGCGTGTGGATCGTCGACCCGCTCGACGGCACCCGCGAGTTCTCCGAGGAGGGCCGTACGGACTGGGCGGTGCACGTGGCCCTGTGGACCGCCGACTGCTCCAGCCCGAGCTGCCTGTCCGCCGGTGCCGTGGCGATGCCGGCTCAGCACCGTACGCTCGCCACCGACCACACCCCCGCGTACCCGCCGCTGCCGCTGGCCGCCGCGACCGGCGGGCCGATCCGCATCGCCGCGAGCCGCACCCGCCCGCCGGCGTTCGTGACCGCCCTGGCCGAGGACATCGGCGCGGAGCTGGTGCCGATGGGGTCGGCCGGCGTGAAGATCGCCGCCGTGATCAGCGGCGACGCGGACGCCTACGTGCACGCGGGCGGCCAGTACGAGTGGGACAGCGCCGCCCCCGTCGCTGTGGCGACGGCCACCGGACTGCACGCTTCCCGAATCGACGGAAGTGAGTTGAAATACAACCAGGCCGATCCGAAACTGCCCGACCTGGTGGTCTGCCGCAAGGATCTCGCCCCTCGGTTGCTTGCAGCGCTGCAGCGTCATCTCCCGCTAACCTGACCCTCTGCACACGCACGGAATCGAAAGGCTGGGACCCTGTGAGTCAGGCGAAGCCCTATCGCGTATCCCATCTCGATGCCCTCGAAGCCGAGAGCATCTTCGTCATGCGCGAGGTCATGGCCGAGTTCGAGCGGCCCGTGCTGCTCTTCTCCGGCGGCAAGGACTCGATCGTGATGCTGCGGCTGGCCGAGAAGGCATTCGCCCCGGCCCGCATCCCGTTCCCGGTCATGCACGTCGACACCGGTCACAACTTCCCCGAGGTGCTCGAGTATCGCGACGCCCGCGTCGCCGAGCTCGGGCTCAACCTGGTGGTCGCCAGCGTGCAGGAGGCGATCGACTCCGGGCTCGTGCGGGAGCTGCCCGACGGCACCCGCAACCGGATCCAGACCCCGGTGCTGCTCAACGCGGTGGAGAAGTACCGCTTCGACGCCCTTTTCGGCGGCGCCCGCCGCGACGAGGAGAAGGCGCGCGCCAAGGAGCGGATGTTCAGCTTCCGCGACGAGTTCGGCCAGTGGGACCCGAAGAACCAGCGCCCGGAGCTGTGGTCGCTGTACAACGGCCGGCACCACCCGGGCGAGTCGATCCGCGTGTTCCCGCTCTCGAACTGGACCGAGCTGGACGTGTGGCACTACATCGCCAAGGAGCGCATCGCGCTGCCGAGCATCTACTACGCCCACGACCGCGAGGTCGTCGAGCGCGACGGGATGTTCTACGCGGTCAACGAGTTCATCGTCCCGAGGGACGGCGAGACGGTCGAGACCCGCCGGGTGCGCTACCGCACGGTCGGCGACGCGTCCCAGACCGCCGCGGTGCTCTCCGACGCCGACACCGTCGAGAAGGTCATCGACGAGGTGGCCGCGACCCGGATCACCGAGCGCGGCGCCACCCGGGGCGACGACAAGGTCAGCGAGGCGGCGATGGAAGACCGCAAGCGGGAAGGCTACTTCTGATGAGTCAGGCAGTTCTGGAGACCGAGGCGGCCGCCGCCCGCAACATGGACCTGCTGCGGTTCGCCACCGCCGGCAGCGTCGACGACGGCAAGTCGACCCTCATCGGGCGGCTGCTGTACGACACCAAGTCGCTCTTCTCCGACCAGCTCGAGGCGGTCGAGGCGGTCAGCGCCGCGCGCGGCGACGAGTACACGAACCTGGCGCTGCTCACCGACGGTCTCCGGGCCGAGCGGGAGCAGGGCATCACGATCGACGTGGCGTACCGCTACTTCGCGACGCCGCGGCGCAAGTTCATCATCGCGGACACCCCGGGGCACATCCAGTACACCCGCAACATGGTCACGGGTGCCTCGACCGCCGACCTCGCGCTGATCCTGGTCGACGCCCGCAAGGGCCTCGTCGAGCAGTCCCGCCGGCACGCGTTCCTCACCTCGCTGCTGCGAGTGCCGCACCTGGTCCTGTGCATCAACAAGATGGACCTGGTCGGCTGGGACAAGGACGTCTACGACCGGATCGCCGACGAGTTCACCTCGTTCGCCGCGAAACTGGACATCACGGACCTCACGATCATCCCGATCTCGGCCCTGGAGGGCGACAACATCGCCTCCCGGTCGGAGAAGAGCCCCTGGTACGAGGGCCCGTCCCTGCTGCACCACCTGGAGCACGTCCACATCGCGTCGGACCGCAACCTGGTCGACGTCCGCTTCCCGGTGCAGTACGTGATCCGCCCGCAGTCGACCACGGTCACCGACTACCGCGGCTACGCGGGCCAGGTCGCCTCGGGTGTCCTGAAGCCGGGCGACGACGTGATGGTGCTGCCCTCCGGCATGATGAGCAAGATCGCGGCCATCGACACCGCGGACGGCCCGGTCGACGAGGCCTTCCCGCCCATGTCGGTAACGGTCCGCCTGACCGACGAGATCGACATCTCCCGCGGCGACATGATCTGCCGCCCGCACAACGCCCCGGCGGTAGCCCAGGACGTCGAGGCGATGGTCTGCTGGATGGACGAGACGGCCCCGCTGCGCGTCGGCGCGAAGTACACGATCAAGCACACGACCCGTACGGCCCGCACGGTCGTCCGCGGCCTGCAGTACCGGCTCGACGTGAACACGCTGCACCGCGACGAGGAAGCCTCGGGACTCGCGCTGAACGAGATCGGCCGGGTCAAGCTCCGCACGACGGTGCCGCTGCTCGCGGACGAGTACCGTCGCAACCGCACCACCGGCGGCTTCATCCTGATCGACGAGTCGACCAACCGCACGGTCGGCGCCGGCATGATCATCGAAGCCGCCTGAGCGCACACCGGCAACGCCCGCCCGGCCGCGGCCGGGCGGGCCGACCGGGAAGAAGGCAGCCGCGGACTTCCAGGCCGCGCTCGCCGGGCAAAGAGCAGTCACTCTGGATCGTGTGGCTGCCGGGTAAGTGAGTGGTGGCGGCTTCCGGGTCGTGTGGCCGCTGAGAACCGGGCGGTTGCGGCTTTCGGGTCGTGTGGCCGCTGAGAACGGGGCGGTTGCGGCTTCTGGGTCGTGTGGCCGCTGGGACAAGGGTGGCCGCGGGCCTGTGGGGCGCGGCGGCCGGGAGAAGGGGACGGGGCGAGGTCCGTGCCACCGGGCTTGAAGGACGTGGCCGCACGCGCCGGCGTGTCCATCAAGACCGTCTCCAATGTGGTCAACGGGTACGTGCACGTCTCGCCCGAGACGCGGGCCCGGGTGCAGCAGGCGATCGACGCCCTCGGGTACATCCCGAACGTGGCCGCGCGCCAGCTGCGCAGCGGGCGGTCCGGGGTGATCGCGCTCGCCGTGCCCGAGCTGCAGACGCCGTACTTCGCCGAGCTTGCCGGGCTCATCGTGCAGGCCGCGGAGCGCCGTTCCTGGACCGTGCTCATCGACCAGACCGACGGCCACGAGGACCGCGAGCGCAACCTCGTCGCGGGCCTGCGCCGCCACGCCATCGACGGCCTCATCTTCAGCCCGCTGGCGTTGGCCGGCGAGGAGCTCACCAGCACCGGCGACACCCCGATGGTGCTGCTGGGCGAGCGGGTGTGGCACGGGCCCGCCGACCACGTGGCCATCGACAACACCGCCGCGGCCGCCGACGCCACGGCCCATCTCGCCGCGCTCGGCCGGCGCAGGGTCGCGGCGATCGGCGCGCAGAGCCCGCCCTCGGCTGTGACCGCGCACCAGCGTCTGGCGGGCTATCGGGCGGCCCTCGTCGACGCCGGCCTGCCGGAGGATCCGGCCCTGATCGCCGAGGTGGAGAGCTTCCACCGAGCCGACGGCGCCGAGGCGATGGGCCGGCTGCTCGACGGCCCGGTCCGGCCGGACGCGGTCTTCTGCTTCAACGACGTGCTCGCCCTGGGGGCGATCCGCACGCTGCTGGACCGGGGGCTGTCGGTGCCAGAGGACGTTGCGGTGATCGGGTTCGACGATATCGAGGACGGCCGGTTCTCCACCCCGACACTGAGCACGATCGCTCCGGACACCGCGCGGATCGCCCGGCTGGCCGTGGACCTGCTGGCGGAGCGGCTCGGGGAGATCCGGGCCGGCGACGACAGCGACCCGGCGGGGCCGCCGCGCGAGCTGAAGGTGGACTACCGGCTGATCGCCCGGGAGAGCACGCTCGGCCGCTGACCCGCCCGAGCGGGTTTGGAAAGTGGACAGCGCCGCGTGCGAACAGCGTTCGCTCGACTGAACAGCCCGCCCTGCGAATGGGGTTCGCGTACGCGAACAGCGCCAGCCTGGGAACCGCACGCGGGCGCAAGATAGGTCCCCCGCGAACAGGCCCGGAGCGCGAAGAAGGCCCAACCCGGACAGCCGGGGAGAAACCCGCCCGAGCACCCACCCCACCCCGTAACCACTCTGTCTCAAGCTCTTTACAACGATGGTTCCAACGTTGTAAACCAGTGAGACGGCACACAACCGCTGCGACGGGAGTGATACGTGACCAGCGCCAACCTGACCCTCGACCCCGCCTTCGCCATCGGCGACGTGGATCCGCGGCTGTTCGGTTCCTTCGTGGAACACATGGGCCGCTGCGTCTACACCGGCATCTTCGAGCCCGGCCATCCCCGGGCCGACGCCGACGGGCTGCGGACCGACGTGCTCGAGCTCGTCCGGGAGCTGGGGGTCACCCTGGTGCGCTATCCCGGCGGCAACTTCGTCTCCAACTACCGCTGGGAGGACGGTGTCGGGCCGGTCGGGGACCGGCCCCGGCGGCTCGATCTGGCCTGGCGGGCGCTGGAGAGCAACGCCTTCGGGCTCAACGAGTTCATGCGGTGGGCCGAGCACGCCGGCGTCGCCCCGATGATGGCGGTGAACCTGGGGACGCGGGGGATCGCCGAGGCCGCCGAGCTGGTCGAGTACTGCAACGTTCCCGACGGCACCGCGGCCGCGGACCTGCGGCGCAAGCACGGGGTCGGACAGCCGCACGACATCCGGCTGTGGTGCCTCGGCAACGAGATGGACGGGCCCTGGCAGATCGGTGCGCTGACTGCGCGGGAGTACGGGCGGCTCGCCGCGCGGGCCGGGCATGCCATGAAGCGGGTCGATCCGTCGATCGAGCTGGTGGCCTGCGGTAGCTCCAACGCCGACATGCCGACCTTCGCGGCGTGGGAGGCGACGGTGCTGGAGGAGGCGTACGACCAGGTCGACTATCTGTCCCTGCACCACTATTTCGATCCCGGCAAGCAGGACGAGGCAAGTTTCCGGGCGTCGGCCGTGCAGCTCGACGGGTTCGTCGAGGACGTGGTGGCCACCGCCGACCATGTGCGGGCCAAGCTGCGCCGGCGCAAGCGCATCAACCTGGCGCTCGACGAGTGGAACGTCTGGTACCAGTCGCGGTTCACCGAGCCGGAGGACCGGGGGATCGAGGAGCTGCCGCCGCTCATCGAGGACGACTACACGGTCACCGACGCGATGGTGGTCGGCAACCTGCTCATCAGCATGTTGCGGCACGCGGACCGGTTGACCGTCGGGTGCCAGGCTCAGCTGGTCAACGTGATCGCGCCGATCCGGACGGCGGCCGGTGGGCCGGCGTGGCGGCAGACGATCTTCCATCCGTTCGCGCAGACCGCTCGGCTGGCGCGGGGGACCGTGCTGCGGGCGGCCGTCACCGCACCCGTGATGGCCACCGGCGCCTTCGGTGACGTGCCTGTGCTCGACGCGGTCGCCACCCGGGACGGGACGACCGGGGAGCTCACGATCTTCGCGGTCAACCGTGGCACCGAGGCCGTTGCGCTGGAGCTGGATCTGCGGGCCTTCCCCGGGTTGCGGGCGGGGGAGCGGATCGAGCTCGCCGAGGCCGACCCGCGAATCGTCAATTCCGCTGCTGCGCCTGATCGCGTCTGTCCGCGTACCGAAGAAATGCCCGCCCTCGACGGCGGGCGAGCGACCGTCCTGCTGCCTCCCGTCTCCTGGCACGCGCTCCGATTCACCCCCGAGGAGAAACCGTGAAACCACATCTGACCCGCCGCGGCCTGCTCGGGCTCGGTGTAGGCGCCGGCGGCGCCGTGCTGCTCGGCGCCTGCGGCGACGACGGTCCCAACCCGGTCGTCGGGGGCGGCAAGAACGCTCAGCCCGCCTCGACCGCCTACACCGGCCCGAACGTCGCGCTGACCTTCTGGAACGGCTTCACCGGCGGCGACGGCCCGGTGATGAAGTCCCTGGTGGACCGGTTCAACAGCGAGAACCCGAACATCAAGGTCACGATGAACGTGTACGAGTGGGCCGACTACTACCAGAAGGTGCCCGCGGCGGTGTCCACGGGCAACGGTCCCGACCTGGGCATCATGCACGTGGAGCAGGTGGCCACGAACGCCGCGCGCGGTGTCGTTCTGCCGCTCGACGACGTCGCGGCGTCGCTGCAGCTCAAGGAGGAGGACTTCTCGCCGCCGGTGTGGCGGGCCGGGGTCTACAACAACAAGCGGTACGCCATCCCGCTCGACGTGCACCCGCTGGGCATGTTCTACAACAAGTCGGTGCTGGAGAAGGCCGGTCTCGACCCGGAGAACCCGCCGCAGACCAAGGACGACTACATGAAGGCCCTGGACGCGCTGAAGAGCAAGGGCGTGCAGGGGCACTGGGCGACGCCGTTCCCGTTCACCGGCACGATGCAGTTCGAGTCGCTGACGTGGCAGTTCGGCGGGCAGCTGTTCGACGAGAACGCGACCAAGCCGCTGTTCGCCGAGGCGCCCGGTGTGCAGGCGCTGACCTGGCTCACCGATCTGGTGAAGAACGGCTACAGCCCGAAGAACGTCGCCCAGGACGCCGACCTGATCGCGCTGCAGAACGGCAAGGCCGCGTTCAACTGGAACGGGATCTGGACCATCAACACGCTCAAGGGTGTCAAGGGTCTGACCTGGGGTGTCAGCGCGCTGCCCACGATCGGCTCGCAGCCGGCCGCCTGGGCCGGATCGCACAACTTCGTGCAGTTCAAGCAGCGCACCCCGGACCAGAACAAGCTGCAGGCCGGCAAGGTCTTCATCAACTTCATCAGCAAGAACTCCATCGAGTGGGCCAAGGGCGGGCAGGTGCCGGCCCGCAAGGAGATCCGCGAGGGCGCCGAGTTCAAGGCGCTCACGGAGCAGGCGGCGATCGGGTCGCAGATCGACAACCTGCACTTCCCGCCCTCGGTGCCGGGCATCCCGGACGCGATGGCGACCATCGACACCGCCGTCAACGAGGCGATCCTGCTGCGCAAGGAGCCCGGCAAGGCACTCGCCGACGCGGCCGCCAAGGCGGCCCAGATCCTGGAGCAGAACCGCAAGAAGTACGGCGGCTGATTCCCGTGGTCGACGTCCTGGAGGAGACCGCCTCCTCGACCGCGGCGCCCGCGAAGGCGGCGTCGCGGCGGGGGGCGGGCCTCACCCCGTACCTGTTCCTGCTGCCGTACGGGCTGCTGTTCGTGACGTTCACGCTGGTGCCGGCCGCGTACGGGCTGTGGATCAGCCTGCACGACTGGGACTATCTGCTGCCCGGCAAGCCGTTCGTCGGGCTGGACAACTACGGTGCCCTGTTCGACAGCGCCTCGCCGGTGTTCGACTTCTTCTGGCAGAGCATGCAGGCGACTGCCACCTTCACGGTGTTCAGCGTGCCGCTGCTGGTGGCCGTCCCGCTCGGCATCGCGCTGATCCTCAACCGGCCGTTCCGGGGCCGCACGTTCTTCCGGGCGGTGTACTTCGTGCCGTAC
This sequence comes from Actinoplanes sp. NPDC049548, assembly GCF_040676695.1. Taxonomy (NCBI): domain Bacteria; kingdom Bacillati; phylum Actinomycetota; class Actinomycetes; order Micromonosporales; family Micromonosporaceae; genus Actinoplanes; species Actinoplanes sp. NPDC049548. The sequence continues at coordinate 519,865 of NZ_JBFAPM010000001.1, forward strand.
GCGCTCGGCGTCGCGGTCATCGGCGTGCTGTGGCGCTTCCTGTTGGACCCGAACCTGGGCGCGGTCAACGCGCTGCTCGGCGCGGTCGGCCTGCCGAATGCCACGGCGTGGACGACGGGTCTGCCCTGGGCGTGGGTCTCGCTGGTCGGCGTCACGGTGTGGTGGACGCTGGGTTTCAACGCCGTCATCTATCTCGCCGGTTTGCAGGACATCCCGCGCGAGCTGTACGACGCGGCCAAGGTGGACGGCGCCGGCAAGTGGGCGGAGTTTCGCAGCGTCACCCTGCCGGGGCTGCGGCCAGTGCTGCTCTTCGTCGTGATCAACACGATCCTGGCGTCGAGCAACATGTTCGGGCAGGCGTACCTGATCACCCAGGGCGCGCCGGGTGTGGAGACCCGTACGGCGATCATGTACATCGCCGAGGAGGGGCTGCGCAGCTACCGGATGGGCAGCGCCGCGGCGATGAGCTACCTGCTCACCCTCGCGTTGCTGCTGATCAGCATGGTCATGTTCCGCCTCTTCCGGACGAAGGACTGAGCCATGGGCCGCGTCAGAGGAATCGCCTGGTACACGATGCTCGGCGGGCTGAGCCTCGTCTTCGTGGCGCCGGTGGTGTGGATGCTCATCACGTCGTTCAAGACGGCGGACGAGGCCACCCGGGTACCGCCCACGCTGGTCCCGCAGGATCCCACCACCAGCGCGTACGACACGCTGTTCGCCGGCGACTCGCAGACACCCGTGCTGCGCTGGTTCCTCAACAGCCTGCTGGCGGCGAGCGGGCAGGCGCTGCTCGTGCTCGCGGTCGCGTCCATGGCGGCGTACGCGCTGGCCAGGATGGACTTCCGGGGCAAGCGGATCTTCTTCGCCCTGATCGTCGCGACGCTGTTCGTGCCGATCTTCACGCTGATCATCCCGAACTTCCTGATCATCGACCGGCTCGGCTGGCTCGACAGCCTGTGGGCGCTGATCATCCCCGGGGCCGCCAGCGCGTTCGGCGTCTTCTTCCTCCGGCAGTTCTTCCTCGGGCTGCCCCGGGAGCTCGAGGAGGCCGCGGTGCTGGAGGGCGCGAACTCACTCCAGATCTTCACGAAGGTCATCCTGCCGCTGTCCAAGCCGGCCCTGGCCACGCTGGCCGTGATCAGCTTCCTGAGCAACTGGAACGACTTCATCTGGCCGGTCTACGTGCTGTTCAGCCCGGAGAACTTCACGCTGCCGCCGGGGCTGGGCACGCTGCAGGGCGCCTACAACATCAACTATCCGGTGATCATGGCCGGTGCGACGCTGGCCAGCGTCCCGGTGCTGATCCTGTTCGTGGTCAGCCAGCGCTACATCATCGAGGGCGTCTCCCGGTCGGGTCTGAAGGGCTGAGCGTGAAGATCGGCGTAGCCCTGGCGTCCTTGCTCCTGCTGGCGGGGTGCACCGCCGCTGACGAATCGGAGCCCGCAGTGCCCAAGACCTTCACCAACCCCGTCTTCCTCGAGAACTTTCCCGATCCGGGGGCCGTGCTGGCCGACGGCATCTGGTACGCGTACGGCACCAACAACACCACGCAGAACGTCCCGATCCTCACCTCGCCCGACCTGGTCACCTGGACGCCCGCCGGCGACGCGCTGCCCGAGGTGGGCAAGTGGGCCGAGCGCGGCAACACCTGGGCGCCCGAGGTCATCGCGGGAGACGGCGGCTACCTGCTCTACTACACCGCCCGGTCGACCGCGGCGGGCCGGCAGTGCATCGGCGTCGCGTACGCGAAGAGCCCCGCGGGTCCCTTCGTCGACGACCGCGCCGAGCCGCTGATCTGCCAGGGCGACGAGGGCGGCTCGATCGACGCCAGCCCGTACCGGGACCCCGACGGCGGCCTGTACCTCTACTGGAAGAACGACGGCAACGCGATCGGGCGGCCCACCCACCTCTACGGCAGCCGCCTCGCCGCGGACGGGCGCTCGCTGACCGGGAAGGCCGTCGTGCTGCTCACCAACGACGCCCCATGGGAGAACCACGTCATCGAGGCGCCGCAGATGGTCCGCCACGACGGCAAGCTGGTGCTGTTCTACTCGGCGAACGCCTTCGACCGCGACGTCTACGCGATGGGCTACGCCGAGTGCGACGGCCCGCTCGGCCCGTGCCGCAAGGCGGCCGAGAACCCGATCCTGAGGTCGACGCCGGCCGCGGCGGGCCCGGGGCACAGTTTCCTGGTCACGACGCCGGGCGGCGAGACGTGGCTGCTCTACCACGCGTGGCCGCCCGACGCGATCGGCAGCGTGGCGCCCGGACGGCAGCTGTGGCTGGACAGGGTCGACTGGCCCGGCGGCCGGCCCGTGGTGAAGGGGCCGACCGCGGACCCGCAACCCGTGCCGCGGTAGCCCCGTTCAGCGCTCGTCGTCGTCGCGGGTGGTCGCGTCCTCGATCGCGTGGCTCACCGCGCCGGTGATGTCGCCGGCCGGCACCGCGATGGCCTCGCCGTCCACCTCGCCGGGCTTCTCCGGGGTGGGCTCGGGCGCGGTGGCGCCGCCGGAGAAGCCGTACTCGTTCGGCCGGTGCTCTTCGGATGCGTCAGTCATGCCCTGCGCTTACCCGCGGGGACGGGCGGATATGCCGGTCAGAGCCGGCGGGCGCCCGGCCCCGGGGTGGCCGACCAGGTGGTCGGCGGCGTGAAGGACCGTTCCGCGTACGCCTGTTCGACGGCGGCCGTGGTCGCCTCGGCCCGGTCGGCGTCGATGAGGGCCAGCACGCACCCGCCGAAGCCGCCACCGGTCATCCGGGCGCCGTACGCCCCGGCCGCCAGCGCCGCCTCGACGGCCACGTCCACCCGGTCGACGGTGATCTCGAAGTCGTCGCGCATCGAGGCGTGCGATGCCGTCATCAGCGGGCCGATCTCGCGGATGCGGCCCGAGCGCAGCAATGCCACCGTGTCCAGCACGCGCTGGTTCTCCGTGACGATGTGGCGCACCCGGCGGCGCATCACCTCGTCGTCGAGCTTGGCCAGCGCCGCGTCGAGGTCATCGGCGCCGACGTCGCGCAGGGCGGCCACGCCGAGGATGCGGGCGGCCTCCTCGCAGGACCTGCGGCGGGCGCCGTACTCGCCGTCGACGTGCTGATGCGGGGTGTTGCTGTTGATGACCAGGATGGCCAGACCCTCGGCGGCCAGGTCGAACGGGATCTGCTCGACCTCCAGCGACCGGCAGTCGAGGAAGAGCGCCTTCCCCGCCTCGCAGCGGATCGACGCCGACTGGTCCATGATCCCGGTGGGTGCGCCGACGTAGACGTTCTCCGCGCGCTGGGCCAGTGCCGGCCGCTTCGCCACCGGCAGGTCGAGGCCGCCCAGGTCGGCGAGGGCGGTCAGGACCGCGGACTCCAGCGCCGCCGACGACGACACCCCGGCTCCCACCGGTACGTCGGAGGCGAGCGCGATCCGTGCGGGCGGCACGGTGAAGCCCGCCTCCTGCAGCGCCCAGACCACGCCGGCGGCGTACGCGGCCCAGCCCTCGACGTCGCCCGGAGCCGGCGACGCGAAGGTCACCGGCTCGTCGGCGAAGTCGGAGCAGACCGTCCACCCCGGCTCGTCACTCACCGCCGTGGCCGCCACGACCTGTTGCGGCAGCGCGAACGGCAGCACAAAGCCGTCGTTGTAGTCGGTGTGCTCGCCGATCAGGTTCACCCGGCCGGGGGCCGCCCAGAGCCCGGCGGGTCCGGTGCCGAAGGTGCTGTGGAAGGCCGCTGCGGCCGAGGAGGCGACATTCATGGCGATGATCAGATCATGCGACGTGGGTGCGGTAGAACTCCCAGGCGTCGCCGATCATGTCGGTGAGCGTGGGCTTCTCCGGCACCCAGCCGAGCTCGTCGCGGGCGCGCTGGGACGACGCCACGAGCGTGGCCGGGTCGCCCTCGCGGCGCGGGGCCACCTCCACCGGCAGCTCGGCGCCGGTGACCTCGCGGGCCGCCTCGACGACCTGGCGGTTGGAGAAGCCGTTGCCGTTGCCCAGGTTGTAGATCTTGTGCTCGCCGCGGGTGGCCGCCTCGAGGGCGAGCAGGTGGGCCCGGGCCAGGTCCTGGACGTGGATGTAGTCGCGGACGCAGGTGCCGTCGGCGGTCGGGTAGTCGTCGCCGAACAGCTGCAGCTTGTCCCGCTTGCCGGCGGCCGCCTGCAGCGCGATCGGGATGAGGTGCGTCTCGGGGTCGTGCCGCTCGCCGATGGCCGTGCCGTCCTCGCGGATCAGGGCGCCGGCCACGTTGAAGTAGCGCAGCGACACGGCGGCCAGGCCGTGCGCGAAGGCCTCGGAGGTGAGCGCGAAGTCGAAGGTCAGCTTGGTGGCGCCGTACGTGTTGGTCGGTGCCTTGGTGGCGGACTCGGTGATGGGCAGCTCGGTGGGGTTGCCGTAGACCGCCGCCGTGGAGGAGAACACGAAGCGCGGCACCCGGGCGGCGCGGACCGCGTCGAGCAGCGCGAGCGAGCGCTTGACGTTGTGGTCCCAGTAGAGCTCGGGCTTGGTCATCGACTCGCCGGCCTGGATGAGGCCCGCGAAGTGCAGCACGGCGTCGAAGCCCGAGTCCGGGGTGAGCACCGAGGCGGCGTCGGCGATGTCGGCCTCCACGAGCGTGGCGTCGGGCGCGACCGCTTCCCGGAAGCCGTTGACAAGGTTGTCCAGAATGACAACCTCGTGGCCGGCGTCGAGCAGCAGCCGGCTGGTGACGCTGCCGATGTAGCCGGCGCCTCCGGTGACGAGAAGTTTCACCACACGACCTTTCGTAGTGGACGACGTCCGCGTCCAAGGTTACTCAATACCGCTCACAAGTCAACATGATCGAACATCGCCCCGGACAGCGCCGGGCGTTTGACGGGAAGCCCGGCGAGACTGACACAATGGCGCTCATGTCCGACGCCGACCGCCGCCCGCGGGTGCTTTCCGGCATCCAGCCGACCGCCGACTCGTTCCATCTCGGCAATTATCTCGGAGCGGTCCGCAACTGGGTTGCCATGCAGGAGACGGCGGACGCGTTCTACTGCGTCGTCGACCTGCACGCGATCACCATGGGGCACGACCCGGTGGCGCTGCGGAACAGGACCCGGCTGTCGGTCGCCCAGCTGCTCGCCCTCGGCCTCGACCCCGAGCGCTGCACCCTCTTCGTGCAGTCGCACGTGCCCGAGCACGCGCAGCTCGGCTGGGTGCTGAGCTGCATCACCGGCTTCGGTGAGGCCGGGCGCATGGTGCAGTTCAAGGACAAGTCGGCGAAGCAGGGCTCCGACACCACCAGCGTCGGCCTGTTCACCTACCCGATCCTGCAGGCCGCGGACATCCTGCTCTACCAGGCCGACGCGGTGCCGGTGGGCGAGGACCAGCGGCAGCACCTCGAGCTCACCCGGGATCTGGCGCAGCGTTTCAACACGCGCTTCGGCAAGACGTTCACCGTGCCGTCGGCGTACATCGTGCGTGACACCGCGAAGATCACCGACCTGCAGGACCCGACCGCCAAGATGTCCAAGTCGGCCTCGTCGCCCAACGGCATCATCGAGCTGCTCGAGGACCCGTCGCGCTCGGCCAAGAAGATCAAGTCGGCGGTCACCGACACCGGTCGCGAGATCCTCTACGACGAGGAGAACAAGCCCGGCATCAGCAACCTGCTGACCATGTATGCGGCGCTCACCTCGCGGACCATAGACGAACTGCTCGAGCAGTACGACGGCCGCGGCTACGGCGACCTCAAGAAGGACCTCGCCGAGATCGTGGTCGAGTTCGTCAAGCCGGTCCAGGAGCGCACCCGGACCTTCCTCGAGGACCCCGGCTACCTCGACAAGGTGCTCGCGGTGGGCGCGGACAAGGCGCGCGCCGTGTCGGCGGTGACCCTGGCCCAGGCGTACCAGAACATCGGTTTCCTCAGCCCGTCCCGCGGAGCCTGACGCCGGTGGCGCTGACGGACCCGCCGACCACCCGGATCGGCGTCGCGATCGACATCCCCGAGCCCTGGGGATCCCTGCTCACCCGGCGCCGCGCCGAGGCCGGCGACCCGCAGGCCGCGTACACGCCGGCCCACGTCACGCTGCTCGGCCCGACCGAGGTCCCGACCGCGGCCCTGCCGGCGATCGAGGAGCGGCTGGAGGGGATCGCCGACGCGCAGGAGCCGTTCACCGTGCACCTGCGGGGCACCGGCACATTCCGGCCGGTCACCGAGGTGGTGTTCGTGACCCTGGCCGCCGGGATCAGCGAGTGCGAGCTGCTCGCCGCCGCCATCGCGGCGACCGAGGGGGTGAACCGCGGCTCGCGGTTCCCCTACCACCCGCACGTCACCGTGGCCCAGGACGTGCCCGGCCCGGCGCTGGACGCGGTCTTCGACGACCTCGCCGAGTTCGAGGCCCGCTTCGAGGTGCCGGCGTTCACGCTCTTCTCCCACGACCTCTCCGACGGCGGCGACGGCCCCTGGACCCGCCGCCGCGACTACAAGCTGGGCGGCCTGCGCTAGAAGACGACCCGCATTGGGTACGGTCTGCGCGTGAACGCCATCGACCGGGCGTACGCGGTGGTCGAGGCCCGGATCATGGCGCTGCGGCACCGCTCCCGCTACTTCGATCACCTGTGCCGGGCCGCGCTGCGCTACGACGAGGTCTCGGGCGGGCGGCTGGCGGCGGCGATCGCGTACTACGGCTTCTTCGCGGTGTTCGCCCTCGCCCTCATCGGCTACTCGATCTTCGGCGTCCTCATCGACTCGAACGTGGCGCTCTTCGAGATCGTCCAGAACTTCCTGGAGCAGAACCTGCCGTTCCTCGACGTGCAGGCGATCCTCGACAGCGGCAAGACCGTCGGCATCGTGGGCATCGTCGGCCTGATCTTCACCGGCATCGGCTGGGTCGAGGCGATCCGCTCCTCGCAGCGGCTGATCTGGCGGCTGAACGAGGACCCCGGCTACGTCGGCGTCCGGCAGGTGGTCGACCTGCTGGTGCTGGTCGGCATCCTGCTGCTGCTCACCGTCTCGGTCGGCGCGGTCTACGGGCTCGAGTCGCTGCTGGAGTGGCTCGCCGACGGGCGGGTGGGCCTGCTGCTGTCGATCGTCAGCGCCGTGCTGACCGTCGCGATCAACATGCTGCTGGCGGCGGCGCTGCTGGCCGCGGTGCCGAGGCTGCGCATGACCGCGCGGCGGATGGCCCCGCCGGTGCTGCAGGTCGGCATCGGCATCTACCTGCTCAACACCGTCGGCAAGTCCTTCGTCGGGCTGATCCAGCGCAACCCCGCGTACGGCCTGGTGGCCAGCGCGGTCGGGCTCCTGGTCTACCTGTACGTCTTCAACCAGCTCCTGCTCTTCGGCGCGGCCTGGGCGGCGACCAGCCCGCACGGACGCGTCGTGGACCTCTCGGCGGACGATAAAACTGCTCCGGTGGGGCAAAATACCTGGATTCGGCACCAGCGGCCGGAATGATGATCGGTGTGGGCACTCTCGTGACGCTGCACCTGCCGCCGGGCTCACCCGTGGCCGACCTGCCGTGGATCATCACCATCGGCCCCCTCGACGACGACGAGGAATGGGAGCCGCTGGTCTGCGGCCCGTACGAGCGGCCGCACGCGCTCGCCCTGGCCCAGGCCGTCGTCGCCGACGAGGACCTGATGGCGGTGGTCGAGCCGCTGCTGCCGCTCGCCGACGCCGACGCCATCCGGGCGGAGGTGGAGCTGGCGAAGTCGGGCGCGGACCATGACGCCAGCACTGACGACCTCACCGCCGAGACCTTCGACTCCGACGAGCCACGCCGGACGACGCCGGGGCGGCCGCCCACGCGTGACGAGGTCCGGGCGGCGTTCTTCCGGATCGCCGCGAAGCTGACCTCAGCGAGCTAGCAGCGCCCGTACCCCGGCCAGATAGGTGTCCCGGTCGGGGTGGCCGACCAGCTGGCGTTGCAGGGCGTAGCCCGGGATCATGCCGAACAGCACGGCGGAGACGGCCGCCACGTCGGCGCCGGCGGGAAGCTCGCCGCGGGTGATCGCCCGCTCGGCGATCGTGTGGAAGGGCTCGCGCATGCGCAGGTAGCGCTCCCGGACGATCTCGCCGATGGCGGGGTCGAGCACCGCCTCCGACCAGACCTGCACCGCCAGCGGGAAGTTCCCCAGCTGGTCGTCGAGGATGTCGACGACGCGTTCCATGGCCGTCGCCAGGTCGAGCGTCCCGTCCGCGGCGACCTCGTCGAGGTGGGTGGCGAGGCTGCCCGCGACGGTCTCGGAGATGGCGCTGATGATGTCGTTCTTCGACTTGAAGTAGCGGTACACGGCACCTACGGACAGGCCCGCCTCCTGAATGAGGTCCTGCATCGAGGTGTTGTGCAGGCCGTTGCGGAGGAAGCAGGCGCGCGCGGCGGCGAGGATCTGCTCGCGGCGGGCGGTCAGGTGGTCTTCGGAGACGCGTGGCACGCCTCGCATTCTAAAACGAACGCTCGTTCTTGACACCGGGAGGCCGGCGGGCGCACGCTGAGCCTTATAAAGAACGAGCATTCGTTTTAGGAGGAGATCATGACGGGAAAGCTCCGCCCGGTGGTGATCGCCGTCGCCGTTGTCGTTCTCCAGGTCCTGCTGGTGCCGCTGTTCGCGGGGCCGGCCGCCCACCTCGGCCCGCGCGACCTTCCGATCGCCGTGGCGGGTCCGCAACCCACCGCCGACCAGGTCGCCGCCCGGCTCACCGCGGCCCGCCCCGGCGCCTTCGACGTCCGGGTGGTGGGCGACGCGGACGCGGCCATCCGGGATCGCGAGGTCTACGGCGCGGTCGTGCTCGGCACCGGCGGGCCGTCGTTGCACGTGGCGTCCGCCGCGAGCCCGGCGGTGGCGACGCTGCTGACGCAGGCCACGGCCGAGCTCGGTCAAGGCAGCCCGGTGCCGGTGGTGGACGTCGTCCCCACCGATGCGGGTGACCCCCGCGGGGCCGGCCTCGGTGCGGGCTTCCTGCCCATGGCCATGACGTCGTTGCTCGCCGGCGTTCTCACCTTCCTGCTGATCAAGCGGCGGTCGGCGCGGCTGCTCGCGCTCGGTGCCTTCGCGGTGCTCGCGGGGCTCGCCGGTGCCGCGGTGCAGCAGCTCTGGCTGGACGTCGTGCCGGGGAACCACTGGGGCGTGGCCGGTGTGCTCGCCCTGTTCGCGCTCGCCGTGTCCGCCGCGGTGGCCGGGCTCGGGGCGGTGTTCGACCGCGCCGGGGTGGCGCTCGGGGCGGTCACCGTCTTCCTCGTGGGCAATGCGCTGTCGGCCGTCAGTTCCGCGCCGGAGCTGCTGCCTCAGCCGTGGGGAGCCGTCGGTCAGTTCCTGCCGATCGGCGCCGGTGGCACGCTGCTGCGGTCCGTCGCGTACTTCGGGGGCCGGGGCGGCGGGGCGGCGGTTGCGGTGCTCACGGCGTACGCGATCGGGGGTCTGCTGCTCGTCGTGGGCGGGAGGCGCGGGACGGTCCGGGCCACGACGAAGGCCGCGGTCGGCGATGCAGGGCGGCGGGAGCCGGCGCTGGCGGGCTGAGTCCGGCCGCACGGCATACTGAGCCGGTGGTGCTCTCCCGGAGATGGTCCGCCTTCCTGATCGCGGTCGGGGTCTGGACCTGGTTCATCTGGCCGCGGTTCGGCGTGGCGATCTGGAAGGACGAGCGGTCCTTCGCGGGCGGCGAACCCACGTCATTCCTCTGGGTGCACGCGCTGTTGATCATTGCTTCGCTGGTCATCGGTACGGCGGTCGGCGTGCTCGGCGTCCGCGCCTGGCGCGCCGCGCGTCCGCCGTCGGAGGGTCGTGAAGATTCCGTCGCAACACCCGCGGATCACCGAAAGATCGACGGCGCCTGACGCTCGAGCCTGGCAATTCATCGTTTTGTTGTGTGAGGCAACGTTTAGGCCCGTACGTGGTTGCGGGCAGGTAACGGTGCGCCAACAGTCCGGGAGGAATTCCAGCCGTCACCCTGGCCTGCGGCTACGCTCCCGACCTGAGACGCACCGCGCAGTGTCGGTGTGCTGTGGAAGGAGGGCGTGTTGCGCCCAGTACGTGGCAAGCGAATCGTTGCGATTCTCGCGGCGGGTGGGCTGACGCTCGCCGCCGCGGCCTGTGGCGACGCCCCTGCCGAGACCCCGAGCGGCTCCGGCGCGAGCAAGGCCGCTGCATATAAGGCATGCATGGTCACCGACACCGGTGGCATCGACGACCGGTCCTTCAACGCCTCCGCGTGGGCCGGTATGCAGGCCGCCAAGGAGGCCCAGAGCAACGTCGACCCCAAGTACGTGGCGTCGACGGCCGAGGCCGACTACGAGCCCAACCTGCGCCAGTTCGTGACGCAGAAGTGCAACTTCATCCTGGCGGTCGGCGGCCTGATGGGCGGCGCCACCGAGAAGGTCGCCAAGGAGAACACCAGCCAGCAGTTCGGCATCGTGGACAGCAGCATCGCGGGCGTCAACAACGTCTACCCGATGCAGTTCGCCACCGACGAGGCCGCGTTCCTCGCCGGCTACCTCGCCGCGGGCTACTCGAAGACCGGCAAGGTGGCAACGTACGGCGGCCTGAAGATCCCGCCGGTCACCGTCTTCATGGACGGCTTCGCCGACGGCGTCGCGTACTTCAACAAGCAGAAGAACAAGAACGTCGCCGTGCTCGGCTGGGACAAGGCCAAGCAGAACGGCTCCTTCGCCGAGAACTTCGGCGACCAGGCCAAGGGCAAGCAGATCACCAACACGTTCGTCTCCCAGGGCGCCGACGTCATCATGCCGGTCGCCGGCGGCACCGGCCTGGGCACCGCGGACGTGGCCAAGGCGTCCGGCGGCAAGCTCGCGGTCATCTGGGTCGACCAGGACGGCTGCAAGAGCGCCGAGCAGTACTGCGACGTCTTCCTGACCACCGTCGTCAAGAACATCAAGGACGCGGTGGAGCAGGCCGTGGCCGACGGCGCCCAGGGCAAGCCCCTCACCGCCACCCCGGGTTACAAGGGCACGCTGGAGAACGACGGCGTCTCGATCGCGCCGTACAACAAGTTCGACAGCAAGGTCGACGCCGGGCTCAAGTCCGAGGTCGACAAGCTCAAGCAGGACATCATCGCGGGCACCGTGAAGGTCGAGTCGGCCAACGCGCCGAAGTGACCTGCTGGTGAACTAGCACATCCGGCCGCCGCGCGGTCACGGGCCGAACCCCGTGACCTGCGCGGCGGCTCTGCTCGGGCTGAGCCGGCACCCCTCACGCCGACACCCGGCCCCCTCGTCTGCAGGAGATTCCGCTGAGACTCGAGCTGCGCGGCATCACCAAGCGCTTCGGCGACCTGGTGGCCAACGACCACATCGACCTGACCGTCGAGCCCGGCGAGGTTCACGCCCTGCTGGGTGAGAACGGCGCGGGCAAGTCCACCCTCATGAACCAGCTCTACGGCCTGCTGCAGCCGGACGAGGGCGAGATCCTCGTAGACGGCGAGGCACGGACCTTCCGCAGCCCCCGCGACGCCATCGCCGCCGGCATCGGCATGGTCCACCAGCACTTCATGCTCGTCCCGGTCTTCACCGTGGCCGAGAACATCGCGCTCGGCGCCGAGAAGACCCGCGCCGGCTTCCTCGACCGCCGCCGGGCCCGACGCGAGGTCGTCGAGGTCTCCGAACGGTACGGCCTGCCGGTCGACCCGGACGCCCTCGTGGAGAACCTGCCCGTCGGTGCGCAGCAGCGGGTCGAGATCATCAAGGCCCTCACCCGCGACGTCGACCTGCTCATCCTCGACGAGCCGACCGCGGTGCTGACCCCGCAGGAGACCGAGGAGCTGCTCACGGTCATGCGCGGGCTGTCCGACGCGGGCAAGTCCATCGTCTTCATCACCCACAAGCTCAAAGAGGTCAAGGCCATCGCCGACCGGATCACGGTGATCCGGCGCGGGCGTACGGTCGGCACGGCGGACCCCGACACCGCCGAGGACGAGCTGGCCGCCCTCATGGTCGGCCGCGCGGTCAGCCTCGAGGTCGACAAGGCGCCGAACGAGCCCGGCCGCGAGGTCCTGCACGTCTCCGGCCTCATCGTCGACGACGACCGCGGCGTCCGCGCCGTCGACAACGTCGACCTGACCGTGCGGGCGGGCGAGGTGCTCGGCATCGCCGGCGTCCAGGGCAACGGGCAGACCGAACTGGTCGAGGCCGTCATGGGCCTGCGGCCGCCGCGCGCCGGGTCGATCATGATTGACAACGAGAGCCTGGTCGGCATGAGCACCAAGCAGATCCTGCGCTCCGGAGTCGGGTACGTGCCCGAGGACCGCAGCCTCGACGGGGTGGTCAAGGAGTTCTCCGTCGCCGAGAACCTCGTCCTGGACCAGTACGACCGGCCGCCGTACGGCAACGCGTTCCAGCTCAACCCCGCGGCCGTCGCCACGTCGGCGCGTGAGCGGGTCGAGCAGTTCGACATCCGGACGTCGTCACCGGACGCCGCGGTCGGCACGCTGTCCGGCGGCAACCAGCAGAAGGTGGTCGTGGCCCGGGAGCTGTCCCGGCCGCTGCGGCTGTTCATCGCGGCCCAGCCGACCCGCGGCGTCGACGTCGGCTCGATCGAGTTCATCCACAGCCGCATCGTGCACGAGCGCGACGTCGGCACCGCCGTCCTGGTGGTGTCGAGCGAGCTGGACGAGGTGGTCGGCCTCGCCGACCGGATCGCCGTGATGTACCGGGGCCGGATCCTGGCGATCGTCTCGCCGGACACCCCGCGCGAGGAGCTGGGCCTGCTGATGGCCGGCATCACCGACGGTGCCGCAGAGAAGGGGACGAAGTGACGACCGACGCCGACGAGAAGGCCGCGCCGGCGAAGCAGAAGCCCGCCGACGAAGAGTCCTTCCTCAACCACTTCCTGCACAACCTCTGGGCCGCCAACACGGTCACCGTGACGGTGCTCTCGATCCTGCTGGCCATGCTCATCGGCGGGATCCTGATCATCGTCTCGGACCCCGACGTGCTGAGCACCTTCTCGTACTTCACAGCCCGGCCCGGCGACGCGCTCAACTCCAGCTGGACCGTGGTCAGCGGCGCCTACGCCGACCTCTTCAAGGGCGCCATCGTCGACCCGGCGACCATCACCGCCTGGGCGAACGGCACGGGCACGTGGCGGCAGGTGTTCTTCCCGATCTCCGAGACCCTCACGTACGCGGCGCCGCTGGTCTTCACCGGCCTGTCCGTGGCGCTGGCGTTCCGCGGCGGCCTGTTCAACATCGGCGGCCAGGGCCAGGCGATCGTCGGCACCATCGTCGCCGCGCTGGCCGGCTTCGCGCTGCCGTTGCCCCCGGTGATCCACCTGCTCGCGGCGCTGCTGGCGGGCCTGCTCGGCGGCGCGCTCTGGGGCTTCGTGCCCGGCATCCTCAAGGCCCGCACCGGCGCCCACGAGGTCATCGTCACGATCATGATGAACTACACGGCCGCCCTGTTCCTGGGCTGGCTGATCCTGCAGAAGGGGGTGCAGCAGCCCGGGCGCAGCGACGCGATCAGCAAGACCGTCGACGGGTCGGCGCAGCTGCCCTCGTTCGGCGGCGAGCTGCGGGCCAACCTCGGCATCGTGCTGGCCGTGCTGGCCACCGCCGGTGTCGCGTGGCTGCTCAACCGCTCCGCGTTCGGCTTCGAGCTGCGGGCCGTCGGGCACAACCCGGCCGCCGCCAAGACCGCCGGCATCAGCGTCGCCAGGACGTACACGCTGCTCATGGTGACCGCCGGCGGCCTCGCCGGCCTCGGCGGAGCGACCCAGGTCCTGGGCACGGCGCACGCCCTGACCACGCAGGTGGCGGGCAACATCGGCTTCGACGGCCTGCTGGTCGCCCTGCTCGGCCGCAACCGGCCCTGGGGCACGCTGCTGGCGGCGATCCTCTTCGGCGCCCTGCGTGCCGGCGGCAACCGCATGCAGTCGTTCTCCAGCATCTCCCTGGAGCTCGTCACCGTGCTCCAGGCACTGATCGTCATCTTCATCGCCGCACCGGCCCTGGTGAAGGCGATCTTCCAACTGCGCGCCGCTCGCTCCGCGCGGCTCGGCGCCTCGATGGCGAAGGGCTGGTGACCGGCGTGTCCACGGCGACAGTGCAGGAGACCACCACGGCCGCGGCACCCACGCCGTTCTGGGACCGCCAGCGGCGCCTCGGCGTCGGGGTGGCGTTCATCGGCCTGGTGGCGACGATCGTCTTCGGCGCCCTCGCGGCCTCCGAGACCGCCAGGTTCACCCTCAGCGAGGACGCCGAGGGCGCCGCGCTGTCGATCAACGGGCAGTTCGGCGCGATCCTCTTCGGGATCCTCACCCTGGCGGCCGGCGGGGTGCTGCTCGCCGGCCTGCTGCGCAAGTGGCAGACCTGGGTGCTGTGCCTCGGCATCCTCGCCTTCGTCCTGTCGTTCCTGTGCTGGCAGGTCGCGGGCAAGTTCCTGCCACTCGTCGACACCGCCGGCGGCACCCTCGAGCTGGCCGTGCCGCTGATCCTCGGCGCGCTGGCCGGCGTGCTCGGCGAGCGGTCCGGCGTGGTCAACGTGGCGATCGAGGGCCAGTTCCTGATGGGTGCGTTCGGCGCCGCCCTCGTCGGCACGATGGCCACCAGCGTGTGGGCCGGCGTGCTCAGCGCGGCGGTGGGCGGTGTGCTCATCGCCGCGATCCTCGCGGTGCTGGCCATCCGCTACCTGGTCGACCAGGTCGTCGTCGGCATCGTGCTCAACCTGCTCGCCCTCGGCATCACCGGCTTCCTCTACGAGCGGCTCATGCAGCCCGACGCGCAGGCGTACAACCAGCCGCCGAAGATGCCGGAGTGGCGCATCCCCGGGCTCGCCGACATCCCGGTCGTGGGGCCCGTGCTGTTCCACACCAACGGGCTCGTCTGGCTGGCCCTGATCCTGGTGTTCGCGGTGCACTTCGGGCTCACCCGGACGCGGTGGGGCCTGCGTACCCGGGCGGTCGGCGAGCACCCGACCGCCGCCGACACCGTCGGCATCCGGGTCCGCGGCCTGCGCTACCTCAACGTCCTGCTGGGCGGCGTCATCGCGGGTGCGGGCGGCGCGTACTTCACGCTGGTGGCCACCGGCAGCTTCAACAAGAACATGACCTCGGGCGCCGGCTTCATCGCGCTCGCGGCCCTGATCTTCGGCCGCTGGACGCCGTTCGGCGCGCTGGGGGCGGCGCTGTTCTTCGGCTTCGCGCAGAAGCTCGCCACGTACCTGAGCGCGGTGGGCAGCCCGGTGCCGAGCCAGTTCCTCAACATGCTGCCGTACATCGCGACGATCATCGCGGTGGCGGGCCTGGTGGGACGGGTGCGCGCGCCGGCCGCGGACGGCCAGCCGTACATCAAGAGCTGACCGACCGGGGGAGAATCAGCGCCATGGAGATCGACTGGGGGTCGCTGCGGGCTGCGGCG
This sequence comes from Actinoplanes sp. NPDC049548, assembly GCF_040676695.1. Classification (NCBI taxonomy): domain Bacteria; kingdom Bacillati; phylum Actinomycetota; class Actinomycetes; order Micromonosporales; family Micromonosporaceae; genus Actinoplanes; species Actinoplanes sp. NPDC049548. The sequence goes on from NZ_JBFAPM010000001.1 coordinate 535,180, forward strand.
ATCGAGGCCATGCGGCACGCGTACGCGCCCTACTCCGACTTCCCGGTCGGGGTCGCGGGGCTGGTGGACGACGGCCGGGTGGTCGTGGGGTGCAACGTCGAGAACGCCTCCTACGGCGTGGGGCTCTGTGCCGAGTGCGGGCTGGTGACGTCGTTGCACGCCACGGGCGGCGGCCGGCTCGTCGCCGTCTCGTGCGTCGACGCCACCGGGCAGCCGCTCATGCCCTGCGGACGCTGCCGCCAGCTGCTCTACGAGCACGGCGGCCCCGAGTGCCTGGTCGAGGCGGTGCCCCGGCCGCTCAAGATGGCGGAGCTGCTGCCGTACGCGTTCGGCCCCGACGACCTGGACAAGGTCACCGGGCCGGCCGCGGTGCCGGACGTGCCGGCCCAGCTGGCCCGCTGGCGAGGCCGCGGCACGGTGTTCGTGCACCCCGACCTCTCCGGCGGCGAGCAGGTCTGGACCGGTTACTGGGAGCGGTCCGGGGGCAGCCCGCAGGAGAGCGACGCCGACAAGGGCATCCTCGAGGAGGGACCGATCTTCCCGAGCGCCGCCGCGGCGGTGACCTGGGGGCGCACCCGGACGTCGCGGGTCGTCGTGGTGGACGCCGCGGGCGCGCTGTCGTGGGCCGGTGAAGGGGAACCGCCGGAAGGCATCGGCACTAGGTGGGAGCAGCAATGAGGGAGCTTGCGACCGAATCATCGGCTCAGTGCGTTGCTCGTGCAATCGCCGGAGCGCCAGCGGAGGCGATTGTATGAGCGAGTTCGCGGCCGTCGACGTGATCCGGGCGAAGCGGGACGGGCAGGCGCTGTCCGACGCGCAGATCGACTGGGTCGTCGACGCGTACACGAAGGGCGTCGTCGCGGACGAGCAGATGTCCGCCCTCGCGATGGCGATCCTGCTGCGCGGCATGACGCCGGGCGAGATCGCCCGCTGGACGGCCGCGATGATCGCCAGTGGTGAGCGGCTCGACCTGTCCGCCGTGACTCGGCCGACCGTCGACAAGCACTCCACCGGCGGCGTCGGCGACAAGATCACGCTGCCGCTGACCCCGCTGGTCGCCGCCTGCGGCGCGGCCGTGCCGCAGCTCTCCGGCCGGGGCCTGGGACACACCGGCGGCACCCTCGACAAGCTGGAGTCGGTGCCCGGCTGGCGGGCCCGGATGGGCAACGACGAGTTCGTCCGCCAGCTGCAGGACGTCGGCGCGGTCATCTGCGCCGCCGGCGAGGGACTGGCCCCGGCCGACCGCAAGCTGTACGCCCTGCGCGACGTCACCGGCACCGTCGAGGCGATCCCGCTGATCGCCAGCTCGATCATGAGCAAGAAGATCGCCGAGGGCACCGGCGCGCTGGTGCTCGACGTCAAGGTCGGCACCGGCGCCTTCATGAAGGACCTCGGCACCGCCCGCGAGCTGGCGAGCACCATGGTGGAGCTCGGCAAGGCGCACGGCGTGAACACCGTCGCGCTGCTCACCGACATGAACACCCCGCTCGGCCTCACCGTCGGCAACGCCATCGAGGTGCAGGAGTCGCTGGAGGTGCTCGCCGGCGGCGGCCCTTCCGACGTGGTCGAGCTGACCGTCGCGCTGGCCCGGGAGATGCTCGCCGCGGCCGGCATCGACGCCGACCCGGCCGCGGCCCTGAAGTCGGGGGCCGCCATGGACTCGTGGCGGGCGATGATCCGCGCCCAGGGCGGCGACCCGGACGCGCCGCTGCCGGTGGCCCGCGAGACCGAGGTGCTGCGCGCCGCCGAGGACGGCGTGGTGACCTCGGTCGACGCGCTCGGCATCGGCGTCGCGGCCTGGCGGCTGGGCGCGGGGCGGGCGCGCAAGGAGGACCCCGTGAGCTTCGGGGCCGGCATCGTGCTCAAGGTGCGGCCGGGTGACCGCGTACGGGCCGGTGATGTGCTGCTGGAGCTGCGTACCGATGAACCGGACCGGATCGCCGCGGCCCGGACCGACGCGGCCGGCGCGATCACCCTCGGGTCGCAGGCGCCCGACTCTGGGCGACTGCTGATCGACCGCATAGCCTGAGCGGTCATGAAGGCCGCCCCCGATCCCCGAGCGGTACGCGAGGCCAGCCTGGACGAGCTCACCCGGCTAGCTCTGCCGCTGCCGCCCCCTGCCTTCCCGCTGGTGTGGGAGCCGGGCGACGGCGTGGAGCTGCGCCCGACGGCCGAGCTGGAGGCGCGCGCCGCGGTGCTGCACGTGGTCGTGGCGCGGTGCTTCGGCATGCCGACCGAGGCGGCGATGAGCTGGCTGCTCAACTCTCGGCTCATGGACTTCGTCACACCGCCGGAGTGGCAGTTCGTCGTCGGTGAGAAGGGTGACCATCGCTCCTTCGTGCTGCACCACGACGCGGTGTTCGCGCTGGCGTGGCTGCTCGGCCTGAGCCGGCACCTCGACCCGACCGCGCCGCCGGAGGACCGGCTGATGCGGCAGATGCCCGACCTGCCCGGCGGGGAGCTGTTCAACGAGTGGCGGTCGCGGTCGCTGGTCGCCCCGCGGGACGCCATCGAGGCGGCGGTGCTGCTCGACCTCTACTACTGCCTGGACTGGGCGTTCCAGGAGGCCGAGAAGGACGGCGTACGGCCACCCGGGGAGGCCGACAGCAACGCCATCGGGCAGCGACGATGGGCGCTCGAGTGGGCGGTGCTGTTCGCGGGGCCGTACCACGGTGCCCCGCCGGAGTGGGAAGAGGTCGACCTCTCCGTCTAGACCGGCCGGTAGACCGCCACCTCCACGGCGACCGTGACCTGGTGCTCTCCGTCGGCCTGCGGGGCGACGTGGTGGGCGCTCGGCGTCATCCCGATCAACGTGCGCGTCCCGGCCGCGGTGAGGTGCAACGTGCGGCGGGCCGTCGTGACGCTCACCTGGGTGAAATCCGGGCCCAGGGCCTCCGCGACCCGGTCGGCCTTGTCGGGGTCCACCTTGAGCAGCCCGAAGGTGTCGATCAGCTCGGCCAGGTGGTCCGGGGCCGGGGTGACGACGACCAGGCTGCCGTCCGGCCGCAGGACCCGGCGGAACTCCGGGCCGTTGCGGGGCGCGAAGACGTCGAGGACCACCCGGGCCGAGCCGTCGGCCAGCGGCAGCGGGCGCCACAGGTCGGCGAGGGCCGCGGCGGCGCGGGGGTGGGCGCGGGCCGCTCGGCGAAGCGCCGGCTTGGAGACGTCGATGCCGAGGCCCGTGGCGGCCGGGTGCGCGTCGAGGACCTTCGCGAGGTAGCGGCCGGTGCCCGTACCGGCGTCCACGACCAGGCCGTCACCCGGGTCCGCCGCCCCGGCCAGAATCCGCGCGATGAAGTCGTAGTGCCCCTCGGCCAGGAAGGCTTCCCGGTCCGCGACCATCTCGGGAGTGTCGCCCGAATGGGGCGAACGGCCCGACGTCAGGTTCACGTACCCCTGCCGCGCGATGTCGAAGGAGTGCCCGCGGAGGCAGCGAATTGTCCGTTCATCGGCCTTGGCGAGTGTTCCGCCGCACACCGGGCACCGCAGGTACGGCAATGCTCCGTCGATCATCCGCTGCTTCCCTCTAGCATCTGCTGATGGTTGCCATCTCCCACGCCGACATCGTGAACGCCCCGAAGGCCCTCCTCCACGACCACCTCGACGGCGGGCTGCGTCCCGCGACGATCATCGAGCTGGCCGACGCCGTCGGGCACGAGCTGCCGGAGACCGATCCGGGTCGGCTGGGTGAGTGGTTCGTCGCCGCGGCGGACTCCGGGTCGCTGGAACGCTACCTGGAGACGTTCGCGCACACGGTGGCGGTGATGCAGACCGAGGAGGGGCTGCACCGGGTCGCCAAGGAGTGCGCGCTCGACCTGGCCGCCGACGGCGTCGTCTACGCCGAGATCCGGTATGCCCCCGAGCAGCACCTCGAGCGCGGGCTCACCCTCGACCAGGTGGTCGACGCCGTGCACGCCGGCTTCGCGGAGGGCTGTGCGGAGGCGGCGGCGCTGGGCCGGCGGATCCGCATCGGCACCCTGCTGACGGCCATGCGGCACGCCGCCCGCTCGCAGGAGATCGCCGAGCTGGCCGTGCGCTACCGCGACACCGGGGTCGTGGGCTTCGACATCGCCGGTGCCGAGGCCGGCTTCCCTCCCACCCGGCACCTGGACGCGTTCGAGTACCTGCAGCGGGAGAACTTCCACTTCACGATCCATGCGGGCGAGGCGTTCGGCCTGCCGTCGATCTGGCAGGCGATCCAGTGGTGCGGCGCCGACCGGTTGGGGCACGGCGTACGCATCGTCGACGACATCACCGCGGGCAAGCTGGGGCGGCTCGCGTCGTACGTGCGCGACAAGCGGATCCCCCTGGAGCTGTGCCCGTCGTCCAACGTGCAGACCGGCGCCGCCCCCTCGATCGCCGAGCACCCCATCGGCCTGCTGCACGACCTGCGCTTCCGGGTCACGGTCAACACGGACAACCGGCTGATGAGCGGCACGTCGATGTCCCGGGAGATGACGTTGCTCGCCGAGGCGTTCGGCTGGGGCTGGAGTGAGCTGCAGTGGCTTACGATCAACGCGATGAAGTCCGCGTTCATCCCGTACGACGAGCGGCTGGCCATCATCAACGACGTGATCAAGCCGGCGTACGCGAAGTTGTTGGGTTGAAGTCCCGTTTTAACCGACATGAGGGACACGGGGGTACTTTCGTCGCATGAAACTGGCGATTCGGTCAGCCGGGTCGTCCGTTCGGCCAGAGGCTCTCTACAAACACTGCATAATCCGGCATCTTGCCTTGCCCTCCGGTCATGTGCGAGCAATCGTCTGTGCTGCCGCGATCGAAGGTGGTCGGGGCCAGATCGGTACGGGCAGCGACCCCACCGCACCGACTGAAGCGAGTGACTCAAAGAGACACCCTCGTATACGAGCAGTGAGGGCCGGCCGGTGATGTTCGCCTCTTCGGACGCGACTTCGCATCACACAAACCGTCCGGGTCAGGCTGCTCTTTCTCTTTGACACTCGTCGTGATGGAATCTCGGGGGCCCGACCCGGTGAGTCGGCCGTGAGCGGTGCCCGGTGACTCGAAGGCCGGGTCCGAATCAGGAGGACGGTGACGTGAGCAAGCGCCCCCAGACGGCGAACGCTGTCATGTCGCGTCTCCGCCGGCCGGCCGGTCGGCTGCGGGATCTTCCGATCTGGTCCAAGCTCGGGCTCATCATGCTCGTGCCCACGCTGGCGACGATCATCGTCGGCACCCAGGGCCTCATGGACCACATCAACGAGGCCAGCAACGCCGAGCGCGCCCGCACGCTGTCCGTGCTGTCGCAGGCCGCCGGTGGACTCGTCGACCACCTGCAGAACGAACGCGCCTACGGCGTGATGATCGCGACCACCAAGCCGGACACGCCGGACCGTCAGGCGGCGGAGACCGCCTACACCCGCGAGCACCCGAAGGTGGACGCGGCCAAGCTGCCCTACTCGCAGCAGAAGGCCGCGCTGGACGAGATCCCGGCGCAGGTCAACACCCTGCTGGTGCGGCTGGACCGCAACCTCGAGGAGCTGCCGGGCTACCGCAGCCAGACCGCGAACGGCCAGTTCGACGCCGCCGAGGTCGAGGCCAACTACAGCCCCCTCATCGAGGACCTGCTCAACGTACGCGACGCCTCCGCGCAACTGGCGCAGGACACCGCACTGAGCAACCGCCTGCGCGTGGTCGCCGGCGTGGCCCGGTCCAAGGACTACATCTCCCAGCAGCGCGACGTCGGCCACCGGGTGCTCGGTGCCTCCGACTTCACGCCCGCGCTGCGCCGCGAGTTCCTGCTGACCGACACCGGTTACACGATCTCCGACGCTGCCATGCGGCAGGTCGCCACGAACGACGACAAGGCGCTCGTCGACCGGGTCATCAACGGCCCGGCGGCCCGGGCGGCCACCAACCTGACCAAGCCGCTGCAGAACCTCGCCGCCAACCGGTCCACCCAGATCCCGTTCAACCGGGAGTCGTGGGAGTCCGCGATGGTCGGCTACAACGAGCTGTTCCGCAACGTCGAGAACAAGCTCGACACCGAGATCGTGGGCCAGGCCACCGACATCCGCGACCGCGTGCAGCGGCGGGTCTTCATCGAGACCAGCATCCTGCTCGGCCTGCTCCTGCTCGCCATCGTCTTCGCCTGGCTGGTCGCCCGGTCGATGGCCCGCTCCCTGCGCGAGCTGCGCCAGGGCGCGCTGAACGTCGCCCAGTTCGGCCTGCCGCAGGCGGTCGAGCGGCTGCGTGACCCGGCCCTGACCGGCTCGCTCACCCCGGCCCAGGTGGCTGACCAGGTCGCCGAGCCGCTACCGGTACGCAGCCGCGACGAGTTCGGGCAGGTGACCGAGGCGTTCAACGCGGTCCACCTGGAAGCCGTCCGCACCGCGGCCGAGCAGGCCGCGCTCCGGTCCTCCGTCGCGACGATGTTCGTCAACCTCGCCCGCCGCTCGCAGATCCTGGTCGACCGGCTCATCGGTCACCTGGACCGCCTCGAGCGCGGCGAGGAGGACCCGGACCGCCTGGCCGAGCTCTTCCAGCTCGACCACCTGGCCACCCGAATGCGCCGCAACGACGAGAACCTGCTCGTTCTCGCCGGCGCCGACTCCACCCGCGTGCAGCGTGAGCCCGCTGCCCTGATCGACGTGCTCCGCGCCGCGCAGTCCGAGGTCGAGCACTACACGCGCATCGAGTTCGGCATGATCGACCGGGACATCGAGGTGGCCGCGCACGCGGTCAACGACATGGTCCACCTGGTGGCCGAGCTCTTCGACAACGCGACCGCGTTCTCCCCGCCGAACTCGCACGTCGTGGTCGAGGCCCGGCGCCTCGGCGACGGTGCGGTGCTCTCGGTCGAGGACCGCGGCATCGGCATCAGCCGTGAGCAGCTGCGCGACCTCAACGACCGGCTGGCCAACCCGCCCATGGTGGACGTGGCCGTCTCCCGGATGATGGGCCTCGTCGTGGTCGCCCGGCTGGCCAACCGGCACGGCGTCAAGGTCGAGCTCCGCCCGGCCGACACCGAGCGCGGCACGGTCGCCGACGTCGGCCTGCCGGTGGGCGTCCTCACCTCGGCGCAGACCGCCGGCCGGATCCCGGCGGGTGCCGGCTCCAACGCCCGCGTCGAGCAGTCGGCCCGCCCGGCGTTCGCCGAGGCGCCGCTGGCGCTCGAGAGCGGTGCCAACGGCCGTGGTTTCAACGGCGGCCGCCCGTTCGACCCGAACCCGCCGATGCCCTCGGGCGGCATGCTCGGCACGGGTGGCGGCCGCTCGGCGCCGGCCTGGTCCGACCTGACCGGTGCGCCGTCCAACGGCTTCGACCAGCCGAACGGCTTCGGCGGCAGCACCAACGGCTTCGGTGGCGGTGGCGCCAACGGTTTCGGTGGCCAAGGCGGCTTCACCAACGGCTCCGGCAGCGCGAACGGCTTCCACGGCCCGCGCAGCAACGAGCCGATCCCGCCGCTGCCCCAGTCCGGCCCGCAGGGCTTCGCCGGTGGCGACGGCCTGCCGCAGCGCCGCAACGGCGAGGCGTACAGGCCGGAGGACACCGGTTCCTTCGGGCACACCATCCCGCGCCAGCTTCCGCCGAGCCCGGAGACGCAGGGTCGCTCGCCGTTCGTGCCGCCCGTGTCGGCGCCCCCGGTGCCGCCGGTCTCCGCGCCGCCGGTGCCGTCCGCCCCGCCGTTCGGCGGTGGACGCCCGGTGTCGTCGCCGCCCGTGTCCGGCCCGCCGACCTCGGCCCCGCCGAGCACCAGCCGGCCGCACTCGGCGCCGCCCGCCGCGAACCCGCCGGCCTGGCCGCCGGTCTCCGCGGAACGCGAGCAGGCCACCCCGCACGTCCCGGAGAGCCTCGCGGCCGCCCTGGACATGACGGCGGAGCTTCCCCGCTACCGCGCGGAGCGTGCCGGCTCCGGGGCCCAGCCGCAGGTGGCGCGCCCGACCAACCCGCAGAACGCGACGCCGCCGCCGGCGTCGCAGAGCGAGGCCGAGCGGTCCGCCGCTGCCGCCGCCGCGGCCCACGAGGCGGCGACCCAGCAGGCCGCGGCCGCCCAGGCGACCGCCGCCGCGCAGATCGCCGCCGCGCAGGCCGCCGCCCGCCAGCGGGCCGCGGGCGACGGGCAGTCGCAGTTCGCGGACGAGACGATGGAGCTGCCGATCTTCCGGGAGCTCGAGTCGGCCTGGTTCACGACCGCGCGGCCCAGCGAGCCCCGGACCACGGAGCCGCGGACCACCGAGCCCAAGCCGGCCGACACCCCGTCCGCCGCGCAGGCCGACGTCGTCAGCGCGCAGCGGTTCTCGACGGGCGAGCCGGCCCGCTCGGGTGGCGTGCCCCAGCAGGCACCGTCCCCCGAGACGCGCACGGCCGACCGTGACCCGGCTCCCGTCGGCGCCGGCGCAGCCAATGGAGCGGCCGCCGCCAACGGCACCTCCGTGGGCGGTCCGGTCAGCCCCTGGCAGACCGCGGCAGACGAGGGCTGGCAGGCCGCGCGCAAGGCCGCCGAGATGCCGGTGGAGACCACGACGACGGCCGGTCTGCCGCGCCGTACGCCGATGGCACAGCTCGTCCCGGGTGGCGTCGACCGGGCCGAGACCTCCGTTCAACGCCGCACTCCCGAGGCGGTCCGTGGGCTTCTGTCCGCGTACCACCGTGGGGTGCAGCGGGGTCGCACGAAGGATCAATCGACCAACCCGGAGGAGACTCCGGGAGGGCAGCAGTCCTCGCAGGCTGGCAAGGAGCATGAGGCATGACAAGTACGCAGGATCTGGGTTGGCTCCTCGCCAACTTTGCCGACCGCGTTCCCGGTGTGGCGCACGCAATCGCGGTCTCCGCCGACGGTCTGCTGCTCGCGGCCTCGCGGGACCTTCCCCGGGACCGTGCCGACCAGCTGGCGGCCATCGCCTCCGGCCTGGTCAGCCTGACCCAGGGAGCGGCGCGCTGCTTCGAGGGCGGTGCGGTGCTGCAGACGGTCGTCGAGATGGACAACGGGTTCCTCTTCCTGATGTCGATCTCGGACGGCTCGTCGTTCGCCGTGCTCGCCGCGCGCAGCTGCGACGTCGGCCAGGTGGGCTACGAGATGGCGCTGCTGGTCGACCGCGTGGGCGAGGCTCTGACGCCGGCGCCGCGCTCGGCGGCCGGAGTGCTCGGCTGAACGGATGGTGGACCGGATCCGTCCGGTATCTGTCCAAAACCTTGACAAGCACGGGACACTTCTATGGGCCAAGGGATGGGGTGAGCGGTGACGATGCCCGAACGCGATGAGCCGACCGGCGCACTGGTCAGACCGTACGCCGTGACCCGTGGCCGGACCCGGCCCAAGCTTGAGATCGCACTGGAAGCGCTCGTTGAGACCACCGTCCGCGGCCGTTCCACCGGTACGGGTCGGGGCGGCAGCGAACACCAGTACATCGCGGCGATGTGTGACGGCGGCAGAGTTCAGTCGCTGGCCGAGATCGCCGCACGCATGCAACTACCGCTCGGGGTAGCTCGAGTGATCGTCGCCGACATGGCCCACGACGGCCTGGTGGCGGTCTACGAGCCGACATCGCTGGAGGATGAGACCGATGCGGTGGGTACGGAACTGCTGGAAAGGGTGCTGAGTGGACTTCGCAGGCTCTGACATGGCGCGCCGGCCGACCGCCGGACGTGTGACATCGGCGAAGATTGTCATCGCCGGCGGGTTCGGCGTCGGTAAGACGACGCTGGTGGGCTCGGTCTCGGAGATCACCCCGCTGACCACCGAGGCCATCATGACCTCCGCCGGCGTGGGCGTCGACGACAACCGGCAGGTGCCGGGCAAGACGACGACCACGGTGGCGATGGACTTCGGCCGCATCAGCATCGACCGGGACCTGATCCTGTACCTGTTCGGCACGCCGGGCCAGACACGCTTCTGGTTCATGTGGGACGAACTGGTCCGGGGCGCCATCGGTGCCGTGGTCATGGTGGACACGCGCCGGCTCGCCGACTGCTTCGCCGCCATCGACTTCTTCGAGCACCGACGGCTGCCGTACCTGGTCGCCATCAACTGCTTCGACGGCATGCAGTACCACAACGCGCAGGACGTCCGCGACGCGCTCGCGATCTCCAGCGACGTCCCCGTGGTCAGCTGCGACGCCCGCAACCGCGAGTCGACGAAGAACGTACTCATCTCGCTCGTCGAGTACGTCCTGACGATGCGCCGCTCGCGCGCGGTCGCTCCGGCCTGACGCTCCGTCGAAGGTCCCGCTCTGCACGCCAGAGCGGGACTTTTGCATGCCTGATGGTCACAGGGCGGCGCGTAGGTCCCACGCTTGCCATCCATGGCCCGCCGTCTGCCGCCGTTGCCCGGCGGGGATAGTGCCTGGTGCCTGGCCGGTTCGGCTGATCCTGCATGGTCCGGGCCCACGGCCTCGTTCGGCATGTCGGGGCTTCCCGTTCACTGCCGGGGCGTCCACTGGTAGTGCGTCGAGATGGCGATCTCGTGGAAGCCGCACCCGCGCAGGATGGGCGCGCTGGCCGAGGACGCGTCGACGTGCAGCAGCCGGAAGCCGCGGGCGACGGCCTCCCGGGCCCGGGCAGCGATCATGGCGCGGTAGAGCCCCCGTCCCCGCCAATCCGGCAGAGTCGCACCGCCGAGCAGCGCCACGAAGTCAGTGCCGGGGCAGTATTCCACCAGGGCAATGCAGACGAACCGGTCACCGGCCTCGGCGGCCAGGATGGTGATCTGGTCGGGATCAGCCGACACGCGGGCGGCTAGGTCGGCCGCGACCCAGGAGCAGTCCTGTCCCAGCGCCTCGCTCTGCTGATCGGCCAAGCGGCGCAGGTCCTCGGCCGAGCTGATGCGCCGCAGTACGACGCCGTCGGGCAGAACCGGATCGGCGGCCACCTCCTCGGCGAAGCCGAGCAGCACCGTCGCCGGATCCCCGGCTACGAACCCGGCCGCGACCAGACGCTCAGGAAGCTCTACGGGCAGGTCGTGCGAGCGAACCTTCCACTCGACGCCCTGGCCGCGGGCCCGGAAGTAGTCCCGCTGCCGGGCGATCAGGCGGTCAAGCTCGGCGCTGGTGACGCCGGCATCGCGCGGCGCCCGGATACGCCCGACATGCCCGCCGACGATCCGCAGGAGTGGACCGTCGTACTCGTAGGTCATCCCGGTGGGGACGGCGCCGGTCGGTACGCGCATCTGCGCGTCGTAGGCGGCCAGGAGGGCGTCGGTATCGACCATGGCCACACGGTGCCAGATGAGCGCTATCAGGGCGTGCAACGCTCTGCACCCTCAGGCGCACGCCGACAGCTGTCCCGGGGTGGTGCGGGCGGTCGCTCCCTGGCCGGCTGGTGTGGACGGCCGGCGGATGTTCGGCCCGGTGCCCGGCGCCGCGGGTCGGCTCGGCCGGTTCAGCCGGTGGGGCCGATCTGCCTCTTCACCGCGGCGCGGAATGACGTACGGAACTGGTCGGGTGCCTCCCGCCAGGGGAAGTGCCCGGCGTTCGGAATGATGACGACCTCGCAGTCGAGGCTTGCTCCCAGTCGCCTCAGCGCGTCGGCAGGACGGCTGTCGCCCTCCCCACCGATGATCATCGAGCCGGCCGGTAGCAGCTCGCGTAGTTCGGGTACGTGGGCTTCCAGCGGGTCGGCCTTCGTTGCGGCACTCAGCTGGGCGTTCATCGCATAGTTGATCGGTCGTAGGGTGCGGGCCGAGGTGAGCGCCCACTCCCAAGCCCGGCTTCGGTCGGCGTGATCGGTGCACCACGACAGCGTCAGGAAGTCGATTTCCTCGCCGTCGGTGCGCGCTTCGATCGCCTCGAGCTCGTCGAGTCTGGCCTGCTGCTCGGCGGTGCGTCGCTCTCGCTGTGCCGCTTGGTCCGCTTGGCGCCAGCCGCCCACGAAGGGTCCGGCGAGCTGGACCAGCCCGGCCACGCGGTCGGGGTGGGTGAGCAGGAAATGACTCGCCAGGTTGGTGCCGAAGGAGTGTCCCACCAGGACGGCCTTGTCGTGACCCCATGCGTCCAGCAACAACGCCAGGTCGTGCAGGTGGCGGGTCAGCGTGTGCTTCCCCTTCCACGTTGATCCGCCCGTGCCCCGCTGGTCATAGCGATGGACGATGCACATGTCGTCGATCATGTCGGAGACCGGGGACAGATAGTCGGGTACGCCTGGACCGCCGTGGATCAGAACGACGGGAAGCTCACGAGGCCACCTTGTCGGCGGTCCACGTCCGCAGCCGGGCGCCGTCATCCAGTTCGATCATGGCTGACGTCATCCGGGAAGCGTATTTCGGCCGCCGATGCGTTGGTAGCTGCGGTGGGCTGAGCGAGCCGCTGCGCCACGAAACCCCGCTGCCGGCTGGGCGAGTACCAGCCTCGGAGGCTAAGCCTTCCAGGAGTCGCTCAGTCCACGAAGAGCGGGTGTCGCCGACCTCTGCCGGGCGTCCAGCCTGCGCTGCGACAAGGCGGGCCACCCGCATATCAGCGAACCGGATCGCAGCGAGCGGAAGATCGGCCGCGGCCGGCCGCTCCAGACCTTCGGGCGACCAGCTCAGCGACCCGGGAAGCCCGCGTTCCGGTAGTCCTCGGACTCCTGCCCGTCCCGGCTGAAGTCCCAGCCTCCGGCCGACTCGCGCCCGGGCCGCCCGCCGATCGCGTAGCCGCCGATCTCCTGGCCTCGGCGCCAGCCGCGGAAGTAGCCCGTCGTGTGCGCGGCGATGCTTGCCGCGTCGCGGACGATGCGGAGGGGGCGTTCTTCGCGCAGGGGTGAGCCCGGGACGAGGTTGGCCTGAGGCACTCGCTTGGGGAGGCCTGCCGAGGTCTCGGCGGCGACCGCCGGGGCCGCGGCCTTCTCGGCGGCGCGCCAGCCGGTGTCCATCGGGCTGGTCCAGTCCAGGTCTGCCGGGGAGGACGACTCGTCGTGACCGGTGAACCAGGCGGAGCGGGCCGCCGCGAAGATCAGGAGGTCGCCGTCGCCCTCTGCGGGGACCGGGGGGGTCGTGCTGCGGTCGAGGGCGGTGAGCGTCGGGGCCGTGCGGCGGGCGGTGAGGCGGCCGGCGCGGCCGTTGCGGTCGTCGACCAGGCGCAGGGGCGGGGGGTCGGTGACGGCGGTGACGTCCGGCGGGGTGTTCTCGAGGCCGCCCAGGCCCGACTCGACCAGGCGCAGGGCCGGCGGCTCCTTGGGCATGTCCTGCCACGGGGGCTTGACCCGGCCGTCGGCGGGCGGGCTGCTCACCGCGGCGGCCGGCGGGGTGGCTGCGTCGTCGGTGTTGAGCAGGGGCCAGTTGGCGCGGGAGCCCGGTTCCGGGGTGTCGGAGGTCGAGCGCTGGATGGGCATGGGCAGCGAGTAGTCCGTCGCGCCGTTCGAGGTGCGGGAGCTCGGGGGGATGACCGTGCGCTGGCGTTCGGCTCGGGCGCTGCTCATGGCGGCGTTGGTCAGGGTGGGGCGGAAGGGCTGACCCGCGTCGGCCGGGGGGACCGAGGACGGGCGGGAGCCCGGCGTGATGGGGGTCATGCCCGGCGGGGGCGGCGGCACCGAGACGGGGCGGCTCGCCGGGTCGGGGGTGCGGGTCGGGAGGCTCGCTGCCGGGGCTACCGGCGGCGGCGTGACCGGGCGCGGGGCCAGCGGCGGCGGCATGACCGGCTCCGGGGCGACCGGCGGGGTGGTCAGGGGCCGGGGCGTGACCGGGCCGTTGCCCGCGGCGGCGGGTTCGGGGCGGCCGCGGCGGCCGATGCGCGTGTCGCCGGCGCGGGCCGGGACGCCGGAGGAGGGGCGGGTCGGGAGACCGGAGGCCGGCCGGGTGGGAAGGGCCGAGGAGGTGTCCGGGTCGGCGGCGCGGCGGGAACCGGCCTGGCGACGGCCGGCCACGCCGGTGGTGGCCTGCTGGCTGACGCGGGCGGCGAGCGTGCCGATCAGGGCCTCGCACGCGGAGTCGCAGGAGCGGACGGCGGCGAGCGCGTGGCGGACGGCATCGGCGGCGGCCGGGGCGAGAGCCTTGTTGACGCCGCCGCGGCGGGGCGACTCGCTGATCGCCACGAGCAGCGCGGTGACGGCCGAGACGACCTGGTCCTCGGTGCCGGCGCCGGCGCGGGTGAGCTCGGCGGCGACCTCCTCGGCGATCTGCTGCGGGTCCTTGCCGCGGGCGGTCAGGCGCCCGGGCTCGGGCACCGCGTCGAGCACAGCGAGGGCAAGCGGGTGGGCGGGATCCGGGTACGCCCGCAGCGCCGCCGGATACAGCTCGCGAAGCACCTCGCGCAGGGCGATGGAGGCGGAGTAGCGCCCGTTGAGCATCGCGATGTGGGCGGCGAGCACGGGCTTGTAGCTGACCAGCTCGCGGGGCGCCGGGATGGTGACGGCCGCGATTGCACCGGCCTGCAGTGCGCGGGCGAGGCCGACGGCGCGGCGGGCCGCCGGCGGTGCGGCGATCTCCTCGGGGGAGTCGTCGTCGCAGAAGCGCTCGGCGAAGTCGTCGGCGGTGTCGTCGTCGGCGACCACGAGGGGGCGTCCGGCGGCGGTCAACAGCGAGGTGACCATGTGGTCGTCGCTGTCCGCGGCCACCGCAGCCTCGGCGAACCCGCTGGTCCGCTCCACGAGCAGCATCCCCAGCTGGGCGTACCCGGCTGGGTCGTCGCTGACCTCGTGGACGCCGAGCAGCCGCCCCGCGTCGTCCACCACGGCGATGGTCAGGGCCGACCCGGCCGAAGCCGATCGCACCGTCTCATCAGCCGACGCCAGACCGCAGTACACGCGCACGAGCGCCACGGCGTCGTCCTCCTCCCCGGGTGACCTCATCGCTTCGACCAAGGACTGATGGTCCCTGGTGAGGGGTCAGTCGCGCCAGTCCACAGCGGCAGAGATCTTGCCGATTACCGAGCGCCATCCCAGACTCGCCTGCTGCGCCCCGATTTTACGGAGCTTGCGACGACCGAAGAAACCGCCCATTCCGCCACTTTCCGCGGACCGCAGGGACTCGTCCAGGTCGTCGAGCGGCGAGCCCGGCGCCAGTGCCAGGATCACCGACTTCAGCCTCAGCGCGTGGCCCAGGTCGCGGGCCACCTCGCCGGCTGCGATGAGCAGCGGCAGGTCCCATGTGTCGTGACCGCCGCGCAGGTTCTCCACCACGAGGTCCAGCTCGTAGCGATCCTCCGGCAGCGGGTCGACGTCGGACGACTGTACCCGCTCGGCCACAGTGGCCCAGGTGTCGAGTTGTGCGAGGTCGTGCGGAGCACCCGATTGAATGAAGGAGACCAGCGATTCGGGGGTCTTGAAAGCCAGCAGTTTGCCGCGGTGGCTCAGGAAGATCGGCACTTCCTCGTCGTCCGCCTGCTGCGCGGCCTCGTCCGATTCGTCGTCTTTGAAGTCCTCCGGGTCGGGCTCCTCGACGATCTCGCCGTCCTCGTTGCGCAGCGACCCGCCGGACTTGCGGTCCTTGGGGTCGGCCTCGCCCTCGGCGACCAGCGCGGCGAACTCCTCGTCGACGATCACTTCCTCGTCCTCGGCGGCGCGCGCGGCCGCCGCGCGCTCCCGCGCCTCGAACGGGTCGTCCTCGTCGGCCTCGATCTCGGTGGGGGTGAGCTCCGAGGCCGTCCTGTACGCCCGCAGCGTCAGCGCGACGCCACCCGGCATGGCGATCTCCACCGGGGAGACGCGGACCTCGTCCCAGAGCGCGCGGCCGGATCGGCCCTGGCTGGCCGACGAGGTTTCTGCGGCCTCTTCGGGCGTCTGGCTGGCCACGGTGACCTCCGGGTTGGTTCTCGCAAGCTGTTCGGATGGGTGAGTCAGGGCACACCTTAGTATTCGGACCTGGACGCGGGCCGACCGCGTCCCCACTCGCCGTGGCTCAGAAGCCCTTCGGGTGCCAGACGGTCTTCGTCTCGAGCAGTGCGGTCATCGCACCGAGGCCCGGGTCGGAGGCGAAGTCGAGCTCCTCGGCGGGTGGGCGTACGACTCGCTTGAGGCTGCCGGCGGCGGACCGCTCGAGCTCGGCGGCGAGCGCCGGATCGGTCACCCCGGTGAGATCGAGCGCGTTCACGTCGTCGTGGGACGCCAACCACGGGGCCGTCTCCGCGGCGTGCCCCGTGAGGATGTTCACCACTCCGCCCGGCACGTCGGACGTGGCCAGCACCTCGGCGAGAGTGATGGCGGCCTGCGGGGCGGCGACCAGCACCACGACTGTGTTGCCGGTGACGATGGCCGGCGCGATGACGCTGACGAGGCCGAGGAAGGACGGCGGCGCGACCACCGCGACGACGCCGGTGGGCTCCGGCGCGGAGATGTTGAAGAACGGGCCGGCTACCGGGTTGGCGCCGCCGTGCACCTGGGCGATCTTGTCGGCCCAGCCCGCGTACCAGACCCAGCGGTCGACGGCGGCTTCCACCTCGGCGGCCGGGACACCGCGGGCGACGAACTCCGCGTGCCGGGCCTCCAGCATCTCGGCGACCCGGTAGAGCACCTGGCCGCGGTTGTAGGCGGTGGCCCCGGCCCACTTGGGCTGCGCCTTGCGGGCTGCGAGAACGGCGTCCCGCGCGTCCTTGCGGGAGGCGAGCGCCACGTTGTCGCCGTCCACGAGATAGGTCCGTCCTGATTCGCTGCGCGGGAACGCCCCGCCGATGAACAGCTTGTAGGTCTTGCGTACGGCCAGGCGGCCGGCCGGAGCCGGCGGGGCGACGGGCGCGACGGCCGGCACGCTCGCGGAGGCGCCCGCCTTGACCGGCGACGACCTCCGGACCGCGACGGCCTTCCCGGCCGCTGCGGGGGCGGTCTTGCGCGAGCGGGACGAGGAAGACTCAGGCAAGGTACGCCTCCAGGCCGTGCCGGCCGCCCTCACGGCCGTAACCGGACTCCTTGTAGCCGCCGAACGGCGACGTCGGATCGAACTTGTTGAACGTGTTGGCCCACACCACCCCGGCGCGGAGCTTGTCGGCGACGGCGAGGATCTGCGAGCCCTTCTCGGTCCAGATGCCGGCGGACAGCCCGTACGGGGTGTTGTTGGCCTTCTCGACCGCCTCGGCCGGGGTGCGGAAGGTGAGCACCGACAGAACCGGGCCGAAGATCTCCTCACGGGCGATCCGGTGCGCCTGGGTGACGCCGGTGAAGATCGTCGGGGCGAACCAGAAGCCCTGCGCCGGCAGCGTGCACGGCGGGGACCAGCGCTCGGCGCCCTCCTCGGCGCCGATGTCGGACAGCGTACGGATGCGCTCGAGCTGCTCCGCCGAGTTGATCGCGCCGATGTCGGTGTTCTTGTCCAGGGGGTCGCCGACGCGCAGCGTGGCCATCCGGCGCTTGAGGGACTCGAGCACCTCGTCGTAGATCGACTCCTGGATGAGCAGCCGGGAGCCGGCGCAGCACACGTGACCCTGATTGAAGAAGATGCCGTTGACGATGCCCTCGACGGCCTGGTCGATCGGGGCGTCGTCGAAGACGATGTTGGCCGCCTTGCCGCCCAGCTCCAGCGTGAGCCGCTTGCGGGTGCCGGCGACCGAGCGGGCGATCTGCCGGCCGACCTCGGTGGAGCCGGTGAACGCCACCTTGTCGACGCCGGGGTGCTCGACCAGCGTGCGGCCGGTCTCGCCGGCGCCGGTGACGATGTTGACGACGCCGGGGGGCAGGTCGGCCTGGCGGCAGACGTCGGCGAAGAACAGCGCCGAGAGCGGGGTGGTCTCGGCCGGCTTGAGCACCACGGTGTTGCCGGTGGCCAGCGCCGGGGCGATCTTCCAGGCCAGCATCAGCATCGGGAAGTTCCAGGGGATGACCTGGGCGGCGACGCCGAGCGGGCGCGGGTCCTCGCCGAAGCCCGCGTACTTCAGCTTGTCGGCCCAGCCCGCGTAGTAGAAGAAGTGGGCCGCGACGAGCGGGAGGTCGACGTCGCGGGACTCCCGGATCGGCTTGCCGTTGTCGAGCGACTCGAGGACGGCCAGCTCGCGGGAGCGCTCCTGGATGATGCGGGCGATCCGGAACAGGTACTTGGCGCGCTCGGCGCCGGGCAGCGCGGACCAGGGCCCGAACGCACGCCGGGCGGCGGCCACCGCCCGGTCCACGTCCTCGGGGCCGGCGGTGGAGACCTCGGCGAGGACCTCCTCGGTGGCCGGGTTGACGGTCTTGAAGACCCCGCCGGAGGAGGCGGGCGGGACGAACTCGCCGTCGATGAAGAGACCGTACGAGGGTGCGATGTCGACGACCGAGCGGGACTCGGGCGCGGGAGCGTATTCGAACATCCCCATCAATCCAGCGTGAAGTAGTCGGGGCCGGCGTAGTGGCCGGAGGTGAGCTTGGTGCGCTGCATGAGCAGGTCGTTGAGCAGCGACGAGGCGCCGAAGCGGAACCAGTCGGGGTCGAGCCAGTCGTCGCCGACGGTCTCGTTGATCAGCACCAGGTACTTGATGGCGTCCTTGGTGGTGCGGATGCCGCCCGCGGGCTTGACGCCGACCTGGCGCCCGGTCCGGGCCCGGAAGTCGCGGACCGCCTCGAGCATGACCAGCGTCACCGGCAGGGTCGCCGCCTGCGGCACCTTGCCGGTGGAGGTCTTGATGAAGTCGGCGCCGGCCAGCATCGCCAGCCACGAGGCGCGGCGCACGTTGTCATACGTCCCCAGCTCGCCCGTCTCGAGGATCACCTTGAGATGCGCGGTGCCGCACGCCTCCTTGACGGCGACGATCTCGTCGAAGACGTGCTCGTAACGGCCGGACAGGAACGCGCCCCGGCTGATCACCATGTCGATCTCGTCCGCGCCGCCGGCGACGGCGTCCCGGGTGTCGGCGAGCTTGACGTCCAGGGGTGCCTGACCGGACGGGAAGGCCGTCGCCACGCTGGCCAGGTGCACTCCGGTGCCGCGCAGCACCTCGGCGGCGACGGGGACCATGGCGGGGTAGACGCAGACCGCGGCGACGCTGGGGCAGCTCGGGTCGGCGGGGTCGGGGCGCAGTGCCTTGGCGGAGAGCGCGCGGACCTTGCCGGGGGTGTCGGCGCCCTCCAGCGTGGTGAGGTCCACCATCCGGATCGCCAGGTCGATGGCGGCCGCCTTGGCGCTGGTCTTCACCGACCGGGTGCCGAGGGCCGCCGCCCGTGCCTCGACCCCGACCTTGTCCACCCCGGGCAGTCCGTGCAGGAAAGACCGGAGGTTGAAGGCGGAACCGGACAGGTCGGGCAGCCTCGACGTCGTCGTCGCAGTCATGAGAACGATTCTACGCAGCCCACCGACAGTTGATCTTGGAGAACCCCGGTAGGTTGAGCGGCGTGGACGTACTCGTCGTTGACCATCCGCTGGCCCAGACCCGACTCACCGTCATGCGCGACGCCCAGACGGACTCCGGCGTGTTCCGCGCCGCCCTGCACGAGCTGACCACCATGGTCGTGTACGAGGCCGCGCGCTCCTTCGCCGTCGAGCAGTTCCCCATCAGCACGCCCGTCGCGCCGACCCAGGGCACCCGGCTGGCCAACCCGCCGCTGATCGTCCCCGTCCTGCGGGCCGGCCTGGGCATGGCGGACTCGGCCCTGGCGCTGCTGCCCGAGTCGTCGATGGGCTTCGTCGGCCTCGCCCGCGACGAGGACACGTACGAGCCGCGCGCCTACATGGAGTCGCTGCCCGGGGACCTCTCCGGCCTGCCGGTGCTGGTCCTCGACCCGATGCTGGCCACCGGTGGTTCGCTGGTGCACTGCTGTCAGCTGCTGGTCGACCGCGGCTGCACCGACGTGATCGTGTGCTGCGTGCTGGCCGCGCCCGAGGGCATCCAGCGCCTGAAGGACTCCGGGCTACCGCTGCGCCTGGTGACGGCGTCGATCGACGAGGGCCTGAACGAGAAGATGTACATCGTCCCCGGCCTCGGCGACGCCGGCGACCGCCAGTTCGGCGGCATGCCGCGCTTCTGATCGAGCGGAGCTCGATGGGATTTCGCCCCGACGGGCGCAATCCGACTTGGGTTGCGGTCAACCCGGGGTGTGTGACCAGCTGACTGCTTTGCCGTTGTGGAAGGGCATGACGCCGTGGAAGGGCCGGCCGGCGAAGACCAGGGGGAGGAAGTGGCGGTCGGACTCCCACATGGGGATCCGGCCGGCCAGGATGTCGGCCTTCGGGACCCAGTGCAGGCTGCCTTCGGCGGTGGCGGACAACGGGGTGCCGGTCCATTGCGGGATGCGGAACAGGAAACCGAACCAGTTCTCGCCGTGGCGGCCGAAACCCGGCCACGAGATCGTGCCGGCGAGATCGACGGAGACGCATTCGAGGCCGGCCTCCTCGCGAATCTCGCGGCGCATGCCGGACACCACGTCCTCGTCGGGCTCCAGCTTCCCGCCGAGGCCGTTGTAGTAGCCGAAATGAATGTCGTCCGGCCGCGTGTCCCGCCTGATCATCAGGACCTCTTCACCGTCCGGAGAGAGAAGGTAGCCGAGGGTCGCGAGGATGGATTGCACGGCCGACACCCTAAACGGTGTGGATTGACAGGTGTGCGCACGGCGCCTTGAGGGGCTGCTCTATTCTGCCCGAATGGCAAGCCCCCTGCTGAGTGTCGTCGTGCCCATTTACAACGTCGCCCCGTACCTGGACGAGTGTCTGGAGTCCCTGGCCGGGCAGTACCGCAGCGCGTTGGAAGTGATCATGGTCGATGACGGGTCTACCGACGGTAGCGCAGCGATCGCGGAGCGGTTCGCCGCCCGGGACCCGCGCTTCCGGCTCGTCAGCAAGGCGAACGCGGGGCTCGGCGCGGCCCGCAACACCGGCCTCGAGCACGTCACGGGCGACTACCTGATGTTCATGGACAGCGACGACGTGGTCCCCGCGTACACGGCGGAGCTGCTCGTCGGAATCCTCGAGAAGACCGGCTCGGACTTCGCCTGCGGCAACGTCATGCGGCTCAGCAGCAAGGGCCTGATCCAGTCCGCCATGCACCGGGACATCTTCCAGCGCACGAAGCTGCGGACCCACGTCGACCAGCAGCCGGCCCTGCTCGGCGACCGGACGGCGTGGAACAAGGTCTACCGCAAGAGCTTCTGGGACTCGCAGGGGCTGCGCTTCCCGGAGGGCGTCCTGTACGAGGACACCCCCGTCACCGTTCCGCTGCACGTGCTCGCGAAGAGCGTCGACGTCATCGACGTGCCGATCTACTACTGGCGGGAGCGCGAGGGCGACGACAAGTCGATCACCCAGCGGCGCGAGGAGCTGAAGGCCTTCACCGACCGCCTCGAGAACTGCTGGCAGGTCAGCCGGCTGCTCGGTGACTCGGGTCACCATGCCACCAAGCGGCTCTACGACGAGTCGGTGCTGACCGGCGACCTGAACCTCTTCGTCCGGGTCCTGCCGAGCGTCGACGACGAGTACCGCCAGGTCTTCATGGAGCGGACCAACGAGTACCTCGACACCATCGACCCGGAGGCGATCCTCGAGCTGCCGGCGCACCAGCGCGTGATCTGGACGCTGATCCGCAACCGGATGCTGCCCGAGCTGCTCGAGCTGATCCCGGTCGTGCGCAAGCAGCGCCGGATCGCCCGCAAGGGCCTGCGCCGCTACCACGACATGGACCTGTACCACGAGAAGCTGCCGCAGCTGCCGCCCGAGCTGTTCGCGGCCGGTACGCCGAGGCCGCGCACCAAGGTGCACGACGTCTCCTGGCGCGACGGCAAGCTGCACATCCGGGGGCACGCGTTCATCCCCGGCCAGCCCTCGGCGCGGGCGTGGAGCACGTCCCGGCTGATCTGGCTGAAGGAGGACTCGGGCCGGCGGACCAAGCGCACGCTGCTGATCAACCGTCGGTGCATCGACGCCACCGCCGACCACGGCTCCGCGCAGACCACCTACGACTGGTCCGGCTTCGACGCCGTGGTCGACGTGCAGGCCCTGCGTACCCCCGAAGGCGCGTGGCACAACGGCACCTGGACCGTGGTCATGGGTGTCGTCGGTCTCGGCCAGATGAGCAAGGGCTCGCTGGAGATGGGTCAGCCGGCCAACCCGATCAAGCTGACCGGCCTGGATGTCGGGGACGACGTCCGGATCACCCCCTTCATCAAGCGGGGCCGGCTGCGGGTCCGGGTGGAGCGGGTGCCGGCGCGGCTGACCGGCGGGCGCCTGAACGGCGACCACGTGGAGATCGAGGGAAGGCTGCACGGCGACGCGCCGGTGACCAGCGTGACGCTGTCGCGGGTCGAGGGCCTGACCTGGCGGCGGTACCCCATCGAGCTCGACGGTGAACGCTTCCGTTTCCGGATCCCGGTCGCCGACCTCCAGCCCGAGGGGCACACCTTCCGGCCGCTGCGGATCGCCGAGCCCACCGACCGGTTCCGGATCGAGCTGGCCGTCGGCACCAAGCGCAGCGGGATCGTGGCCTGCGGCATCGCCGACGACTTCGCCTGGGAGCCGATCGACCTCGGTGCCCTCAGCGTCCACGTGCACGCCGCGCTCTCCGGCGAGGCCCAGCTGGTCGCCATGCCGACCGGCCCGGTGCTGACCGCCGTGAGCACCGCGGACCGCCGGTTCCGGTTCACCGGTCGGATCCACGGGCCGGTCGACGACTTCAAGCTGGTGCTGCGGCCGTTCAACGCCCGGGAGACCTGGAGCTTCCCCGTCGAGATGGCCGCCGACGGCACCTGGTCCGTCGAGGTCGACCCGATCGCGGTGCCCAACTTCGGCGCCCACATCCGCATCCGTACGGGCATGTGGAACGTCCTGTACCGCGACGGCAACGGTCCGGTGCAGCCGCTGCCCGCCCTCGCCGGCGCCATGGCGTCGCTGCCGTTGCCGCTGGCCGGTGACGCGCCCCGGGTCTCGCTCGAGTGGCTGACCGACGAGCGCGTGGTCCTGCGCGTCCGCACGGCGCTCAGCGACGAGGAGCGGGGCCGCGCCAACCAGTCCCGGCTGCGCACGAAGGAGTATCCGGCGCTGCGGGAGGAGCCGCTGCGCGACGTCGTGCTCTACAACAGCTTCACCGGCCGGCAGTATTCGGACAGCCCGCGCGCCGTTCACGAGGAGCTGGTCGCGCGCGGCGTGCCGCTCGAGCACCAGTGGGTCACGAACGACGGCCAGGCCCCGCTGCCGCACACGGCCGAGCCGGTCGCGCTGTGGAGCCGCCGCTGGTACGAGTCCCTGGCGACCTCCCGCTACATCGTCACGAACCAGCACCTGCCGGAGTGGTTCGTACGCCGCCCGGGACAGGTCGTGGTGCAGACGTGGCACGGCACGCCGCTCAAGCGGATCGGCTTCGACATCGCCGACGTGCAGTTCACCGACCGCCGCTATCTGGAGAAACTGGCGCTGGAGGCGCCGAACTGGAGCTTCCTGGTCTCCCCGAACACGTTCAGCACGCCGATCCTGCGCCGTGCCTTCCGGTACGAGGGCGAGCTCATGGAGATCGGCTACCCCCGCAACGACCTGCTGTTCAGGGACCGGGCGGAGATCAAGGAGCGGGTCCGCCGGGCGGCCGGGATCCCGGAAGGCAAGAAGCTCGTCCTGTACGCGCCCACGTGGCGTGACGACGAGTACAGCGGCGGCAGCTACAAGATCTCCATGAAGATCGATATCGACGACGCGGCGGAGAAGCTGGGTCACGATCACGCGCTGCTCGTGCGACGGCACCCGAACGTCGTCGACGAGATCCCGGGCAACGGCGAGGGGTTCGTCTACGACGTGTCGACGTATCCCGACATGGCGGACCTGCTGGCCGCGGCGGACGTCCTGATCACCGACTACTCGTCGGTGATGTTCGACTTCGCCAACACCGGGCGGCCGATGCTGTTCTTCACCTACGACCTGGCGCACTACCGCGACAAGCTGCGCGGCTTCTACTTCGACTTCGAGCAGGAGGCACCCGGCCCGCTGCTCGCCACGTCGGACGAGGTGGTGGCGGCCATCCGGGACGTCGACATCGTCGCCGCCGAGTACACCGACCGGTATCGCGCATTCGCCGCCAAGGCCTGCGATCTCGACGACGGCCAGGCCACCGCGCGGCTGATCGACGTCATGCTGGCCGAGGGCGAGCGGGGGCGGCGGTGATGCCGGCGGGTATAGGGCTGCGTAGTGGCATCGTACGAGCACGCGATGCTGTGGCACGCCGGATCAAGACGGATGGGGACGTGGCAGGGCCGGTCACGCCGGTCGTCAACCTGGTGCCGAATCCCGGTTTCCGCGGACCGATCGACCAGCCGGTCGAGAAGGGCGGCACCTACGTCCACGTGCATGCCGTCTGCGAGCCGACAGCCATCCCCGGGCTGCCCGGGGTGACCGGTGTCCGGGTGAGCGGCCGCAACGACAACAATGACACCCACATCGCGCCCGGCGGGCGCAACGCCTCGGGGCAGTTCAGGCTCGGTATGCGTCCCGGGGCGACCTACACCGCGAGCGTGGGCGTATTCCTCGACGCACCACTCACCGGCGCGCTCAATCCGGCCGCGCTGCGGCTCGTGCCCGGCTGTGTCGTGGACGGCGCGATCACCTGGAGCCTCGCGCGGTCCGCTCCGGCCCGCAACGAGTACGGCCATCACCGCATCAGCGCGACGTTCACCGTGCCCGCGGCCGCCGAAGCGGTATGGATCAGGCTCATCAGCGGAATGTCCCAGGGCAACGGTGCCGTCTACTGGTACTCGTTGATGCTCACCGAGACGGACTATCCGGTCAGGTATTTCGACGGCTCGACGGACGCCGACGACTTCCACACCTACGAGTGGCTCGGCGAACCACACGCGTCCCCGTCTCGCCGCACGCTGCGGGTCCGTGACGGAGTCGCCCCGGCCGCGATCGCCGATGAGGCGGTACGGCTGGCCGAGGCGGGAGCGACCGTCGAGGCGCGCGCGCTGCTCGACCGGCTCGAAGGTAGCCAGTCGTCCGCCGCGCGGGTGCGGATCGCGCTCGGCGAGGAGACGCCGGCTCGCAAGGCGCTCCGGAAGCTGGTCAAGGCCGGGGACTCCGACGGTGAAGCGGCGTACCAGCTGGGTCGGCTCGCGCTCCGGCAGCGATCCTGGGTGGCAGCCGAGCGACTGCTCAAGGACTCGGTGGCCAAGCGTCCAGAGGCGTATGAACGTGGTTACGCCCTTGCCTTCGCATACGACAAGCTCGGCCGCCGCGCCGACAGCAAGCGCGCGTCTGCCGCCGCCCTGATGCACGATATCGAGTTGCCGTTCGACGGGCCGGCGGTGCTCGACCTCGACGTCAAGTCCTTCGGCGCCCGCCGTGAGCTGGGAATCTTCGTTGCCGAGCACCTCGAGCAGATCCGTCGCCAAGCGGAGGCCCGGCTCGCCGCCCGGGTCGGCACGACCTTCGACCAACCGATCTTCATCTACTGGGGGCAGGGTTTCGAGTTCGCGCCGCCGGTGGTGCGGGCCTGCTTGGCTGCGCTGAAGGCGAACAATCCGGGCTCCCGGGTTCACGAGCTGACCGACGACAACCTGAGCAGTTATGTCGAGGTGCCCGAGGATCTGTCCGCGGCCTTGAACGGCAACCGTACCCACTTCTCCGATCTGCTACGACTGCTCCTGCTGGAGAAGTTCGGCGGTATCTGGGTGGACGGCACCTGCTACGTCACCGAGCCGCTGCGGCCCCATGTGGACGCGGCGCTGGCCCGGTCCACCCTCTTCGCGTTCAACTACACCGGGCCCTATATATCCAGTTGGTTCCTGGCGAGCCGGCCCGGCAGCTACGCCGTGCACTTGTGGCGTGCCGCTTGTTTCCTGTGGTGGGAGAAGCGCGCGGAACTCATCGACTACTTCCTGCTGCATCACGTCTTCGAGATGCTGTACCACCTCGACGACCGCTTTCGCGCCGAGTGGGACGAGGGGCAGCGACTCAACTCCCGGCCGCCGCACGCTCTGCAGAACGCGATGCTCCAGCCCTACGACCCGGAAGCCTTCCGCGTGATGACGGCCGGGTCGTTCGTTCACAAGCTGCGGTACAAGTATCAGGCGCACGAACTGCGCAGTGAGTCGTACCTGGCGCGGATCATCCGGGACGACCTCGCCGAAAAGTAGCCGTTCAACGGACGGCTGGTCGTTGCGCGGGTGACACCGGCCACTATCGTTCCCGGCATGACCTCCATCGCGCTCGCTGAGGAGCTTCTTCTCCTCGCGTATGACGACCAGACCGGCAAGGCGACCGGTTCCCGCATCGGACTCGACCTCGGCATGGCCGCGGCGGTGCTGGTCGATCTCGCGCTGGCCGGCCGGATCGCCTACGTCGCGGGCAACATCGTCGTCAACGACCCCACCCCGACCGGGGAGCCCATCGCCGACCTGGTGCTGGCCAAGGCCGCCGCGGACGACCCGCACACGCCCGCGCAGTGGGTGCAGCGCCTGCGCCACCGGCTGCGCGAACGCGTCCTCGAGGACCTCGTCACCCGCGGCGTGATCCGCGACGTCGACGAGACCCAGATGGGCGCCATCCACGTGCACCGCTACCCGACGACCGACCCGGCGTACGAGGCGGAGATCCGCAAGCGGCTGGCCGACGCGCTGATCACCGACGCGGTGCCGGACGAGCGGACGGCGGCGCTCTGCACGCTGCTGGTGGCGACGCGGATGGAGCCGGCGCTGCGGCTGCCGCCGGAGGAGTCGGCCCGCGCCCACGAACGCCTGGAGGAGATCGCGAGCGGGGCGGGCTTCACCGGCGGCGCCAACCTGGAGGACTCGATCGTGCGCCCCAGCGTCGCGCTGGTGGTCGCGACCCTGAGCCGGGCGATCTCGGCCGCCCTGGGCGCTCCCAAGGTGCCGTAGGACGCCTCTAGAGGCCCAGCGCGGCGGAGACCTCCTTGCGCAGCTGGGCCATCCCCGTCCCGGACCGGAACTGCGCGTCGACGAGCTTGCCGCCCCCGACCGGCTCGATCACTTCCAGGTACGCCTTGAGCTTCGGCTCCGTCCCCGACGGCCGGATCACCACCCGGGCACCCGCCGTACGCAGCGTGAGCACGTCGGCCGCCGGTGCCCGGTCCTCGATCTCGGTGACGGGCCGGCCGAGCAGGGTCGCGGGCGGGTTCGCCCGCACGTGGGCCATCGCACGCGTGATCTCGGCCAGGTCGTCGACCCGTACCGACACCTGGTCGGTGCGGTGCACCCCGAGCTCGGTGTCCAGCTCGTCCAGCCGGTCCCGCAGCGACCTGCCCTCGGCCTTGAGCGCGGCGGCCAGCTCCGCCACGGTGAGCGCGGCCGTGATGCCGTCCTTGTCGCGGACCAGGTCCGGGGCCACGCAGTAGCCGAGCGCCTCCTCGTAGCCGTACGCCAGCTCCTCGGCGCCGCGGACGATCCACTTGAAGCCGGTGAGCGTCTCGGCGTACGGCGCGTCGCGGGCCGTGCACAGCGCCTTGAGCTGGGTCGACGAGACGATCGTGGTGGCGAACGTGCCCGGCGTGCCACGGCGGATCAGGTGGTCGGCCAGCAGGACGCCGAGCTCGTCGCCGCGCAGGGCCCGCCAGCCGTCGTCGCCGGCCGGGATGGCCACCGCGCAGCGGTCCGCGTCCGGGTCGTTGGCGATGGCCAGGTCCGCGCCCTGCTCGGTGGCGAGCGCCAGGAGCAGGTCCATCGCTCCGGGCTCCTCCGGGTTGGGGAACGCGACGGTGGGGAACTCCGGGTCGGGTTCGGCCTGCTCGGCGACGACGGCCGGTGCGGCGAACCCGGCGGCGGCGAAAGCGGCGGCGAGCACCGTCCCGCCCACCCCGTGCAGCGGCGTGTAAGCGACCTTCAGGTCCCGGGGACCGCCCGCGACCACGGCCGCGGCGCTCTCGACGTACCCCTGGACGATCTCCTCGCCGAGGACCGTGCCGGGATCGCCGAGCTTGACCTCCGCCAGCGTCCCGACGGCCTGGATGGCCGCCTCGATGCCCGCGTCGGCGGGCGGGACGATCTGCGCGCCGGCGCCGGCCGGACCGCCGAGCTGCGCGCCCAGGTAGACCTTGTAGCCGTTGTCCTGGGGCGGGTTGTGGCTGGCGGTGACCATGACCCCGGCGACCGCGTCGAGCTTGCGCACCGCGTACGCCAGCACCGGTGTCGGCAGCGGGCGGGGCAGGAGCAGCGCCGCGCGCCCGGCGGCGGTGGCCACCCGGGCGGTCTGCTCGGCGAACTCCCGGGAGCCGTGGCGGGCGTCGTAGCCGATGACCAGCGGCCCCTCGCCGCCCTGGCCGGCCAGCCAGCCGATCAGCCCCGCGGCGGCGCGGGTGACGACCGCGAGGTTCATGCCGTTCGGGCCGGCCCGCAGCCGGCCGCGCAGCCCGGCCGTGCCGAAGGTGAGCGGGCCGGCGAACCGGTCGGCGAGTTCGGCGGCGCTGTCCGGGAGCCGGTCGAGCAGCGCGCGGATCTCGTCGCGGCCCGCCGGGTCGGGGTCGTCGGCCAGCCAGGTCTCGGCCAGCGTGCGGAGGTCGTCAGTTGCCATGCTCAGTGGATAGCACGGCTGGGCTGCCGCTAACCGTCGAGGGTGAAGGTCCGGACGAGTTCCTCGAAGATCGGCTTGCTCTCGGCGAACTGCTTCTCGGTGCTGGTCATGTAGAACGAGTACGCCTTGCCGTCCTCGATGATCGCGCCCCAGAGGCCGTGCCGGGTGCCCGCGCAGGTGTACTCGAGCACCGCGCCCGGCCGGCCGGCGATGGTCCGGTCGGTGAGGGCGACCTGGGTGTACGGCTTCGGGCAGCTGGAGCCCTTCTTCTTCAGGTTGCCCTCGGCGATCTTGAGGAAGCCGTGCGGCGTGCCGCGGCCCGACTCGACCAGCAGCCGCACCTTGCGTTCGGCGCCGGGGTCCACGTAGTCGACCCAGCTGCCGCCGCTCTGCTTCTTCCAGCCCTTGGGCACCGACACGCTCGTCCCGCGGCCCTTGTAGGCGACCGTCGGGAAGGCGGCCGCGGTCGTCGCGCCGTTCTGCGGCACGCCGGCGGCGGTGGCGGGCGTCTTGGGGTCGTCGCCCCCTCCGGAGAGGGCCAGCACGATGACGAGCGCCACCACCAGACCCAGCCCGCCCGCGGCGGCGATCTGCGTGTTGCGCGGCCACCCCTTGACCGTCGTGACGGCCTTGCCGACGGCTTCCCGGACGGTGGTCACGGCGTTGTCGATCATCGCCTTGCGCTTGGCGCCGGGGCTCATCACCACGGTGCCGCCACCGCCGGCCATCGGCTCGCGGGCCGCCCGCGCGCCGTCCCACTGCCGCCGGGGCGGCAGCACGCTGGTGGTGTCGCCGCCGGCCGAGGGCGGGCCTTCCGGGGCGGGCGGCGGCGGGTAGGCGCCGGTCGGCTGCTCGGCCGCGGCCGGGGTCTCCTCGGCCCGGCGCTTGCCGCCCTGCGTGAGCTTCGCGAGGTGGCCCGACAGCGAGTCGCCGGGGGCGAGCATGGCCCGGCCGCCGATCTGCCCGCTGGGCTTGGCCTGCGGCTGCGGGATCGGCTGGGTCTCCGCGGCCGGCGGGCGCTGCGACGGCACGACCGAGTAGGGGTCGGTCATCAGGTGCGGCGGCGCCTTGCTGGCCAGCGGCCCGGCGAGCTGCTGGCGCAGCATCGTGCGGGCGGTCTGCACGTCGAAGCGGCGGGCCGGGTCCTTCTCGAGCAGGCCCATGAGCACCGGGGTCAGCGAGCCCGCGCGCACGGCCGGGGTGGGCGGGTCCTCGACGACGGCGTGCATCGTCTCGATGGGGTCGCCCTTGTCGAACGGGGGCCGGCCCTCGATCGCGGTGTAGAGGGTGACGCCGAGCGAGAACAGGTCGCTGGGCGGGCCGAAGTCGCTGCCCATCGCCCGCTCGGGGGAGATGAAGTGCGGCGAGCCCAGCACCATGCCGGGCGTCGTGAGCTGCACGTCGGTGGGCATCCGGGCCACGCCGAAGTCGGTGAGCACGCAGCGGCCGTCGGTGCAGATCAGCACGTTGGCCGGCTTGACGTCGCGGTGCAGCACACCGTGCGCGTGAGCCACCTCCAGGGCGCCCAGCAGGGCGATGCCGATCTTGGCGACCACGCGCGGCGCGACCGGGCCGTCCTCGATCACCATGTCGGCGAGGCTGCGGGCCTCCAGCAGCTCCATGACGATCCAGGGCCGGCCGTTCTCGTGCACGACGTCGTAGACCTGGACGACGGCCGGGTGCTGCAGGGCCGCGGCGGCGCGTGCCTCGCGCATGGTGCGTTCGTACATGGCGTCTCGGTCGGTGGGGGCTAGGCCGGGCGGGAGGATGACCTCCTTGATCGCCACGTCCCGGCGCAGCAGGGTGTCGGCGGCGCGCCAGACCGTGCCCATGCCGCCGTGGCCGACCGCGGCGCGAAGCGTGTACCGCCCGCCGATGAGCGTGCCCGGGGCTGCGCGTCCGCTGGTCGGAGCGGTGTTGCCACTGCTCCACGTCGGAATCTGAGTCACGTGAGATGCCACCGAAGGGGGATAGGGGGCGGTCTGCCAACCCCGCTATCTTGCCGGGTCCCACCCCCATTCGAAAAGCGGGTCGCCCGGTGTTCTCGCCGATTCGACGCTGTGTCATCGGAGGGTTGCGCAGAGTGGAACTTTTCGGACGACGGAGGCAAAATCCCTCAGGCCTGACGGGAACTGAACGACACCTTAGGATCGCCCTGTGAACGCAGAATCCGGGTTCGAGATCAAGCCGGTCTATGACAGCGGCGACCTGCCGCCGGACGTCGAGGAGCGGCTCGGCCGGCCCGGCGAGTATCCGTACACCCGGGGCGTCTACCCCACGATGTACACGAAACGGCCCTGGACCATGCGGCAGTACGCGGGCTTCGGCACCGCGGCGGAGTCCAACGCCCGCTACCACCAGCTGCTGCGCGCGGGCACCATGGGCCTCTCCGTGGCGTTCGACCTGCCCACCCAGATGGGCTACGACTCCGACGACCCGATCGCGCACGGCGAGGTGGGCAAGGTCGGGGTGGCCATCGACTCGCTCGACGACATGCGCCGGCTCTTCCACGACATCCCGCTGGACAAGGTGTCCACGTCGATGACGATCAACGCGCCCGGCTCGGTGCTGCTGCTGCTCTACCAGCTGGTCGCCGAGGAGCAGGGGGTGCCCGGCGCGGCCCTGCAGGGCACGATCCAGAACGACATCCTCAAGGAGTACATCGCCCGGGGGACGTACATCTTCCCGCCCAAGCCGTCGCTGCGCCTGGTCGCGGACACGTTCGCGTACTGCCGCACGGAGATCCCGAAGTGGAACACGATCTCGATCTCCGGCTACCACATGGCCGAGGCCGGCGCGTCGCCCGCGCAGGAGATCGCGTTCACCCTGGCCAACGGCATCGAGTACGTCCGCGCCGCGATCGCCGCCGGCCTCGCTGTGGACGACTTCGCCCCGCGCCTGTCCTTCTTCTTCGTCGCCCGCACCACGCTGCTCGAGGAGATCGCCAAGTTCCGGGCGGCCCGGCGGATGTGGGCGCGGATCATGCGCGACGACTTCGGCGCCAAGAATCCCAAGTCGCACATGCTGCGCTTCCACACCCAGACGGCCGGGGTCCAGCTCACCGCGCAACAGCCCGAGGTCAATCTCGTACGCGTCGCCGTGCAGGCCCTGGGCGCGGTCGCCGGCGGCACCCAGTCGCTGCACACCAACGCGTACGACGAGGCGATCGCCCTGCCCACCGAGAAGTCGGCGCGGCTGGCGCTGCGGACCCAGCAGGTGCTGGCGTACGAGACCGGGCTGGTCGACACCGTGGACCCCTTCGCCGGCTCGTACGTCATCGAGGCCATGACCGACGAGGTGGAGGCCGCGGCCACCGCGCTGATCGAGCGGGTCTTCTCGTACGGCTCCGCGGTCGACGCGATCGAGCAGGGCTTCCAGAAGCAGGAGATCGAGGCGTCGGCGTACCGGATCTCCCAGGAGATCGACGGCGGTGAGCGGGTCGTGGTGGGCGTCAACCGCTTCGGCATCGACGAGGAGGAGAAGTACGAGCCGCTGCGGGTCGACCCGAAGATCGAGGCCGACCAGGCCGCGCGGCTCGCCACCCT
Source organism: Actinoplanes sp. NPDC049548 (assembly GCF_040676695.1). Taxonomy (NCBI): domain Bacteria; kingdom Bacillati; phylum Actinomycetota; class Actinomycetes; order Micromonosporales; family Micromonosporaceae; genus Actinoplanes; species Actinoplanes sp. NPDC049548. The sequence goes on from NZ_JBFAPM010000001.1 coordinate 566,980, forward strand.
GCGGGCCGAGCGGGACGGCGCCGCGGTCGACGCCGCCCTGGCCGATTTGCGCAAGGCCGCCGAGGGTACGGACAACGTGCTGCCTCCGATGCGGGAGGCCTTGCGCCGCCGTGCGACGGTTGGTGAGGTCTGCCACACGTTGCGCGGCGTCTGGGGTGTTCACCATCCCGTGGAACATTTCTGACCGCTACGAGGATTTGAACCGCGTCACCTCCGCGATTCGTAACCCGTTGTAGGAGGTGGTCGACGGATGCCGCCTGGAGATCGCTCTTATCAGGGCTTTCGTGACAGTCCGCGATCCCGTGCGTACGGGAATGACGTTGCACAGCGTCACCAAAATGGGTCTAGGCTGTCGCGCGTTGCGGAAACCGGCCCAAACCCCGAGAGCGATAGAGAAATCGACGTGACGAGTGCACTGACGGCGCCCGGTGGCGCCGAGATGGCGACCTTCCCGGGACCACCCCCCGGGGCCGAACCCCTGCCCGGCCAGCTCGACCGCTGGCTCGCCGCGCGGGGAGCCGAGCTGGTAGCCATCCGCCGTCACATTCACGCGCACCCCGAGCCCTCCAACGCGGAGTTCGAGACCGCCGCGCTGATCGCCCGCGAGCTGGCCGTGGCCGGCCTGAGCCCCCAGCTGCTGCCCAAGGGCAACGGCGTGATCTGCGACATCGGCCAGGGCGACCGGGTGGTCGCCTTCCGTGCCGACCTGGACGCGCTGCCGCTGCAGGACACCAAGGACGTGCCGTACCGCTCGACGGTCGAGAAGGTCGCGCACGCGTGCGGCCACGACGTGCACACCACCGTCCTGCTCGGCCTCGGCCTGGCGCTGGCCCAGCTCAACGAGCAGGGTGAGCTGCCCGGCCGGGTGCGGCTCATCTTCCAGCCGGCCGAGGAGTACGTGCCGTCCGGCGCGCCCGAGGTGATCGCCGCCGGGGCCCTCAAGGACGTCGCGGCCATCTTCGCGCTGCACTGCTACCCGCAGCTGCCCGCCGGCCTCGTGGGGGTCCGCTCGGGCCCGTTCACGGCCGCCGCCGACACGATCCGCGTACGCCTCACGGGCCCCGGCGGTCACACCGCCCGGCCGCACCTCACCGCCGACCTCGTGCACGCCCTCGGCCGGGTGATCGTGGACGTGCCGGCCCTGCTGGACCGCCGCGTCGACCCCCGCGCCGGCGTGTCGCTGGTCTGGGGCGCGGTGAAGGCCGGCGAGGCCTTCAACGCCATCCCCGGCGAGGGCGAGGTGCTCGGCACCATCCGCATCCTCAACCGGGACGCGTGGCGCGAGGCGCCTGAGCTCATCACGAAGCTCATCCGGGACGTCGTCGCGGCCACCGGTGCGGAGGCCGAGGTGCAGTACAACCGCGGCGTCCCGCCGGTCATCAACGACCGGATGGCGTCCGCCGTCATCGCGGGCGCGGCCGGGGCCGCCCTCGGTGCCGACCGGGTGGTCGAGGCCGAGATCAGCATGGGCGGCGAGGACTTCGCCTTCTACCTCGAGCAGGTGCCGGGCGCGATGATCCGCCTGGGCACCGGCACGCCCGGCGCCGAGACCAAGTACGACCTGCACACGAGCAACTTCGACGTGGACGAGCGCTGCATCGGCTACGGCGTACGGGTCATGGTGCACACCGCCCTGGCCGCCCTCGCGACGGGCGCGTTCTGACGGCCAGGGCGGCCGGTCAGCTCTGCTGATCCGCGGGCTTGACCTGCAACCGGCGGTTGCGCCGCACGTACCAGTAGACCGCCCAGGCCGGCAGGCCGAGCAGGAGCAGCCACGGCAGCAACCAGCCGAGGATGGCCGCCACCACGCCGAGCGACGCCAGCAGGCCGTGCCAGCCGTTCTTCAGCCCGGTCAGGAAGCCGGGCGGCTCGTCCTTCTTCGGTGCCACCTCGGTCTGAGGGTCCAGCAGCACCGCCGTGATCGTCGACAGCGCGGTCAGGTCCGCCATGCGACGCTTCTTGGCCTGCAGCGAGGCGAGGTCGGACTCGCGGGTCGCCACCTCGCGCTCGAGCATCACCAGGTCCTCAAGGGACTTCGCCTGAGCCAGCAGCTTGCGGCCGCTGGCCACCCGGGCCTGCTGCGTGGCGATCCGGGCGTCCAGGTCGACGGTCTCCTCGGTGACGTCCTCGGTGTTGATGCCGCGCTGCTCCTCGTGGCCGAGCCCGGCGAGCTGGTCCACCACGGAGTGGAACTTGTCCGCCGGCACCCGCAGCGTCAGCGTGGCGTCGGACGGGCCGGTGTTTCCGGAGCTGCTGCGCTTGTCGCCGCCGATGAACCCGCCGGCCCCGGTCACGATGCCGGTCACCTGAGCCGCGGCGATGTTCACGTCCTTGACGCGTACGGTGATCGATCCGGTGTAGATGATCGAACGCTTCTCGACGCCGAGGTCCGGCGCCTTGGCCGCCGTGTCCTTGCCCTGCGCCTGGGGCGCCTCGGCCGCGTTGTCCTGGGCGGCGGCCGGCCCGGCGCCCGCCGCCGCCTGGTTCGGAGCGGCTGCCTTCGAGTCGCCGCTGTCACTGCTGTCGCCGCTGCAACCGGCCAGCGCCAGGGCCGCCGCGAGCCCGGCGGCGAGCGCGCCCCCGGCCACCCGGTGCCGCGCCCGACGCGCCGATCTGATATTCGTCGAACCCTGAAGAGCCATGGTGATATCTCCTGTCCCCGTGAAGGTCTGCACCCTGGGACGCGCGGCACATGCGTGCCGGTTCCGGCAGACTGCGGGGTGGGCGGTCACGATTCGGCAGCGGAGGAGTCCCGTGCGCGTCACGAAGTTCACGCATTCCTGCCTACGTCTCGAGGGCGACGGGGTCCTGGTGGTCGACCCGGGGGTGTTCAGCGAGCGGTCGGCCCTGGACGGCGCGGACGCCGTGCTCATCACCCACGAGCACCCCGACCACGTGGACGTGGAGGGCCTCGCCGACGCCGTGTCGCGCCGGCCCGGGCTGAGGGTGTACGCCCACGCCGACGTCCTGCCGCAGCTGTCCGCCTTCGTCGGCGCGGTCACGACCGTGGAACCCGGCGGTGAGCTCTCCGCTGCCGGCTTCACGGTCCGGGCGTACGGGGGCGCGCACGCCGTGATCCACGAGGACATCCCCCGCATCGCCAACCTCGGCTACCTGATCTCGGACGGCGCCCACTCGGTCTACACGCCGGGTGACTCGTTCACCGTGCCGGAGGCGGAGGTCGACACCCTCTTCGTGCCCCTCAACGCGCCCTGGATGAAGCTGAGCGAGGCGATCGACTTCGTCCGGGCGGTGCGGCCGGGGCGGGCGTACGCGTTGCACGACTCCCTGCTGACCGCCACCGGCGCCCAGGTCTCCAACGGCCACCTGGACCGGCTCGGCGGCACCAAGTACGCCCAGGTCGCGCCCGGCACCACCCTCGACTGACGTGGCCACGGGCACCGACGAGATCATCCGGCAGCTGTACGAGGCCGCGCCGGACGGCTTCGTCGCGGGCCGGGCCGCCGCGGTCGCCGCCGCGAAGAAGGCCGGCGACAAGGAGGCGGCCAAGCGCCTCGCCGCCCTGCGCAAGCCCACCGTGGCGGCGTGGCTGGTCAACCTGCTCGCGCTGCGCCGTCCCGAGCTCATCGAGGACCTCGTCGGGCTGGCCACCGCGCTGCGCCAGGCCCAGCGCAGCCTCAAGGGCGACCAGCTGCGCGAGCTGTCCAACCAGCGCCGGCAGGTGGTGTCCGCGCTCGTCCGGGCGGCGCAGCAGCTCGCGGTCGAGGACGACCCGTCGCTGCGGAGCACCAAGCTGCCGATGGCCGAGGTGGAGGCCACGCTGAGCGCGGCCCTGGCCGAGCCGGACATCGCCGAGCAGGTCCGCAGCGGCCGCCTCGTGAAGGCGGCGACGTACGCGGGCTTCGGTGAGGTGCCACGGCCGCGGCTGCGCCTGGTGACCGCGGACGACGACACGGACGCCGATACCGCTGAGCCGGAGGAACAGGCGGAGGAGGAGCCGAAACGGGTCTCCGCGCTGGACGAGCGGCGCCGCCGGGCCGAGGAGAAGGCGCGCGCCGAGCGGGTGGCCCGGCGTCGCGAGCTGCAGAAGGAGCTGCTCGCGGCGCGGGCGGCGGACCGCAAGGCCAAGGCCGCGCTGGAGAACGCGGAGGAGGCGGAGCGCGCCGCCGGCCACGCCGTCGACGAGCTCGAGGAGCAGATCGCCGAGCTGGAGCGCCAGCGGATCGTGGCCCAGGCCGAGGTGTCGCGCCGCAAGCTGGAACGACGGTCCGCCGAACGGGACGCCTCGGCCGCGCGGCGGCGGGTCGGCGACGTCGAAGCGGCGATCGAGGACCTGGACGCCGACGAAACGGATCAGTAGCCGGTTTTCCTGAACCGGTCAGGGAGAGCAGAATCGGGCGGGTGACCCCCGAACAGGCAGCCGCCAATGCCCGGCCGGGACTCACGTCCCTCGTCGGGGCGTTCGCCGAGTCCCCGCAGACGTTGCGCCGAGCCCGGCTCATGGGGCTGTCCGGGTGGGCGTACCACGTGTCGGCCCGCGCCGGTGCGCTCGGCGACGTACGCCCGGAGACCGTCGCCGCGGCCATCGGCTTCATCGCGCCGGACGCGGTGACCGACGGCTGGGAGGCGGCGGCGAAGACCACCCCGCCGGTCGAGGTCGCCACGTGGCACCTGCACGAGCTGTGCCGGTGGGGCGCCGACCAGCTCGGCGGCTTCCCGCGCCTGGCCAGGCTTCTCGAACTGTCCAAACGGGTCGTGTCCGCCGTGGACTGTGCCGGGCTGCCACTGTTCGCCGCGTGGCGGGCGATGCCCGTGCCCGACTCGTCTCCCGGCGCCCAGGCGGCGGTCCTGCTGCACCTGCTGCACGAACACTGGCTCGGGGTGCACCTGGTGGCCGTGCGGGCCAGCGGCCTCACCCCGCTGCAGGCGATCATCGCCGGGCCCGAGGGGGAGACCGGCGCGGTGGCGTTCGGGTGGCAGCCGCCGTACCCGCCGGCCGGGCCGATCGTGCGGCGTCTCATGTGGGCGGAGTCGGTGGCCGGTTCGCTGGCCGGGCAGGCGTACGCGGCCCTGGACCGCGCCGAGCGCATCGAGCTGATCGGTCTGCTCGAATCTCTGTCGCATCGCCTGGCCCGATAGGGCACTCTGCGGGGGTGACCGAGCTGCCTCCGGGCTGGCGTACCCGCCGGCCGACCCTCGACGACGTCCCGGAGATCCTGGCCCTGGCCCATGCGAGCGACATCGCGTCGGTGGGGGAGCCGGACTTCACGGTGGAGGACGTCCGGGAGGCGCTCACCGGACCGAACACCGACATGACGCGGGACTGCTGGGTGGCGCTGGACGCCGACGGGGCGATCGTGGGGTGGGCGTACCCGCACAACGCCAACCGTGAGGCCCGCGACTTCCTGGAGGTCTACGTCTGGCCCGAGCGGGGAGTCCCGGCCCAGCGGCCGCTGCTGGAGCTGCTGCTCGCCCGGGCCGCCGAGCGCGGCGCCGAGTTCGGGCACGAGACCTATACGGTACGGGCCGGCGCGATCCCCACCGAGAAGCCGTGGATCCGGGCGCTGACCGACGCCGGGTTCACCTTCCTCAAACAGCACGCGCGCATGACGATGTCGCTGGAAGGCGTGTCACCGGCGCCGCCCGAGCCGCCCGCCGGCATCACCGTACGCCCGGTGGACCCGCACGACGAGGCCGAGATGCGCCGCTTCCACGCGACCATCGAGGAGGCGTTCCGCGACAGCGACCACCGTGCCACCGACTACGAGACCTGGCGGGCGCGGGTCGACACCGAGGAGAGCGTGTCCTACGACGAATGGTTCGTGGGCTTCGTGGACGAGACGTGGGCCGGGGTGCTGCAGTCCTCCGACGCCAACGCAGCGGACGGGTCCGGGTGGGTGCGGGCGCTCGCGGTGCTCAGGGCGTACCGGAGAAGGGGTGTGGGTGAAGCTCTTCTGCGCCGGGCCTTCGCGACCTATGCCGGCAAGGGGCGCACGACCGCGGGCCTCGGCGTCGACCTGGCCAACCCGACCCAGGCCGCCCGCCTCTACCGTGCGGTCGGGATGCACCCCCTGTACGAGGCGAACATCTATGAGCGGGTGATCTAGATCTCCGGCGACGACGTGCGGGTGGGCCGCTGCCGCAGCTCGTTGACGTAGTCGTCGGGCGCGCCCGCCTTCTCCGCCGCGTTGGCGATCTCGGAGAGGTACCACGCGGTCGGCATGCCGCCCTCGTAACCGTCGAAGACGTAGACCCAGGCGCTGAGGTCGCCTTCCAGCGTCGACACCCGCACGGTGAGCTTCTGGTACGCCCCCGCGGTGACGCCCTCGACCTCGTCGAGCTGGGCGGCGTCCCAGGGGTGCACGTCGTAGAGGGAGACGAAGACCCGGTCGCCGGGGGACTCGACGATCGTGGTGACCGCGCCCTCCCAGCCCAGGTCGCCCTCGCCGGCGAAGGTCAGGCGCCAGCCCTCGACCCACCCCACGCCCACCATCGGGGAGTGCGGACAATAGGCCCGCATCCGGGCCGGATCGAGGTTGGAGCCGTACGCGGCGTAATGACCCACGGCGATGACGATAGCCCGGCGCGCGGTTGAGGGAGAATACGAGGCGTGCGTGTCGGCACATCTCAGTCACGTAAGTGACGAAACGGAGCAATGGGGGTTGAACGCGTGAGTCGGATCGTGATCATCGGCGGTGGGCCGGGCGGGTACGAGGCGGCGCTGGTCGCCGCTCAGCTCGACGCGGACGTGACCCTCGTCGAGGCCGACGGCGCCGGCGGCGCGTGCGTCCTCTCGGACTGCGTACCCTCCAAGACGTTCATCGCCAGCTCCGAGGTGGTGACCGGTTACCGCCACAACGAGCGGTTCGGGGTGCGGTCCGCCGGCCTCGAGGCGGTCACGGTCGACGCGAAGGCCGTCAACGAGCGGGTCAAGAAGCTGGCGCTCGCGCAGTCCGGCGACATCCAGGCCAAGCTGGTCAAGGCCGGTGTCGACGTGGTGCAGGGCCGCGCCCGGCTGGGCGAGGACACGCTCGGTCACACCCACCAGGTGATGGTCACCCCGCACGGCGGCTCCGCGTACGCGGTGGACGCCGCGACCGTGCTCATCGCCACCGGCGCCACCCCGCGCGTGCTGCCCAGCGCCCGGCCGGACGGCGAGCGCATCCTCGACTGGCGCCAGGTGTACGACCTCGCCGAGCTCCCCGAGCACCTCGTCGTCATCGGCTCCGGTGTGACCGGTGCCGAGTTCGCCAGCGCGTACCTGGCGATGGGTGTGCGGGTGACGCTGGTCTCCAGCCGCGAGCGGGTCATGCCGCACGAGGACGCCGACGCCGCGATGGCCATCGAAAGGGTCTTCCGGGAACGCGGCATGACGATCCTCAACCAGTCCCGCGCCGAGTCGGTCGTCAACACGGGCGACGGCGTGGAGGTCACCCTCGCCGACGGGCGCAAGGTGACCGGCTCGCACGCGCTGATGGCCGTCGGCGCCGTCCCGAACACCGCCGACCTGGGCTTGCGCGAGTACGGCGTCGACGTCGCCCAGGGCGGCTACGTCACCGTCGACCGCGTGTCCCGGACCAACGTGCCGGGCATCTACGCCGCCGGCGACTGCACGGGCGTCCTGCCGCTGGCCAGCGTCGCCGCGATGCAGGGGCGGATCGCGATCTGGCACGCGATGGGTGAGGCGGTGGCGCCGCTGCGGCTGCGTACCGTCTCCGCCAACGTCTTCACCGACCCGGAGCTGGCCACCGTCGGCGTCTCGCAGAACGACGTGGACCTCGGCAAGGTCCCGGCCCGCCAGGTCATGCTGCCGCTGACCGGCAACGCGAGGGCCAAGATGGCGGGACTGCGCGACGGGTTCGTCAAGCTCTTCTGCCGCCCGGCGACCGGCCAGATCGTCGGCGGGGTCGTGGTGGCGCCCAAGGCGAGCGAGCTGATCCTGCCGATCACCATGGCGATCGAGAACAACCTCACGGTCGACCAGCTCGCGCACACGATCACGATCTATCCGTCGCTGTCGGGCTCGATCGCCGAGGCGGCTCGCCAGCTGATGCTGCACGAGCTGCAGTAGCCGGTCCTTCTCAGCGGCGGGTGCGCTCGCGCGGGGTCACGTCCTCGACGTCACCCGCCGCTGCCCCTTCGACGGCCTCCTGGTCGGGGGTCTCGTCGTTCATGGCCTCGTCGCCCGAGGCTTCGTCGTCTGTGATCTCGTGGTCGGCGTCCTTGCGGCCGCCGAAGAGGGCGAGGATCCAGCCTGCCGTGCCGAAGATGACCGCGGCGGTCGCGGCGATGGCGAACAGCCGCCACGCCGACTGGGTCACCGCGGTGCCGCCGACGTGGCCGACCAGCCCGCCGTACGTGGCCCAGGCCAGTGCGGCGCCGCCGTCGTACAGGATGAAGAGCTTGATCGGGTAACCGGCGCGGCCGGCGTGATAGCCGGCCGCCATCCGCCCACCCGGCACGAAGCGGCAGAGCAGCAGGACGAGCGGTCCGGGTTTGCGCAGGCCCCGAGTAAAACGTTCGGCGGCCCGCTTGGTGCGGGACCCGCCCTTGTCGCCGTTCTCGGCGCGTGGTGCGAAGCGGCTCCTGAGGGCGGCGAGGCGCCCGCTGAGCCAGTTGCCGCCCGCGTGCCCCGCCGTCCGCCCGAGGGTGAAGGCGATGGAGTCCCCGGTGAACATGCCGAGGGCGCCGACCGCGATGACGAGCGCCAGGTTGAGGTTGCCGTAGACGGTGAGGGCGCCGGACGTGATCATGATGGCCTGGGTGGGCACCACCGGGACCATCGCGTCGACGGCGAGGAACCCGTACAAAGCCAGGTAGGCCCACGCCGGTGTCGCCATGACGGTCAACAGGTCGGTCATCGGGTCGGCCACCTCACGGGCTCCAGGGTCCACGGAATTGTCCGTGGGCGCACCTGAGAATGTGCTGAGTTCAGCATGAGCCTTGATCAGCCCCCGCTGACGGTGATGCCCGACACGGTACGTCCTCCGCGGCGCACGCGGGGTCTCCAACGCGGGCGGTTTCTGCCATTCTCGCCCGATTGCCACCGTGATCGCCCGCTTCTGGTGCGGGGCGGGCGCGCGTACCTTGGTAGCAGTTCCGGAACGCCGGATCCCCCGTTCTCGGCGTGCCGGGCCAGCGGCGCCCACCCGGTCATGCCGGGTGCGTTGCGCCCGGGCCGTCGGTAGGTCCCGTACCGGCGGCCCGCCTTCTGTTACCGGTGGCCCGCCGTTATGAAGATGTAATGCCTGGTGCGTCCCCTCCGGACGCTCGTCAGTCGTCGATCGTGCAGATCGTCGTCCCGGCGGTGATCGTGCTCCCCACCTCGGCGGTGAGGCCGTTGATCGTGCCGGCCCGGTGCGCCTGCAGCGGCTGCTCCATCTTCATCGCCTCGACGACCACGATCACGTCGCCCTCGGCCACGGTGTCACCGTTCGCGGCGGCGACCTTGACGATGGTGCCCTGCATCGGGGCCGTCAACGCGGCGGCGCCGCCGGTGGCCGGGGACGCCGAGCCCTTGCCTGACCGACGGGGGGTGGTGTTGCGGTTGGGGGCAGGTGCGGGCGTACCCATGTCGGCCGGAAGACGCACCTCCAGGCGCTTACCGCCGACCTCGACCACGACGGTGCGGCGGTCTTCGGGCTCGGCGGCCGCACTGGCCGCCGGGGTGAAGGGAGGCACGCCGCCGGACCACTCGGTCTCGATCCAGCGGGTGTGCACGGTGAACGGCTCGGTGGTGAACGCCGGATCGCGCACGACGAGGCGGTGGAACGGAAGGACGGTCGCGATGCCCTCGATGACGGTCTCGTCCAGCGCCCGTCGGGCCCGGTCGAGCGCCTCCGCGCGGGTCGCCCCGGTCACGATGATCTTCGCGAGCATGGAGTCGAAGTTGCCACCGATGACGCTGCCGGTCTCGACGCCCGTGTCGACCCGCACGCCCGGTCCGGACGGCCAGGTGAGGGCGGTGACCGTGCCGGGTGCCGGCAGGAAGTTGCGGCCGGCGTCCTCGCCGTTGATGCGGAACTCGATGGAGTGGCCGCGCGGCTGCGGGTCGGTGGTCAGCGCCAGCCGCTCGCCGTCGGCGATGCGGAACTGCTCCCGGACCAGGTCGAGGCCGGAGGTCTCCTCGCTGACCGGGTGCTCGACCTGCAGCCGGGTGTTGACCTCGAGGAACGAGATGGTGCCGTCCTGGCCGACCAGATACTCGACCGTGCCGGCGCCGTGGTAGCCGGCCTCCCGGCAGATCGCCTTGGCGCTGGAGTGGATGCGCTCGCGCTGCTCGTCGGTGAGAAAGGGGGCCGGTGCCTCCTCGACCAGCTTCTGGTGCCGGCGCTGCAGGGAGCAGTCGCGGGTGCCGACGACGATGACAGTGCCGTGCGTGTCGGCCAGAACCTGCGCCTCCACGTGCCGTGGCCGGTCGAGGTAGCGCTCGACGAAGCACTCGCCGCGGCCGAAGGCGGCGACCGCCTCGCGGGTGGCCGACTCGAACAGGGCGGGGATCTCCTCCAGGGTGCGGGCGACCTTCAGGCCGCGGCCCCCGCCGCCGAACGCCGCCTTGATCGCGACCGGCAACCCGTGCTCGCGGGCGAACGCGACGATCTCGTCCGCGCCGGCCACCGGCTCGGCCGTGCCCGGCACGAGCGGCGCGCCGGCCCGCTGCGCGATGTGCCGCGCGGTGACCTTGTCGCCGAGGTCGCGGATCGCCGCCGGCGTGGGGCCGATCCAGGTCAGACCCGCATCCAGTACGGCCTGAGCGAACTCGGCGTTCTCGCTGAGGAAGCCGTAGCCGGGGTGCACCGCGTCGGCCCCGCTGCGGGCGGCGATGTCGAGGAGCTTGTCGATGCGCAGATAGGTGTCGGCCGCCGTCTCGCCGTCGAGGGCCCAGGCCTCGTCGGCGAGCCGCGCGGGTAGCGCGTCGCGGTCGCTGTCGGCATAGACGGCGACACTGGTCAGGCCCGCGTCTTTGCAGGCCCGGAGGACACGGACGGCGATCTCGCCCCGATTGGCGATCAGTACCTTGCGCACGGGCTGAGCCTATCCTCAGGTGTCCGCCGACCGCTCAGTCAAACTTGCCTATTACGCTGAGTGGATGTCCGCCACGCGCATGATGATCCTCGGCATCGTTCGATGGATGCAGCCGGTCCACGGCTACGACGTCCGCCGGGAGCTGCTGAGCTGGAGCGCCGACAAGTGGGCGAACGTGCAGCCCGGCTCGATCTACCACGCTCTGCGCAAGCTCGCCGAGGAGGGACTGCTGCGCGAGGTGGCCACGGAGCAGGTCGGAGCCCGGCCCGCTCGGACGACGTACGAGATCACGGACAAGGGCACCGCCGAGTTCGAGGCTTTGCTGCGCAGCAACTGGTGGAACCTGACCGGGACGCCCGACCCGTTCATGGCGGCTTTCGCCTTCCTGCCCGCCCTGCCTCGCGAGGAGGCCGCCGCGGCGCTCCGCAACCGCGCCGTGCAGCTCGCTGCCGGTAACAAGCAGCTCTCCTCCTCGATGGAGGTGGACTGGGTGAAGCAGAAGCCGGTGTTCGTGAGCTGGATGTGGGAGCTCGCGATCGAGCGCTCGGAAGCGGAGATCAAGTGGTGTGAGCGCGTGGCGAACCTGATCGAGGAGGGCGTGGAGTACTTCCCCGCTCAATAATCAAGTTTGACTAGTCAGCCTTGACGGTCCTACGCTGCCTTCCGGCGGCGGGCGCTCGCCCGCCCACGACTGGGGGCCGACATGATCGAGACGCGAGGACTGCGCAAGTCGTTCACATCCCGCCAAGGCAAGGTGAAGAAGACCGTCGACGCCGTCCGGGGCGTCGACCTGACCGTCGACGAGGGCGAGATCTTCGGCTTCCTCGGCCCGAACGGCGCCGGCAAGACCACCACGCTGCGCATGCTGGCGACCCTCATCGAACCCGACGGAGGCACCGCCGTCATCGCGGGCGCCGACCTGCGGAAGAACCCGGCCGAGGTGCGCCGCCGCATCGGCTACGTCGCCCAGGGCGGCGCCACCTGGGACGACTCCACGGCCCGCGAGGAGCTCGTCCTCCAGGCCCGCCTCTACGGCATCTCGAAGTCGGAGGCGCTCACCCGCGCCGAGCGCGTGCTCGAAGGCTTCCAGCTCGCGGAGTACGCCGACCGCAAGTGCAGGACGTACTCCGGAGGCCAGCGCCGCCGGGTCGACATCGCGCTCGGCATCATCCACGACCCCAAGGTGGTGTTCCTCGACGAGCCCACCACCGGCCTCGACCCGCAGAGCCGCGCCCACATGTGGGACGAGATCCGCCGGCTCCGCGACGAGGGCATCACCATCTTCATCACGACGCACTACCTGGACGAGGCGGATGCGCTCTGCGACCGCATCTCCATCATGGACAACGGAGAGATCGTCGCCTCCGGCACGCCGGCGGCTCTCAAACGGGAGATCTCCGGAGACGTCGTACGGGTCGGAGTCGGCGCGCCGGCACAGGCGGCGGAAGCCCTGGGCTCGGCCGAGTTCGTCACCAAGCTCGAGACGTACGACGACAGCGTCCGCCTCTACGTCGAGGACGGCGCGACGGCCATCCCCCTCGTACTCCGCGCGCTGGACGCCGCCGACGTACCCCTGGGCACGATCGAGCTGCACCGCCCCAGCCTCGACGACGTCTTCCTGACCAAGACCGGCCGATCCCTGCGGGAGAGCTGACCCATGAAGCTGCTGCGCGACACCTGGTTGATCTTCCAGCGGCAGGCCCTGCTCCTGCTCCGCAACCCGGTCTGGATCCTCGTCGGCGTCTTCCAGCCGGTGATGTACCTGCTCCTGTTCGCCCCGCTGCTGAAGCCGGCCCTGGGCGTGCGGACGAACGCCGAGGCGTACGAGATCTTCGTGCCCGGCCTGCTCGTCCTGCTGGCCATCTTCGGCGGCCTGTTCCAGGGCTTCGGCCTGATCGCGGAACTGCGGGCGGGCGTCATCGAACGCTCCCGGGTCACCCCGGTCAGCCGCCTGGCCCTGCTCCTGGGCCGCTCCCTGCGCGACACCGTGTCGCTCCTGGCCCAGGCGGTCATCATCACCCTGCTGGCGCTGCTGTTCGACCTGCGGGTGGTGCTGGGCAACCTGCTCCTGGCATATCTGATGCTGGCCCTGATCTCCCTGATGACATCGGCGGTGTCCTACGGGGTGGCGCTCGCGGTGAAGAGCGAGGACGCCCTGGCACCACTGATGAACACGGTGGCGCAGCCGGTGCTGCTGCTGTCGGGCATCCTGCTCCCGTTGACGTTCGCACCGGGATGGCTGCAGGGAATCGCGGACTGGAACCCGTTCTCCTGGGCGGTCGACGGCACCCGAGCCCTCTTCCGAGGAGACCTGGGAGCGTCCGAGGTCTGGCAAGGCCTACTGATCATGGCCGTCCTGGCAGTGGCGGCGGTCACGTGGGCGGCCCGGCTGTTCGCCCGAAGCGTGCGCTGACCGTTCATCTCGCAGGCGGCGGTGCCGATGGTCCGTGCGTGACCAGCACCCGGCCCCGCCGCCTCGCGGCCGCGTTGGCGCTCACCCTCGTCGGCGCGACCGCCTCATGGGCTGCCCCCGCCGCCGCCGCGCCGACCTCGTGCGGAAAACCTCTCCCGGCCCGGATCACGGCGACACCGGTCACGTACGCGAAGACCGTGTCGCTGACCTTCGACGACGGCCCGTCCGCGTACACCCCGCGCTTCCTCGAGGTGCTGAAGAGCTACAAGGTGCACGGCACGTTCTTCCTCAAGGGCGCCAACGTCGAAGCCAACCCCGACCTCGCCCGCCGGATCGTGCGAGAAGGTCACGCCATCGGCAACCACACGTACAGCCACCCCGAGATGCCGCCGCTCACCAGGACGGCACAAGCGGCGGAAATGGACCGGGCCACCGACGCGATCATCGCCGCAACCGGCAAGCGCCCCTGCCTCTACCGCTCACCGCGCGGCCACGCCACACCCACCACCCAGAAACTCGCGCTGGCCCGAAAGATGACCGCGGTCCAGTGGACGATCGACACTGACGACTGGGGCCAGCCCAGACACCCCGACAAAGCCTTCGAGAAGCACATCTACGACGACGCCACGACAACCCGAAAGCACCCGATCATCCTGATGCACGACGGCGGCGGCGCCCCGCTCTACCGCGGCAACACCGTCCACGCCCTCGACGACATCATCCGCTACTACCAGGCCAGGGGATACGTCTTCACCGACCCGCTAGGCCGCAGGCTCTGACTTCTTCCACAGCTGCGGAACGGTCACGCCGAACGCGGAGAGCAGCCGCCGGAAAAGCGGCAACGAAAGCCCGACGACGTTGCCATGGTCGCCCTCGATCCGCTCCACGAAAGCGCCGCCGAGCCCGTCGATGGTGAAAGCCCCAGCGACATGAAGCGGCTCCCCGGTGGCGACATAGGCCTCCACCTCGGCGTCGCTCAGATCGGCGAAATGAACGACGGTGGTGCCGACCTCCTCGGCCTGCTTCCCGCTGGTGACCTCGGTCAGGTGATGCCCGGTGTGCAGGACGCCGGACTTGCCGCGCATGGCAACCCACCGGCGTACGGCCTCGGCGGGGTTCGCGGGCTTGCCGAGGATCTGGCCGTCGAAAGCCAGGACGGAGTCGCAGCCGAGAACGAGAACGCCGGGCTCGGGGGGAAGAGTGGACGCGACAGCCCGAGCCTTCATCCGCGCGAGCGCGAGACAAAGCTCGGCAGGGTCGGTGGAGTCGACAACGGACTCGTCGACGCCGCTGACCTGGACCGAGGGGTCGAAGCCGGCGGCGCGTAGGAGAGCTAGCCGGGCGGGGCTGGCGGAGGCGAGTATCAGCCGGTGTCCGTCGTCAGTCTGCACGGAGACCTACGCTACAAGCACGCTGAGGAGACAGGGGCGCGGCACGCGTCGTGAGGTCATTGAGCGTTCGTCGAGCGCCGTCGAGCCCAAACAATCCCGCCCAGCCCCGCAACCAGAATGACGATCACGGCGCCAACGATCAGTGGCGTACTGTTGTTGGTCGACTGTGCCTCGGGCGCTGCTCGGACGGTCTGTGTGGGCGCGGTAGTAGGCGTGCCCAAAGTTGGTGCTGAACCGCTAGGACTGCTCGAGGTCGCAAGTTTTCCACCGCTTAGGGCTGCGACAATATTGACAACTCCGTACCCGTACTCATCATCTCGACCGGGCCTGCCCTCGTCGGTGGCTGTCCTCTCGAGGCGTTCGACAACCTCTTCAGCGGTCATGCTTGGAAATGCGCTACGCAGGAGGGCGGCGGCGCCCGAAACGATAGCGGCAGCGTCCGAGGTTCCCCGACCTTTAACAGAATACGCACCGTTCTTGAAGGTGCTCGCCATATTTTCGCCGGGTGCCATAATATCGAGTTCCGGCCCCGACACCGATATTGCTGACTTGTGTCCCGACTGGTCCACTGCACCTACGGCGAGCACAGGCGGGAGCAGTGCTGGCGACGTTACTGTTGTGTCTTCCGGGTGATTCCCCGCAGATGCTACGAGGACGACATCGGCCCTCTGGGCCCTGTTGACGGCATCGATGGTTTCGGGTGATAGTTCGCCGCCAATGGACATGTTTATCACTTTGGCGCCGTGCTTCACCGCGTAGTCAATGGCTGGACCGGCAATGAAGTCGCTTGGGCTGCTTTTCATTAGGCGAATCGGTAGGATCTTGGCCTCCGGCGCGATCCCGAGCGCTCCGTTGCTGGCGCTGCCGTGCGCCGCAATCAGACCGGCCATCGCCGTGCCATGTCCGTCGATGTCTGTGTGTCCCGATTTTCCTGATGAAACTAAGTCTGTGCCGTCGAGCAGGTTCCCTTCGAGGTCCCGGTGATTGCTTACGCCAGTGTCGATGACGGCGACCGTAACGCCTTTGCCTCGACTAATCTCATGAGCATGTGAGATGTCGAGGAAACGAAGGTGCCATTGCTTATCGCCCACGCCTTCCGCATACGCGGGACTACCCATGAGAGCGGTGCTAGCACCGAGCAGGGCTGCTGCCAACGCTAGAAGTGGACGTGCTGTCATCGTGAGTAGCCGATGGCTGGCCCAGGGTCTATAGGTCCAGGCTCGTCCGGCGGGAGCACTACGGGTTCAACCCCTTGCTCAGTTGCCCAAGGGTTATCTGGATCCCAACGAGATCCTTCGTCGCGTTGTCGGTCGGTTCTCTGGCTCCGGGACATAGGCGATCCTGTGAAGCCGTTCTGGCCGGTGGGCATGGCGCCGGCTTTTCCGGCGGAGCCACGCGGAGCGGACCCTTGCTGGCCGATTACCCCACCTACTGGATTTGCCCTGGGGCTAGCGGCAGGTCGTTGACCCGCCGGGCTGGAGGGCATTTGACCGATCAGACCACTGCCTGGCGTGGTTCCGATGACACCACCGGACGGCATCGCCATTCGACCACCAGGACTACCGTAAACACCGCGAGCGCTTGGGCCGCCCAATATAGGACGCTGGGTGCCGGGTGGGGCAACGCCGAGACGATCCGTGCCTAGGCCGCCAATCGGGGGGACAAGCCCTGGTAGAGGATTCGATGGCGTCGGAATGGGTGACGGTGCGGGAGGTGGAATGGTGGATGGGCCAGTCCCGGGCGGTGCGATGACGTTCGAGCCGCCAATGCCGCCCAGCACGGGGCCACTTGCGCCCGCGCCTGAACTGCCCCCGCTGATTGCGGGTGCCGAGCCTGTTGGTTGCACAGGTGTAACGCCGTGGCTAGGCAGATTGGAACCGTGCTTGCTAGAGGGGCTAGCCGATGTAGCACCAGGAGCAGGGATCAGCGGCGGAGTTCCCGAGCCGCCCACATCTCCACCCTGCTCTTCTCGTTCGCCCTTCGATCCACCCGGAGCCGTAGGTTTGTACGGCTTGGGCGCCTGGAGCGCTGCCTGGCCGCTGAGCACCGCGCTGCTCAGGTCGAACATGATCACCCGGGCCTGGTTGTTCAGTCTCTCCTGCTCCGCAGCTGCCACGGGGGGCGTTGACGGAACCGGCGATGGCGCGGGTGATGGGGACGGCGTCGGGCTGGTGGATGGAGCAGGGCTCGGTGCAGCGTCCTTCTGTGCCTGCCAAGCCAGGTTCCGGCTCTCGTTGGCCTCGTACTGCCGCAGGATCGGCTCGAGCTTCGTTCTTGCCTGAGCAAGCGTCGTCGTCACGGTCGAGAACGCCTTGTAGTTAGCGGACGCGGCGTCCAGTGTGCCGTGCAGCTCGCCGACGAGGTCGTCGAGCCTGGCGATGTACGCCGCGGAGGCTGCACTCTTCTCGGGGGGCCAGGCGGCTGCAAGATTGTCGCGGTACGCCGTGATGCGGCTTATGTGCTCATTGATCAGGTCAGCCGTTTTGCGCCAGCCGGTAGCCACGTCGAAGTGAGGGTCGGTGTCTTGGTTCTCGATGACAGACCACATGAGCCTGACATCGGCCGAGTTCCAGTTCGTGCCGCCGTAGCCGCCGCCTCCGCCTGCGATCAGCATCAGCTCTCCTTGGCCTCGGTGTTCGACCCGTCAAGTGGCTGGTCGAATGCGTCCTTGACATCAGTCACGGTGGCGTTCGCGAAGGCGTCCGTGTTGCGGTATTCCGAGCTGATCTTCTTCGCCGCCTCGGCGGCTTGGGTCGTGCCCTTGCCGAAGTAGAACGTGTTCGAGTATGCGGCGGTCTGCACCTCGTGATGACGCGTCAGGAAGCTGCCGAGCTCGGGGAAGCGAGGGTCCGCCTCCGGCAGTTGGGTGGTCATCAACGCCGTGATTTGGCTGAAGTGGGGGTTGAAGCCCTTTTCGACCTCAGCCGCGAGGCTGCGGGCGAAGTCCTCCATGGCTTCGATGTCCGCTTCGATGGCGCCGTAGTCACGCAGCCACGCGGGACCGCGGTCCTCCTCAGGAATCACTGCCCTGGCCCTCCCCCGAGAGTGCGAAAATCTTACGCGAGACTAGTCGGTCACCGGCTGTGTTTCGACCCCGTACCCACAGCTGTGGACAGTCGGTTCGACACCGAACACGGTCTATCTCGTAGTTTGGTTCAGCGGGGCAAGCCGGACTCTCGCCACGATCCTCGTCCCGCGCCCGGGCGGGCGGTTCGCACCCAGGGGTTCGTCGATGGCTCGGGCCGGGCTCGATCCGTACCCGTGGATGTGCTGATCAATGCTCCTACCAGGGCGGCCAGCTCTTCTGCGGTCGGTGCGCCGCGCACCACGCTGACCAGCGGTTCCTCATCCATTGATCAAGCGTACGGTCTACCCGCCGGTACTCTATGACACGCGTCCCACACTCGGCTGATCGATTCGCTGCGGCTCGACATGACCGGGTATTTTCTGCGTGATGTCTACTTCCCCCCCGCTCGTTGTCGCTGACCGCTACCGGCTAGTTGCGCCGCTCGGTCAGGGCGGGATGGGTCGTGTCTGGCGGGCGACCGACGTCGTCCTGCATCGTGATGTCGCCATCAAGGAGCTGGTTCCTCCTCCTGGGTTGACCCCTGACGAGCGTCAGGAGATGCGGGAGCGGTCGCTGCGCGAGGCCCGGGCGATCGCCCGGCTCAACAACATCAATGTGGTGCGCGTGTTCGACGTGCTGCGGACCGATGCGGATCCGTGGATCGTCATGGAGTACGTGCCCTCACGCTCCTTGCAGGACATTCTGGCGAGCGACGGACCCTTCAACCCGGTGCGTGCCGCCGAGATCGGGCTCGGGGTTCTCGGGGCCCTGCGCGCCGCGCACCGGGCCGGGGTCGTGCACCGGGACGTCAAGCCCGGCAATGTGCTGATCGGTGAGGACGGCCGGGTCGTGCTCACCGACTTCGGCCTGGCCACGGTGCCCGGGGACCCGAACGTCACGCGGACCGGGCTGGTGCTGGGCTCACCCGCGTACATTGCTCCGGAGCGTGCCCGGGACGGCACGGCCGGTCCCGGAGCCGATCTCTGGTCGCTCGGGGCGACGCTCTACGCCGCGGTGGAGGGCGCTTCGCCGTTCGCGCGTCCGTCGGCGATCGCCACGCTGGCGGCGCTCGCGACCGAGAATCCGCCGCCCGCGCGCAATGCCGGCCCGCTGAAGCCGGTCCTGAACGGTCTGCTGCGCAAGGACCCCGCGCATCGCATCAACGCCGACGAGGCCGAGCGGTTGCTGCTGCGCGCCACCGGCCGGCGGTCGAAGCTGAGCTTCCCGATGAGCCCCACGATGCGCCGACCCGGTGTCGGGCGCGAGCGCCCGCCCGTCGTGCCCGGCGTGTCGGCCAGCGCCCCGGTCGTGCCCGGCCCGCGCCCGCCGGTCACTTCCGGCCGTCCACCGATCACCCCCGGCCGGGCCGCGGCCTCACCGCCGGCCGGGCCTCCCGTCACGCCGGGGCGCGGTGGGGCTACGCCTCCGGTGACGCCTGGGCGGCCCGCTGCGACACCGCCGGGCCGTTCTCCCGTGACGCCCGCCCGCGCGTCCGCCACGCCGCCGATCGCGCCCGCGCGGCCGCCGGTCGATCCGGCGGAAAACCGCCCGCAGAGCGGTGCGCCGACCGGTCGCGCTCCCATTTTCGCTCCGGGCAAGGCCACCGTGGGTCGCGCACCGCGCCCGGCCGACGCTCCGACCCGCATCGACGCCACCCGGGTCGATACGCCGCCGGTCCGAGAAAACCTTTTCGGTACGGGCACAGAAAAGCGACCGCCCTCAGGGCCGGAAACAGGTGTGGAAGCGCCTCCCGCCCTCGACGCGACGATGCGCGGCGCGGGCTCCGCCTTGGGGTCGTTCACGGTCGAAGAGGTCGCCGCAGCCCGCAGGCGCCGCGCAGGCCAGGCGCCGGCCGACACCACGCCACCGCAAGCCGCACCGGCGACGACAGCCGAACCCGCGACCGCAAAGCTGAAAGCCCCACCAGCGCCGGCCACGCAGCCTGAGACGGGCGACGTCGGCGCCGAGGTGCCTGCCGAACAGTCCAAGGCGGGTGGCGCGAACACGTCGGCTGCCGAGGCGGGTGGCTCCGACACGTCGGCTGCCAAAGCGGTTTCCTCGCCGGCCGTCGTTTCCAAGAAGCCTGCCGATGCGGACGGCGCAGGCCCGGTTTCCCAGCCGAAGCCATCGCGTGACGAAGGGGCCGAGGCGGCAGAAGCCGCTGCTGACAAGGCATCCAAGACCGATGACAGGGCGGCCGAGGGGCAGGGTGCCGCTGACCAGACGGCCACGGGTGAAGACGTCACCGCGCGCGCACCGGACGCCGTCGAACAGGAGGAGAAGGCTGGAGGAAAGGCCGAAGCCGGGCGCGAGTCGGTCGAGGAACGCGCCGGCCAGAGCCAGCAGGCTGAAGCCACCGGCGTCGACAGTGCGGCTGCCCTCCCCGTCGATGCTGAGACGGCCGTCGCGAAGCCGGTTGCCGAAGGCAGCAAGCAAGACGGCGACGCAGGAGACGCGAAGCAGGACGAGCCGGACTCGAAGACCGTCACCGCTAGTCAGCCGATCAAGCCCGCCGTCGGCGCCCGGGCCGGGGCCGGTTCCACCAAGGCGGCTCGTAAGAAGGGTCGCGGCCGCCAGGCGGCGAACGTTGCGGCGAAGGCAACCAAGGCTGCGACCGCCGCGGCAGTCGCCGCCGAGTCGGCCGGGACCGCCGGCGAGACATCCGCCGCAGGTGCTGATACGTCGGCCACCCCTGCGGGCAGTGGCAGCGAGGGCGCCGGTATCACCGGAGCCGCCGACGGCGACCGGGTCGAGCGCACGAGTGCCGAGAGCGTCGATGCCGCTGGGGGCGGCAAGCGTCCCGGTGTGAAGGACAGTGACGCGAACAGTGCGACGGCCGTCGAAGACGGCGCCGGCAAGAGCGGCAGCGTCGACAAGGGCGCCCCCGGTAGCGGCAGCACTGAGAAGGGGGCCGCCAAGAGTGACGGCGGCGCGAAGAGCGACTCTGGTGCCAGGAGCAGAGGCGTCCAGGCCGATCGCGACAAGGACAGCGGCGCCAAGGCCGGCAGCGCCGACAGTGCCGGTAGCGCCGACGAAGGTGCGGCGAAGAGCAGCGCCACCGACAAGCGTGCGGCGAAGAGCAACGCCGCGGCGGCGGGCAGCGCCGGGGCCGCGAGCGGCGGGCGGACCGCCCCGAAGCAGGCGACTCCTGCCTCGGCGGGGGCACAGGGCGGCGGCACGAGCGCCAAGGACGATGCCACGGCGGTTGCGGCGCCGTTCATGCCTCCTCGTCGCGCGCGCCGGGCTGTTGCGGCGCAGGGTGGTGACTCGCCTGCTCGTACCCGGGTCATCGGGGCGGGGGCGTCGAGTGCGCCGGTCTCCGGGGCGGGGGCGGCGGGCGCGCCGATCTCCGGAGCTCCGGGGCTTGCTCCGGCGAATCGGCCCGCGTGGCAGCCGATGGATTTCCGGTCGCCTTCCGGTGGGCGGCGGGGGCTCACCGTTTTCGGGGTCACGCTCACCCGTCGGCAGACCGTGATCGGGTTTGCGCTGCTTGCCGCCGTACTGTTGCTTCTTCTGCTGGTGATTCCCCTGGCTTTCGCCGGCGACGGTGATGAGCAGGCGGACCGGACCGGTAAGAGCGGGGCTGCTCCGGTGGCGAGCGCCGCGAAGACGCAGCAGTCGGCTGCCGTCGCGGCGCCGCCGAAGCAGGGGACCGCCGAACCGGTGACATCGTCGGCTGCGCCCAGCACGCCGGCCAGTTCCGCTCCGGCCGGCAAGGCGCTGCCCAAGGGGTGGCGGCTGTACGGCAACGCGCGGACCGGCTTCTCCGTGCCGGTGCCCGCCGGGGCTTCGGTCGACGCGTCGAATCCGGAGGAGATCCAGTTCCGGTGGAACAACCGGCTGCTGCTGCTCGCGCAGACCGACGAGCCGGCGGCCGATCCCATGGCCGACTGGAAGGACCAGGAAGCGACGCGGTCCGGCGGGAAGTACCGGAACTATGAGCGGATCAAGATGGAACCCGTCGACTACTTCCAGAAGGCCGTCGACTGGGAGTTCCTGTACACCACGTCCAGCGGCAACCGGCAGCATGCCGTGAAGCGGAACTTCCTGACCGGGCCGAAGCAGGCGTACAGCATCAACTGGTACACCTCGCCCGAGGACTGGGACGCGGCCAAGAAGGATCTGCAGGTCATCTATGACGGGTTCAAGCCGCTGTAGAGAACCTCGTGCATGAGGTGATCGATGAATGGGTATTCATCGGTCACCGAAGCTGGAGGTGAACGATGCTCCGCCGACACGGCAGCAAGCCCACGATCGCGCTGTGGATGCTGGTCGCGATCGCCGACATCGCCATCCTCGTGGCGGCCGCCGGCCTGATGACAGTGGTCCTGGCCGCCGCCGGCCTGCTGCTGGTGGTCGGTGCGATCGCCGGCGCCCGGCAGCTGCAGCGACGCACCGCACCGCAGACCTCAGCCGTCCTGCGCCGCCGGGCCTGACCACCACCGTCATTCCCCCACGGCGTAGGTGAGCGCGGTTGTGCGACTGGCCGGGGTTGACGTGCGGGGCGTAGACCGGCGGTGATCGGCTACGCTGCCGGGCTGTGGCGATCGACTCGGTGACTGACCTCTGGGAGACGCTGTTCAGCGCTCAGCCGGACCCTCCTGGAACCCTTGTCCTGGTCACTGCGGTGATCGCCCTTCTCGTCGTCGCGGTCCGTCCGCTCTGGCGCATCGCCCGCAACGCGATCACCATCGCGCATGAGGGCGGCCATGCGCTCGTCGCGCTTCTCACCGGCCGGAAGCTGCGCGGCATCCGGCTGGAGTTCGACACGTCCGGGCTCACCCTGTCGGCCGGCCGCCCCACCGGGCCGGGCATGATGTTCACGCTGCTCGCCGGGTACATCGCGCCGTCGCTGATCGGGCTGGCCGGTGCGTGGCTGCTCGGCGGCAACCGCATCACGCTGCTGCTGTGGCTCGCCGTCGCGTTGCTGCTCCTCATGCTGATCAACATCCGGAACGTCTTCGGCGCGGTTTCCGTGGTGGTCACCGGGGCGATCGTCTTCGCTGTCTCCTGGTACGCGTCCGCGCAGGTGCAGGCGGCTTTCGCGTACGTGGGGGTGTGGTTCCTCCTCATCGGTGGCGTGCGTCCGGTGTTCGAGCTGCAGAAGCTGCGCAGCCGGGGCCGGATGCCCGAGTCGGACGCCGACCAGCTGGCCGGCCTCTCCCACGTGCCGGCGCTGTTCTGGGTGGGGGTCTTCCTTGCCGTCGACGTGGCGGCGCTGGTTGCCGGCGGGTTCCTGCTCGCGGGTCAGTGGCTGCCGGAGCTGAGCGCCACGCCTTGATCGGCGGGCCGGTCGGCTGCTGTCGGGTTCTGGCTGATCCGCGACAGTGTGAGACAGGTCACGCATGGCGTCGGTAGGTTCGGCGGCATGGCTGCTGAGCTGGGCATGGCCTGGAGTACGGCGGTGGTGGCGTTCGTAGGAGCGGTGCCGCTGTGGCGCTACACGACCAATGCGATCACGGTCGCGCACGAGGGCGGCCATGCGGTGTTCGGCTGGTTGTTCGGCTCGGCCGTGAAGCACGTCAAGATCTTTCATGGTGGCGCCGGGGAGATGCTGGCCGGCCAGGAGAACTGGCTGTCGAGGTTCGTCTCCCTGATCGCCGGCTATCTCGGCCCTTCGATCTTCGGTTTCGCCGGGGTTCAGCTGCTCGTGCACGACGCCGACCCGCGGTCCGTGTTGTTCCTGAGCCTGGTGTTCCTCGCCGGGGTGCTGATCATGGTGCGGAACCTCTTCGGCGTCTTCGTCGTCCTGGCCGTCGGCGCGATCCTCTGGGTGGTCGCGATGCGATCGACGGAGCCGGTTCAGCTGGCTTTCGCGTACGTGTGGGTCTGGTTCCTGCTCATGGGCGGCGCGCGGCAGGTGCCGGAGCTCTTCTGGGCCATACGTGCGGACGACGTCAACGATGCGGGCCTGCTGGAGCGGCACACCCTCATCGGTGACGTCGTCTGGCTCTTCGTCTTCTGGCTCCTGTCGCTGGGCGCCCTCGTCTACGGAGGGGCGCTGCTCCTGCGGCACTAGAGCGGAATGTTGCCGTGCTTCTTCGGCGGGAGCGTCTCGCGTTTGGTGCGCAGCGTCCGCAGTGCGCGGGTGACCTGGATCCGGGTCTGCGACGGGGCGATCACCGCGTCCACGTAGCCGCGTTCAGCCGCGATGTACGGGTTCGCCAGGGTGTCCTCGTACTCGCTGATCAGCTCAGCGCGCAGGGCGGCCGGGTCGTCGGCGGCCGCCAGTTCGCCGCGGTAGAGGATGTTCACCGCGCCCTGGGCCCCCATCACCGCGATCTGCGCCGTCGGCCAGGCGAAGTTCATGTCGGCGCCGAGGTGCTTCGAGCCCATGACGTCGTAAGCGCCGCCGTACGCCTTGCGCGTGATCACCGTGACCTTGGGAACCGTGGCTTCGGCGTACGCGTAGATCAGCTTGGCTCCGCGGCGGATGATGCCGTCCCACTCCTGGCCGGTTCCGGGCAGGAAGCCCGGCACGTCGACGAACGTGACCACCGGGATGTTGAAGGCGTCACAGGTACGCACGAAGCGCGCGGCCTTCTCCGACGCTGCGATGTCCAGGGTGCCGGCGAAGTGCATGGGCTGGTTGGCGACGACGCCGACCGGGCGTCCCTCGACCCGGCCGAAGCCCACCACGATGTTCTGCGCATACAGGGGCTGGACCTCGAGGAAGTCCTCGACCACGGCTTCGATCACGCGGTGGATGTCGTAGGGCTGGTTGGCGGAGTCGGGGATCAGCGTGTCGAGGGCGAGGTCGTCGTCGCCGGGCGTCAGATCCGCGGGGTCGTCGAAGGTGGTCGGCTCGTCCAGGTTGTTGCTCGGAAGGTACGACAGGAGCGCGCGTACGTAGTCGATGGCGTCGTCCTCATCGGTCGCCAGGTAGTGCGCGTTGCCACTTCGAGTGTTGTGGGTGCGCGCGCCGCCCAGCTCCTCCATGCCGACGTCCTCGCCGGTCACCGTACGGATGACGTCCGGCCCCGTGATGAACATGTGCGACGTCTGGTCGACCATGACGGTGAAGTCGGTGATCGCGGGGGAGTACACCGCGCCGCCCGCACAGGGGCCCATGATCAGGGAGATCTGCGGGATGACCCCGCTCGCCCGTACGTTGCGGAAGAAGATGTCGGCGTAGAGGCCGAGCGCGACCACGCCCTCCTGGATCCGCGCGCCGCCGGAGTCGTTGATGCCGATGATCGGGCAGCCGATCTTCATCGCCAGGTCGAGCACCTTGACGATCTTCTCGCCGAAGACCTCGCCGAGGGAGCCGCCGAAGACGGTGAAGTCCTGCGAGAAGACGCAGACCTGCCGCCCGTCGATGGTGCCGTGGCCGGTCACGACGCCGTCACCGTACGGCCTGTTCCGGTCCAGGCCGAAGTTGGTCGAACGGTGTCGGGCGAGCTCGTCCAGCTCGACGAAGGAGCCCTCGTCGAGCAACATCTCGATGCGTTCGCGAGCGGTCTTCTTGCCGCGGGAATGCTGCTTCTCGACGGCACGCGCGGAACCGGCGTGCACGGCCTCGTCGGTTCGCCGCGCCAGGTCGGCGAGCTTGCCGGCCGTGGTCCGGATGTCGGCTTCCGCGTCCTGCTGGGTCGTCACTGTGCCTCCACTCGCCCGCCCCGGCATGGCTGTTCGCCGTGCCGGGAGCGTTGTCCCGCGCCCGCTTCCTGCGTGCGCCTGCCCGCGATGCGCGCCTTGTGTGAGGCGCCAGTGCGGGCGGGCTTTCGGCTCGGCCGTCTTGCGCGTCCTCGCATGTGTGTGGCCGGTGCGGGGCGCGTGGCCTGGCCCACGATTTGTGCGAGGTGCGCAAGGCGGGCGGGCTTCGCGCCTGCCTGCGTGTGGCGCGGTCCCCGATCTGCGGCCGTGCCGCTGAAGATCGTATCGAGGGACCCGGAGCGGTGCGCCCCGGCAGCGTCGAGCCGGGATCGTTTCGTTCCTAATGCACCATTCGTTACATCCCCCGTGACGACATGGATGACCCCCGTCGGCGTGGTGTTGATCGTCGGTGGCATCGCGACGCTCATCGTGTTCCGCAGGGCGCTCTTCGGCAGCGACCGCGGAAACGAAGGGGCCGTACGCGGCCACGGCGCCGCAGGAACCGGCAAGCGCAGCCGCACCCGGCGCACGGACGTCGCGGGCCGGCGCCGGGGCCGCTCGGCGCAGACGGGCCGCACCCGGACTTCGGCGGCGCGAGACGGCGGTGCCGCAGGGCGCGACCAAGCGGCAGCCGGGCGTGGGGCAGCGGCAGCCGGCCGCGACGAAGCTGTGGCGGGGCGTGGCGGCGCCGCGGCGGGGCGCGATGGAGCTGCGGCGGCGCGCGATGGAATTGTGGCCGGGCGCGACGGAGCTGCGGCGGGGCGCGATGGAGTTGTGGCCGGGCGCGATGGAGCTGCGGCGGGGCGCGATGCAGTTCTGGCCAAGCGCGATGGAGCTGCGGCCCGGCGCGACAGTCGCGGTGTTGGACGTGGCCTTGTCGGTGCGGCGCGCGATCGTGTCGAAGCCGAGCGCGACGGTGTTGGGGCAGGGCGCGACGGTGGCACGGCCGCGGAGGACAGTGCGGCGGCCGGGCGTCGTTCGGCTCGGGGAGAGCGTGAAGTTGTTGTCTCGGGCCGTCGGTCGGCTCCGGGCCGGCGTGACGTAGGCACTGGCGTTCGCCGGGCGGCATCGGCCGAGGGCGAGGAAGCGGCTGAGCGGCCGGTGGCGCCCGCGGCGACCACCGGAAGCAGCCGACGGTCGGCTGAGCTCACCCGGGAAGGCTCGGCGGGAGCGGACGACCCGGCGCGGCGGTCGGCGAGGTTCGACGGCCCCGTTGAGCGGATTCGTCCGTCCCGTCCGGAGCGCGACGGCGGCACCGGCGGTCGCCGGTCCGCAACCGCGGAGATGGAGCGCATCGGCCACGGCACGACTTCCGCTGAATCGGAACGGGAAGCCGCTGCCGTTCCGGAACCGCGAGGCTCGCGCCGGTTCTGGCCGATCACCCCGGCCGCGGAGGCCGCACCGGACAACCTGACGCCGGATCACCGCACGGCGGGTCACCGCGCGGCCGATCTACGAGCGGAGGACCGCGCGTCGCAAAGGGCGGACCACCGCGCGGTGGATCAGCGAGCGGTCACCGAGCCTGCGGATCAGCCGCCGGCAGACCACCGCGCATCAGACCAGGGAACGCAAGGCGCAGCCGCCGGCCTTCTCCCTGGGCGAACCGCGGAGGCGGCGCCGGAGCCGGCGTCGGATGACCCGCACCCCGTCGCGGACGAACAGCAGACCGAACGGCGTTCGCGCTTCGGCCTCCGGCGTTTCCGTCCAGCGGACGAGGATGTCGTCAGCGAACGTGCGACCCCAGCGGTCGCGCCGACGGACGTGCGTCTTGTCAGCCTCGGCGCCTCCGCTGACCTCGAAGTCACCCCTGACCTCGAGCGCCACACCGACGGCAGTGACTTCGGCGGTGAGAGCCGGAGGACCCACGGGCTGATCCAGGAAGGCGGTGAACTCGGCGAGGAGACCCGGCCGGCCCACGGACCGGTCCCCGAGGACGACGAGTGGCTCGCCGACGAGGACCTGCGGCTCGCGGATCTGCCGTTCGCCGCCGCTCCCACGGGCCGCGAGCAGGCCGACATCGAGGAGCCCGAGCTGTCCGGCGACTTCGAGGCCGTGCAGGACACCGACGCCTCCGGGAGCTTCCCGGCCGCCGTCGATCCCTTCGCCGCGGGTGGCTACGACGTCGACCCGTTCGATGCGGAAGCGCCTCCGGCCGTACGCCGGCACTGGTCCGACCGCCGCTACGGCGACCGCGTCGAGGGCTGGGTTCGCCCTCAGTACCGCGACGAGCCGGCGTCCGGTGACTACTGGACACCCGTCCCCGACGCGGGCTACGGCTGGCCGGTGCCGGTGGAGCGCATCCCGGCGGTTCCGCCGTCCGGGGCCGAGCCGGAGGTCGAGTCCGAACCGACGGCGCTCGTCCCGCAGTGGCCTCCGGTCCGCCCCGACGACCGCATCGGTGCACCGCGCTCCTGGTCCCAGAACGACGCGGGCACGGAAGGCGCCGATGACGAGAAGGGCACCACCTACGCCGGCCGCCCGGAGAGCGTCGAGGGTCCCGTCTGGACCGTCCCGGACCTCCCGGACGCCTCCCTGCCCGACCTCACCTGGACCCGAAGCACCGCGAACGACGAGGAGACCAGCCGCTACCGGCGTACCACCATCCCGACCCGCCGACGCCGGCACACGACCACGAACAGCACCACGAACAGCGGCGGGGATCCGACCCAGCATCTTCCCGCGGTCGAGGCCGACAAGCGTCCCCGGCCGCGCCCGCGTCCCCGTCCGGGCTCGGTTCAGCCGGACACTCGCAGCACGGTCTACGTGAGCAAGCACGCCGCCGAACCCAGCTGACGGGCGGCTAGGGTGGGCCGGTGGCTTCCTCCCCGTACACGGACCTTGATCGTCCGCCGCTCTCCGCGCGTGCGCTGCAGCGGGCGCTGGTCGTGCCCGGGGGGATGTGGCACCGGGTCGATGTGGTCGGCGAGACCGGTTCCACCAATGCCGACGTCGCGGAGGCCGCTCGCAACGGGGCGGCCGAGGGGCTGGTCGTCGTGGCGGAGCGGCAGGTCACCGGCCGTGGCCGCCGCGACCGGCAGTGGGTCTCTCCGGCGCGGGCCGGCCTGACGCTGAGCGTGCTGCTGCGGCCGGGGCTGGCCGACGCGGACCGGGGCTGGCGTCCGGCGCCGCAGCGGGCCTGGGGCTGGTTGCCGCTGCTGGCGGGGGTCGCGCTGATGGAGGCCGTGCAGCGGGTCGCGGAGGTCGACGCGTCCCTGAAGTGGCCCAACGACCTGTTGCTGGAGCAGGGCAAGGCGGCCGGGATCCTCGCCGAGGTCGCCGGTGACGCCGTCGTCGTCGGTGTCGGGCTCAACGTCACCACCCGCCCCGAGGAGCTGCCCGAGACCACCGGGCTGCCGGCGACGTCGTTGCGGGTCGCCGGTGCGAAGTCCACGGATCGCGATCCGCTGCTGCGGGCGCTGCTGCGGGGCTTCGCCCGATGGTACGGCGGGTGGCGCGAGACCGGCGGGGATGCCGAGTTGTGCGGGCTGCTGGGGGCGTACCGGCGGGGGTGTTCGACGCTCGGCCGTGACGTGCGGGTGCTGCTGCCCGAGGGTGGAGAGCTGACCGGCGCGGCGACCACGGTGGACGGCGACGGGCAGCTGGTGGTCCGGACTGCGGACGGAGTCGAGCGTCGGGTCTCGGCGGGTGACGTCCTGCACGTACGCTGAGCGCGTGGCTTTCCCGGACGACGTCCTGACCGACGAGGAGGAGGTCGTCCTTCACCTGCATCCGCACGCGAAGGCGGCCGTACGCCCGGTGCTGGTGCTCCTGGTCGCTCTGGCCGCGGTGATTCTGGTGTGGGTGATGCTTCCACCGACCTCCGGCGGCCTGATCGGCGTGTGCGTGGTCGGTGCGGTGGCGCTCTTCGTCGGGGCGACCCGGGGTGTGTGGCCGCTGCTGGTGTGGCGCACCACCCACTACGTCTTCACCGACGAGCGGATCCTTCTGCAGGACGGGGTCGTCGCCCGGGAGCGGCGGGATCTGCCGTTGAACCGGGTCAACGACCATGTCACGCACCAGTCGCTGGTCGAGCGGCTGCTGGGGTGCGGGACGCTGACCGTGGACTCGATCGGTGAGCAGTCGGCGGTCATGGCGTCGGTGCCGCACGTGCAGCGGGTGCAGACCACCCTGTATCAGCTCATCGAGACGGACCGGGAGCTACGGCCGGACGACGACGAGGAGGGCGAGCCGGAGCCCTCGCCGCTGCCGGTCAGACAGCGCGGCGCTGGGCGTCGATCTCCTTGGCGATCTCCTCGTCCAAGCGGCCCTCCGCCTCGGCGCTGAGCTCGGCGAGGCCGGCGGCGACGTCGAGCTCGGCGATGGCGGCCTCGTGGCCGTCGACCGGGGGCTTCAGGAAGACGAAGGTCCGGTACGCCCAGAAGCGGAAGATCGTCGCGACCACGATGCCGAGCAGGGTGACGCCCATGAACAGGACGGCGTCGTTCTCCTCGGTGAGGCCGAACCCGTACTTGCCGATGGTCAGGGCGCCCGACTGGATCACCATGCCGACGAGGTTGAACCCGAAGAACAGCGTGTACTCGCGGCGCAGCGCCGTGCGGGTGTGGTGCCGGTAGGTCCAGTAGCGGTTGGCGATGTAGGCCAGCGTGGTCGTGACGACGGTCGCGACGACACTCGCCTTGACGGCACCGATGGGCAGCAGGGCCCAGGTGATCGCCATGTAGAGCAGAGTGTTCGCTGCACCGATGACGCCGAACGCCAGGGCCTCGGGGGCCAGGTGGCGCAGGCGTTGCGTCAGCAGACGGGCTGAAGGCATTCGGCAACCTTACGGGGGGAAGGGCGAGGAACGACGGACAGAGCAGGTGGCTGAAGCCGTCGTCACATCCGCGGGACGGCTCGCGGTGCCGTCGGCTCGGTGGACTGCGGTGTGCTCGTGGGCGCCGGTGGGAAGGAGGCGGCCGGGGGCGCCGACGGCGGGACCGCCGGCTCGCCGAACACGAAGCGGCGGTACGACCAGAAGCGGAACAGCGTGCCCACGGCGGTGCCGACGAGCTGGCCGGAGATGTTGTCCGCCAGCTGCGTCTGGAACTCGGGCCAGATGGCGCCGAGCCCGTAGTGGCTCAGTGCCAGGCAGGCCAGCCCGATGCCCAGCCCGACGCCGTTGAGCAGGAAGAACATCGTGTACTGCCGGGCCATGTTGCGGTGCTCGCGGTGCCGCCAGGTCCAGAACCGGTTGCCGATGAAGGCCACGGTGGTGGCCACGACGGTGGAGAGCGTCTTGGCGAGCAGCGATTCCGCGCCGGTCTCCAGCAGCACGTTGAAGATCACGAGGTCGATGGCGAAGGCGATGCCGCCAACGGTGCCGAACTTGCTCAGCTCGCGCACGAGTGCCCCGAAGCGTGCCCGCACGGCGGGCAGGAGATCGGCAGCAGGCACGGACCCGAGAGTACCGGCGGGCGTCCCGCCCTGCTGTTTTCGTGAGCGACTCTTAACTTGGCGGGCCGGCATGGTTCCGCTGTCGGTACGGGCGGTAGTGGCCCTGGTTGATCTCGGTCACTTCGGCCAATCGCGCCCGGCAGTCGTCACACCAGGACAAATGGGTCTCGAGGCGGACGGCGTCACGCGGGGCGAGGCGGCCGCGGACGTGCCCGCCCAGCCGGTCTCCGGCCCACCGGCACTCGGGCGGGTCGGCGACGGCGACGTGCTGCTGGAGGTAGAGCCGGCGTAGTCCTTCGCGGGCGCGGTGGGCGAGCACGGCGACCGCGTTCGGGGTGAGCCCGAGCTGCGGGGCGACCTCGGCCGGGCTGGCCCCCTCCACCTCGGTGCGCCACAGCACGTCCCGCCAGCGGTCGGGCAGGGCGCGGAACGCCTGGGCGGCGAAGGTGCGCTCCAGCTTGTCGAGGGCGGGGTCGAGGAACGGCTCGCCCTCGTCGTAGCGGGTGAGGTCGTCGGTGAACTCGAGCCGGCGGTCGCGGCGTGCCCGGTGGTAGCAGACGTGCCGCAGGGTCGTGTTCAGGTACGCCCGGAAGGCCACCAGGGGCCCACGGCCGGCCCGCAGGGTGGCGAACACCTTGGCGAACGTCTCCGCGACCAGGTCGTCGGCGTCGGCGTGGTCGCTGACGAGCCCGTACGCGACGGCCCGGGCCGCCGAGCGGTGCCGCTCGTAGAGGACGCCGTACGCGGCCGTGTCGCCGGCGCGTACGGCGGCCAGCAACTCCGTGTCGGCGTCGGCCTCGCCGGCCGGGATCGCCATTTCCTGCCTCCTGTAGGCCAAGTGGGAGGAAAGCCCGCTTCCGACCTAGCTTAAGGCGCTTTGTCCTTTTTGTGAAAGTGCGGCCTCCGGAAAACGCTCTCTGCGCAGTCCTGCGCTCTCGGGTGAAGGATCGATCGTGATCGCGCACAAACGCCGAGGATTGTGCGGTTGTCCACAGGATTCTCCGATGAACTGAACGTTCGCTCGGCTTAGGCTGACGTGACTCCCGTGACAAGGGCCGGACTGCCGGCCTGGTTCGTCACAGGTCAGTGCCGACCGAAGGGAATCACATGTCTGTACCCCCCACCTCCCACGCCCGCCTGCTGAGCTGGGTCGAGGAGGTCGCCGCCCTCACCACCCCCGATCGGGTGGTCTGGTGCGACGGCTCCGACGAGGAGTGGACCCGGCTCACCGACGCACTCGTCGACGCCGGCTCCCTCGTCCGCCTCAACCCTGAGCGCCGGCCGAACTCGTTCTGGGCGCGTACCGATCCCGGGGATGTCGCCCGGGTCGAGGAACGCACCTTCATCTGCTCCGTCGACCCCGCCGACGCCGGGCCCACCAACAACTGGATGGCGCCCGGCGAGATGAAGACGACCATGACGGAGCTCTACCGCGGCTGCATGCGCGGCCGCACCATGTACGTGGTTCCGTTCTGCATGGGCCCGCTCGACGCGCCGAACCCGATGTTCGGTGTCGAGCTGACCGACAGCGCGTACGTCGTGGCGTCCATGAAGATCATGACGCGGATGGGAACCAAGGTGCTCGAGGCCATGGGCGCGGACGCCGACTTCGTGCCGGCCCTGCACTCCGTCGGTGCACCGCTCGAGCCGGGGCAGGAGGACGTCGCCTGGCCCTGCAACGAGACGAAGTACATCTCGCACTTCCCCGAGACCCGCGAGATCTGGTCGTTCGGGTCGGGCTACGGCGGCAACTCGCTGCTCGGCAAGAAGTGCTTCGCCCTGCGGATCGCCAGCGTCGCCGCCCGCGACGAGGGCTGGCTCGCGGAGCACATGCTGATCATGAAGCTGACCTCGCCCGAGGGCCGGGTCCGCTACATCGCCGGCGCGTTCCCCTCGGCCTGCGGCAAGACCAACCTCGCCATGCTGGAGCCGACCCTGCCGGGCTGGAAGGTCGAGACGGTCGGCGACGACATCGCGTGGATGCGCTTCGGCGAGGACGGCCGCCTCTGGGCCACGAACCCCGAGTACGGCCTGTTCGGGGTCGCGCCCGGCACCGACCACCACACCAACCCGAACGCCATGCGTACGCTCGCGCGCGGCAACTCCGTCTTCACCAACGTGGCGCTCACCGACGACGGCGACATCTGGTGGGAGGGCATGGGCGAGCCGCCCGCGCACCTCATCGACTGGAAGGGCAACGACTGGACGCCGGACTCGGAGGCCCCGTCCAGCCACCCGAACAGCCGGTTCTGCACGCCCATCAACCAGTGCCCGATCCTCGCGCCCGAGTACGACGACCCGCGCGGCGTACCGATCGACGCGATCCTCTTCGGCGGCCGCCGCAAGACGACCGTGCCGCTGGTGACCGAGGCTCGCGACTGGGTGCACGGCGTCTACTTCGGCGCGACGCTGTCGTCGGAGACCACCGCCGCGGCGGTCGGGCAGGTCGGTGTGGTGCGCCGGGACCCGATGGCGATGCTGCCGTTCATCGGCTACCACGCCGGCGACTACTTCAACCACTGGATCGAGATGGGCAAGGCCGCGTCCGGTGACGCGGAGAAGCTGCCGAAGGTCTTCTACGTCAACTGGTTCCGCCGCGGCGACGACGGCCGGTTCCTGTGGCCGGGCTTCGGCGAGAATTCCCGCGTGCTCAAGTGGATCGTCGAGCGCCTGGACGGCAAGGCGGACGCCGTCGAGACGGCGATCGGGCACGTGCCGACCGCGGACGCGCTCGACCTGAGCGGTCTGCAGGTCGACAAGGCCGACGTCGAGGCCGTCCTCGCGGTGGACAAGGAAGAGTGGCTGGCCGAGATCCCGCAGGTCGAGGAGTGGTTCGCCAAGTTCGGCGACAAGCTGCCGGCCGTGCTCTGGTCCGAGCTGGACGCGCTCAAGTCCCGCCTCAACGCCGCGTGACGCCCCGCGCCCGCCTCGCGTTCGAGGCGGGCGCGGCCTGGGTACCTTCGCATCCGTGACCATCGACTACGGCCCGCCGCGCGTGGTTCATGCGCTGCGTGGCCTGCTGCTCGCGACAGCGGCGGCCACTGCCGGGGTCGAGCTCCTCAATTACTGGTACGCGCCAGAGCACGGTTTCGGGCTCGCGGTCCGCACCGGCTGGGCGCTCCTGCGTACCGTCGGCTGGTTGATCCTGATCTGGCACGTGCGCCGCGGTCGCGCCGCGGCCCGGCCCCTCGGTCTGATCCTCGCCGTCACCACCGTCTTCGCGGTCGGGCGTCTCGTCGTGCCGCGCACCGGCACCCCGCCCACCGCAGGCGTCATCGGTTTCGCGGTGCTCACCGCCCTCTGCCTCGTCGTCGTGGTGCTGCTCTACCGTCATCCGGCCGTGCAGGGGCACCTCGTCCGGCATCCGAAGAAGATCGTGTTCACCCGGGAGGGCATCGAGGTGCGCGAGGCGGTGCCGAAGCGCCCGCCGCTGGCCGCCTGGGCCATCACCGCCCGGGTCGCCGCCTTCACCTACAGCCCGCTGATGCTGGTGCCGGCCCTGATCTCGGTCGCGGAGCTGGACACCCGGCCGGAGTGGATCCTCGCCGTCGGCTTCTGGTTCGTGGCCGGCTTCGCCGCGAGCTACGCGGTGCTGCTCAGCACGTTCTTCCTCCTGCGCGGCAAGCCGTGGGCGCCGAAGCTGCTGCTGACCGTCACCCTCGGCGTGCTGGTCGTCGACCTGCCCCTCTGCTATCTCCTGCTCGGCACGGACGGGCTGATCCGCGACGGCGCCCCACTCGTCGCCGCGGCCGTGCTGGTCTCGTACTCGCTGTGGCGGGTGGCGCGCCTGCCCGCGCCGGCGGCGGCCCCCGCGTGAGCTACGACGTCGCGATCGTCGGGGCCGGACCGGCCGGTGCCGCCGCGGCGCTCGCGGCCCGCCGGGCCGGCGCCTCGGTGGTTCTGCTGGACCGCGACGATTTCCCTCGCGACAAGCCGTGCGGCGACGGCATCGCCGCCGAGACGCTCGACGTCCTGACAGGGCTCGGTGTGACCGGCGCGACCGAGGGATACCCGCCCGTCGAGAGCCTGCGGCTGGTCGCGCCGGGCGGCACCGAGGTGGCGCGGCCGCTGCCCCGCCCCGCGCACACCGTGCCGCGCAGGGTCTTCGACGCCCGCCTGGTCGAGGCGGCCGTCCACGCCGGCGCCGAACTGCGCCGGCACACGGTCCGCTCCCTCCGGCACGCCGCCGGCGGCGTCGTCCTCGACGACCGGCTGTCGGCCCGGGTGGTGATCGGCGCCGACGGGGCGGGCTCGGCGGTACGGCGGGCCCTCGGCCACCCGGTCAACCCCGACGGTCACCTCGCCCTGGCCATCCGCGGGTACGCCCCGGCACGCGGTGCCGAGCAGCTCATCCGCACCACGAGTGCGCGCTGGCCCGCGTACGCGTGGTCGTTCCCGCTGGGCGACGGCACCGCCAACGTGGGCTACGGCGAGGTGCTGCGCGGGACGCCGCTGACGAAGGCGTACCTCGTGCAGCGCCTGACCGATCTCCTGCCCGGCACCGACGCGACCGGCCTGCGCGCCCACCACCTGCCGTTGTCCACCCGGCGCCCGGCGCCGGCCCGCGGCCCGGTGCTGCTCGCGGGCGACGCACTGTCGCTGATCAACCCGTTCACCGGGGAGGGCATCTTCTACGCCGTGCTCTCCGGCGCGCTGGCCGGTGAGGCGGCCGCGGCGGGACCGGAGCAGGCCGGCGCGCGCTACACCCGGGCGCTGCGGGCGCGACTGGGACGGCACCTGCGCCACTCGGGCTTCGCCACGCTGCTCACCCGGCAGCCGCGGGTGGTCGACGCCGCGGTGCGGGCGGCCCGTCGCGATCGGGCGGTTTTCCACCGGATGGTGGACCTGGGGCTCGCTGACGGGGTTTTCGACCTTCGCACGATCGGACGCATCGGCGCCGAGTTGTTCCGAATCGCTGCGTCATCCCCTTGAGCCGGGCCGGGGTCTCGATAGGCTGGGCCTGATGAGTCTCCGGTCCCTGGTCTACTCGGTGTACGAGCGACGGCTCGCCGGCAAGCTGGCCGGCAAGCCGGTGCCGCAGCATGTCGGGGTCATGTGCGACGGCAACCGCCGCTGGGCCCGGGAGATGGGGTACGTCGACCCCAACGACGGCCACCGGGTCGGCGCCGTCCGCATCAAGGAGCTGCTGGGCTGGTGCGACCAGGCCGGCATCAAGCACGTCACGCTCTACCTGCTGGCCACCGACAACCTGCAGCGCCCCGCGGCCGAGCTGGATCCGCTGGTCAAGATCATCGAGGATCTCGCCACCGAGCTGGCCGAGGACGGCAACCCCTGGCGGCTGCGCATCGTCGGCGCGCTCGACCTGCTGCCCGCCACGACGTCGACCACGCTCAAGGCCGCTCAGGAGAAGACCCGCGAGCGGTCCGGCGGGGTCGAGGTCAACATGGCGGTCGGCTACGGCGGCCGCCGGGAGATCACCGACGCGGTCCGGTCCCTGCTCCACGAGCACGCCGCCGCCGGCCGCACCATCGAGGAGCTCGCCGAGATCCTCGACGTCGAGCACATCGCCGAGCACCTCTACACCCGCGGCCAGCCCGATCCCGACCTGGTCATCCGCACGAGCGGGGAGCAGCGGCTGTCAGGCTTCCTGCTGTGGCAGTCGGCGCACTCGGAGTTCTACTTCCACGACGCCAACTGGCCCGACTTCCGCCGGACGGACTTCCTCCGGGCGCTCCGCTCGTACGCGGGCCGCCAGCGTCGCTACGGCGCCTGAGCGAGCTGACGGCCAGCACCGCCATGACCACGGCGATGCCCGTCCACTCGTGCGCCCGTAGTCCCTGCCCGAGCAGGACCAGGCCGGCGAGCGCCGCCAGCACCGGATGCACGCTCATGAACATGCCGAAGACGCGCGGTGGAACGGTGCGCAAGGCGACCAGATCTCCCGCGTACGGGACGGCGCTGAGCACCCCGGCGACGGCCGCGTAACCCAGCGCCGCCCCGCCGAGCCGCCCCTGCACCAGCAGCGTCACCACCACCGGCAGATACCCGAGGGCCGAGACGGAGGTGGCTACGGCGAGCCCCTCCACTCCCGGCAGCCTCGCCCCCACGAGCCGGTTCAGCAGGATGTACGCCGCCCAGCCCCCGGCCGCCACCAGACCGCAGGCGATCCCGAGGTAGTCGCTGGACGAGCCCGGCAGCACCAGCAGGTACACGCCCCCGCCGGCCGCCACCGCGCAGATGAGGTCGAAGCCGGTACGCGACCCGAGCAGCGCCACCGCCAACGGCCCGAGCACCTCCAGCGTGACCGCCAGCCCGAGCCCGATCCGGTCGATCGCCGTGTAGAGGCTCAGGTTCATCACCGCGAACACCGCCGCCAGCAGCAGCACCGGCCACCACTGCGCCCGGGTGAAGCGACGCGGATCGGGGCGGGCGACCGGCAGCAGGACCGCCGCGGCGACGAGCTGGCGCACCGCCACCACCGCCGCCGGTCCGAGGGCGTCGAACGCGTGGGCGCCGGCCGCCGCGCCCACCTGGTTGGCGGCCGCGCTGCCGAGCATCGTGCCGACCCCGGTGACAGTTCTCATGGCTCAAGGCTGGGTGCGGGTGCCGTCGGGGAGAAATGCGCCGGCCGCCGCACTTATACGCTGGGCGTATGGATCTGCAGCTGCGTCAGCTCCGGACGCTGGTCGCGGTGGCCGACGCGGGTTCCTTCACGGACGCGGCGGCGATCCTCGGCGTCTCCCAGGCGGCGGTGTCCCGGTCGGTTGCCGCGCTTGAGAAGGAGCTGGGCGTACGGGTGGTCGAGCGCACGACGCGGCGGGTGGAGTTCACCCCGCTCGGCACGCGGATCGTCGGGCAGGCGCGGCGGGTGCTCGCGGAGGTCGGCGTGCTCGTCCGGATGAGCGCCGAGCGGCAGGAGCTGCGGATCGGCTACGCGTGGGCGGCCCTGGGCCGGCACACCCGGCGGTTGCAGAAGGAGTGGGCCGGCGTACCGCTCGTCTTCCTGCAGGCGAATGAGCCCACCGCCGGCCTCGCCGACGGCACGGTCGACGTCGCGGTCATCCGCCGGCCGCTGGACGACCCGCGCTTCGCCACCGCCGAGATCGGCCTCGAGGCCCGCTACGCCGCGGTGGCCACCGACAGCGCCCTCGCACGCCGGCGCACGCTGCGCATCGAGGACCTGGCCCGCTACACGCTTGCGATCGACTCCCGGACCGGCAGCACCACGCTGGATCTCTTCCCCGCGAACGCCCCGCCGCGCGCGGTCCGCGAGACCGGGGCTGTGGACGAGTGGCTGACGTTGATCGCCGCGGGTCAGGCCGTGGGGATCACCGCCGCAGCGACGGCCCACCAGTATCCGCGCCCGGGGGTGGCCTACCGGGCGCTGCGGCACGCGCCGCAGGTCGTCGTGCGGCTGGCGTGGTGGCGCGACGATCCGCCCCGGCACCTGAACGAGCTGCTCACCGCGGTGCGACGGCTGTGGGGCGGCTCCGCCGCCGACAACGGAGAGCGGGCCGGCTCAGCGGCCGAAGACGGGCAGCGCCTCGGCGAGGAAGCCGGCGACCGCCTCCGGTGACTCCAGCGTGAGGTCGGCGGCGCTGGAGACGTCGGCGCCGGTCTCGGGGTTGGCGACCGCCACGCAGACGCCGAAGAAGTCCGGGTCCACGGCCTCGCGGGCGCGCAGCGCGTCGAAGGCCTTGATGTCGGACATGTCGTCGCCGAAGTACCAGGCGCAGCCGGCGTTGAGCACGCCCTCGCTGATCACCATGCCCTTGTCCTGGTCGACCGGGGGCTTCAGCTCCACCACCATGCGGCCGCCCTGGACCCGCAGGCCCAGGCGCTCGGCCTGCTCGTGACCCCAGTGCTCGACCTGGGCCGCGAGCTGCGGCGCGGTCCGGTAGTGCAGGGCGACGGAGAGGCGCTTGTACTCGACGAGGATCGCGTCGGGCAGCTCCGCCTTGGCGCGCTCGGCCAGGTCGGCCATCGCGGGCACCCAGGGCAGTGCGGCCGGCTCGGTCACGACGTCGCCGTCGTGCCAGACCTCCAGGCCGTACAGCCCGTAGAGGTCGACGTGCTCGAGCGTGTCGAACCGGGAGCGCAGGAAGCTCACCGGCCGGGCCGACACGATCGCCACCCGGGCCACCTTGGCGGCGAGCTGCTCCAGGACCCCGAGCACGGAGGCGACCGGCTGCGAGGCGTCCGGGTCGTCCGTGACCGGCGAGAGCACGCCGTCGAAGTCGAAGAAGAAGGTGGTCTCCTTGGCGCGCGAGGCGGTGAACTGCCAGGCCTCCGCGACGCTGAGGGGGTGCGTGGGGCGCGCGTTGCTTAGCGGTGTCTCAGGCACAATTCCCAGCCTACCCGCCGTTCGGCTCATTGCACGCCGTCGAATCGGCCCGGAATTGGCGTATCTCGCGGGTACTACCGCAGGTGGCTCTTGACCGCTAGCGTTCTAGGTATGGCACAGGGTTTTCCTGAGCCAGCCGGCCGGCCCGGACCTGCGACGGAGTACGCCACGGGGCCAGCATCCCGACCCCGTGCTAGAGACGGGCGCCGGACGTGGCGGACCGCGGGCGGACCGGGTTGCACGCCCGCTGGAGCAGGCCTGTGACATCTCGCCGTAGTGACGCCGGGGCCGTACACACCGACCCGGCCGCCAAAGTCTCCAGCAGCCGCGCCTCCACGGGACGCCGGGCGTCCCGGGATCGGCACGCAGACGCGGAGCCCGCCCCAGCCGGCCGGGTCTTCGTCCTGGACACCTCGGTCCTGCTGTCCGATCCGGCGGCGTTCCGCCGGTTCACCGACCACGAGGTGG
Organism: Actinoplanes sp. NPDC049548; assembly: GCF_040676695.1. Taxonomy (NCBI): domain Bacteria; kingdom Bacillati; phylum Actinomycetota; class Actinomycetes; order Micromonosporales; family Micromonosporaceae; genus Actinoplanes; species Actinoplanes sp. NPDC049548. Next base: position 606,600 of record NZ_JBFAPM010000001.1, read on the forward strand.
TCATCCCCCTCGTGGTGATCTCCGAGCTGGAGGGCAAGCGGCACCATCCCGAGCTCGGCTGGTTCGCCCGCCAGGCCCTGCGGATGCTCGACGAGCTGCGCATCAAGCACGGGCGGCTGGACCATCCGGTGCTCTGCAACGACGAGGGCGGCACGCTGCGCGTGGAGCTGAACCACGCCGACCAGAGCGTGCTGCCGCACGGCTTCCGCAACGACTCCAACGACACCCGGATCCTGTCGGTGGCCCTGGGGCTCACCGCCGAGGGCCGGGACGTCACGCTGGTCAGCAAGGACATGCCGCTGCGTGTCAAGGCCGCCTCGGTCGGCCTCAACGCGGACGAGTACCGGCACGGCCAGGCCAGCGACCCGACCTGGACCGGCATGGCGGACCTCAAGCTCGACGACGAGGTCGTCAACCGTCTCTACGCCGGTGACGAGCTGGAGCTGGAGGAGACGGAGAACTTGCCGTGCCACACCGGCCTGGTCGTGCACTCGTCGCGGGGCTCGGCGCTCGCCCGGGTCAACCCCGACAAGACCGTGAAGCTGGTACGCGGCGACCGTGAGGCGTTCGGCCTGCGGGGGCGTTCGGCGGAGCAGCGGGTGGCGCTCGACATCCTGCTCGACGAGTCGATCGGCATCGTGTCGCTCGGCGGCCGGGCCGGCACCGGCAAGTCGGCGCTCGCGCTCTGCGCGGGCCTCGAGGCCACGATGGAGCGCAACCGCCACAAGAAGGTCGTGGTCTTCCGCCCGCTGTACGCCGTCGGTGGCCAGGAACTGGGCTATCTGCCGGGCAGCGAGTCCGAGAAGATGTCGCCCTGGGCCCAGGCGGTGTTCGACACGCTCGGCGCGGTCGTGCACGCGAACGTCATGGAGGAGGTTCTGGCCCGCGGCATGCTCGAGGTGCTGCCGCTGACCCACATCCGCGGCCGCAGCCTGCACGACGCCTTCGTGATCGTCGACGAGGCGCAGTCCCTGGAACGCAACGTGCTGCTGACGGTGCTGTCCCGGATCGGCCAGGGTTCGCGGGTGGTGCTCACCCACGACGTCGCCCAGCGCGACAACCTGCGGGTGGGGCGCCATGACGGCGTGACGGCGGTGATCGAGGCGCTGAAGGGTCACCCGATCTTCGCGCATGTCACCCTCACGAGGTCCGAGCGGTCGCCGATCGCAGAGGTCGTCACCGATCTACTGGAGGAGATTCCGCTCTGACGCTGCGTCATCGTGAGGCGGGGATCCGGCGGGATTCCCGCCTCACGGCGTGTCCGGGCTCGATTACAAAAAGTGACCTGCGTTATACCGTACGGGTGAGCGAAATAGCTCTGCTTTGCCCGTATTGAATCCTAAACGTCCTGTGATTCATTTCACTGATGGGCGTTGTCGTTTCACATCCACTTCACCGTGCGCCATGGTGGCTGGCGAGCATCACGCGGGTCGCCGCCCCGATCGGACATCAATCGCCGGCTACCCGGACCGGCGGCGGACGCCGGTCGTCGCGGCCCGAGGGGTCGACGATGCTCGCGGAGCAGGACGCCGCCGGCCGCGGGGAGCCGAGGGGTCCGCTCCGCGTCGTTGCCCCCTACGAAGGGAATCTTCGTGAATCGGCTCTGGAGCCGGGTCGGCATCCGTGTGGCTTCCGTGGGTCTGCTCGTCGCGGGCGTGATCGGCGGGGTCTACCTCGGAAAGGACCGGGAAGTCCAGGCGCAGGGCGCCCAGGCGCAGCTCGTGGTGCAGGCGGACACGGACGAGATGCAGCTCCTCAAGGAGCGGCACAACCAGCACGCCGCGGTTCGTGCGTACCAGCGTGAGGCGGAGGGCGAGGCCGCGTCGAAGGCCGCGACCGAGGCCAAGGCGGCTGCCGGCAAAGCTCGCGCGGTGGAGAAGAAGGCCATCGCGAAGAAGAAGGCCGAGGACGAGAAGAAGGCGGCCGAGAAGAAGTCCGGCTCCGGCGGCACCGTCCCCTACACCGGCGACATCCCGGCGTCCTGCGACGAGTACAGCGGCAACAAGGCCACCGGCTGCGCCCTGATGCTCGACGCGGGCTTCGACATCGATCAGTTCCCCTGCCTGGAGAAGCTCTGGGACAGGGAGAGCGGCTGGAACCACCACGCCAGGAATTCCGGCTCCGGCGCGTACGGCATTCCGCAGGCTCTTCCCGGCGACAAGATGGCCTCGGTGGCCGACGACTGGGAGGACAACCCGGCGACCCAGATCAAGTGGGGGCTCGGCTACATCAAGGGCCGGTACGACACTCCGTGCGGCGCGTGGTCGCACTCCGAGAACAGCGGCTGGTACTGAGTCAGCAGGACAAAAGGGGTACGTGCTTCGGCGCGTACCCCTTTTGCCTGTCGCCGTGAGTGATCAAATGTCCACATGGTCCGGAAAGTCGCTTCGCTGGTCATCCTCGGAGTCCTCGCGTCCGTGCTCGCGGCGAGCCAGACGGTCGCCCGTGCCGGGGACGCCGCCGGTGGCACCCCGCCGATCCGCGAGGTCGTCGGCGGCGACCTCGCCCCCGCCGGCCGGTTCCCGTGGATGGTGCGGCTCTCCATGGGCTGCGGCGGGGCGCTGACCGCACCCCGGGTCGTGCTCACCGCCGGTCACTGCGTCAACGGCACCGGCGCGGACGACAGCATCGGCGTCCTGGCCGGCGTGACCAACCTGAAGTCGGCGGACGCCCTCGAGGCCCGTTCCGTGTCGGTGGTCCGCGCCGAGGGCTTCCGCGGCGAGACCCGCGGCGACGACTGGGCACTGATCGAACTGGACCGTGCGCTCGACCTGCCGACCCTCGACCTCGGCCGCAGCTCGGACGAGAAGGGTCCGCTCACCGTGCTGGGCTGGGGGCAGACCAGCGAGCAGTCGCTGCGCCAGGAGAAGCGGCTGCGCTATGCGTCCGTGCCGGTGGTCCCGGACGGCGTCTGCGCCAAGGCGTACCGCAAGGTCGGCGTCGAGCTGGTCGCGGACGAGTCGATCTGCGCCGGCAAGAAGGGCGTCGACACGTGCCAGGGCGACTCCGGTGGCCCGATGGTGCGCAAGGCCGGCGACAGGTGGGTGCAGGTCGGCATCGTGAGCTGGGGACTCGGCTGCGCGCGCAAGGACTACCCCGGCGTCTACACCCAGATCTCGGCGTTCCGTGCCGACATCCGGAAGGCCACCCGCGACCTCAGCTGACCGTGCCCGATTGCGCACACCGGGTTGGCGGCAGTGGCGGCGATCGGTAACCATCGGGGGATGAGCTACCCGGGCGCCCAGGACGACGCGGCGGCGAAGGTCGGCACCGAGGCGTTCTTCGCCTCCATCGGCCGCGCCTTCGTGGCGATGTGCGCGGTGATCCCCGTGCTCTTCCTCATCGAGGCGATCGACCGCGGCCTCGGTGCCGGCTCCCTCGACATGGCCGCCGGCATCATCCCGCGGCGCCTCGACGGCCTCGACGGCGTCATCTTCAGCCCGTTCCTGCACGCCGGCTGGGACCACCTGTACGGCAACAGCGTGCCGCTCATCCTGGTGGGCACGTTCGCCCTGGCCGGCGGCACCCGCCGGTTCCTCTGGTCGACCCTCGTGATCATCCTGGTGAGCGGCTTCGGCGTCTGGCTGGTCGGCGACCCGAGCAGCGTCGTCGTCGGGGCGAGCGGTGTCGTCTTCGGCTACCTCGGCCTGCTCTTCGCCCGGGGCTTCGTCGAGCGCAGCTGGTGGAACCTGGGCGTGGCGGGGTTCATCGGGCTGCTGTACTGGTACCAGATCTACAACATCCTCCCCACCGACCAGCCGATCTCCTGGCAGGGGCACCTGCTCGGCCTGCTCGGCGGGGTGATTTCCGCGATCGCCTTCCGGCGCCGTCGGCCGAAGCCCGTGCCCGCTCTCTACGACCCCGGCGCGACGCTCACCGATATCTAGGGCGGCTGGGCAGCACCGCGACGCCCACGGCGAGCAGGGTCAGCACGGCGCCGAGCATCGTGTTCCAGCCCGGGCGGCCCGCAGTGCCCGGAGCAAGCTCGTCGATGAGCAGCGCGCCGATGACCTGGCCCGCGATCATGCCCAGGCCGAGCAGCAGCACGCCGGTCCAGCGGACGACCACGGCACCCACGGCGATGAAGACGATGCCCAGCGTGCCGCCCGCGTAGAGCCACCAGGGGCCGGGCGGCAGGTCGGACGGGACGCCCCGGAGCAGCGCCGACACCGCGAAGGCGAGCAGCAGCACGACCGTACCCATGACGAAGTTGAGCCGGCCGGCCACCAGGGCGCTGCCCGAGACCACCCGGACGTGGCCGTTGACCGCCTGCTGCCAGGCGATGCCGAGCCCGGCGAGCAGCGGCAGCACGGCGAGGGCCAGCGCGCTCGGGTGACCGATGCGGTCGCCGACCGAGATCAGCACGGCGCACACCGTCAGGACCGCCCCGGCCAGGCGCGGGACGGTCACCGGTTGCGGGCCGGCCGGGCCCGCCCCGGCCCGGTCCACCATGAGGCTGCTCGAGGACTGGCCGGCGACCACCGCCACGATGAACACCGCCACGCCGAGCGTGGGCACGGTCAGGCCCTGGGTGGCGACCAGGAAGCCGCCGCACATGCCGCCGATGCACTGCCACGGGCGGATCCGGCGGTCGCGCAGGCCGGTGCGCAGGTGGCGCAGGCCCGCCCGGCCCGCCGGCACCAGCGGCACGAGCACCACCAGCACCAGCAGGCCGGAACCGAACGAGATCAGCGCCGCGCCGATCGGGTCGTCGAGGCGTACGGAAAGCTCGCCGTTGATCCTCGACTGGACGGCCAGCGCGACGCCCGATGCCACCGCGAGCACGACGCCGGCCAGGCGCCGCCCGGCGGTCACCGCCGGCGGCGCCGAGATCGTCTGGGTCACTCGCGCACCGTGGGCAGATGACCGTCGAAGTCGACCGACGAGTAGAGCTTGAGCTTCTCGAGGCGGTGGTACGAGTCGATGACCCGGATCGTGCCGCTCTTGGACCGCATGACGATCGACTGGGTGTGCGCCCCGCCGGCCCGGTAGCGCACGCCCTTGAGCAGGTCGCCCGAGGTGACGCCGGTGGCCACGAAGAAGCAGTTGTCGCCGGTGACGAGGTCGTTCGTGGTGAGCACCCGGTCGAGGTCGTGGCCGCCGCCGATCGCCTTCTCCCGTTCGGCGTCGTCCCGCGGCCACAGCTTGGCCTGGATCTCGCCGCCCAGACACTTGAGCGCACAGGCCGCGGTGATGCCCTCGGGGGTGCCGCCGATGCCCATCAGCACGTCGACGTCGGACTCGATGCGGGCGGCGGAGATGGCGCCCGCGATGTCGCCGTCGGAGATGAACTTGATGTTGGCGCCGGCGGCGCGTACCTCGTCGACCAGCTTCTGGTGCCGCGGCCGGTCGAGGATGCAGACGGTGACGTCGGAGACGGACGAGTGCTTCGCCTTGGCGATGCGGCGCAGGTTCTCCGTCGCGCCGGCGTTGATGTCGATCACGTCCGCGCAGTCCGGGCCGACCGCGATCTTCTCCATGTAGAAGACGGCGCTCGGGTCGAACATCGCGCCGCGCTCGGCGACCGCGAGCACGGCGACCGCGCCCGGCATGCCCTTGCTCATCAGCGTGGTGCCGTCGACGGGGTCGACCGCCACGTCCACCTCGGGCCCGGTGCCGTCGCCGACCTGCTCGCCGTTGAAGAGCATGGGCGCCTCGTCCTTCTCGCCCTCGCCGATCACCACGACGCCGCGCATCTGGATCGAGTTGATGAGCTTGCGCATGGCGTCCACGGCGGCGCCGTCGCCACCGTTCTTGTCGCCCCGGCCGACCCAGCGGCCGGCGGCCATCGCTGCGGCTTCGGTGACGCGGACGAGATCGAGGGCGATGTTGCGGTCGAGATCCTGGGGGTTGGCGGCAACGGGCATGACGGGGGCCTCCTCGCGACGGTGCGGGGTGTGGTCGTCACCGATCCTCACATGCCGACCTGCGCCAAGTCCCGTGAGCGCGACATGGTTAACAATGGTGAGGTGTCCAGCCCCGAGACCCCCTCCGTCGGTGCGCGCGCCCAGCGCCGTCCGCGGGACATGGCGATGTCGCTCGCCGTCCTGCTCGTCCCGATCGCGCTGCTGCTGCTCTTCTACCGGCTCGTGCTCGACGGCGACAAACCGGTCGCGGTGGATCCGCAGAGCGCGATCGAGCAGGCCCGTGCGGCCGCCGCCTTCGAGGTCGCCGTGCCGCAGGGGCTCGGCGACGACTGGCACGTGCAGAGCGCGACGTTCAAGCGTGACTCCGGCGGCCGCGGCACCCTGCGGCTGGGCTACGTCGACCCGGACAGCAAGCCGCTGCAGCTGGTCGAGAGCAGCCTCGCCACCGCCACCCTGATCCCGGCCGAGCTCGGCAAGGACCCCAAGGCGGTGGGCACGTTCCGGGCCGGGGCCCGGACCTGGCAGCGGTACGACGGGCGCCCGGGCGAGGACGCGCTGGTCCTGATCGAGAAGGGCCGCACGATCATCGTGGCCGGCCCGGCGCAGTCGCGGACCTTGGAGACGCTCGCCTCGTCGCTGTCGTGACGGGGCAGCGGGGTTTGCGGTGATCCCTTAGGCTCCCGCAGTCCGCCCGCACTGCCTCCGGAGTGAAGCTTCATGAACCGACGGTTCGCCGCCGTTCTCGCCCCCGTACTCGCCCTGTCGCTCGCCGCCTGCACCGGCGACGACCAGCCGAAGGACCCCAAGGCCGCCCTGGTGGCGTCCACCTCGGGCCTCAAGGCCGGCAACTACAGCTTCACGGCGACGATGCCGGGCGACGCCTCGGCCAAGGGGATCGTGCACATCCCGTCGCACACCGCCTCGCTGGACCTCGACACGGTGCAGGAGGGCAAGAAGGGCAAGGTCCAGTTCCGGATCGCCGAGCCGGACCGCTACGTCAAGCTGACCATGGACCTGGGCGAGACCGCGGAGCAGCTGGAGAGCCTGTCGGCGCTCGGCGGCGGCGACGCGCAGACCGCCAAGCTGACCGAGGGCCTCAAGGCGATGGTCGACCTGTTCAGCGGCAAGCAGTGGCTCAAGCTGGACGCGTCCAAGGTGAAGGCGCAGGAGCTGCGGGTCGGCCTGGAGAACCCGGACCTGACCGGCGCCACCGGCCTCTTCGGCGGGATCGTCAGCGCCGACCGCAAGGGCGACGTGATCACCGGCAAGCTGGACGTCACCAAGGTCAGCGGCGACTCCCAGCTCTTCGGCGAGTCCGCGGTCAAGGGCGCCGACCCGGCGCAGGCCAAGGTCGTGCCGTACGAGGCCACGCTCGACGGCGACGGCCGGCTCACCAAGCTGGTGCTCGACATGCCGAAGACCACCGACTCCCCGGCCGGCAAGTGGACCGTGCAGGTCAGCGGCTACGGCGCTCAGGCGAAGCAGGACGCCCCGCCGGCCGCCGAGGTCAAGGAGATGCCGGACTCCGCGTACGACATGATCAACGGCAAGGGCTAGGACTCCGCGCGGGCCGCCCGGGAGGCCTCGATGCGCTCCCGGGCCCCGTCCAGCCATCGCTGGCAGACGTCCGCGAGCTTCTCGCCGCGCTCCCACAGCGCCAGCGACTCCTCCAGTGAGGCGCCGCCCTGCTCCAGGCGCTCCACGACCGTCGCCAGCTCGCCGCGGGCCTGCTCGTAGCTGAGGTTCTCGTCGGTCATGGGGTGCTCTCCTGTACCTCCGTGCGCAGCTCGCCGTCGGCCAGCCGTACGCGTAGAACATCTCCGGTGGCGACCTCGCCCGCGGCCCGGACCACGTGGCCGTCGGCGCGTTGCACGATCGCGTATCCCCGCTCCAGGGTGGCGGCGGGCGACAGGGCCCGCAGCCGGGCGAGGGTGTGCCGCAGCTCGTCGTCGGCGCGGCGGACCCGGTGCTCCAGGCTGCGGGTGGCCCGGTCCCGCAGGCCGGTGACCTCGGTGGCCCGCTGCTCGACGAGGGTCTCCGGGCGGGCCAGCGACGGTCGCGACCGCCACGCCTCCAGCCGGTGCGTCTCCCGGTCGATCAGGGTCAGCACGGCCCGGTCGAGGCGGCGCCGCGCCTGCTCCACGATCAGGCTCTCCTCGGCGAGGTCGGGCACGATCCGCTTCGCCGCGTCGGTCGGGGTGGACGCGCGCAGGTCGGCGACGTAGTCGAGCAGCGGCGCGTCGGTCTCGTGGCCGATCGCGCTGACGACCGGCGTACGGCAGCCGAAGACGGCCCGGCACAGCGCCTCGTCGGAGAAGGGCAGCAGGTCCTCGACGCTGCCGCCGCCGCGCGCGATGACGATGACGTCGATCGTGTCGTCGTTCTCCAGCACCTTGAGCGCGTCGATGATCTGCGGCACCGCGGTCGGGCCCTGCACCGGCACGTTGATGACCCGGAAGTCGACGCCCGGCCAGCGGCGGCGGGTGTTCATCAGCACGTCCCGCTCGGCGGCCGAGGCCCGCCCGGTGATCAGGCCGATGCGCTGCGGCAGGAACGGCAGCCGGCGCTTGCGTTCGCGGGCGAACAGACCCTCGGCGGCGAGCAGCTTCTTGAGCCGTTCCAGCCGGGCCAGCAGCTCGCCGAGGCCGACCTGGCGGATCTCGTCGGCGCGCAGGCTCAGCGAGCCACGGGCGGGGTAGAACTCGGGCTTGGCGTGCAGCGTGACCCGGGCGCCCTCGGACAGCTCGGGGGCGCCGGCGTCGAGCACGTCGCGGTGCGCGGTCACGGTGAGGCTGAGGTCGGCCGAGGGGTCGCGCAGGGTCAGGAAGACCACCGAGGCGCCGGGGCGACGGCTGATCTGGGCCACCTGGCCGTCGACCCACACCCAGCCGAGCTTGGCCACCCAGGCGCCGAGCTTCTGGCTGACGACCCGTACGGGCCACGGCTCGTCGGCGGTCGACCTGGGTTCCGGCTGGGTCACCCGGCCTAGCCTACGGGCGGCCCGGGCCGCCGATCCCGCGTGGGCGCCCGAGCCGGTGCACGAGCCGGCGGGCGAGGACCACGAGCAGCAGCGCGACCAGGCCGGCGTACCCCCAGAAGAGCAGGTCGGCGACGAGCCGCCCGCCGTCGACCTGCCAGCTCTGCCCGGCGTCGCGGGCGAGCACGGTGAAGGGGTAGCCGTGCCGCTCCGCCAGCGCGGACAGGCAGCATGCGGCGTCGCTGGTCAGCACGGTGCTGATCGACATTCCGGCGACGAGCACGCCGGCCGCCGCGAGATACCCGGCGGTCCCGGGGCGTCCGGGCAGGGACGCCAGCGAGATCAGCATGGCGCCGCCGACCACCAGCATGCCGTTGAAGAGCAGGTACGCGCCGTCGAGCCGGTCGCCCATCTCGACGACCAGGTCGAGCACGCCGATGACGGCGGAGAACCAGCCGACGATGAGGCGCAGCCCGGTGCCGACGGACTCCCAGACGCCGGGTGTGCCGACGGTGCCGGCGGTGCTCATGGCTCGAGTATCCCGCCCGGTGCGCCGGCTACGGGCGGAAACGCACCTTGTTGACGACCGCGGCCAGGAGCAGGCCGAGGAGTCCCCAGAACACGAAGTTCGCCGCGAGGTTCACCGCGTCCACCTGCCAGCCGGCCTGTTCGGCCAGCGCCCGGGCGGTCTGCGGGTCGTCCGCGGTCGCGCCGCGGGCCAGCCACTGGTACGGCCAGCCGCGCGCCATCACGTACCCGTACATCCCGCCGAGCTGGCTGCGCTCGGTGAGCAGGCCGGCCAGCGTCCCCACTGTGGCGGTGGCCGCCGCCGTGGTGGCCGTGGTGAGGGCCGGCAACCGCACCCGGTGCGGCATGAGCAGCACGAGCCCACCGCCCGCCAGCACCACCCCGACGGCCATGTCGCGGAACGGGCTCGGCGCGTGCAGGTTCAGCAGGATCCAGGTCAGCCCGAGGACCAGGGCGACCGCACCGACCAGGTTCCGCAGGGCGGTGCCGAGCGCCCGTCGCGTACCGCGGGCCACATCCGTGTCGTTCACCCGGCCGAGTATGCCTCGGCATCCGCGATCCGCCCCTGGACGAGTTTGTGGTGCGCATCGCACGGCGGGAGATCCCTGGCCGGGGCACGTACCATTGCCGGGTGACCTCCCCATCTGGCACCCCTGTCCGCAAGCGTGTGCTCCTCGCCAAGCCGCGGGGCTACTGCGCCGGTGTCGACCGCGCGGTGCAGACGGTGGAGGAGGCGCTGAAGCTCTACGGCGCCCCGGTCTACGTGCGCAAGCAGATCGTGCACAACAAGCACGTCGTCAGCACGCTCGAGGCCCGCGGCGCGATCTTCGTCGAGGAGAACGAGGAGGTCCCCGAGGGCTCGACCGTCGTCTTCTCGGCGCACGGCGTCGCCCCCGAGGTGCACGAGCAGGCCCGCGAGCGCAACCTCAAGGCGATCGACGCCACCTGCCCGCTGGTCACGAAGGTGCACCACGAGGCCAAGCGGTTCGCCGCCGAGGACTACGACATCCTGCTCATCGGCCACGAGGGCCACGAGGAGGTCATCGGCACCTCCGGCGAGGCGCCGGCGCACATCCAGCTGGTCGACGGCCCGGAGGACGTCGACAACGTGGTGGTGCGCGACCCGGCGAAGGTGGTCTGGCTGTCCCAGACCACGCTCTCGGTCGACGAGACCATGGAGACCGTCGCCCGGCTCAAGACCCGGCTGCCGCTGCTGCAGTCGCCGCCGAGCGACGACATCTGCTACGCGACCTCCAACCGCCAGCACGTGGTCAAGGAGATCGCGCCGGAGTGCGACGTGGTCATCGTGGTCGGCTCCACCAACTCCTCGAATTCGGTACGCCTGGTCGAGGTGGCTCTCGGCGCCGGCGCCAAGGCCGGCCACCTGGTCGACTACGCGTCGGAGATCCGCGACGAGTGGCTCGAGGGCGCGACCACGGTCGGTGTCAGCTCGGGCGCCAGCGTCCCGGAGGACCTGGTCATGGAGGTGCTGGCGCATCTCGCGGAGCGTGGCTTCGGCGAGGTCACCGAGTACACGACCGCGGAGGAGCGGCTCACCTTCTCCCTGCCGCAGGAGCTGCGCCGCGACATGAAGGCCGCGGCGGCCCGCTCCTAGAAGTCCCCGCCGCCGAAGTCCCCGCCGCCGAAGTCGCCGCCACCGAAGTCGCCACCGCCCCAGTCGCCTCCGCCGCCGAGGTCGCTCCCCTGGTCGCCGAAGTCGCCGGCCTGGTCGCCGCCGAAGTCCTGCGCGGCGTCCTGGAACCCGTCGGAGTAGCCGTCGCCGTACCCCATGTCGCCGAAGCCGGGCGAGAACAGCGCGTCGAAGATGAGCATGCCGCCCAGCACGCCGGCGCCCGCACCGAGCGCCGTCTTCCACACCGGCGTCGAATACCACCCGGCCGGCACCGGCCGCCCCTCGACCCGGCCGCCGGGGTAGTAGTACGGCGTGTCCGGGCCCGGCTGCGGTCCCGCCTTGTAGTGGTGACCCTGGACGGTCACCTCCCGTTCGCGGGTGAGTTGTCCCGCGCCCTGCGCCCCGTGCAGCGGCGGTAGCTCCGGCCCCGGGTCGATGCCCATGGCCGTACGGGCGGCGCGCACGTACGCGAGCCCTTCCAGCGCCGATTCGCGGGCGAGCTCGAACTGCCGGACCGTCTTCGCCTGCTGCAGCTGACCGCCCGCCGCGTTGTAACGCTCGCCCGCGTCGGCCAGCGCCTGCCGGGTCGCCGGGTCCTCGCCGTGCAGGTTCATCACCTGGCCGCCGAGCCGCTCGTACCAGCGCTGGGCCTCGGCGCGGGCGTCCTCGAGCTGCCGCTGCTCGCGGGCCACGCTGCCGCGGCGCCACGCCAGGACTACCGCCACCACCAGGAGCACCAGGATCAGCAGCAGAAACACCTTCATGTGCTCGACGGTACCCGCGCCGACAACGTCGTACCCCTCTGGCAAGCTCGCAGGGTGAGCTTCTCGACGCTGGCCGTGGTGATCATCTGCCTGGCGGCCGGGGCCGCGCTCGGCTGGCTGGCCGCGCGGCTGCGGGCCGCCGCCGACATCGCCCGGCTCGAGGCGACCGTGCAGGCCGGCCGCGACGGCGAGGAGCGCCTCGAGCAGTCCTTGCGGGCCCTCACCTACGAGTCCACCGCCCAGTCGCAGGAGGCGGTCGCGCGGGCCGTGGCGCCGTTGCACGAGACGCTGCGCCGCTACGAGCAGCGGGTGGCCGAGCTGGAGCGCGACCGGGTCGACGCCTACGCGGAGCTGCGGGAGCAGGTGCGGGCCATGGGCCTTGTCTCCGGCGAGCTGCGCACCGAGACGAAACAGCTGGTCGCCGCGCTGCGGGCGCCGCAGGTCCGGGGCCGCTGGGGAGAGCACCAGCTGCGGCGCATCGTCGAGGCGGCCGGGCTGCTCGAGCACTGCGACTTCGCCGAGCAGGTCACCTCCAGCACCGACCACCAGGGCGTACGCCCCGACATGGTGGTGCGCCTGCACGGTGGCCGGACGGTGGTGGTGGACGCCAAGGCGCCGTTCGACGCGTACCTGTCCGCGATGGAGGCCCGCGACGAGCGCACCCGCGACACCCACCTCGACCAGCACGCCCGGGTGCTGCGGGGGCATGTGGACGCGCTGGCCGCCAAATCGTACTGGACGGCCTTCGACCAGAGCCCCGACTTCGTGGTGCTGTTCGTCCCCGCCGACCCGTTCCTCGACGCGGCCCTGCAGCGCGACGCCTCCCTGATGGAGCACGCCTTCGGCCGCAACGTCGTGCTGGCGACCCCGGCGACGCTGGTGGCGCTGCTGCGGACGGTCGCCTACTCCTGGCGGCAGGAGGCGCTGGCCCGCAACGCGCTGGCGGTGCACGGCCTGGCCCGCGAGCTCTACGGCCGCCTCGCCACCCTCGGCGACCACGTCGGCAAGCTCGGCGCGTCGCTCGGTGGGGCGGTGACGGCGTACAACCGCGCGGTGGGGTCGCTGGAGTCGCGGGTGCTGGTGAGCGCCCGCAAGCTCGCCGAGATGGGCGTCTCCGACGAGGAGCTGGCGGTGCCGGCCCAGGTGGAGCTGACGCCCCGCCAGCCGCAGGCACCGGAGCTGGTGGAGGACTCCACAGTGCGCGGTTAGCGCAGGTGCCGGTCCAGCTCCCGGCGCAAGGCCCGAGGCCCAGGCCAGACCTGCGTCAGGTCGGCGGTGAAGGCGGGCGTGCCGTTCTCCTCATCGTGCAGCGCCGGCCAGCCCTCGTCGCCCTCCGCGACCGGATGCACGCGGTCCAGGTCCACCGGGGTCACGTCGAGAACGGTGCGCAGGCCGGTGCGGCGCACCGCCACATGCTCGATGTCCGGCCACGCCAGCAGCACCGGATCGCTGCCCTCGGCGGCGAGCTCCAGCCCCCCGGACGACGCCCGCACCCAGGTGCGCATCGCCGAGCGTGACGACAGCGCATAACCGCCGGCCACCAGCGTGGCGATCACCGCGCCCTGGGCCAGCGTCGACCACCACGGCTCACCCGGCGCCCCCAGCAGGTACGCGACCAGCGGCGACACGGCCACGTACGCGACGAGCAGCACCGCGAACAGGGCCGCGAACGTCCGCCCGGGCGAGGACCGGAACAGCACGGCGTCGGCGGCGGGCGGCTCGACCTCCTCAGGCGGGATCGACATGCCCTCCATGCTGCCGTGCCGGGGTGGCCCGCACGCCCCGGTTGGGCGAACTCGCGGCTCTCAGGCGGGGCGCAGGACGACCTTGCCGAGGTTCTCCCGGGCCTCGATGACCGCGTGGGCGGCGGCGGCCTCCTCGAGCGGGAACTCCGCGTGGACGACGGGACGCAGCTCACCGGCGGCCAGCATGCGCCAGAGCCGGGCCTCGTGGTCCGCGTACCGGTCCGGCTGGGTGGCCGCGAACCGGCGCATGGTCAGCCCGGTGATCGTCTTCGAGCCGGCCAGCAGCTCGTACGCCGGCACGGTCCCGCCGCCGGAGTTGAAGAACACCAGCCGTCCGCCGGGCACGAGCGCGCCGAGGAAGTCCGGCAGCAGATCCCCGCCCACGGCGTCGAGCACCACGTCCACGCCGTCCGTCAGCGCGGGAACCGCGTCGTACGTGACGACCTCGTCAGCGCCGAGCTCCCGCAGGAAAGCGGCCTTGGCCGGGGAACCGGCGGCGGCGACCACCCGCCGGCCCCGGGCCAGCTGGACCAGCAGGTGCCCGACCCCGCTCGCCGCCCCGGTGACCAGCACGGACTCGTCCGGCCGGAGAGCCGCGGTGGCCAGCGCCGCCAGCGCGACGTGCCCGCTGCGGACCAGGGCGACGGCCTCGACCGCCGTCACCCCGTCCGGGATCCGGGAGGCCATCGCCGCCGGCACGGTCGCCAGCTCCGCGTACGAACCGGTGAAGCTCAGCGCCGTGACACGGTCGCCGGGAGCGAAGCCCTCGACGCCGGGGCCGGACGCGACCACGGCGCCCGCGACCTCGCCGCCGAGCACGCCCGGCAGCGGGGTCCGCGGGTTGCGGGTAGCGCGTACCCCGGGAAGCGTGACGCCGATGGCTTCGACCCGTACCAGCAGCTCACCGGGACCCGGCTCCGGGTCCGGAGCCGTTTCCAGGCGCAGCACCTCCGGACCACCGTGCGAGTGGAAGCGAACGCGACGCATGTCAGAAGGCGCAGGCGATGACGAGCTCCGGCGTCCGGTCCGGGAGCATGTCCAGCTTGCCGACCCGGCCCGCCGCCCGCAGGTCCCCCTCGACCAGCGCCAGCCGGTCGAGCAGCGCCGCCGGCCCGAGGGCCTCGGCGAGCGGCACGTCGGCCTTCATCGACAGCTTGCGGTCCGACTTCGCGCGCCGGACCTGCCGCAGCGCGTCCCCGGCGAGGTCGAGCAGGCCCGCGTCACCGTCGGGCGCGACCCGCAGCAGCTCGTACTTCGTCGGCCAGGTCGCCCGATGCACCGAGCCGTAGCGCCACCACGACCAGATCTCCTCCGTCGCGTACGGCAGGAACGGCGCGAACAACCGCAGCAGCACCGACAAGCCCGCGGCGAGGGCGGCCCGCGCCGAGTCGCCGCCGGGGCCCGCTGCGTACGCCCGGTCCTTGACCAGCTCGATGTAGTCGTCGCAGAACGTCCAGAAGTATGCCTCGGTGGCGGCGAGCGCGGTCGTGTGGTCGTACCCGTCGAAGGCGGTCGTGGCCTGCTCGACCACCGTGGCGAGCCGGGCGAGCGCGGCCCGGTCGAGCTCGGCGGTGACCGGCTGCCGCAACGCGTCCGCCGCGCCCAGCCCGAGGGCGAACCGCGAGGCGTTCAGCAGCTTCGTGGCGAGCCGCCGTCCGACCTTGATCTGCGCCGGGTCGAACGCCAGATCCGCGCCCGGCCGCCCGTTCGCGGCCCAGTAGCGGACCGCGTCCGAGCCGCTCTGCTCGAGCAGGTCCATCGGCGTGACGACGTTGCCCTTGGACTTCGACATCTTCTTGCGGTCCGGGTCGAGGATCCAGCCGGACTGCACCGTCGTGTGCCACGGCAGCGTGCCGTGTTCGAACGCCGAGCGCACGACCGAGTAGAACAGCCAGGTCCGGATGATCTCCTGCCCCTGCGGCCGCAGGTCCATGGGGAAGACCTTCGCGAACAACTCCTCGTCGGTCCCCCAGCCGCCGACGATCTGCGGGGTCAGCGAGGACGTCGCCCAGGTGTCCATGACGTCCGGGTCGGCCGTGAAACCGCCGGGGACGTCGCGCCGGGACTCGTCGAAGCCCGGCGGACACTCCGAAGAAGGGTCGACAGGCAACGCCGAAAGGTCCGGTATGAGAGGCTGGCCGTAGTCCGGCTCGCCAGCGTCGTCGAGCCGGTACCAGACCGGGATGGGCACGCCGAAGAAACGCTGCCGGCTGATCAGCCAGTCCCCGGTGAGCCCGCCGACCCAATGGTCATAGCGGTGTCGCATGTGTTCCGGGAACCAGCGCAGCTCACGGCCCCGAGCCAGCAGCGCGTCGCGCAGATCCGCATCCCGGCCACCGTTGCGAATGAACCACTGCCGGCTGGTGACGATCTCCAGCGGCGACTCGCCCCGCTCGTAGAACTTGACCGGGTGTGTGATCGGCCGCGGCTCGCCCAGCAGGTCACCGGTCTCGCCCAGGATCCGGACGATCTCCCGCCTGGCTGCGTTGACGGTCAGGCCCGCGAACTGCGCGTACGCCGCCTCGGGAACGCCGGCCGGCCGGTCCGGCAGGAAGCGCCCGTCGCGCCCGAGCACCACGCGGGTCGTCAGGCCCAGGTCACGCCACCAGATCACGTCGGTCAGGTCGCCGAAGGTGCAGACCATGGCGATGCCCGTACCCTTGTCGGGATCGGCGAGCGCGTGCCCGTACACGGGAACCTCGACGTCGAAGAACGGCGTGCGGGCGGCCTTGCCCACCAGCGGGTGGTCCGGGTGACAGACCAGCGCGACGCAGGCGGGAAGCAGCTCGGGCCGCGTCGTGTCGACCTCGACCGGCCCGTCCGGGCCGTGGAAACGCAACCGATGGTACGCACCGGCCCGCTCCCGATCCTCGATCTCGGCCTGCGCGACGGCCGTCCGGAACCCGACGTCCCACAGCGTCGGCGCCTCCGACGTGTACGCCTCCCCGCGCGCAAGGTTGTCCAGGAACGCCCGCTGCGAGACGGCCTGCGCCTTCGGCCCGATGGTCGTGTACGTCATCGCCCAGTCGACCGACAACCCCAGCCGCCGCCACAACGCCTCGAACGCCTTCTCGTCCTCGGCGGTCAGCCTGGTGCACAGCTCCACGAAGTTGCGCCGGGAAACGGCAACAGCCGGCTTGGGCGGCTTGGCCGGCGGCTGCCACTGCGCGTCGTACGGCAGCGACGGGTCGCAGTAGACGCCGTAGACGTTCTGGACCCGCCGCTCGGTCGGCAACCCGTTGTCGTCCCAGCCCATCGGGTAGAAGACGGTCTTGCCGCGCATCCGCTGGAACCGCGCGACGGTGTCGGTGTGCGTGTAGGAGAAGACGTGCCCCATGTGCAGCTCGCCCGATACGGTCGGGGGAGGGGTGTCGATCGCGTATACGTCGGCGCGCTCCTTCGAGCGGTCGAACGCATACGTGCCCTCCTCCTGCCAGCGGCGCGCCCACTTCTCCTCGAGCCCGTCCAAAGACGGCCGCTCGGGCAGACCGGCGCGCGCGGTCCTTCCCGTATCAGTCATGCGGTGATGCTACGGCCCTGTTCGTGCTCCAGCAGCCACGTTTTCACCCCGAGACCCCACCGGTATCCGCGCAGCGTCCCGTCCGTGCCCAGCACCCGATGGCACGGCACGAACAACGCCACCGCGTTACGGGCGCACGCCGTAGCCGCCGCGCGGATCGCCGAGGGCCGTCCCGCCAGCTCCGCGAACCCCGTGTAAGTCACCGGCGCCCCCGGCTTGATGTCCCGCATGACGCGCCAGGCATGGGCCAGGAACGGCCCGCCGGTGTGCTGCTCGACCACCACCTCGTCGATCGCCGTCAGGTCGCCGTCCAGATAGGACCGGATCGCGTCACCCACCGCTCCCGGCGACGCTGCGGGCCGCGTCTCCTCCCGCAGATCCTTGTGTACGAGGGGAAGCAGCTCACCCACATCAGAGGTGAACCCGGCAGCGCGCACAGCGCCCGCCTCGCTGACGACGTACGTGAACGGGCCGGCCGGGGTGTCGAGGGTCGTGGACCACATCATGCTGATCTCCAGAGTCTCATCAGGGCGTACGAGCGCCAGGGCCGCCAGCGTTCGGCGTGCGCCTCCAGCGCCTTGGGGGTGTGCGGCAGGCCGAGCGCCTTCGCGCCGCGCTGGGCCGCCACGTCGGTGGGGAGGAGGACGTCGGGGTCGCCGATCGCGCGCATCGCCACGTATCCGGCGGTCCACGCGCCGACGCCCGGAAGCTCCAGCAGCCGGGCAACCGACTCTTCCCGGTCGGCGCCGGGTTCCAGGTCCAGCTTGCCGTCGGCGACCGCCTCGGCCAGCGCCCGGATGGTGGCCCGGCGGGCGGCCGGCATCCGGAACGCGTCGTCGGGCAGGGCGGCGACGGCTTCGGCGGTGGGGAAGCCGTGCAGCTCACCGGGGGTTGCCGGCCCCAGCAGGCGGCTCAGCGTGGTGCGGGCGCCGGAGACCGAGACCTGCTGGCCGACGATCGCCCGTACCGCCATCTCGAAGCCGTCGACCGCGCGGGGTACGCGTACCCCCGGCTCGGTCTGGATCTGCGCGGTGAGCGCGGGATCGGCACCCAGCGTGCCGTCGACGGCGACCGGATCCGCGTCCAGATCGAACAGCCGGCGGCAGCGGGCCACCGCGGGCGCCAGATCCCGCACGTCCGACAGCCGCAACGTCGCGGAGACGAAGCGGTCGGCCGGGGTCAGCGCGACGGTCGCGCTTCCGTGCGGCAGATACAACCCCCGGCGGTACGTCGCCCCGTCGCGTTCCTCGACGCCAGGGAGGGCTCGGGCGCCCAGGAAGCTCAGCAGTGCCACCGCGTGCAACGGCGACCGGTACGCGAGCCGCAACGAGATCGTTCCCGCCTCCGTTCGTCGTGCCGAACGGTGTTCGCGCAGTCCGCCGGGTGAGCGTGCGTACACCTCCTGGATGGTGTCGTTGAACTGCCGCACGCTGCCGAAACCCGCAGCGAACGCGATCTCGGCGAGGCCGAGGTCGGTCGTCTCGATGAGGATCCGCGCGGTCTGCGCGCGCTGGGCCCGGGCCAGGGCGAGCGGCCCGGCCCCGAGCTCGGCGGTGAGCATGCGGTGGAGGTGCCGCTCGGTGTAGCCGAGCCGGCCGGCGAGCCCCGGTACGCCCTCCCGGTCGACGACCCCGTCGGCGATGAGCCGCATGGCACGCCCCACCACGTCGGCGCGGACGTCCCACTCGGGCGAGCCGGGCGCGGCGTCGGGCCGGCACCGGCGGCAGGCCCGGAAGCCGCCGCGCTGGGCGGCCGCCGCGCTGGGGTAGAACGTGACGTTCTCCCGTTTGGGTGTGGCTGCCGGGCACGACGGGCGGCAGTAGATGCCGGTGGTCCGTACGGCCGTGTAGAACCAGCCGTCGAAGCGCTGGTCACGGCTGTCGACGGCCCGGTAGCACCGCTCGAAGTCCAACTCCATGCCGACGAGTCTCCTCCCGCCGCCGACCCCTTGGCTGGCGGGATTCGGACATGAGCGTTCCCCCTCTATGCTGCGGCCATGAGGATCTCCATCGGCGCGCCGCCGGCCGCAAAGGCGTTCGGCACCCTGTTCGGCCTGGTGTTCGCCGCGGCCGGGGTGGCCTTCGCGCTGCTGCCGCTCGTGTTCGAGGGCTTCTGGCACCGGGACGACTCGTGCCCGTCGGCCGACGAGGTGTCCGGCATCCCGCCGGAGCTGCTGCCCCCGGAGGTCCGCGACTGCGTGTCCGGCGGCGGCTGGCTTTCCTTCGACGACGGCTTCGGACCGATCCGCCTGATCGGCCTCGTCGGCATCCCGGTGTTCCTGCTCGGCCTCTACATCGCGCTCAAGTCCGTGCGGACGGCGGCGTGGCTGGACGGGACGGTGGTGTCGGTGCGGAGCGCGCTGCGTACCAAGAAGGTTGACCTGGCGACGGCGGAGGTCTCGGCCGGCTCCTACACCCTGCGCCACCACGTCGGCACGCCCCGTGCATCCGTCGAACACGTGCCGCAGATCATCGCCCGGGACCCGGACAGCGGGCGAAGCGTGACCATCCCGCTGCGCGGCATCGGCACCCCGCTGCTGCCGGAGAAGGAGCTGCGGGCGCTGGCGGACGCGATGCGGCCGGGCACGACCGCGGCGGCCCAGCTGCGGGCGCTGGCGGACAACCCGCTGGGCCTGTCCTCCTAGAGGATCTTCACGAAGACGCGACAGACGTCGGGCACGATGACGACCTTGCCCGTGTCGTCCACGTTCTCGCGTACGGTGTCGAGCAGCCCCCACGGCCACTCCCGGTAGCTCAGGCGCCGATAGAGCCGCGCGGCTCCGAGGTTGCCGATGTCGACGCCGACCGCGACCCGTCGATGGCCCGACCGGCGCAGTGCGCACTCGGCGGTGCGGATCAGCCGGGTCCCCACGCGCCGGTCGCGCAGCGCCTCGTCGACCATGAGTTTGTGCAGCATCGGCACGGAGCCCAGCCGGCGGACGATCTCCGGCTCGTGCGCCGGCCGCGTCGACACGAAGACCGCGCCGACCGGGCGGTGGCCGACCCGGGCCACCAGCAGGATGCCGCCGGCGCGGTCCCTGCCGCGTTCGCGGTAGTACGCATCCAACGGAGGAAACACCCGGCCCAGGCCGTCCAGGTCCGCGGGGCCGGCGCGGGTGATGCGCAGCCCGTCGAGTCCCCCCACACGGCCATCGTGCCCAATGGACGCGCGTCCGTCGATCCGGGACCGGCGTGCGCCGTGCCGGGACGACGCCGGCCCCGCACCGGGGCGGCCGTCCACTACGTCGACAACGCGAACGCGACGACCAGCAGGATCAGCACCGCGAACGCGAGCACGAACGCGGCAAGTCCCTTGACGACGGCCCACACCACATCGGCCACCGGCGCCATCGCGGCGCGTAGCAGGCCGAGCATGATCACGGTGACGGTGAACATCAGCGCGATGACGATCAGCATGCCGTTGCCGTGGTCGTCCGGCGGGGTCGCGGTCAGGAGAAAGGTCGACTTTCCGAGTGATGAACCCGGGGTTAGGGTGAGCACTGGTGACTTCTTTCTGCCGGTTAGCGGAAGGGTTGCTGAACCAGACACACCTCCGGCGGCCACCGGGGGTGTGTTGCTGTGCAGGCCTCGCGTCGATGCGGGCGGGGCGCGGGCAGTACGCGCGCAGAACGGGAAGTCGGGCATCGGATGACCCCCTTCGGCTGCTGAAAATCACAGTTCAGTCAACCTTCTGCCTTGAAGCTAAACTTCAGCCCACAACTGAAGCAATATGCCTTCCTGAGATCCGTACGCCCTCGCACGCTGAATGAGTAGTTTCATCCCGTTCACGGGGCGGATATCGGCGGACTGTGCGACTCTCGGCGACGGCGTGGGTTCAGGGCGTAGGCTGAAGTGGACTGAAGGGCTGACCGATGGCTCCAGGCGGGATGGCCGTGCGGCTGCGGCAGCTCCGCATGGACGGGTTCGGCGGCGACCCCGTGCCGCAGAAGCTGCTCGCGCACGCCATCGGGGTCAGCACGCCCCTCGTGTCGTCGTGGGAGCACGGCAAGGCCGTCCCGCCCGACTCCCGGCTCGAGGATCTTGCCCGGTTCTTCGCGTCGCAGCGTTCCGCGGCGAACGGGAGAGCGCGGCTCCTGCCCGAGGCGGACCTCACCGACGAGGAACGGGACCGCTACCTCGCCCTGCTGGCCGAGCTGCGGAACCTGCGCCCCGGTGGAGCCGCCGGCGGTGCGCCGGAGGAGCTCATCACCCGGTCGCCGTGGGAGGGCATGTGGCATTTCCCTGACCATTCACCGGTCACCCTGGTCTGCGCCCGGCTGCCCGAGGACCTGCGCGCCAGCGAGATCTACACGTCGCCGGAGAGTCCCGACTACGTGGAGCTGTACTCGTACTCCGACCTCGACGCGCTGATGGAGCTGTACGGGCACGTCTACGCCGCCAACCCGGGGGTCACGGTCAACCGCCGGCTCGCCGACTCCTTGACACAGGAGGACGTCACCAACCACCTGGTGCTGCTCGGAGGAGTCGACTGGAACCCGATGACCCGCCGGGTGATGCGGGCGTTAGACCTGCCGGTGGCTCAGGACAGGCGGGAGGGTGTGCTGGGCGACGACCCGGACGTCGGGTCGTTCCGCGCTCCCGGAGAAGGCGGACGGCCGCAGGTGTTCCGGTCGCAGCTGGAGGGCGATCCGCCGCATCAGCGGCTGGTCGAGGACGTCGCCCAGTTCTGCCGCGGGCCGAACCCCTTCAACCGGAAGAGGACAGTGACCATCTGCAACGGCAACTACGGCCGGGGAACCTACGCCGCGGTGCGCACCTTGACCGACCCGCGGTTCCGTGACCGCAACCGTGCGTACATCGAAGCCCGGTACTCGGCGGACGACACCTACAGCATCCTGGCACGCGCGAGCATCGTGGCCGGCGAGGTCATCACTCCCGACTGGACCCGGGACGGCACTGTCCTGCACGAATGGTCGAAGAGCACATGACCGCCGCCCTCTCACAGGCCCGCCGTGCCGTGGCACCCGCGCCACCGGTCGGCCACCGGCCCTCACACCGCCGGCTGCTGATCCACCCCAGCCCGGTCGAACCGGACGACGTCGCCGCGGTGGTCGTCCCGACCGTCCGCCACCCGGCCGCCATGCGCGACTCGCTCATCCTCGGCCGCGAGCTGGGCCGTCCGGTGGTGGCTCTCTGCAGCGGCAAGTGGTCCTCCGCCCGGGAGGTGTGCGAGCGGGCCGAGGCTCTCGGCGCGGAGCTCATCGCGGTCGACCTGGCGGACGTCCGCCTGCCGGCATTCGAGTCCGACCGGTTGCTCTCGGCGCACCGACACCTCAGCCGCACCAACGACGTCAGTGTGAAGCGCAACGTGGGACTCGCCGTCGCTCGCATGCTCCGCTGGCGGAGCGTCGCGTTCGTCGACGACGACATCACCGACCTGGGACCCGAGGCGATCCGCACGGCGGGTGGGCTGCTGCGCGACCACAACGTGGCGGCGCTGGAGAACGTCGGCTACCCGGACAACTCCGTCGTCTGTCACGCCCGGCGAGCGGTGGGCATGCGGCAGGACACATTCGTCGGGGGCGGTGCGATGGCCGTACGGGTGAACCCCCGCACGCCGTTCTTCCCGACGATCTACAACGAGGACTGGTTCTTCCTCGTCGGCCGGCGGTCCGTCGAGCGGGTCGCGCTCTGCGGGAAGGTGAGCCAGCGCGAGTACGACCCGTACCTGTCGCCGGACCGGGCCCGCTCCCAGGAGTTCGGCGACTGCCTGGCGGAAGGACTTCTCGCGCTGTCCGATCGCGAACGGCCCGCGCTCGCCGCCGACGCCGACTACTGGAAGGCGTTCCTCGCGGACCGGATCGCGATGATCGACGAGATCCTGGCCCAGCTCGGCAACCGCCGCCAGGACGACCGGCACCGGCGTATGGTGCGGGCGCTGAAGGTCGCCCGCGGCCGCTGCCAGATCATCGACCCGGCCTTCTGCGTCCGGTACCTCGCGGCATGGCAGGACGACCTCGACCTGTGGCGGCGTTTCCTGAGCGGTCTGCCCGCTCTCGACGATCCCGTGGACGCTTTCGCGCACCTCGGTGTCAGCGCCGTCTGGCACACAGCGATGTAGGCAGCGGAAGACCGTCTGCTCGGAGTTTCGACACATGTAGCGCCTCCCCCCGGGACGTCCACGATGAGCGGTATATGGAAGACGCGGCGGTTGCTCCCGACGCCATGGTTCGGCACGGCAGGGCAGCTCTGCGAGTTGATCAAAGCGGCGGAGGCGTCTCTGTATGAGCTCAGGCACGCTCAGGTCTCCGGAAACTCCGCTGCCGCGTGCGTTTGCGAAGTGGTCGTCAGTGTCGAGGAAAGCCGGTCGAAGGAGACGGTCTCGTTGGCCGACCTCGAGGAACAACTGAGGTGGCGGACCAAGAAGGTGCTCGGTATCGCGCGTTGCACCGGCCCAGGCGGCGAGCTCCACCGGGAAGTTCGCGTCGAGCTGGACCGGCAGGGGCTCGCCATGTCGATGTCGGCCGCGGACACCAACTGGATCTGGATCGACAGCACCGCAGCGGACCTCGAACGGAAGGCCGGGAGATACCAGAGGCGCTGGATTCCCTCCCGAACCTGGCTGCTGCGCACGTTCGCCTGTGTCATGGGAATGATCGACTCGGCCCTTGTCGGACTTCTCGTCGCCCTCGCCGTGGGCCCCGACATCGGTCCGAAGGCGGCCACCGGCGTCCTCGCCTTCGTGGTCGCGACGGCAGTATCGGTCGGCCTGGCCCTGTTCCTGCCGGCCTTCGAGATCGTTCCGGAAGGTCAGCCGGCCCGGCTCAGCCACCTGCTACGCGTACTGGTCATCGTCCTGGGCGGTGGAGTGGCGCTCGAAGTGCTGATCAACCTGGCCACCTAGCCCCCGCCCTCACCTAGGGCTCAAGGTCTGACCGCACCGGCCCGTAGACTGGTCTGTCGTGAGCCTTACCATCGGGATCGTCGGCCTGCCCAACGTCGGCAAGAGCACCCTCTTCAACGCCCTGACCAAGAACGACGTGCTCGCCGCGAACTACCCGTTCGCGACGATCGAGCCCAACGTCGGCGTCGTGGGCCTGCCCGACGAGCGGCTGACCAAGCTGGCCGAGCTGTTCGCCAGCGAGAAGGTCATCCCGGCCCCGGTCTCGTTCGTCGACATCGCCGGCCTGGTCCGCGGCGCCTCGAAGGGCCAGGGCCGCGGTAACGCCTTCCTGGCGAACATCCGCGACGCCTCGGCCATCTGCCAGGTCGTCCGCGCCTTCTCGGACCCCAACGTCCTGCACGTCGACGGCAAGGTCTCCCCGGCCGACGACATCGAGACGATCAACACCGAGCTGATCCTGGCCGACCTGCAGACGGTGGAGAAGGCCCTGCCCCGCCTGCAGAAGGAAGCCAAGCTCAAGAAGGACCGCGCCCCGGCGGTCGCCGCTGCCGAGGCCGCCTTCAAGCTCCTCAACGACGGCACCACCCTCTACGCGGGCGCCAAGGCGGCGGGCATCGACCTCGACCAGCTGGCCGAGCTGCACCTGCTGACGGTCAAGCCCTTCCTGTACGTCTTCAACGTCGACGAGGCGGAGCTCGGCAACGCCGCGTTCCTGGACGAGCTGCGCGCCCTCGTAGCACCGGCCGAGGCCATCTTCATGGACGCGAAGATCGAGTCCGAGCTGATCGACCTCCCCGAGGACGAGGCGATGGAGCTCCTCGAGTCGACCGGCCAGACCGAGCCCGGCCTCAACCAGCTCATCCGGGTCGGCTTCCAGACGTTGGGCCTGCAGACGTACCTGACGGCCGGTCCCAAGGAAGCCCGCGCCTGGGTCATCCCGGTGGGCGCCACGGCCCCGGAGGCCGCCGGCGTCATCCACTCCGACTTCCAGCGCGGCTTCATCAAGGCCGAGATCGTCAGCTACGACGACCTGGTCGCGGCAGGCTCGATGGCAGCGGCGAAGGCGGCCGGCAAGGTCCGCATGGAGGGCAAGGACTACATCATGAAGGACGGCGACGTGGTGGAGTTCCGCTTCAACGTCTAGCCCCGTGACCTTGCTCAGGCCTTCCGGCCGGGAACCAACCTGTCAAGGTCAAGTTCTATCGGGAACGGCTGAGTACTCCGGAGATCATGGCGGTGAATTCCGGTCGGCGCGTAGGACAGGGTAGGCCCGTCGAGCTCGTACGAGTGGACGACGGGCGACCCGTCCTCGTCTTCGACACGCCAGTAGGTCGGGATGGACGCTTCCGCATACTTGCGAACCTTGACCTTGCGATCGCGGTGCGCTGACTCCGGCGAGACCACCTCGACGACCAGGAGCAGCTGATCAGGCGTGAAGAAGGTGCGGTCCGGGTCATAAGGCGCCGTCGTGACGAGGAGGTCCGGCTCCGGGCGGTTACGTTCGTCGAGGCGGATCGTCATCTCGCGCTCGACCTCGATGCCTGCCGGCGCCTGTTCTGCGAGAGAGAGCACCAACGCGGTGACGAGCCGAGCATGCCAGGACCGCTGGGGGGACATCATGAAGACGAGTGCTCCGTCGATCAGCTCAGTGTGACGCGGCGCTTCGGGAAGGTGGTCGAGGTCTTCAGCGAACCACCCCTCAGGCCGAGGCGGGCGCATCCACTCGGGCACCGCGGTCATGGAGTTACCGTAGCACTCGGTGATGATGGCCTTGCTTGCTGAGGCAAGCAAGCTTTGGCTTCACGTGGAGCCGCGCCCTGCGATCATGTCCGGCGTGAAAGAGCACTATCCCTGTCCTTGTTGTGGGTACCTTGCATTCTCCGAGCCGCCGGGATCGTACGACATCTGTCCGATCTGCTTCTGGGAGGACGATCTCGTCCAGCTTCGCTGGCCGGACTACAGCGGCGGCGCCAATCGCCCCTCGTTGCGTGATTCCCAGCAGAACTTCATACGGTTCGGGGCGATGGAGGAGCGTTTCGTCAAGAACGTGCGCGGACCGGGAGTCGGCGACCGTGCCGACGACGGCTGGCGGCCGGTCGACGACGCGCGCGACTCGTTCGAAAGGCCCGGCGACCAGGAGCGCCCCTGGCCCGACGACCGCACGGTCCTGTACTGGTGGCGGCCGACGTTCTGGCGGCTGGGGGGTTGAGGTGACCGCCGCGCAGCGGGGAGCGCCCCGACGGCATAGCCTGCTCTGATCGATCTACGAAGGCTGAGGTGCGACCATGGGCGACTCGAGCGACTCCGTCACCTATCTGATCATCGACGGGGAGAACATCGACTCGACCCTGGGGCAGCAGATCCTCGAGCGCCGGCCCAACTCGGATGAGCGGCCGCGGTGGGAGCGCCTGCGGTCGTTCGCTGCGGAGGCTTGGGCTCAGCCCGTGAAGGCGCTGTTCTTTCTGAACGCCTCGTCGGGGCAGTTGCCGACGCCGTTCATCCGGGCGCTGCAGGCCATGGAGTATCGGCCCATTCCGCTGGCCGGCGGGCCCGGGCAGAAGGTGGTGGACATCGGCATCCAGCGGACGCTCGATGCGATCCGGCGGCGGCGTGGGGACGTGCTGCTGGCGAGCCACGACGGTGACTTCCTGCCGCATCTGACCCGGTTGCTGGACGACGACGACCGGCGGGTGGGGATCGTCGGGTTCCCCGAGTTCTTCAATGCCGGGTTCAGCGATCTGGTCGACGACGGGCTGGAGCTCTTCGATCTCGAGGCCGACGCGCACTGCTTCACCAGTGTGCTGCCGCGGGTGCGGATTCTGCCGCTCGACACCTTCGACCCGGAGTTCTTCCTCTAAGAGACGAGCGCGGGCTGCGGCGCCACGACTCGGGCGGCTACCAGCATCGTCAGGATGCCGAGGAGCGTGGTGAAGGCGAACGGGCCGAGGAACGGGGCCAGGCCGAAGAGGAGCCCGGCCACCGCCAGGGAGCCGCTTCCGCCGACCGCGTCCGTGATGCTCTTCGCCGCCGTGTTGAAGCCCTGCTCGCCCTCGGCCGAGTACGCCAGTACCAGGGTGCTGATCCGCGGGTACAGGGTGCCCATGCCCGCGCCGGCGGCGAACCAGCCCAGCGCCGCGATCACGGGGTGCAGGTGCAGCCACGCGGTCACCAGTTCGACCGCGGCGCCGCCCGTGAGCAGGGCCGCGCCGGTTCGGAGCCAGACGGCCGGGTTCGCTCGTTCGGCGAGGCGGGCCTGCACCGCGGATGCCAGCGCCCACGCCAGCGCGGCGGCGGTCAGCGTGATGCCGGAGAGCCAGGTGGGTAGGCCGTACCGGTCGTGCAGCAGGAGGGGAAGGTAGACCTCCGTACCGAAGAAGACCCCGCCGGCGGTCGCGCAGAGGGCGACCGCCGCCGGCAGGCCGGGGCGGATACGGTACGTGCCCGCCGGTACGAGGGGATGCAGGGCGACCGCGATCACGGCGAGGGATGCGGCCGCCAGCAGCCAGGCCGGTGCGCGCTCGAGGTCGCCCAGGGAGCTGAGAGCCACCGCGCTGACCGCGACGACGGCGGCGCGGGCCACACGCCGGGCGTCGTCCGCGGTGGCCGGGACGCGATCCGGCGCGGGACGGTCCCGGCCGCGTAGCGCCGGCAGCACGAGCGCGGTGGCCACCGCCACGAGCAGCATGACGCCGAGGAAGACCCAGTGCCAGCTGAGGGCGTCGGCGACCAGGCCGGCCACGAACGGGCCGACCATCGACGGCAGCACCCACGCGGACGCGAAGGCGCCGAAGATCTTGATGTGCAGGGCCGCCGGGTAGACCTGGGCGACCAGGACGTACAGGGCGACCGTCTCACCGCCCGCGCCCAGGCCCTGCAGGACCCGGCCCGCGGCGAAGGTGGGCATCGTCGTGGCCGTGCCCGCGACCGCCAGGCCGGCGGCGAAGAGCAGGATCGCGACCAGCAACGGTACGGCCGGCCCGCGCCGGTCGGCCCACGAGCCGAACGCGACCATGCCGACGACGCCGGCGGCCATCACCGAGGAGAAGGCCAGGGCGTAGAGGCTGCGGCCGTTCAGGTCGGCGGTGACCTCCGGCATGATCGTCGTCACCGCGAGGGCCTCGAACGCGGACAGGAAGACGAGACTCCAGGCGCCGATCGTGGTCAGGGCGTAGGGGCGCTGGAGGATTCCCGTCATCGCTGCAACGTAGGACCTCAACCGGGGTCGAGGTCAACGGGATTCGCGCACCCGGATGAGACGGCGCGGCAGGGTGGCCGCGAAGGACAGCAGGCCCATCCGTACGGCGAGCGCCCGGTGCGGGTGCGGGTGGCCGTCCCGGTGCAGGGCCGCCAGCCAGCGCTTCTCCAGCTTGCGGCCGCCGATCATCGTGCCCACGGACAGGGCGATACCGGCGCCCGTGACGATGAGGCTTTTCTTGCTGATGGGCAGCGGCGCATCAGCGGAACCCAAGGCAGCGGAGGGAGCGGGGACGGCCGGGGGTGACGAGGCTGCCGGGGGTGGGGAAGTGGCCGGGGGTGAGGAAATGGCCGGGTCGGGGCTGCGGCGTGGGGAGGGCTGGCGGTCGCGGGGGTCGTCGGTGAAGGCCCAGTCGCGGATCGAGGCCACGGCGGAGAGGGTGACGACCGCGCCCGCTCGGCTCAGCCTGCGCTTGGCGGGCGGGAGCTCTCCGGCCGCGACCCACACGCCGGTCAGCAGGCCCTGCAGCGCCGCGGCGCCGACTGCTCGTACGTAGGTGTTCATGTCCCGACGGTACGAATGGCGATCTACTGCACGTCGACGTAGTCACCTCCGCTCGTCACCGCGGCCGAGGTCGTGTCACCCGGCCAGGTCCACCGGTAGGAGCCGTCAGCGGATGCCGCCACGGTCGTCTTGAGCTTGCCGTTGGTGTCGGTCTTCGCCGTCTTGACCGTCTTCCAGGTGGCCGTGCCCGACTTCAGGTACTGCAGGGTCACGGTGCGGCCGGCGTACCCCTGGAAGGTCCACGTCTCCCAGCCGGCCCGGGTGAGCGTGCCCGCGATCGTGAGGGTCTTGCCCTTTTTCACCGGCTCGGGCGTGGCGTCGGCGGTCAGCTTGGTGAGGCGCTGGAGAGTGGCCGTGCCGGCGGTGTGGCGGTCGGTGAAGCCGCTGCCGTCCGTGGTCCGGGCCCAGGCGGCGACCTTCCACGCGCCCGCGAGCGCGTTCTTCGCCGCGTCCACGCGCACGTCCATCGTGAAGCGGGCGGTGCACACCGATGTGGTGTCGCTGGACTTGACGCAGTCGGCCGGGCCGTTGCCGAGGATCACGCCGTCGGGGGTCTGGTAGGAGCCGTGGTAGAGGTACGCGTCGCCGTCGGCGATGCCCGAGGGGTCGCTCGCGGTGAAGGTCGTCGTGAACGACCTGCCGCCCGACGTGCCGAAGGTCAGGTCCTTGCCGCCGTTGACGGTGACCGCGGCGATCCTGGTCGCTCCCGCGGTCTGGTCCGGCGGGCTCGCCGGTCCGGCGAAGGCCCGGATGACGGTACGGCGTAAGCGCCCGCCCCGGTCGTTCTCGGCGGTGAGCCGCAACGAGATGAACGCGGCGGAGGCCGGCACGGTCAGCGTTGCGCCGCCGAGCGTCGTCCAGGTGCCCCCGTCGTCGGTCGAGTACTCGATGCCCGTGACCGTGGCAGCGCCGCCGCCTCGCGTCTGCGCCGCCGGTGTGAGCTGCACGGTGGTGGCGGCGCGGTTGTGGGCGTCCAGGCCGGTGGCGGTGACGCCGGCGTCGATCAGGGGCAGCGGTCCGTCGCCGGGTGCGGTGACCGTCCACTCGCTGCGTACCTTCGTCGACAGCTGCGACCACGCCACCTTTCGCGTGACCGTCTGGTCGACCCGGACGACGTCGTCCTCGACAGTGGCCTCGTGATGCTCCGCACTCCGAGCGTCGTATCCCGCGTTGCCGGCGGCATCGGCGTAGGCGGCGGGTTCGTCGACGCGGACGGTGCCGCCGGTGCGGGCCGAAGCGCCGCGCCCGGGGGCGAAAGGCCCGGCGCCGGCGGTGGTCGCCGCCGCGGTGCCGGCCGCGAGCGTGCGGTCGGGCAGCGCGAGATAGCTCCCGGCGCTTCCGTATGTCAGCCGGCGCTGCAGCGCGGTGCCGGGCGTGACGTACTCGGTGACGGTGCCGGGCAGCCGCACGGGCGACTCCAGATAGGAGCCACTCCAGCCGCCCTTGACCGCGGAGCCGAGCGCGCCGAAGGTGGTCACGCCCTGCGCGCGCAGGCTCGTCACGGTCTTCGCCAGCCGCCCGGTGGTCACCTTGACCACCGGCGCCGCCGGCACCGTCGTGGTGAAGACGTGGTAGAGGTCATACCGGTACGGACTGGGCACCGCGGTCGACGCCCCCGCCTTCGTGAGCAGCTCGTGCAGGCGCAGTGAGACGCCGGCCACGCTGAACGGCGTCACATAGTTCTTCGCAGGCCCGCCACCCGTGAAGCCGACCGTGTCACCGCCGGTCACGGTGAGCCAAGCGGCGGAGTTCGCCCGTTTGGCAGTGGTGTCGTCGGCGGTGATGCCGGTCTCCTTGGCGGCGCGCTCGTCGAGGGTGACGGTCAACCCGGCGGTGCTCACCTTGAAGGTGCGCACGAGGAGATAGTTGCGCTGGCGGTAATACCCGTAGCGGGCCACCGCGAGGTAGTCACCGGGCGGCAGATCGACCGAGCCGGTGGTGCTGTCACCGTCGCCCTGCACCACGTGGTACTTCCAGGTGCTGCGGTTCCACACGTACAGGAAACGGTTGGAGAGTGTGGCGGTCGCGCTGATGCTCAGCTTGACCGGGTAGGTCGCGGCGGCGGCCGCGGGCAGCGGCACCAGCACGGCCAGCAGAGTGATCGCCAGTCCGTAGGCGTAAGCGCGAATGCCTCTCACCATGGCGGCCACAGTAGAGGGACGGTGTGACACTTCGCCTCGGCTTAAAGGTTCGATGAACCCCTCGGCCGGGCGACACGCACGGTGCGGCACTGGCTCTTCTGGAGCGATCAGGCGTCTCGTCCGCTACCGTGCGGGCCTCATGGACGAAGCGGTGGTGTGGCGCAAGAGCAGCAGGTCTCTGGCGCAGAGCAATTGCGTCGAGGTCGCCGTCGACGGCGGTGTGGTCCGGGTCCGTGACTCCAAGAATCCGAAGCAACCCGCATTGTCCTTCCGCGCCTCCCGGTGGCGCGAGTTCATCGAGGCCGTCAAGGGCGGCGACCTCGCTCCGGCCGGTGAAGCCGCCGACTGATTCCGATGGCGGCGATCACGACGATCAGCGAGGTCGCCCCGGTGGCATACCGCCGCCACTTCGGCGGTCCCGGGGAGGGCTCCGGCTGTACGGCGGATGTTTCCTCCGCGGAGCAGCTGGCCGAGACGATGCTGATGAAGCGCCGCCGACGGGGGTGTGTGACCGTGCCGATCCATCCGTCGCCGCCCCGCGTACGCCACCATGCGCGGGCGATCTCACTGCGGAACATGCCGGTGGTCAGGTCTTGAAGCTCGCAGTCGTCGATCTCGCCGAGTTCCCACATGGACAGCCAGTAGTTCATCAACAGGTTGGCGTAGACCTGCTGCCGCCCGTGCGGTGCGGTCGCGAGATCGGCGTCGACGGCGGCCATCAGGTCGAAGTTGTCGAGACCCAGCTTCACGAGCTCGAAATGCTGCTGTCGTTCGATCATCGCCATCTCCTGCCTGATCTGACGCTGTTGAAAGGCGAGAGATGCGCCGACTCCGCATAGTGCGGCGGCGGAGAGCAGGGCCGACGCGCCACCGTACGCGTCGCCGACATCCGCCATCCGGTCCCACGACAGCCGATGGCCGGACAGCCGTACAGCGAGGACGGGGAAGCTGAGAAGCAAGGCCGCCGCGAACAGGACGCCGAGGAGGACGGCAGCTGTTCTGGCTTTCGGTGGTGCGGGCAAGGTGACTCCCGGCATCGCATCGAGTAACCGACTGATGTCCATCTGTCACTCAGCATGACAGTGCGGGGCCAAGGTGGAGGACGGCGTGGTCAGCGGAGGGCGGGGAAGACGGTGGCGGCGATGAGTCCGCCGACGAGCGCTCCCGCGACGACCTGGGCCGGCGTGTGCGCCGACAGCCGGACCCGGGCCCAGCAGGCGAGCAGCACGAAGGGCAGGCTGAGCAGTCCCGCCGGGCCGTAGACGGCGGTGAGGGTCGCGGCGGTGCCGGCCGCCACGCCGGCGTGGATCGACATCTTCCACCAGTGCGTGACCAGCGTGAACACCAGCAGGCCGGTGCCGCCCGCCGCCAGCAATGCCAGCACCTCGCGGGGGGCGCCGAGCAGGAGCAGTGCCAGCAGGCCGGCGGTGACCGATGCGATGCCGAACAGCAGCGGTACGCGGCGGTGTTCGCGTTCCGGGATGTGGTGGTTGGTGAGCCGGCCGGTGCGGACGCCTCGCAGGACGTACGCCAGGGGGATGCCCGCCGCGAAGACGGCGCCGGGCAGGCCCCACCATCGGGAGACGCCGGGTGTGTCGCCGGCATGCCAGCCGACCGCGAGCATGAGGCCGGCCACCAGGACCGCCGGGGCGAGGAGCTCGGAGGCGATCCGGGCGGCACGGTCGGCGGTCACCCCTCGATGATCGCAAGCGCCTTCGAGAGGTCCGTCCACAGGTCGTCCACATCCTCGAGGCCGACCGAGAGGCGCAGCAGCCGGTCGCTGATGCCGCCCTCGGCCCGGGACTCGGCGTCGATCACGCCGTGGGTCAGGGAGGCCGGGTGCTGGATGAGGCTGTCGACGCTGCCGAGGCTGACGGCCGGGGTGATCAGGCGGACCGCTCCCACCACCGCCCGCGGGTCGCCGGTCACCTCGAACGCCACCAGCGCGCCCAGGCCCGGGTAGTGGACCTCCGTCACGGCCGGGTGTTCGGCCAGCCGGGCGGCCAGGGTCGCGGCCGTCTGCGAGGACGCCTTCATCCGTACGGGAAGAGTCGACAACCCTCGCAGCAGCAGGTAACCGGCCAGCGGGTGGAGCATGGCGCCGGTCGCGAAGCGGATCTGGCGCAGCCGCCGCGCGAAGTCGTCGCCGGTGGCCACCACCCCACCCAGCACGTCGCCGTGGCCGCCGAGGAACTTGGTGGCGCTGTGCAGCACGATCCGGGCGCCCGACTCGGCCGGCCGTTGCAGGACGGGCGTCGCGAACGTGTTGTCCACCAGCAGCGGGACATCGCCGCAGGCGTCGGCCAGCGCGCGGAGGTCGACCGTGGCGAGTGTCGGGTTGGCGGGCGACTCGACGATCACCATGCCGGTGTCGTCGCGCAGCGCCGCCCGCACGGTTTCCGGCGTCGCCCAGGTCACGGTGGTGCCGAGCAGGCCCGAGGCGAGCAGGTGGTCGGTGGTGCCGTAGAGCGGGCGGACGGCGACCACGTGCGGGGTGCCGGCCGCGGCGACCGCGATCAGGCAGGCGGTCAGCGCCGCCATGCCGCTGGCGAACGCCACGCTGTCGGCGCAGCCCTCGAGCTCGGCCAGCGCCTGCTCGAAGCGGTCGACGGTGGGGTTGCCCACCCGGCCGTAGACCGGTGGGCCGGGGATGCGCTCGCCGGTGGCGAGCGTCTCCAGCCGCGCGGCCTCGGCGTGGGTGTCACGCGCGGGGTAGGTCGTCGACAGGTCCAGGGGTACGGCGTGCAGCCCCAGGGCGACCAGGTCGTGGCGCCCCGCGTGCACTGCCCGGGTGGCAATCTCCATGGGCTGAGTGTCGCCAGCTGCGACGGGCCGGTGGGTGATCCGCCGAACTATCTTCGGTGTATGGGCGTTGATCTGCAGTTCGATCCGGTTGATGTCGCGATTCTGCGCCTGCTGCAGAACGACGGCCGGATGGCCAACAAGGATCTCGCGGCGGCGGTCGGCGTGGCGCCGTCGACCTGCCTGGACCGGGTGGCCAGGCTGCGCCGGGCGGGCGTGATCACCGGTTACGCCGCGCAGGTCTCCCCGGCGGCCGTCGGGCGTGACGTCGAGGCCCTGCTGATGGTGCAGGTGCAGCCGCATTCCCGGGGCGTGGCCGATGCGTTCGTCGCGCACGTGCTGTCGCTGCCGGAGACCCGGGCGCTGCACCACGTGACCGGGGCGGACGACTTCATCGTCCACGTGGCCTGCGGCAGCAGCGCGGACCTGCAGCGGCTGGTGCTCGACGAGTTCACCGCGCGGCGGGAGGTCGGGCGGGTCCAGACCCATCTCATCTTCTCGACGTGGTCCGGGCCGCCCGTCCTGCCGTACGCGTCAGCCGAGTGACGCCGCCACCCGCTCGAGCGCGTCCATCGACTCCTGCATGCCGCTCTCCATGCCGGAGGCGATCACGGCGTCGCGGCCGGCCCGGTCGCGGTGCTCGCTGAGCATCTCCATGAACGTCCGGCCGTCCTTCTCGGTGAACGTGGTCGTCACCAGCGCCGCGTTGCCGTCCGGGTCGGGGATGCCCTCGTACGCCTCGGTGTTGACGAGCCGCCCGGGCTCCTGGATCTCGCGGTACTCCCCGTGGAAGGCGACCTCGAAGCCGCCGTTCGCCTCCATCACGTACCGCCACCGGCCACCGACCCGCAGGTCGACCTCGGCGCTGGTGACCGTGCCCTTCTCGCCGCTCCACCAGCGCTTGATGAGCTCGGGGGTGGTGTACGCCTTCCACACCAGCCGGGCCGGCGCGTTGAACTCGCGCGTGATGAGGATCTGCGTGTCGGTGGGGAGGGTGACCTTCGCCGTGCCCTTAGTCGTGCTCGTCATCGCGTGTCTCCGCTTCCTTGAGCCCTTCGAGGACGTCGTCCATGAGGTCGAACCGCGTGTTCCAGGCCTGCTCGTACTTGCGGAGCCAGTCGTGGATGGGCCGCAGCGGTTCGGCGTTGAGCCGGTACATCCGCTGCCGGCCCTCGTCGCGGACGTGCACCAGGTCGACCTCGCGCAGGACGCGCAGGTGCTTGGAGACCTGGGGTTGGGCGAGTCCGAGCAGCTCGACGAGGTCGTTGACGGGGCGTTCGCCCTGCGCCAGGAGGTCGAGGATCTGCCGTCGCCGGGGCTCGGCCACCGCGTTGAACGCGTCCGTCGTCGTTGCCGCTCGTGCCATGCGCCAATCGTATACCCATAAGGGAATACGTCAACCGGGGCCTGTCACTCGTCGCAGCCGGCGCCGTCGCACGCGGACGGCCCGTCGCCGGTCATCGCGGCGAGCGCGGCGGCGAGCCGGGGCAGGTCCAGGTCGCCCAGGTGGTCGAAGATGTGCCGGCGCACGCTGGCCAGGTGGCTGGGCCAGGCCTCGCGCAGGCGGGCGAGCCCGGCGTCGGTCAGGACGGCGTTGGCGCCGCGCCCGTCGGCCTCGCAGCGGATCCGCTCGACGAAGCCGAGCGACTCGAGCCTGCCGACCAGGCGGGTCATGCCGCTCAGGGACATGTCCGCGGCGGCGGCGAGCTCGCTCATCCGCATGACCCGGCAGGGTGTCTCGGAGAGGTGGCGCAGAACCTGGTACTCGCTGAGAGACATGCGTTGATCGCGTTCGAGGTCCGCGTCGAGCATCCGGGGGAGCATCCGCATGATCCGGCCGAGCGCCCGCATGACGGCCTGCTCCTCCTGGCTGAGGGGCTTGGGCGCCGGCGCGGTGGGCATGACTTTGATCGTACGACCTTGACAGCGGTGAGCGGCCAGGTATTTGCTTGACGAAGCAAGAACCCGTCGACACATCGGAGTCCTGATCCATGACCAAGATCGGCATCATCCTCGGCAGCACCCGTCCCGGCCGCAACGGCGAGGCCGTCGCCAAGTGGGTGCTGGCGCAGGCGCAGCAGCGCAGCGACGCGGAGTTCGAGCTCGTGGACCTGCTCGACTACCAGCTGCCGCACCTCGATGAGGCGATCCCGCCGTCGGCGGCCCGGTACACCCAGCCGCACACGCTGGCGTGGGCCGCGAAGATCGCCTCCTTCGACGGCTTCGTGATGGTCACCCCGGAGTACAACCACGCGACCTCCGGCGCGCTGAAGAACGCGATCGACTTCCTCTTCGCCGAGTGGAACAACAAGGCCGTCGGGTTCGTCGGCTACGGCTCGGTGGGTGGCGCGCGGGCCATCGAGTCCCTGCGGCTGATCGCCGGCGAGCTGATGATGGCCGACGTCCGCGCGGCGGTGACGCTCTCGCTGGCCACCGACTTCGTCAACTACAGCCAGTTCAACCCGGGCGAGCACCAGGCCGGCGCACTGACCACCGTGCTGGACCAGGTCGTCGCGTGGAGCAGGGCGCTCGCCCCGCTGCGCGCCCCGGTCGCCGCCTGAGACGGTTGCGGGCCCGCCGGGGGGCGGGCCCGCAACTCTCAGCAGGCCACCCAGGTGCGGTTCTTCTTGGACTTCCACGAGCAGCTGTCGAGCTGCTTGCCCGACGCGTTGCGCAGGTACGCCGTGTCGCCGGTGTTGTTCCACACGTAGTTGCCGCTGCCCCAGTAGCGGTGCTTCCCGGTGTTCGAGCCCTTGCCGGTGTGCAGCCAGAGCCGGCCGCCGTTGCCCGCGATCGACACGGCGCCGAACCTGTACACGTGGTTGGACGCGTCGCGGATCGTGTAGCCGCTGAGGTTCACCGCCCGGCTGCCGCTGTTGACGAGGGAGATCCACTCGTTGTCGAGGCTGGTGGCGCTGCGGTTGTCGGTGCCCGGGGAGTCGTACTGGGCGCCGTGGAACCGCAGTGCGGGGGTCGCCGCCGAGGCGGGATCGCCGGCCGCGAGGGAACCGGTGAGGGCCACTGCCGCCGCCGCGAGGATGCTGACCGTTCTGCGCACCGTGCCTCCAGATGTCGTTCTCTGTGTCGCAGCATTCTCAGGAGGTGCGGGGGCGGGACGGTGTCACATACCCGTCCGTCGCGGCACGGTCATCCTTTCGAGTACGGCTTCGATGCTGGCGCTGCGCGCGTGCAGCCGCACAATGCTGGGGTGCTAAACCAGACATCTAGTGATTCCTGGCAGCATTTGCTCGAAATGCCGCGAAAGTCATTCTGGGCCCGCCTGCCGTTCGGCGTCCGGATGGCCACGGCAGGCCTCGGCGTTCTCGCCCTGGTCGCCGGTACGGCGGGCGGGGTGGCCGCGGTGACCGGCGACGGCCCGGCTCGTCCGGTCACGGCCGTCAAGCAGGAAGCCGTGGTCGCCGCGCCGCTGGAGGCGCCCGCCGAGCCCTCCGCACCCGACGAGGGCGGCATCGGCCAGGCCGTGGACGCCGACGTGCCGCCGATCGACGCCGACCGCTCCGGGCCCGGGGAGGCCGACCGCACCGCCACGCGTAGCCCTCGCCGGACCACAGCACCCGCTGCGCCCGCGCCGACAGCGACGGCGACCAAGCGGGTCGCTGCCGCGGCCGCGGCGGGTCCGGCCGTCCGCATCGCGCGGATCTCCGAGACACAGACCATCCCGTTCCGCACGATGCTGGTCCGCGACCCGTCGCTGCCGCGCGGGAGCAAGCGCGTGCAGACCGCGGGCGTGCCCGGCGAGCGGGTGCTGCACTACGAGGTGACCTACACCGGGACCAAGGAGACCGCGCGGCGGCTGCTCGACTCCACCGTCACCCGGGAACCGACGCACCGGGTGATCGCGTTCGGCGACCGGCGCGGCGGCGGGGACGGCCACCACGACGGCCACCGTCCCGGCCGCGACTGCGGACGTGGCGGCCCCGAGTGCACGCCGATCGGGCGCAGCGCCGTGTGCAGCGACGAGACCGCCCCGGAGGAGGAGAACCTTCTCGACCAGCACCTGGGGTTGCTCAGCGCCGAGGACCTGGACGCGCTGGACCTGACGCTGCCCTGTGAGGACGCGACCGAGCCGGCGACAGTGGAGCCGGAGAAGCCGGCGGAGCCCGCTAAATGACTCGCCGTGCCCGGGCGTGGGGCGAAGACTGACGTCGTGTCCGTGAGTGATGCGCGACTGCACGAGCTGGCGGCGCGCCTGGTGGCCGTGCCGGGGATCGTCGGCGTGCTGCTGGGCGGCAGCCGGGCCCGCGGCACCCACACGCCCGACTCGGACACCGACCTCGGGCTCTACTACCGGCCGCCGCTGGACGTCGAGGCGCTGACCGCCCTGGCACGGGACGTCGGCGGTCCCGCGGCGAGCGTCACCGCGCCCGGCGGGTGGGGACCGTGGGTGGACGGCGGCGGGTGGCTCACTGTCGACGGCGCCGCCGTGGACTGGATCTACCGCGACCTCGACCGGGTCACCCGCGCCGTGGACGACGCCCGGCAGGGGCGCTACTCCTTCCACGTGCAGGCCGGTCATCCTCTCGGCGTTCCGGATTTCGCGTACGCCGGGGAAGTGGCCCTCGGTGTGCTCCTGGCCGACCCGTCAGGGGAGCTGGCCTTGCTGCACGAGCGCGCGGGGACCTATCCGCCCGCGCTGCGCGACGCGCTGATCGCCGGACTGTGGGAGGCGGACTTTCTCGTCGGGGTGGCCCGCAAGGCCGTGTCCCGCGGCGATGCGAGCTACATCGCCGGCTGCCTCTTCCGGGTCACCGGGGTCTGCGCCCACGCGTTGCACGCGGCCGCCGGGCGCTGGCTGATCAACGAGAAAGGTGCGGTGGCCGCGGCGGCGGCGTTGCCCGGTGCGCCCGAGCGCTTCCGGCAGCGGGTCGACGCGGCGTTCGCCTGTGTCGACGGCGATCCGGTGCATCTCGCCGAGGCGCTGGACCAAGCCGCGGACCTCGTTCTGGACACCGCGGACGCGTGCGCCATGATGGCGCGATGACGGCCGACGAACCCACCATCCTCGCCACCAGCGCCGGCTTCGAGCGCGGCAAGTACGGCATCTTCGACCTGCGCCCCGGACCGATCCACCATTTCGCGGCGGAGCTCGCCGACGCCGGGCCGACCGCGAAGGTCTGCTTCCTGCACCAGGCCGTCGGCGATCCGGAGAACTGGATCGGCGCGACGTACGCCGCGTTCGCCCGTACCGAGTACCGCACCTCGCACCTGCAGCTGTTCCCGATGCCCAACCACGACGACGTCCGCGCGCACCTGCTGGACCAGGACGTCATCTGGGTCAACGGCGGCAGCGTCGCGAACCTCTGCGCGGTCTGGCGGGTGCACGGCCTCGACGAGATCCTGTACGAGGCGTGGCAGGCCGGCGTCGTGCTGGGCGGGGTCTCGGCCGGCTCGATCTGCTGGCACGTGGGCGGCAGCACCGACAGCTTCGGGCTGGAGCTGCGCGGGTTCACCGACGGGCTGGGCTGGCTGCCGTACAGCAACGGGGTGCACTACGACGCCGAGGAGCAGCGCCGGCCGAAGATGCACGAGCTGATCGGCGACGGCACCCTGCCCGACGGGTACGCGACCGACGACGGCGCCGGGCTGGTCTACCGCGGCACCCGGCTCGCCGAGGTGGTGGCCGACAAGGAGGGCGCACTGGGCTACGAGCTGAAGCGGGCAGCGGACGGCTCGGTGACCGAGACGCCGCTGCCCACCCGCGTGCTCAAGCCCAACCCCTAGGGCAGCACCCACTTCTGGTTGGCGGCGCCGGCGATGCAGTCCCAGATGTGGATCTGCTGGCCGTCGGCGGAACTGTTCTCCGACACGTCGAGGCAGCGCCCCGACTGCGGGTTGCGGATCGTGCCGTCGGGCTGGGCCGACCAGGTCTGCGCTCCGGTGGTGTTGCAGGTGTAGAGCTGCACCTTCGTACCGTTGGTCCGCGCGCCCCCGGCCACGTCGAGGCACTTGCCGAGCGCCTTGATCGTGCTGCCGGGGGTGACGGTCCAGCTCTGCGCCGCGGACGTGTTACAGGTGTAGAGCTGGATCTTGGTGCCGTCGGCGGTGGCGGCGCCCGCCACGTCGAGGCACTTGCCGGCCAGGCCGCGGACCGGACCGGTGCGCACGGCCGGCGGCGGGTCACCGCCGAGCTCCTTGATCCGGACGTTGCGGAACGAGGCGTCGTCGCCGTCGCCGTGGTTCTGCAGCCCGATGTGGCCGGCGAGCGAGCGGGCCGGGTCGGTGTCGGTGAAGTCGTTGATCTTCGTGCCGTTGAGGAACACCTGCAGGTGCTCGCCCTCCACCAGCAGCTCGTAGGTGTTCCACTCGCCGGGCGGGTTCAGCGCCGCGTCCCGGGCGGCGATGTCGGCCGACTTGAACGTGTAGACCGCGCCGGTGGTGCGGTCGGCCGCGTCGGTGGCGTCGATCTGTACCTCGTAGCCGTTGTTCACCGCCGACCACGGGTCGGTCGAGGGCGGGAAGCCGATGAAGACCCCGGAGTTGTCGTCGCCGGCGAGCTTCCAGTCGAGCTTGAGCGAGTAGTTGGTGAACTGCTTGGCGCTGTACCAGTACAGGCCCATGCCGCCGGTGGAGGTGAGGGTCGCGTCGGTGTTGGTGAAGCCGCCGGGGCCCGCCTGGGACCAGCCGGTCGTCGCGCCGTTGTAGAGCGCGGTGTAGCCGACCTCGGGGCGGCAGTCGGCATTGCTCTGCCGGGCCGCGTAGCGGATGCCGCCGAGCAGGTGTGCCCGGAAGGCGGGGTCGGCGTACGACTCCTGGGTGTGCCCGCCGCCGGTGTAGAAGGAGCGGCCGGAGGAGAGCGTCTTGCACCAGGCGTGCGGGTGGTCGGCGCCCATGCCGCCGCCGGTGTACGTGCTCTCGTCCAGGCTGGCCAGCACGTGCGCGCTCGAGCGGGGGTTGGTGCGGTAGTTGTACCACTCGTCCGTACGGTTCCAGCGCTGCGGAAGGTGCGCGGTCGCCGCGTGCGCGCGGTCCTCGACCACGACGGTGGCCGGCTGGATCGCGGGGTGCGAGGCGAACCAGGCGCCGACCAGCTCGCCGTAGAAGGGCCAGTCGTACTCGGTGTCGGCGGCGGCGTGCACGCCCACGTACCCGCCGCCACCGCGGATGTAGCTCTCGAAGGCGGTCTGCTCGGTGGTGTTCAGGACGTCCCCGGTGGTGTTCAGGAAGACCACGGCCTCGTAGCCGGCCAGCCCGGCCGTGGTGAAGACCGCCGGGTCCTCGGTCGCGGTGACCGAGAAGCCGTTCTGGGCCCCCAGGTCGCGGATGGCCTGGGTGCCCGCCGCGATCGAGTCGTGCCGGAAGCCGGCCGTCCGGGAGAAGACCAGCACGTCGTACGGGTCGTCCGCGACCGCCGCCGGCGCGGGTGTCAGCAGCAGAGCGGCGAGCAACTTTCCGATCATGGCAGCACCCACTTCTGGTTGGCCGCGCCGGCGATGCAGTCCCAGATGTGGATCTGCCGGCCGTCGGCGGAACTGTTCTCGGACACGTCGAGGCAGCGCCCCGACTGCGGGTTGCGGATCGTGCCGTCGGGCTGGGCCGACCACGTCTGGGCGGCGCTGGTGTTGCAGGTGTAGAGCTGCACCTTCGTACCGTTGGCGGTGTTGCCGCCGGCCACGTCGAGGCACTTGCCGAGCGCCTTGATCGTGCTGTTCGGGCTGACCGTCCAGGTCTGCGCCGCGGACGTGTTGCAGGTGTAGAGCTGGATCTTGGTGCCGTCGGCGGTGGCGGCGCCCG
Source organism: Actinoplanes sp. NPDC049548 (assembly GCF_040676695.1). Lineage (NCBI taxonomy): Bacteria > Bacillati > Actinomycetota > Actinomycetes > Micromonosporales > Micromonosporaceae > Actinoplanes > Actinoplanes sp. NPDC049548. The sequence goes on from NZ_JBFAPM010000001.1 coordinate 647,952, forward strand.
CCACGTCGAGGCACTTGCCGGCCAGGCCCCGGATCGGGCCGGGGCTGCTCAGCGTGAACGCGTCCACGTCGAACAGTGCGCCCGTGCCGCCGGAGAACATCAGGTAGAGCGTGCCGCTCGCCGCCGGGGCGCCGCTGATCGTCCCGCTCACGGTCGTGAAGGTCTCCCAGCCGCCGGTCACCGGAACCATGGCGGAACCGAGCACCGTGCCGGTGGGCGAGCCGGTCCGCAGCTGCAGCGTGCCGCCCGCGCCGCCGGAGGAGACCCGGGCGCTGAACGAGGTCGCCTTGTCCAGCCGGTACGGCTCGAACGACACCCAGTCCCCGTTGTCGATGTTGCCGACAGTCTTGCCGCCCTCGGCCTGCGTCTTGGTGATCGGGTCGACGCCGGAGGAGGCCTTGTAGTGCTCGGCCTGGCGGTGCCGCGGCTGCAGGGTGTGCTGGGTGTGCGTGGTCAGGCCGCCGGCGTCGGTGTACTCGGCGTCGAAGACCGCGAAGATGTTCGCCGCCGAGTCGTGCTCACCGTCGACGGGGATGGTGATCGAGCCGGTGCAGCCGTTCTGCGACGTGATCTGGTGGCCGTGGCTGTCGTGGCCCAGGACGTACGTCATCGTGACCCTGGTGCAGTCGATCGCCGTGTCCTCGGGGTCGGTGACCGTGATCGAGAAGGGGACCGTGTCGCCGTACGAGAAGAGCGAGCCGTTGGGCGGGTTGTTGATCCGGACCGTCGGGGCGGTGTTGCCGACCGTGATGGCGACGCTCGCCGTGCCGGTCAGGCCTTCGGTGTCCCGGACCGTCAGGGTCGCCGTGTACTTGCCGTTCGTCGTGTACGTCTTCGTCGGGTTGGCCGCCGTCGAGGTGGTGCCGTCGCCGAAGGCCCACGAGTACGTCAGCGCCCCGTGCTCCGGATCGGACGAACCGGCCGAGGAGAAGGTCACCGACAGTGGCGCCTGCCCGGACGCACGGTTGGCGCTCGCGACGGCGGTCGGCGCCCGGTTGGAGCCGGCCAGGTAGTCGAAGCGGTAGAGCGCCGAGTTGGCGTCGCCGTTGAAGTAGCCGGTGCCGTAGTCGAGGACGTAGAGCGAGCCTTCCGGCCCGAACGCCATGTCCATGACCTGCTTGCCGGCCCAGGGGAACGCGGAGATCTCGCCGCGCGAGCCGTCGGCGTTGACGTGGATGGGCTTGATCCAGCCGCGGCCGAGCTCACCGGCGAAGAAGTGGCCGTCGAGGTCGGCCGGGAACTTCGTGGGCGAGTTCAGGCCGGCGTCGAAGTGGTAGACCGGGCCGCCCATCGGGGACTCCGAGCCGCTGCCGAACTCGGGCGGGGTGCCGCTGTCGCCGCCGTACTTGATCCAGGCGGGGCGGGCCGGGGGCAGCTTGGCCTGCCCGGTGTTGCGGAACGAGTTGTTCGTCGGCCCGCCGGCGCAGTCGTACTTGGGTCCGGTGCTGTTGGTCGTGAAGTTCCACTCGTTGTACGTCTCGGTGCTCGTGTTCGAGCCGGTGCAGTACGGCCACCCGTAGTTGCCGGGGGTGGTGATCCGGTTGAACTCCACCTGCCCGCCCGGCCCGCGGTTGGGGTCGGTGGCGCCCGCGTCCGGTCCGTAGTCGCCGAGGTAGACGACGCCGGTCGCCTTGTCGACGCTCATCCGGAACGGGTTGCGGAAGCCCATGGCGTAGATCTCGGGCCGGGTCCTCGCGATGCCCGGCGCGAAGAGGTTCCCGCTCGGGATCGAGTACGTGCCGTTGGCGTTCACCTTGATCCGCAGCACCTTGCCCCGGAGGTCGTTGGTGTTGCCGGCGCTGCGCTGAGCGTCGTAGCCGGGGTTGCGGTCGGTGCGCTCGTCGAGCGGCGAGTATCCGGCGGAGTCGAACGGGTTGGAGTCGTCGCCGGTGGAGAGGTAGAGGTTGCCCGCCGCGTCGAAGTCGATGTCGCCGCCGACGTGGCAGCAGAGGCCGCGGTCGGCCGGCACGTCGAGCACGTCGACCTTGCTGCCGGTGTTGAGGGTGAAGTCGGCGTTCAGCGTGTAGCGCGACAGCCGGTTGACGCCCTGCCAGCTTCCCCAGGTCGTCCCGCTGGTGGGGGCGTCGCCGGTGGGGGTCGAGAGCGGCGGCGCGTAGTACAGGTAGATCTGCCGGTTGGTGCTGAAGCCCGGGTCGACGCCGACGCCCTGCAGGCCTTCTTCGTCGTGGCTGTAGACGGCGATCGTGCCGATGACGGTGGTGGTGCCGTTGGCGTCGGTGCGGCGCAGGGTCCCGTTGCGGGCGGTGTGCAGGACGGACCGGTCGGGGAGCACGGCGAGCGCCATCGGCTCGCCGACCTCGTCGACGCCCTTGGCGAGGGTCACCTGCTGGTAGTCGTCGGGGTTGATGTCGTGGGCTTCCGCGGGGCCGGCGACGGCGACGAGCAGGCCCGCCACCAGCACCGCCACCGCGGCTATCGATCGAGACCTGGACATGCATCTATGTATTGGAGACATAGCGGTCCGTCCTGTAATGGCGGCGTAACGGTGAAGAAACGTTAAGCACTTCTGGATCAGGTGTCCATACTTTTCGATGTGCCGTATGGACTTTTGTCTATGACGACAAAAGGTGCGCCGCCCCGGGAGGGGCTGCGCACCTTGGGGTGAAGCGGGCGTCAGGACGCGTAGTGCAGGATCACGTTGTGCACGTGGTGGGTCTTCTCGGAGCCGCGGAACTCGATCTCGTAGACGTGCTGGCCGACCGTGATGGCGATGGTGCCGGTGGAGAAGTACTGCCCCGCCCAGCTCTTGTTGCTGACCACGCTCACGCTGCTGATCTTCGAATACGGGATGCTGGTGATCGCGAAGCGCTTGCCGACGAACGACTTGTCCTGGATGATCACCCGGCGGTCCGTCAGGCCGATGAAGCCGGTGCCGACGCCGACCGCGTCGTAGACCGCGATGACCTGCTCACCCTCGAGGAGGCCGGACACGACCTGCTGGTACTGACCCTTGCTGTCGTACACCGGAGCCGTCATGGCGCCAAGATTACTGAGGTCCCACCACTGTGCGGTAGGCGTCCTCGATCCGGGCAGCCAGGGTGACCTCACCGTCGGTGATGGCGCCGCCGTCCGACGCGCCGAGCAGGATCTGCGTGTGACCGTTCGCGCGCTGGATCCGCGGGCGCAGGCGCAGCGTGTCGGCCGCGACCTTGATCCGCTCCGTCAGCGCGGCGTGCTGGCTGTCGTCGCAGGCGAGCACGCGCTTGAGCTGCACGCCGTCCTGCGTCCAGCCACCCAGCACCGCGAGCGCGTCGCTGAGGTAGTCGGGGCGGGTACCCCGTAGTTTCCTGCCCCGCATGGCCGCACCTCCCTGGCGTCGTTGCCGGCTTGTGGCCAAACTGTCGCCATGTCGTCATGGTCGGTGCCCACAGTCTTGTCTCCGCTGTCAACGATGTCCACGCCCACATATCCGTGTTCTCGTGACGATCGGGACGCATCGCTCAACCTGATCGGTCAAGTTTTATGGCACGCTCTTGGTTCATGCCCCTTGGACAGCACGTCAGCGGCCTGTCATCACCCAGAGTGATTGTCGCCGCCGTGATCGTCATGGCCGGCCGGGTGCTGGCCTGCGAGCGGTCCGCGCCGCCGGAGGTCGCCGGGCGCTGGGAGTTTCCCGGCGGCAAGGTGGAGCCGGGGGAGACCGATGCCGAGGCGCTGGCGCGCGAGTGCGTCGAGGAGCTCGGCGTACGCGTGGAGGTGGGCCCCCGGGTCGGGCCGGACGTGCCGCTGGCCCACGGCCGCGCCGTCCTGCGCGTCTTCGCGGTGACGCTGCTGGACGGCGACGTGCCGCGGGCCCTGGAACACACGGCGATGCGCTGGCTCGCCGTCGACGAGCTCGACAGCGTGCCGTGGCTGCCCGCCGACGAGCCGATCGTGGCGGAGCTGCCCGCGCTACTGGCCGCCGATCGTCCGGCGTAGTTCCCGCTTGAGCACCTTGAAGCTGGGTCCCATCGGCAGCTCCTCCACGATCCGGACCTGCCGCGGGTACTTGTGCCGGCCCAGCCGCTCCTTCGACCACTCGATGAGGTCGGCCTCGGTGACGCCCGCCTGGTCCGGGACCACCACCGCACAGATCTCCTCGCCGTGCACCTCGTCCGGCACGCCGATCACCGCCACCTGCACCACGGCGGGATGCCGGGCCAGCACCTCCTCGACCTCCCGCGGATAGACGTTGAAGCCGCCGCGGATGACCAGGTCCTTCTTGCGGTCGACGATGGTGATGAAGCCGTCGGCGTCCTTGGTGCCCAGGTCGCCGCTGCGGAACCAGCCGTCCACCAGCGCCTGCGCCGTCTCCTCGGGCCGGTTCAGGTAGCCGGCGAAGACGTTGTGCCCGCGGATCACGATCTCGCCCAGCTCGCCGGTGGGCAGCAGCTCGATCCGCTCGTCGACCTCGGCGCGGGCGATCTCGACCTCCACACCCCAGATCGGGTGGCCGATGGTGCCGGGCCGGGTGCCGAACGCCGGCTGGTTCGTGGTGGCGGTCGGTGAGGTCTCCGACAGGCCGTACCCCTCGAAGATGGTGGAGTGGAAGGTCTCGCTGAACCTCTCCAGGACGGCCACCGGCAGCGATGCGCCGCCGGAGACACAGACCCGGAGCTGAGGGAGCTTGTCGGCCTTGGCGGCCGCCTCCAGCAGGGCGATGTACATCGTCGGTACGCCGTGAAACACCGTCACGCCCTCACGGACCATGAGGTCGATCGCCGCCTCCCCGGAGAACCGGGCCAGCAGCACGAGCGTCCCCCCGAAGCGGAAGGTGCCGTTCATGCCCACGGTCTGGCCGAAGGTGTGGAACAGCGGCAGGCAGCCCAGCACCACGTCGTCGGTGCGGATCTCGTTGGCGTCGAACGCGTTCACGGTCGCGTTCATCACCAGGTTGAGGTGGGTGAGCAGGGCGCCCTTCGGCTCCCCGGTGGTCCCACTGGTGTAGAAGACGACCGCGACGTCCTCGGCCTCGCGGGACACGTACGACCGCAGCGCCGGGACCGAGGCGGCGGCGTCCTCCAGCCGCGGCGGTGCGCCGGGCAGATCGGCCGGGAGCGGTCCGACACTGACCAGCTTCACGCCCGCCTTCTGCGCGGCCGCCGCCGCGGTCTGCAGCTGGCTGGAGTGCGCCACGAGCACGTCGGTGCCGCTGTCGCGCAGGACGTACGCCATCTCGTCGGGCGTCAGCAGCAGGTGCACCGGCACCACGCGCGCCCCCGCAGCCAGCGCGCCGTAGTAGACCCGCGGGAAGTCGGTGAGGTTCGGAACTGCCACCGCGACGGTGTCGTCCGGGCCGACGCCGAGCTGCTGCAGCCCGGCGGCGTAGGAGAGGGTCTGCTGCCAGAGATCCCGGTAGGTCGTCCTGACCGTGCCGTCGACCACCGCAATTTTGTCCGGATACTTTCGTGCTGCTTCGGCAAGGATGGTGGCCAACGACAGAACGGTCATCAGAGTCCTTCCATGGTTGCCCGTGGGCTCGGGTCGGGGGAGAGGGCGGATCCCTTTGCGGAGTGGTACAGCAAAGCCGATCCACTGCCGTCAATCAGCGTGTCACCGCGAAGTGCGCCCACCGGCTTGCTGGTTTGCGCGCCGTGGGCAGGACGGTGAAGCGGGCGTTCAAGTTCCGCTTCTACCCGACGACGGAGCAGGCCGACCTGCTGAACCGGACATTCGGGTGTGTTCGCAAGGTCTACAACCTGGCGCTCGCCGCACGCACCGAAGCCTGGTGTCAGCGTCAGGAACGGGTCAGCTACAACGCCACCTCGGCGTCGCTGACCGCGTGGAAGAAGACTGATGAACTGGCGTTCCTCAACGAGGTGTCCTGCGTGCCGTTGCAACAGACGCTGCGGCACCTGCAGGATGCGTTCACCGCATTTTGGAACAAACGCTCCCGCTACCCACGGTTCAAGAGCAAGAAGCGCTCGCGGGCATCGGCGGAGTTCACTCCGTCCGCGTTCCGGTGGAAGGACGGCCAGCTTACGCTGGCCAAAATGGCTGGGCCGCTCGACATCGTTTGGTCCCGGCCCCTTGCCGAGGGTGCTTCGCCCTCCACGGTGACCGTGTCGCGTGACAGTGCCGGCCGCTGGTTCGTGTCTCTGCTGTGTGAGGACTCCGTCGACGCCCTCGCTGCAAGCCAGAACTCCGTCGGTATCGACCTCGGCCTGGACCACCTGATCACCCTGTCCACCGGTGAAAAAGTGGCCAACCCACGGCACGAGCGGGCCGACCGCAGGCGTCTGGCGAAGGCTCAGAGGAAGTTGGCGCGCAAGGAGACGGGCAAGGACAGGAAGAACCGGGCAAAGGCCCGCCTCAGGCTCGCTCGTATCCATGCCAGGATCGCCGACCGCCGTCGGGACAACCTGCACAAGCTGACGACTCGACTCGTGCGTGACAACCAAACGCTCGTGATCGAGGACCTGAGTGTGCGCAACATGGTGAAGAACCACCGCCTGGCCCGCGCGATCAGCGACGCCTGCTGGCGGGACCTGCGCACCATGCTGGAGTACAAAGCCGCCTGGTACGGCCGGGACCTGGTCGTGATCGACCGCTGGTATCCCTCGTCCAAGGTGTGCTCTGCGTGTGGCGCTATCACGGAGAAGTTGCCGCTCAACGTACGGGCGTGGACCTACCGAATATGCGGCACCGACCATGACCGCGACGTCAACGCGGCGCGCAACATCCTGGCCGCCGGTCTGGCGGTGTCGGCCTGTGGAGCCGGTGTAAGACCTCAACGGGAGTCCTCCCGGGTGCGGCAGTCGGCGTTGAAGCAGGAAAACCCAAGGGCGACCAAGGGAATCCCCCTCCCTGAGGAAGGGGAAGATGTCAAGCCAGGTGCCCTCCGATCTTGGTGTACCCGCGCAGGAGGTCGCGGGAGATGATGAGGCGCTGCATCTCGTCGGTGCCCTCGTAGATGCGCATCAGGCGGACCTGCCGGTACCAGCGCTCGATCGGCAGCTCGCGCGTGTAGCCCATGCCGCCGTGGATCTGCATGACCCGGTCCACCACGTCGTTGACCATCGTCGCGCCGTACAGCTTGGCCATCGAGGACGCGTGCCGGGGGTCCCAGCCCTGGTCGACGGTCCAGGCGGCGCGCAGGATGAGCCAGCGGGCCGCCTCGAGCTCCACCTCGGAGTCGGCGATCATCCACTGGATCGCCTGGTTGTCGCCGATCTTGCGGCCGAAGGTCTCGCGGGTGTTGGCGTACTCGATCGCCATGCCGAGCGCCCGTTCCGCGATGCCCAGGGCGTTCGACGGGATCAGGTAGCGGCCCTTGCCGATCCACTGCATGCCCAGCTCGAAGCCCTGGCCGACCTCGCCCAGGACGTTGCGGTGCGGCACCCGGACGTCCTCGAAGACTAGCGCGGCCGGTCCGCCCTCGCCCATCGTCTGGATGAACTCGGAGCGCCAGCCCATCGAGCGGTCGACGAGGAACGCGGTGGTGCCGCCGCCGCGTACGCCCTTCTCCCGGTCGGTCACCGCGACCACGATGACGAAGTCGGCGTCGTTGCCGTTGGTGATGAACGTCTTCTCACCGTTGAGGACCCAGTCGTCGCCCTCGCGCCGGGCGCTGAGCTTGATGTTCGCCGCGTCCGAGCCGGCGCCTGGCTCGGTGATCGCGAAGCAGGAGATCCGCTCGCCCTCGATGGTCGGGACCAGGTACTCCTTCTTCTGCTCGTCGTTGGCGTAGTACAGGATGTTGTCCGCCTCGCCGCCGAAGCGGAACTGGACGAAGGTGCGGCCGATCTCGGTCCAGATCAGCGACTGCATGACCGCGGGCAGGTCCATGCCGCCGTACTCCTCGGGGGTCGACAGGCCCCAGAAGCCGAACTTCTTCGCCTTGAGCTGCAGCTCGCGCAGTTCGCTGCGGTCCAGGCCGGGCTGGTGGGCGCGCTCGCGGCGCAGCGCCTCCTGCTCCAGCGGCATGACCTCGCGGGTGATGAACTGGCGGGCGGTGTCGCGGACCGCCCGCTCTTCGTCGCTGAGTGAAAAGTCCACGTGCTAAAACTAGCGTTGTAAGTTTTCCGGAGTCCAGAGGTTCAGGAGCGTCAAAATGGCCCGCCCCCGCGGAACGTTGCTCACCCGCGAGCGCATCGTCGAGGTGGCCGGCGCGCTCGTGGACGCGGAAGGCCTGGAGGCGGTGTCCGTCCGCCGGCTCGCCACCGAGCTGGGCGTCGCCGGGCCGTCGCTCTACAACCACTTCCCCACGAAGAACGAGATCCTCGACGCCGTGGCGGACGCGGTCGTCGCCCAGGTCGACGTGTCGTTCTTCGCGACCCACGAGTGGCAGGACGCACTGCGGCTCTGGGCGCACTCGTATCGCGGGGTGCTGCTGCAGCACCCGAACATGGTGCCGCTGTTCGCCACGGGCCCCGGCCGCCGGCCGGCCGCGCTCGCCATGGCCGACACCGTGTACGGCGGCCTGATCAGGGCGGGGTGGCCACCCGCCCGAGCCACCCACATCGGCGCCCTGATGCGCTACCTCGTCACCGGCGCGGCGCTGGGCTCCTTCGCGCTGGGCTTCGACGAGGACCCCCAGGTGTACGCCGAGCGCTACCCCCACCTGCGCGACGCCCACCTGCTCGCCGAGCACCGCCGCAGCGTCGACGAGGGCGCGTTCACGCTCGGCCTGGAAACCGTGGTCACCGGCCTCGAGGCCATGAAGAACGGAGTGCTGCGTTGAACCGGGACAGGCTGTACATCGGTGGCCGGTGGGTCGCCCCGTCGTCGTCGGAGACCATCCCCGTGGAGAACCCGGCGACCGAGGAGACCCTCGGTCACGTCCCGGCAGGCACCGCCGACGACGTGAACCGGGCCGTCGAGGCCGCACGCGCCGCCTTCGACGGCTGGGCGGCCACCTCGATGGCCGAGCGCGGCGCCGTCCTCGGCAAGCTGCACGAGGCGCTCGCGGCCCGGGCGGCCGACATCGCCCGCACCGTGGGGCTCGAGCTCGGCACGCCGCTCAAGATCGCCAAGGCGGTCCAGGCCGGACTGCCGCTCACCGTCCTGCGGGGGTACGCCGACCTGGCGGCCCAACCGGTACGCGAGGAGACGATCGGCAACTCGCTGGTCGTGCGCGAGCCGGTGGGCGTGGTCGGGGCGATCACCCCGTGGAACTACCCGCTGCACCAGATCGTCGCCAAGGTGGCCGCCGCCCTCGCCGCCGGCTGCACCGTCGTGCTCAAGCCGAGCGAGCTGACGCCGCTCACCGCGTACCTGCTGGTCGACGCGGCCGAGGAGGCCGGGCTGCCGGACGGCGTGCTGAACCTGGTGCCGGGCACCGGCCCGGTCGTCGGCGCCGCGATCGCCGGGCACCCGGACGTCGACATGGTGTCGTTCACCGGCTCCACGGCCACCGGCCGGGCCGTCTCGCACGCGGCCGCCGACCGGATCGCCCGGGTCGCGCTGGAGCTGGGCGGCAAGTCCGCCAACGTGATCCTCGAGGACGCGGACGTCACCAAGGCGGTGAAGGTCGGCGTCGGCAACGCGTTCCTCAACTCCGGCCAGACCTGTACGGCGTGGACCCGCATGCTCGTGCACCGCAGCCACTACGCCACGGCGGTCGAGCTGGCCGCGGCCGCCGCCGAGGGCTACCGCACCGGAGACCCGTTCGACGAGGCGACGCGGCTGGGCCCGCTGGTCTCGGCGGGGCAGCGCGAGCGGGTACGCGGCTTCATCGAGCGTGCGGACGCCCGGCTCGTCGCGGGTGCTGCGCCCGTACCGGAGAAGGGGTATTTCGTCGCACCCACGGTCTTCGCGGACGTGGACCCGGACAGCGAGCTCGCCCAGGAGGAGATCTTCGGGCCGGTGCTGTCGATCATCGGTTTCGACGACGACGACCACGCCGTGCGGATCGCGAACAACTCCCGCTACGGCCTGGCCGGCGGGGTGTGGGGCAGCCCCGACCGGGCGCTGGCGGTGGCCCGGCGGATGCGCACCGGCGCCGTCGACGTCAACGGCGGCGGGTTCAACCCGATGGCCCCGTTCGGCGGCTACAAGCAGTCGGGCATCGGCCGCGAGCTGGGCGTTCACGGCCTCCAGGAATTCCAGCAGACGAAGGCGATCCAGCAGTGACGGCATACGTCCACGCCCTCGTGGCGCGCGGCCCGGGCAGCAAGCCCGCGGTCGAGGAGGTCCACCTTCCCGAGGTCGGCCCCGGCCAGGTCCGGGTCCGCATCCGCGCGGCGGGCGTGTGCCACTCCGACCTGTCGATGGTCAACGGGACGCTGAGCCCGCCGTGGCCGCTGATCCTCGGCCACGAGGCGGCCGGCGAGGTGGTCGAGGCGGGCGCGAACGTCACGGTCGCCCCGGGTACGCACGTCGCCCTCAACTGGTCCCCGCCCTGCCGCGACTGCTGGTTCTGCACCCACGGCGAACCCTGGCTCTGCGCGACGGCGAACGTGGCGGCGCTGGAGAACGGCATCACGCTCGACGGCGCGCCGGTCCACGTGACGCTGGGGCTGGGCGCGTTCGCCGATCAGGTCGTGGTGCCGGAACGGGCCGTCATCCCCGTACCGTCGGAGCTGCCCTGGGAAAGCGCGGCCCTGCTGGGCTGCGCGGTGCTGACCGGGACGGGCGCGGTCCGCAACACGGCCCAGGTGGCCGAGGGCGACTCGGTGGTGGTGATCGGCCTCGGCGGCGTCGGCCTGTCGGTCGTGACGGCGGCACGCGCGGCCGGAGCCACCTCGGTGATCGCGGTGGACGTGTCGGAGGGCAAGAAGGCGCTTGCCGAGGCGGCGGGGGCGACGGACTTCGTGGTCTCCGGCGAGACGCTCTCCAAGGACATCCGGTCGCGGACGGCCGGCCGGGGCGCCGACCACGCCTTCGAGTGCGTGGGCCGTGCGGCGACCATCCGGGCGGCGTGGCGGGCGACCCGGCGCGGCGGTCAGGTCACCGTCGTGGGCATGGGCCGCGCCGACGACATGGTCCAGCTGAGCGCGCTGGACATCTTCTCGTCGGCACGGACGCTGCGGGCTTCCGTGTACGGGTCGGCCGATCCCGACGTCGAGGTGCCGCGGCTGGCCCAGGAGGTGGTGTCGGGCGCGCTGAAGCTCGACCACCTGGTGACGGACCGGATCGGGCTCGCGGACGTGCCGGCCGCCTTCGAGCGGATGGCCCGCGGCGAGGGAGCCCGCTCGGTCGTCCGTTTCGGCGCGGAGGCCTCGGGTAGCTGATCGTCATGACAGTGACGATCCGCTGCGCCGATTTCAACAACGAGTGTCCGGCGGAGTTCACCGCTCCGGACGAGGACGAGCTGCTGCAGCACGTCGAGCTGCACACCAAGGCCGCCCACCAGCCCATGGAGTGGACTCCGGAGCTGGCCGAGGTGGTCAAGACCCACCTCAAGCAGGCTTGACCACCTCGCCGCCGCTTCCGCCTCAGCCGATCAGACGGCGGAACTGCAGCGTCGACGTGCGGTAGATCAGGCGTTCTGTGACGCGGCGGCCGGTGCCCGGGGCGTCCACCATGCGCCATCTGCCGACCAGGATGCCGACGTGGCCGCGCATCGCGACCAGGTCGCCGACCCGGGCGGTGCGGGGTGTCACGCGCCGGCCGCGCCGGGCCTGGGCGGCCGACGAGTGCGGCAGCCGGATGCCCACGACCCGGTACGTGCCCCGGGTGAGGCCCGAGCAGTCCCACGTCGACGGGCCGGCGCCGCCATAGGCGTACCAGTCGCCGCGCTGAGCCCGGGCGAACCGCACCACCCGGACCCGGGCGCGGGCGTGCCGCTGAGCCAGCTGGCGCGGGGTGAGCCTGGGTATCTTCCGCGCGACCACACGCGGCTGGAGCTTCTCTGCTGCGGTGACGTTCACCTTCTTCAGCGCGGGCTGGGACGCCTCGGCGCGGACGGGGATCAGCAGGACGGCGACGGCGCCGGCGCAGGCGGCCAGGCGCAACGGGCTAGCGGACAGGTGTGTCTCCTCGGTCGGCCCGGGACACGCGTGTGCTTCCTGTGCCGGCCGACGCCGGTGCCCGCGACGCAGCGCAAGGCGAGGACCCGAGCGGAAATGTCTGACGTCGCGACCGTAAACCCGGCCTGTCTTCGCAGGTCAATCCGCACAGCCGGGGTGCTTCGTCAAGGAGCCGCGCAGGCCGGGAAACCGCGGGGGCGGCTCGCTCGTTGACACTGTCCGTGATCATCGGCTGACTGCGTTTTCGAGCAGGAAGTGGTCTTCCAACCGATCACCGTTATGGGTGATCTTCGCTGGACCATGGACAGGAAACCGACGAACCTCGTGCTGGCGATCCTGGTGCTCTGCGGTCTCGTGCTTCTTCCCGACTCCGCGGCGCACGCGGTAGCCAACGGGGAGACCGTGGACGACGGCGAGTACACGTTCGCCGTCAAGCTGACCATGACCGGCATTCCGACCGCGGAGGGTGGGCGCCGCAACAGCTCGTGCTCCGGCGGCCTGATCTCGCCGCGCTGGGTGCTCACCGCGGGGCACTGCTTCCGCGACGAGAACGACAAGCATGTCTCCCGGCCCGTCGCGCGGCGGACCACGGCCACCGTCGGGCGTGCCGACCTGCGCGGCGACGCCGGGCACGTCGCCACGGTGATCGCCGTGCGGCAGAGCGACACCGCCGACGTCGCCCTGGCCCAGCTCGACCGGCCGATCACCGACATCGCCCCGCTGCGGCTCAACCGCACCAAGCCGCGGGTCGGGGACAAGGTACGGCTGGCCGGTTTCGGGCTGCTCGACGGCAACGCGACCCAGGAGCCGACGCGGATGCGTACCGGCCGGTTCCGGATCACGTCGGTGCGGCAGGACGTGGTCGGGCTGGCCGGCACGGCACCGAGGGCCGACACCAGCCCGTGCCCGCACGACTCGGGCGGCCCGTACTTCAGCGAGCAGAAGGACGGCTCGGCGGTGGTCGTGGCGGTGGTGAGCCACGGGCCGACCTGCCCGCACACCGGTGCCGACCTGGGCGGGCGGATCGACACCATCGCCCGGTGGATCACCTCGGTCGTCGGCAAGGACCTCAAACCCTCGCCGAGTGCGCGCCCGTCGAAGCAGGGCACACCCAGCGCGGAGGCGGTGGCCGAGCCGCCGCCGTCCGAGCCCGTCGCGGGGATCGGCGAGCTGAACGCGTACCAGGTGTCGGTGCCGGCCGTGGCGCTCGTCGCCGGGATGGCCGGGATCGCCGCCGTGCGGCGCCGGCGACGCCCCCGCGGCGGCGCGCACCGGCGCTAGCTTGCGTTTCCACGTTCGGTGCGGCTGGAGGTGCTGCCTGAGCTGGGCGGTCGGCCAATGCGCATGGTCGGTCACCCGGCGCACCGCCGATCTGTGAACCTGTCTGACGTCGAACGTCAAAGCGGCCGCGGTTCCGGTACGCACACTGGTGTCGCCCATCGTCGCGCGGGGTCGCTGAACCTCCTTGAATGACACCGGCCCCCCGAGCGACACCACACGATCGAATGTGGCGGTGCGTTGCAGCACTACGACGTCATGGCCCGCCCGAACAATTATCCGCTGCTGCCCGGGCAAGTGCGCCAGAATTCACTGTCGACAGTTTCCGCAAAGGGCTTCGTTCACTTTTCCGCCGCGATCGGTGGCTGCCATCTCACCGGTCCGGCGTGACAATGGCCGATGATTCGACGGGCACTTGACATCCGAGCGCACCGATGTGGTCGCAAGGATGAAGTCTCCGTCGACGTCCGCCTCCAGCGCGGGCGGGGGGCGAGGTCTTTGTCGACGTCGGGTGGGGGCGAGGTCTTCGTCGGCGTCCCGCCTCCTGCGCGGGCGCGTCGTCGTACCTGGTGGGCCGGCGGCTCGCGGCCGCCTCGAGCGCGCCTGTGCTGGCTGCGCGGGACGCCCGGCAGTATCCGCGGCTGCCGTGCCCCGTGGAAAGCGACCTGGCGATCTTCCTGCTGGACGCGGCCATGACGGCCCGGCCGCCCGCGCTTTCTCGGCGCCCGCCGTCTCGGGCTGCTGCCCTTGCACGCTGCTGCTTGGCGCTCTGCCGTCCTGACGTGCGGTGCCTCGCCTCCGATTCCATCTGGTCGGGCAGCCCGGCCGGGCCGTCGTCGCGCAGCCGGTCGTCGTCTCGTGCTGGCCTTTCGACCGCTCGGAATCATCAGTCGTGTCATCACGATGCGTCATGTTGAGCGGTGCCCCGGCGCCGAGGTCATCAGCGCGGAGGTCGTGGAGGTCGCGGTCATCAGCGCGGAGGTCGTGGTTGGTGGGGTCGAGGTCGCGGCCATCAGCGCGGAGGTCGTAGTTGGCGGGGTCGAGGTCGCGGAGGTCGTGGTTGGCGGGGTGGAGGTTGCGGTCATCAGCGCGGAGGTCGTGGTTGGCGGGGTGGAGGTCCCCAGGGTGGAGGTCATCAGGGCCGGGTTGCGGGGCCAGGGACCGTTGCTCGGCCTCGCGCAGCCGGCGCAAGCGCCGGGAATGACGTTGGATCAAGCCCCACGAGCGATGCCGCTCATGCTCGCGCCGAAACCTCTCGGCGGTCGGTGAATACTGGCGACGCAGTGTCCGGTCCCGCACATTCTTCGTGGGGAACAGTGCTAGCTGCGTCATTCCACTATTGTCCCCCTGCGCCGCCGGAATCGGCGATGATGACCGCGGATATTTCATATCCAGAAATGATCCGTTGCGGACTGGAGGATCCGCATATTCGGCATGAAGAAAACAGCGACATGGCGACGAGAATCGGCGTCTGATCGACCGCCGCCAACGCGCGATTCACACCCGCTCAGTGACGGCCGGACCACCGTTCGTCACGCAACGCCGGTCCGCCCAGGCCTCACCGGGGGCCGGGCAGATGCCGGCAGAGCAGGTCGAGCTCCTCCTCGGTGTTGTAGTAGTGGACCGAGGCGCGCACCACGTCGGGCAGGCCGCGCGACCGCAGGTGCCACTGCGCGTAGTCGGCGGCGCTCACGCTGGTGTTGATGTCCGCCGCGCGCAACGTGCGGTGCACCTCCGCCGAATCCACGCCGTCGACCGTGAACGTCACGATGCCGCCCAGCTGGGCGCCGCGGTCGTGCACCGACACGCCGGGCCGGGCGCGCAGGCGCTCCCGCAGCGCGGCGGCCAGTGCCGTGATGCGTTCAGTGACCGCCGCCTGGTCCCAGGACAGCGCGTATTCGGCGGCGGCGCCGAGGCCGAGCTTCGCCGCGTAGTTCGTCTCCCAGTTCTCGAAGCGGCGGGCATCCGGGCGGATCTCGTACCGGTCCGGGGCGGGCCAGCTGGCCGCGTGCAGGTCCAGCAGCGGTGGCTCGAGCTGCTCGGCGAGGCCGCGGCGGGCGTACAGGAAACCGGTGCCGCGCGGGGCTCGCAGGAACTTGCGACCGGTCGCCGAGAGCAGGTCGCAGCCGATCTCCGCCACGTCGATCGGGAGCTGGCCGACCGACTGGCAGGCGTCGAGCAGGAACGGGACGCCGGCGGCCCGGGTCAGCCGGCCCACCTCGGCGGCCGGGTTCACCAGGCCGCCCGACGTCGGTACGTGGGTCAGCGCGACGAGCTTGACCGTGTCGTCGAGGCGGCGCGCGAGGTCCGCGACGTCGATCTGGCCGTGCTCGTCGTCGTCGACCAGCTCCACGACCGCGCCGGTGCGGCGGGCCACCTGGAGCAGGGCGATGACGTTGCTCGCGTACTCGGCGCGGGTGGTGAGGATCCGGTCGCCCGGACGGAAGGCGAAGCCGTAGAAGGCCATGTCCCAGGCGCGGGTCGCGTTCTCCACCACGGCGATCTCGTCCGGGGCGCAGCCGACCAGCCGGGCGAGCGACCGGTAGACGTCCTCGACCCGCTCGGCCGCCTCCGCAGCGGCCTCGTAGCCGCCGATCTGCGCCTCGCGGCGCAGATGCGCGACAGCTGTGTCGGTCACCACAGCCGGGACCAGCGCGGCGCCGGCGTTGTTGAGATGAGTGACGGTGGCACAACCTGGGGTTTCGCGCCTGGCGCGATCGACATCGATGGCAACATCTTGAGACATCTGTGTATGGTCTCCGAGGATCGCCACTCAAGGGAGAGCCGTGACTACCAAAAGTAGTGACGAGGATCCGGCCGGACGGATCCTGCGGCGTCTGTCCGATGCCGCCGAGCACGTGTCCGGCATCTGTTTCAAGACCGGCCCACCGAGCCGCGTCGGCGTCGAACTGGAATGGACCACCCACCGCGCCGCCCTTCCCGCGGCGCATCTGCGGCCCTCCGAGCTGAGACAGGCGCTCGGGCCGCACGCACCCGCAGTCCTCGGCAACCGTGACCCCGCGCCGCTGCCCGGCGGCGGCACGGTCACCCTCGAACCCGGCGGTCAGGTCGAGATCTCCTCCGCCCCCGCCGGCTCCCCGGCCGCGCTGCACGCGGCGATGGCCGCCGATCAGGCCTATCTGGCCGACCTCCTGGCCCGCTCCGGCATCAGTCTCGGCGACAGCGGGCTCGACCCGCACCGGCCGCCGGTGCGCATCCTCGACACCCCTCGGTACGCGGCCATGCAGCACGCCTTCGACCGCGCGGGGAACCCGTCCGGGCACACCATGATGTGCAGCACCGCCGGGCTGCAGGTATGCCTCGACGCCGGCACCGAGTCCCGGGCAGCGGCTCGCTGGGACGCCGTACACGCCGTCGGGCCCCCGCTGCTGGCCCTGTTCGCCACGTCCCGGGCGCACGCCGGCCGCGACACCGGCTGGGCCAGCGGGCGGATGCGGGCCTGGCACGGCATCGACCGGCGGCGCAGCGGCCCGGTGCCGGCCGGCGGCGACCCGCCCGAACGCTGGGCCCGGTACGTGCTGGATGCGCCGCTGCTGTGCGTACGGCGCGGCGACGGCCGGTGGGACGCGCCGGAAGGCGTGACGTTCGCCGACTGGATCGGCGGTGCGCTGCCGGAGCCGCCCACGGTGGACGACCTCGAGTACCACATCAGCACGCTGTTCCCGCCGGTACGCCCCCGCGGCTACCTCGAGGTGCGCTACCTCGACGCGCAGCCCGGCGGCGAGTGGATCGCGCCGGTGGCCGTGCTGTGCGCGCTGTTGGCCGACGACGCCCTGACCGACTCCGCTCGTGACCTCGCCGCGCCCGCGGCCGGCCGGTGGTGGGACGCGGCCCGGGACGGGCTCGCCGATCCCGTGGTCGCGGCGTGCGCGGCCGACATCGCCGACCTCGCCTGCCGGCACCTGGACCGGACCGGGCTGCCCCGGCCGGTGCGCGACCTGGTGGCCGGGGTCGTCGGCCGGCGCCTGGACCACGCGGGCGCCGCTGCGGCCTGACCCCGATCCGATCCCGCACAAGGAAAGGACCTGCCTCGATGACCCACGACCTGCGGCTGACCGTCGCCGCCCAGCTGGAACGCGCGCGGGCGCGTACCGCCCTGCTCACCGATGCCGTCGACGACGCCGACCTCGTGCGCCAGCACTCGCCGCTGATGTCCCCGCTCGTCTGGGACCTCGCACACGTCGGCAACCAGGAGGAGCTCTGGCTGGTCAGAGACGTCGGCGGGCGCGAGCCGGTGCGCCGCGACATCGACGAGCTCTACGACGCCTTCCGGCACCCCCGGCGGGACCGTCCCGCTTTGCCGCTGCTCGACCCGGGCGAGGCCCGCGCGTACGTGGGTCAGGTGCGCGACAAGGCCCTCGACGTGCTCGACCACGTACGCCTCGACGACCGCCCCCTGGTCGCCGGCGGGTTCGCGTTCGGCATGATCGTCCAGCACGAGCAGCAGCACGACGAGACCATGCTCGCCACGCACCAGCTTCGGGCCGGCGCGCCGGTGCTGGACGCGCCCGCCCCGCCGCCGGCCCGCGTTCCGGTCTCGGGCGAGGTGCTCGTGCCGGGCGGACCGTTCACGATGGGCACGGACACCGAGCCGTGGGCGCTGGACAACGAACGGCCCGCGCACGAGGTCGACGTGCCCGCATTCTTCATCGACGCGGCGCCGGTCACCAACGCCGAGTACGCCCAGTTCATCGCGGCCGGCGGCTACGACGACCCGCGGTGGTGGAGCGGGCGTGGCTGGGCGCACCGGCAGGACGCCGGCCTGACCGCTCCGATGCACTGGCAGCGGGACGGGGACGGGTGGGCGTACACGCGGTTCGGGCGTACGCAGCGGATCGTGCCGGACGAGCCGGTGGTGCATGTCTGCTTCTTCGAGGCCCAGGCGTACGCCGCGTGGGCCGGGCGGCGGCTGCCGACCGAGGCCGAGTGGGAGAAGGCCGCCCGTTACGACCCGGCGACCGGGCGCTCGCGCCGCTACCCGTGGGGCGACGACCCGCCGGGGCCGGAGCACGCCAACCTGGGGCAGCGGCATCTGTCGCCGGCCGCCGTCGGCGCCTACCCGCAGGGCGCGTCACCGCTCGGCGTGCACCAGCTCATCGGTGACGTGTGGGAGTGGACCGACTCCGGCTTCCACGGCTATCCCGGCTTCGCCGTCTTCCCGTACGCCGAGTACTCGCAGGTCTTCTTCGGCGGCGACTACAAGGTGCTGCGGGGCGGCTCGTTCGGCACCGACGCGGCGGCGTGCCGGGGCACCTTCCGCAACTGGGACCACCCGATCCGCCGGCAGATCTTCAGCGGCTTCCGGTGCGCCCGGGACGCCGGTCCGGAGGCCGGCTGATGTGCCGCCACCTGGCGTACCTGGGCGCCCCGGTTGCACTGGCCGAGCTGCTCCTCGACCCGCCGCACGCGCTGGCCCGGCAGGCGTGGGCGCCGCGGGACATGCGCGGCGGCGGCACCATCAACGCCGACGGCTTCGGCGTCGCCTGGTATCCGCAGGGTGGCGCCGAGCCGGTCCGCTACCGCAGCGCGATGCCGATCTGGTCCGATGCGGCCCTGCCGGCGCTCGCCGCCGCCACCGCCTCCGGGGCCGTGCTGGCCGCCGTACGCTCGGCCACCGTCGGCATGCCGGTGACGGAGACGGCCGCCGCGCCGTTCGCGGAGGGCCGGTGGCTGTTCAGCCACAACGGCGTGGTCCGCGGCTGGCCCGGCTCGGTCGTGAAGGTCGCCGGCCGGCTCCCGGTGCAGGACCTTGTCACCCTGGACGCGCCGACCGACTCGGCCCTGCTCTGGGCCCTGGTCCGCGACCGCCTGCGCGCCGGCGTGCCGCCCGCCGACGCCGTCGCCGAGGTCGTCGCGGAGGTCGAGCTCGCCGCCCCGGGCTCCCGGCTGAACCTGTTGCTGACCGACGGCGCCCAGATCGTCGCCACGACGTTGGGCCACGCCCTGTCCGTCCGCGCGGACTCGGACGGCGTCCTGGTCAGCTCCGAACCCCTCGATCCCGGCGCGGCGTGGCAGCCCGTGCCGGAGAACCACCTGCTCGCCGCCACCGCGTCCACCGTCCACCTCACCCCGCTAGGGAGATCGTGACCATGCTCGAGATCCACCTCGACGAGCACGACATCGACCGCGAGCTGCGCGCCGACGTGACCACCGGGCTCACCGCCGCCGGTAAGTGGCTGCCGCCCAAGTGGTTCTACGACGCCCGCGGCAGCGAGCTGTTCGAGGAGATCACCCGGCTGCCCGAGTACTACCCGACGCGGACCGAGCGGGCGATCCTCGCCGAGCGGGCCACCGAGTTCGCCCGCATCACCGAGGCGAAGACGCTGGTGGAGCTGGGTTCCGGCTCGTCGGAGAAGACGCGGCTGCTGCTGGACGCCCTGCTGCGGCGCGGCACGCTGGGCGCCTTCGTGCCGCTCGACGTCTCGCGGGCGGCCCTGGAGGAGGCGGTCGCCGGGCTGACCGCGGACTATCCCGGCCTCGCCGTGCGCGGGGTGGTCGGCGACATGACCCGCCACCTGCAGCACATCCCGGAGGGCGACAACCGGGTCGTCGCGTTCCTCGGCGGGACGATCGGCAACCTGGTCCCGGCCGAGCGGGCCGCGTTCCTCGCCGCGCTGCGCGGGGTGCTGCACGAGGGCGAGTGGCTGCTGCTCGGCACCGACCTGGTCAAGGACCCGGGAATCGTGGTGCCCGCCTATGCCGACGCGGCGGGCGTGACCGCCGAGTTCAACCGCAACGTGCTGCGGGTGATCAACAGGCGGCTGGGCGCGGACTTCGACGTGGAGGCGTTCGCGCACGTGGCGCTCTGGGATCCGGAGCGCGAATGGATCGAGATGCGGCTGCGGGCCGGCAGCGCGCAACGGGTGCGCATCGGTGAGCTGGGCCTGACCGTCGACTTCGCCGCGGGCGAGGAGATGCGCACCGAGATCTCGGCGAAGTTCCGGCGCGAAGGGCTGGAGGCGGAGCTGGCGCGCGCCGGGTTCGCCCTGCGGCACTGGTGGACCGATCCCGCGAACCTCTTCGGCGTCTCCCTCGTACAGGCCGTCGTGTGACTCAGTCGCGGCCCGTCAGCAGTGCCCTGACCGTTCTGGTCAGGGCCAGGCGGGCCGCGTCCGGGTCGAGGCCCATGGCGTCGCGCAGAGTGCCCCACGTCGGCCACATGCTGATGGCGGTCAGGGCGTTGAGCAGGTGCTCGTCGCCGCCGATCTCCCGGCCGAAGAGGGTCCGCAGCTCGTCCTGGACCCGGTCGATGTGGGCGTTGCGATAGGTCTGCAGGGCCGGGGAGAACGGTTCCTTGAGCGACGAGGCCTTGGCCACGGGCGCGACCTGTTCCAGCAGGCGGGCGCGCTGGTGGCAGTACGCCTCGATCCGGCGTTCCAGGGGCAGGTCGGCCGGGACCGGCTCGTGCGCCTCGTCCCGCTCCTCCAGGACGAGCTTGCCGCTCGCGGCGAAGAGGGCCTCCATGTCGGCGAAGTGGCTCCACAGGGCGCGCAGAGAGACGCCCGCGTGCTTGGCGATGCGGTCCGCGGTCGGGCGCAGGTCGCCCTCGCGGATCAGCCTCAGATGGGCTTCCACGATGGCGGCGCGGGTGCGCTCCGAGCGGGCCGTGCGGCCGTCGATGCGCTGGGACGGGCGGGGTGAGGCAGCCGGCATCACGAACTCCGGTAGTGGTTTGACGGGGTGGGTGCGGCGGACCGCATCAGGCGGTCCGGTAGCGGTTCAGCTCCCGGCGGGCCAGCGAGCGCTTGTGCACCTCGTCCGGGCCGTCGGCCAGGCGCAGGGTACGGGCGGCGGCCCAGAGCCGCGCCAGCGGGGTGTCCTGACCCACGCCGGCCGCGCCGTGCGCCTGGATCGCCTTGTCGACGACCCACTCGGCGGTCCCCGGCACGATGATCTTGATGGCCTGGATCTCGGTGTGCGCGCCCTTGTTGCCGACGGTGTCCATCAGCCAGGCCGCCTTGAGCACGAGCAGGCGGGCCTGCTCGATGCGGACGCGGGACTCGGCGATCCACTCCTGCACCACGCCCTGCTCCGCGAGCGGCTTGCCGAACGGCGTACGGCTCAGCGCACGCCGGCACATCAGCTCCAGCGCCCGCTCCGCCATGCCGATCAGACGCATGCAGTGGTGGATCCGCCCGGGGCCGAGTCGGGCCTGGGAGATGGCGAAGCCCGAGCCCTCCTCCCCGATGAGGTTGGCCGCCGGTACGCGTACCCGGTCGAAGGTCAGCTCGGCGTGGCCGCCGTGGTCGCCGTCGTCGTAGCCGAAGACCGTCATGCCGCGGTGGACCGTGAGGCCCGGGGTGTCCCGGGGCACGAGGATCATGCTCTGCTGCACGTGCCGGGCGGCGTCCGGGTCGGTCTTGCCCATCACGATGAAGATCTGGCAGTTCGGGTTCATCGCGCCGGAGATGTAGAACTTGCGGCCGGTGATGACGTACTCGTCGCCGTCGCGCTCGATGCGGGTGCCGATGTTGGTCGCGTCCGAGGAGGCGACCTGCGGCTCGGTCATCGCGAACGCCGAGCGGATCGTGCCGTCGAGCAGCGGCCGCAGCCAGCGCTCCTGCTGCTCGGCGCTGCCGAACTCGGCCAGGACCTCCATGTTGCCGGTGTCCGGGGCGGCGCAGTTCAGCGCGGGCGGGGCGATGGACGGGCTGCGGCCGGTGAGCTCGGCCAGGGGTGCGTACTGCAGGTTGGTCAGTCCGGCGCCGTGCTCGCCCGGCAGGAACAGGTTCCACAGCCCGGCGAGCTTGGCCTGGGCCTGCAGCCGCGCGATGGCGGGCGGCGCGGACCAGGTGTCCTCGGCGGACTCGTAGAAGCCCTCCTCGGCGGGGTAGACGTACTCGTCCATGAAGGAGAGCAGGCGCTTGCGGTAGTCCTCGGTCTTCTCGTCGAACGCGAAGTCCATCAGTTCCCTTCCAGCGTTCCGTCCAGCGACTCGTGTCCCTGCGCGACGAGCGGTGCCACCATCGCGCCGACCGTGTCGAAGCCTTCACCGACCGTCTGCCCTTGAACGTATCGGTAGTGCACACCCTCGAGGATCACCGCGAGCTTGAACGCGGCGAAGGCCACGTACCAGTGCAGGTCCGAAACGTCGCGGCCGGAGCGCTTGGCGTAGTGGTCGGCGAGCTCCGAGAGGCTCGGATGGCCGGGCACCGACAGCGACGTACGGGCCGCGCCGTCCTTGCTGAGCAGCGGCCGCCCGGCGTAGACGAGCATGAGGGCGACGTCGCTGAGCGGGTCGCCCAGAGTGGACATCTCCCAGTCCAGGACGGCGTTGACCTCGAGGGCCTCGCCGATCAGCACGTTGTCGAGGCGGTAGTCGCCGTGCACCACCGCGCCGGGGCCGCCGGCCGGGATGTCCGCGGCGAGCCGGGCGTGCAGCTCCTCGATGCCGGGCACCTCGCGGCTGCGGGACGCGTCGAGCTGCTTCTTCCACCGGCGGACCTGCCGCTCGTTGAAGCCCTCCGGCTTGCCGAAGTCGCCGAGCCCGATCGTCTGCGGGTCCAGCGAGTGCAGGTCGGCGAGGGTGTCCACGAGGGACAGCACCAGCCGGCGCATCGCTTCCGGGCCCATGGCCTCGAGGGCGGCGACGTCGCGGTAGATGGCGCCGTCGACGTGCTCCATGAGGTAGAAGGGCGCCCCGATGACCTCCGGGTCGGTGCAGAGCCGCACCGGCCGCGGTGCGGGGAAGCCGGCTCGGGACAGCGCGTCCAGCACCTTGTGCTCGCGTGCCATGTCGTGTGCCGTCGGCAGCACGTGGCCCAGCGGCGGGCGGCGCAGCACCCAGCGGTTCGTGCCGTCGGTGACCGCGTACGTGAGGTTGGAGCGGCCGCCGGCGAACATCCGCGCGCTCAGTGGCGGCGAGCCGAGGTACGCCTGGAGGCGTTCGAGGTCGAGTCCCCGCGGCCCGCTCATGAGGTGGCCGCCGTGTCGAACCCGCGCTGGAGCTTGTTCATGCCGCCGAGCCAACGGTCCGGCTCGGTGGCCCGGCGCTGGTAGTACTCCGCGACCTCGGGGTGCGGCAGGATCAGGAAGCCGTCGTCCTCCAGCGCCTTGGCGACCACGGCGGCGACCTCGTCGGGCTGCAGCGCGCCGGCCGCGAGCAGGTCCTTGCTGGCACTCTCGCCGTCGCCGGTCAGCATCGCGGTGTTGACGCCCTGCGGGCACAGCGCCTGCACGGTGATGCCGCGGTGGGCGTACGTCGCGCGTAGCCACTCCGCGAAGCCGAGGGCAGCGTGCTTGGTCACCGAGTACGGCGCGGATCCGAGCAGGGTGAGCAGCCCGGCGGCGGAGACGGTGAACAGCAGGCGGCCGCCGTCACCGTCGAGCCAGCGGGGGAGCAGGGCGCGGGCCACGTACACGTGGGACATGACGTTGACCTGCCACGCCTTGTCCCAGTCGGCGTCGGGTGCGTCGAACGAGCCCGAGGTGAGGATGCCGGCGTTGGCGCAGAACAGGTCGCAGCCGCCGAGCTCGGCCCAGGCGGTGTCGACCAGCCGGCGGGTGTCCGCCTCGCTCGCGGCGTCGCCGGGGACGGCCAGGCCGCCGATCTCGGCCGCGACGGCCTCCGCGGCGACGGCGTCGAGGTCGTTGACGATCACCCGGGCGCCGTCGGCGGCGAAGCGCCGGGCCAGGGCCGCGCCGATGCCGCCGCCCGCGCCGGTGACCACGACGCGGGCGTACCGGGGGCTCACTGGACCGTTCCGGTGAGGGTCACGCCGCCGTCGATGACGAGCGTCTGGCCGGTGATCCAGGCGGCGTCGGGCGAGCAGAGGAAAGTCACCGCGCCGGCGATGTCCTCCGGTACGCCGAGGCGCCCGAGCGGATAGCCCGCCGCCACCTTCTCCTCCCGGCCCTCGTAGAGCGCGGTCGCGAACTTGGTCTTGACCACCGCCGGGGCCACGGCGTTCACCCGGATCCTCGGGGCCAGCTCGACGGCCAGCTCCTCGGTGAGGTGGATCAGCGCGGCCTTGGTGACGCCGTAGAAGGCGATGCCGGGCGCGGGGCGTACCCCGGAGACCGAGGAGATGTTGACGATCGACCCGCCGGTGTCGCTCAGGCCGCCGCGCAGCGCCTCCTGGACCCAGCCCAGCGTGCCGAGCAGGTTGACGTCGACCATCTTGCGCGCCGCGC
Source organism: Actinoplanes sp. NPDC049548 (assembly GCF_040676695.1). Lineage (NCBI taxonomy): Bacteria > Bacillati > Actinomycetota > Actinomycetes > Micromonosporales > Micromonosporaceae > Actinoplanes > Actinoplanes sp. NPDC049548. Next base: position 672,296 of record NZ_JBFAPM010000001.1, read on the forward strand.
TCAGGTCGAGACTGCCGAGCGGCCCGTACGCGGGGTTGATGCCCACGTTGTTGACCAGGACCGACACCGGCCCGAAGGCGCCGAGCACGGTGTCGATCACCTCGGCCCGGTGGTCGGCGTCGTCGCCCTTGCCGGGCACCCCGATCGCCACGTCGGACCCGCCCAGATCCTTGACCGCGGTCTCCAGGGCCTCCGCGTTGCGTCCCGTGATGCACACCTTGGCACCCTCGGCGACGAAGCGTTGTGCGATGGCGAACCCGATTCCGCGGCTGGCGCCCGTCACGATCGCGACGGCGCCCGAGAGCTTCGACATCCGGCCAGAACCCCCAAGCTGATATTGCACGTGAAGTGCTAGATACTAGCGAGTAACTTCTCGGTCGCCAACCCTTACGGAGCCGTGGGGATGCCGTTCTGGGGCGGGACCGCCGGACTCGCGGTGTACGGCTGCACCGGCCCGCCGGCGTCGTCGGTCTCCAGGACGGTGCCGAAGTACGCCTGCTTGCCGCCCTGCACGCGGCTCAGCCGCATCCCGCCGTACCCGGAATGGTTCCGGGCGGAGAACCGCAGGGGAGCGAAACCGGGTCCCTGGAAGCCGCCCTTCTCCACCGCCGCGACGAGCCCGTCGCGGGTCAGGTCCTTGCCGGCGGCCTGCAGGCTCTGGACGAACAGGTACGCCACCGACATGCCGTAGACGATGTTGTTGTCGAACTCGGCACCCCCGTTGTGCTCCGCGTTCACCTTCTTGAAGAGCTGGATCCAAGGGTCGGCCTCGTCGGTGCTCAACGGCAGGTAGTTGTCGGAGATCAGCCCCTCGGTCAGCGGCGCCGACTGCCCGAGCTGCCTGGACAGCGTGGTGAGGTCGGCGCCGACCTGGGACACGACGAACTGCGGCTTGAAACCGATCTTGGCGGCGGTGCCCAGGCTCAGCGCGGTGAAGCCCGGCACGGCGGCGAGCATGACCACCTGGCACCCGGCCTGCTTGAGCGCGCCCAGCTGCGGGCCGACGTTCGGGTTGCTGGTGACGTACGACTGCTTGGCCGCGACCGGGCCGAGGACCTTCTCGATGCCGGCGAGGGCGTCCCGGCCGAAGTCGTCGTCCTGGCCGAGGAAGCAGACCTTCTTGCCGGCCTGCGTCTGCTTGACGTGGGTGGCGAGGATCTTGCCCTCGACGGTGTAGTCCACGTTGAACCCGAAGGTGCCCGGATACTTGTCCGGCTGGTTCCAGCTGCGGCTGCCGGAGGCGACGAACAGGTCGGGGACGCGGTTGGTCTTCAGGAAGTCGAGCACGCCGGTGTGCGTGGGAGTGCCTAGCCCGTTGAGGATCGCGAACACCTTGTCCTGCAGCACGAGCTCGCGCACGACCTGCTGGGTGGTCGCCGGGTTGTAGGTGTCGTCCATGATCTTGTAGCTGATCTTCCGGCCGTGCACGCCACCGTTCGCGTTGACGTAGTCGAAGTACGCCTTGGTCGCGGGGGCGATCTTCGAGTAGCCGGCGGCGGCCGGGCCGGTCAGCGGCATGTGCGTGCCGACCAGGATCTCGGTGTCGGTCACGCCGGGGGTGTTCCCGCCACCGCCGCCGCTGTCACTGCAGGCGGTCGTCGCGGCGGCCAGGGACAGGACGGCGAGGACGGTCCAGAAACGCCTCATGCCTTGCTCCTCAGGAGTCGGAGGGGTCGGAGGGATGCGATGCCGCCGGGAGCGGCGAGCATGACGACGATCAAGGTGATGCCGAACAGCGCGAGCGGAAGGTTGCCCTCCAGCCGCTGCGCGTCGATGCCCTCGGTGACGGTGTGCGCGAGGGCCGGCAGCGCGACGAGCAGCACCGCGCCCCAGACCGCGCCGGCCAGGCTGCCCAGGCCGCCGATGACGACGGCCATCAGCAGGAAGAGCGACAACGACAGCGGAAAGGCACCGGGCGAGACGCTTTGGGCCAGCACGGCGAACAGTGCGCCGCCGAGCCCGGCGCAGGCCGCGCTCACGACGAAAGCCAGGACCTGGGTACGGGCGACGCTGACCCCCGCGAGCCTGGCGGCGGTCTCGTCATCGCGGACCGCACGCAGCTCCCGCCCGAACCGGCCGCGGACCAGCACCGCCAGCACGAGCATCGTCAGGAGCGCGCCGGCCCAGCACAGCCACGCCTGCCACCGCTCGACGGGGATGGTGCCCGGCGGCGGGTCGAGGACCACGGACAGGCCCTGGTCGCTGTTGAACGTACCGTCGAAGGTGCTGGTGACGGCCGGAACCACCACCGCGACCGCGAGGGTCAGACCGGCCAGATAGGGCCCCCGCAGCCGGGCGGCCGCCAGGCCGACCACCGCGCCCACGACGGTGGTGAGCCCGACCGCCGCAACGACCGAGACGAGCAGCACCCCGTCCAGCTTCTCCTGCACCAGAGCGACGGTGTAGGCGCCCGTCGCCATCAAGGCGCCATGCCCCAGCGACAGCTGCCCGTTCAGCCCGGTGAGGACGGTCAGCCCCGCCGTCACGCACAGGTACGCCCCCACGGTCGCGAGCTGATAGGTGCGAAACGGTGGCAGCACATAGGTCAGGGCCACGATGAGCACCGCGCCACCGAGCGTCCACAGCGGATAGGCCCTCATACCGTTCTCGCCACCGATCGGGAGAAGAGCCCGCCCGGGCGACCGAGCAGGACCACGACCAGCAGCACCAGCACCGCGATCGGGGCGACCGTGGCGCCGAGATAGCCACTCACGTACGACAGCAGCAGTCCCACGATCAGCCCGCCCACCACCGAGCCGATCGCGCTGTCCAGCCCGCCGACGACCGCCGCGGTGAACGACGAGACGAACACGATGTCCATCGCGTTCGGGTGCAGCCCCAGCTCGGTCGGCAGGACCAGCATCCCGGCCAGCGAGCCGACGGCCGCCGCCAGCGCCCAGCCCAGCGTCAGCATCCCGCCCACGTTCACGCCGAGCAGGCGCGACACGTCCGGGGCGAAGGCCGACGCGCGCATTCGCAGGCCGGTGTCCGTACGCGTGAACAGCACCGCGAGTGCCGCCACCACCAACCCCACCGCCGCGAAGACGAACAGGTCGAAGCGCGACAGCAGCGCCACCCCGCCGACCGTGAAGGCGTCCCGGCTGAACGGCGCCTGTGCGGGACGGAACTCGTTGCCGTAGACCATGCCCAGCAGGCCCTGGATGACCAGCACCAGCCCCAGCGCCACCACGACCCCGTTGAGCGGCGAGGAATGGTCCACGAAGCGCATCACCACCCGCTCGGTGGCCGCGCCCAGGGCGACGCCGGCCCCGATCGCCACCACGAAGCCCAGCCAGTACGACCCGGTCGCGGCCGAGACGGAGTAGCCGGCGTACGCGGTGGCCACCGCCATCGCGCCCTGGGCGAAGTTGACGATCCTCGTCGCCCGCCAGATGAGGACCAGCGCCAGGGCGAAGGCGGCGTACACCGCGCCCCGGCTCAGGCCGTCGAAGGTGAGGAACACGAACCGGTCCAAGGGCCCTCCCTGTCAGAAACCGAGGTATGCGTGGCGCAGCTCGTCGTCGACCGACGTGCCCCGGGACACCACGCGGCCCAGCGACAGCACGACGGCCTCGTCCGCGATCGCGAGCGCGCCGCGGACGTTCTGCTCGACCAGCAGCACGGTCAGCCCGCGGTCGTCCCGCAGGGTGCGCAACAGCTGCATGATCTGCGCGGTGACCCGCGGCGCCAGCCCCAGCGACGGCTCGTCGAGCAGCAGCAGCCGGGGCCGGGCGATCAGCGCGCGACCCAGCGCGAGCATCTGCCGCTCGCCGCCGGACAGCTGATGGCCGGGATTGGCGCGGCGCCGGGCGAGCGGCTCGAACAGCTCGTACACCTCGTCCAGCGCGCGCCTGGCGTCCGCCCGGTCCGTGCGCCACAGGCCGCCGAGCCGCAGGTTCTCGTCCACGGTCAGCTCGGTGACGACGCCGCGGCCCTCGGGCACGTGCGCCACACCGCGGCGCACCATCTCCTCGACCCGGACCCCGCGCAGGTCAAGGCCGTCGAGCAGGATCCGGCCCCGGGTGGCGGGCACCAATCCCGAGAGGGTACGCAGCAGAGTGGTCTTGCCGGCCCCGTTCGCCCCGAGGACCGCCGTGATCGACCCGGCGGCCACGCTGAGGTCGACGCCGTGCAGGACCGGCGCGGCACCGTACCCGGCGGTGAGCCCCTCGGCCCGCAGCAGCGGCGCGCTCATGCGGCGGCACCGAGGTAGGCATCCGCCACCGCCTGATCCGTGCGGATCTCCTCGGGGGTGCCGTACGCGACCGGCCGTCCGAAGTCGAGCACGAGAATCTCGTCGCACACCGCCATCACCAGGTCCATGTGGTGCTCGACCAGCAACACCGAGCACGCCAGGCCGTCGATGAGGTCGCGCAGCTCGTCGATCTCCGCGGCGCCGAGACCGCCCGCCGGCTCGTCGAGCAGCAGCAGGCGCGGCTCCGACACGAGGGCGCGGGCGAGGGCGACGCGTTTGCGCAGCGCGTACGGAAGCTGGCCGGGAAGGTCTCGGGCCTGCGCGCCGACGCCGCACCGCTCCAGCGCGGCCATCGCCCGGTCGGTCCCGCCCGGGGCCGCGACCAGCACGTTCTCCAGGACGGTGAGGCCGGCGAAGAGGCCGACCCCCTGCAGGGTACGGGCGATGCCGAGCCGGGTGAGCCGGTGCGGACGCGGCCGCAGCGGCCGCCCGTCGAGGCGGAGCGAGCCGCCGGCCGGGGCGACGAAGCCGCAGATGACGTTGAAGAGCGTGGTCTTGCCGGCGCCGTTCGGGCCGATGACCCCGACGGTACGCCCGGGCGGTACGCGCAACGAGACGCCGTCGAGGGCCACGAGCCCGCCGAAACGGACGCCGATCCGGTCGAGGACGAGACCCGCGGTCTCGACGGTGGGCTGCGTCATCGTCACCTCGGCACTGAGGGCGCTGTCCTCCATAGAGGACCGACTATCTACACATGGAGTGTAGATTCATCAGGCCGCATGTCAATGTGCACGGCGACCACCGCCGAGGACGATTTTCGGCAGACATGCACAACGCTCGCCGTCAGCATGAAACCCCGGCGTCCTCCGCGTGTTCGAGGACGTGGGCGACCCGCCCGCCGTGCGTGGGCTACGCCACGTTGACCGGACGGAACTGGACGCTGACCCGGGGACCCACCGGCCTGGCCGTCTTCGGGACGGCGTGCTCCCACGTCCGTTGACAGGAGCCACCCATCACGATCAGGTCCCCATGGCCCTGCGGGAAACGCAGCGTCTCCGCCCCGCCCGCCCGGGGCCGCAGCATCAGGTTCCTCGGCGAGCCGAAGGACACGATCGCCACCATGGTGTCCTCCCGGGAGGAGCGGCCGATCGTGTCACCGTGCCATGCCACGCTGTCCCGGCCGTCGCGATACATGCACATGCCGGCCGTCACGAAGGGCTCGCCGAGCTCCTCGCGGTAGTACGCCGACAACAGCTCGCGGGCCTCGGTCAGGGCGGGGTGCGGCAGCCGCTCATCGGGGCCGTACCAGCGCAGCAGCCGAGGAACGTCAACGACACCGTCGTACATCTGCCGGCGTTCGGCGCGCCAGTCGACCTCGGTGCGAAGGGTCTCGAAGATCTCGTCGGAGCCGTGCACCCAGCCGGGGAGAACGTCGACCCACGCGCCCGCCGTGAGCCGGTGCCGGACCAGGCGCCCGGGCAGCGGCTCGAGCGTGCCCGCGGCGCCACCCATCATGTCGAGCATCGACGGCTGGTAAGCACTCACACCGCCACTGTACGCCACAGTTAGAACACGTGTGCTACCGCTCGGCTTTCTGCCGGTGTTTACGTGCCGTGATGAGATCACCAGTGTGGTGGCTCGTGCGGCAGGGCATACCAGAGTGATGGGCGGTTCTTCACCACAGGGCGAGCGGCTCGGCAGGGAGATCGACCGGGCCCGGCAGTCCGCGCGTCGACTCGCCGAGACGGAGGATCGGATCGCCGAGGTCGAGGAACAGGTCGCGGAGACCAATGATCAGCTGGCGACCACCCGAGGCGATTCCACGTACCGGGCACGAGCTGACGACGCGCGTCAGCTGGCTCAGCGGGCGCGCGAGGTGGCGTCGGCGGTCCGGGAGGGGAACATTCCGTCGGACCGGGCCGCAGGCTCGCCACAGTGCGACGAGCCGCAAGAGTAAGAAGTCCTCCAGACCCGGCGGACCGCCGGTTCGCCGAGCGCGCCGTCTATCGATCGTCCGGGCCGGCGACCTCATGCATGGCGCGTTCGACGGCGGCTTGCTGGCGTACAGCGTCGGTGGCAGTACGGTCGGCCGCCGCGGCGTCGCGGTCGGCTTTGGCGGCCGTCCGGTCACCGGCGGCGGCCGCCCGATCGGTGGCCGCGGCCGCGTGTTCTCGTCCGGCTTGGTCGAGATAGTCGCGGAAGGCGTGGCGGTCGGCGACCGCCTGGTCGCGGTCGGCGGCCGTGGCGTCGCGGTCGGATGCCGCCTGTTCCCACAAGATGAGGAGTTGCTCCCTGTCAGGCTGATGTTCGGCGGCCGCCTGCTCCCGCTGTCGGGCCGCTTCCGCCCGTAGGGCCGCCACCTGGTCGCGACACTCGGCCGCCCACAGCCGGTCCCGCGCGCCCTGCTGTGCTGCCTGCTCGGCATCATTGCGGGTGGTAGCCGACCGATCGCGGGTCTGGGCGTCGTGATCGCGATCCTGCGCCGCCGTATCGCGCGCCTCGGCCGCATCGTCGCGTGCTTGCCCCGCCCGGTCTCTATCGTCCGGGCTGCTTACGCCGTGTCGGGCCGCCACCTGCCCCTTGGCCCCCCCATCCGGGTCAACCGCTCGTGGCAGCCGGCCGCGACTCCTACCAGGATCTGAAGCGCGGTCGAGCTCACGCCAGGATCGGACGAGCATGTCCGCGGGGTGGCCAATTAACCGTCGCAGCTCAGGCAACTTTCCGGTCGCAGCCCGCTCCACGCTGACGAGCCGAGCCACCCACCGGCCGGCTGGCCAACTAGCGATCGCAATCACGGACGGAGAAGCGGATCCTTGTGGGCATGGCGTACCCAGGTGACCAGTCAGCCGGCGAGCGCCATGAGCGCCGGGCCGCAGAGGCCCACGACCGCGCCGAGAAGGCCCGCCAGCGCGCGGAGGAGGCGGCTGACAGTTTGGCCCAGCTTCGCCGCGCTCAGGAACTGGCGGACGAGTCGGGTGCCGGCCCCCAGGGGTCAACCGCCTGTCAGGTCGAACACGCGAAGGAACTTGCCGAGGAATCGCGGAGGCGCAACAAGACGACCGCATGACCAACGACGCTTGACCCCGATGACCGGCTCTTGCAGGGACCGAAGGGGCGAGTGAGCGCGCAGGAGCCGCACAGGTGCGCGACGGCTGTGGAGGATCCGGTCGGACGCACTGCCGGGCGCCCGACCGGATCAGCCTCTACAGGTACGGGCGGGTGATCAGCTCGATCCCGTGGCCCGCCGGATCCTTGACGTAGAACCCGCGGCCGCCGTGTTCGTGGTTGATGTCGCCGGGGCGGCGCATCTGCGGATCGGCCCAGTGTTCGACGCCGTGGGCGACCAGCCGGGCGTACGCCCGGTCGAACAGGTCGTCGTCGACCAGGAAGGCGTAGTGCTGCATCTGGATGTCCACCGGCGGTTCGGCGAACTGCAGCAGCACGCCGTCAGCGAGCTGGATGTTCACGAAAGGGCCCCACGACGGCGCCGCCGCGACTTCCAGGAGGTCCCGGTAGAAGCGGGCGGACTCCTCGCGGTCCTTGGCGGCGATGATCGTGTGGTTGAAGCTGGCTGCCATGCGGTGTGACCTCTCTTCGATACGACTCTGACGAACGCTGGAAGAGTCGATCGCGGGAGGCCCGCGCGCCGGGTGAACCGGGTGCTCGCACGGCACCCGGAGTCCGGTCAGCTACCCACCGGGTAGCCCGTCCGTGTGTGGCTTCTCGCCGGCCCGATGTTCACGACAGCGACCATACCGGGCGGAGGTCGTCACACCAACACGGTCAGTCGGTGTAGACGACTCCGGACCGTGCGATGGTGGCGGAGCGGGCCGTGTTCTCCGTGGACGCGCGGCGGAGCACGTCGACGGAGAACACGTACGGGGTGCCGGGCTGCAGGCCGCGGATCGTGGTGGTCATGGTGGCGCAGCCGGCTGCGGGCTTCGACTCCTGCCAGGTGAGCGGCTTCTGCTCACCGACCCTGAGGGTCTGGTTGAAGCTGGTGATCCGGTAGGTGAGCACCGTCGGGTCCCCGGGGTGGTACCAGCTGACGGTGGCGGTGCGGGTGCCGGCATCAACGTGCAGGGGAGCGATTCTTCCGCGCGTGAACATGCTGACGCAGCGTTGCACCGGCGGGTCGGTGTGCGCGGGTGCTGGCAGGGGCGACGCCGCGTGGGTAGCTTCCACGGACGGGGTCGCATCAACGGGCTTCACTTCCTTCTCCTGCCGCGCGCCTTCGTCGACGATGATCCAGCTCTTGGCGGCCGCAGCGTTCTCGTCGGCCGGTGCGGCGGCCGACGCCTGCTTGCCGCCGAGGGCCCCGGGCAGGTCGCAGCCACCGAGCGCGAGCGGGATGATCGCCGCGGCAGTCAGCCGCAGGCCCATGGTCCGAGGGGACATCGCATCTCCTTTCGCGCGGAGGAAGCCGCGTCAATGACTCGATTCGGCAGCCCGGGGCGGTCATGAAGCACTTCCGTCCGGTGCGGGTCGGTGGTGGTACTGGTGCACCACCGCGTGGCCCCTGCCGCGCGAGATCAGCCACCGGTTGATCGGGACCGTCAGCACGAACGCCACGACCAGCGCGAACGCCAGGGAAGCCCAGAACAGCCCGCTCGTGAGGCCGGCCTCCATGGCGCCGGGCACGACCACGATGACGGCGTTGTCCAAGATCTCCATGACGGTGATGGAGATGGTGTCCGCGGCCAGGGCGACCTTCAGCGCGGTCCGCACGTCCACGCCGGCGAGCAGCACGCCGCGCATGGTCAGCCCGTAGCCGAACACGAACGCCAGCACGATGGCCAGAACGACCGTCGACCAGGTGGAGAGGCCGAGCGCGGTGCCGACGACCATGCCGAGCACCTCGCCGATGGCGCAGCCGGTCAAGCAGTGCAGCGTCGCCTGCGCCGCCATCCGCCAGGACGTACCCGTTCCCCCGGCGTGGTGAGTTGAGTGGTTCATCATCGCCTCCTTCGATGCTCAACATACCCCCGGGGGGTATATATGGCAACGCTTGTTTAAACTCCGCAGGTGATCGTGCGGAGGGGTGGCGTGGCGGATGTGGCGGCGCTGGCGGAGCTGCGGGACATCGAGGCGGATGAGCTGGCCGCGTTCGCCGGGTGGGTGGCCGCTCATGCCGAGAGGCATCTGCCGTTCGTCGCCGAGGAGGACGGGTACGTGGTCGGCGCTGCGTGGCTGTTCGTTGGGGAGCGGGTGCCCGGCCACGGGTCGATGGACCGGTGGTACGGCGACGTGCAGTCGGTCATGGTGCGCGAGGAGTGCCGTAACCGAGGCGTCGGCGCGGCGCTGATGGCGGCGGTTCTCGACGAGGCTCGGGCCCGGGGGCTGCTGCACGTGACCGTCCACTCGGGGCGGCGCGCGGTCGCCTTCTACCTGCGTAACGGCTTCCGCCGGCACCGGCAGCTGCTGCTGTGGGAGCCCTGAGGGCGATGTCCGGTGCTGCGGTTGGGTGCTGGTGTGTGCGTACCGGAAAAAGAAGGGCCCGCTCGAAAGCGGGCCCTTGGCGATCAGTCCTTGTCCGGTTCGGGGTGGTTGTAGGTGATCTTTCGGAGCGGGAACTCCTGGTCGTCGCCGAAGGGTGACGGGCCGCCCGCCTTCTGGGAGAGCAGTTCCGCGACGTCGAGCTTGCCGTCCGGGCCCACCGGCGGGGGCTGCGGTCCGCGGGTGCCGGCGCCGGAGAGGCCGGCCGCGACGCCGGTGACGCCCTCGGAGGAGCTCGGGGCCATGTTCTCGCCCGTGCGGCTGCGGGTGGGGATGCCGCCGGGGGTCGACGGGCCGGTGTCGAGCTGGTCGCGGCGGAAGATCTTGCGGCCGAGCCAGACCAGCGGGTCGTAGCGGCGGTCCACCACCCGTTCCTTCATCGGGATGATGGCGTTGTCAGTGATCTTGATGTGCTCGGGGCAGACCTCGGTGCAGCACTTGGTGATGTTGCAGTAGCCGAGGCCCTGATTGGCCTGCGCGTACTCCTTGCGGTCCTCGCGGTCGTCGAGCGGGTGCATGTCGAGCTCGGCCGCGCGGATGAAGTAGCGCGGGCCGCTGAACGCCTTCTTGTTCTCCTCGTGGTCGCGGACCACGTGGCAGGTGTTCTGGCACAGGAAGCACTCGATGCACTTGCGGAACTCCTGCGAGCGGTCCACGTCGACCTGCTGCATCCGGTAGTCGCCGGGCTTGACCCCCGGCGGCGGCGCGAACGCGGGCGTCTCACGGGCCTTCTCGTAGTTGAACGAGACGTCCGTGACCAGGTCCCGGATCACCGGGAAGGTGCGCAGCGGGGTGATCGTGACGGTCTCGTTCTCCTCGAACGTCGACATCCGCGTCATGCAGCCCAGCCGCGGCTTGCCGTTGATCTCCATCGAGCAGGAGCCGCACTTGCCGGCCTTGCAGTTCCAGCGGCAGGCCAGGTCCGGGGTCTCCGTCGCCTGCAGCCGGTGGATGATGTCGAGCACGACCTCGCCGTCGTTGACCTCGACGTCGAAGTCCTGGATCTCGCCGCCGGACGCGTCGCCCCGCCAGACCCGGAAGTGGCGCTTCATCAGTTGGCCTCCGTCGCGATCGCGTCGAACTCCGCGAGTTCCTCGTCGGTCAGGTACTTGCTGAGCTCCGTGCGCTTGAAGAGCTTGAGCAGCTCCTCGCGCATCTTGGGCAGCGGCTTGCGCTCCAGGTGCACGTCGCCGGCGTCGTCCAGCGAGCAGACCAGGTTCACCTTGCGCCACTCGGGGCTCATCTTCGGGAAGTCCTCCCGGGTGTGCCCGCCGCGCGACTCCTCCCGCTCCAGCGCCGCCTTGGCGGTGCACTCGGAGACGACAAGCATGTTGCGCAGGTCCAGGGCGAGGTGCCAGCCCGGGTTGTAGCGGCGGCCGCCGGTCGCGCCGACGTTCGCGACCCGCAGCTTGAGCTCCTGCAGCCGCTTCAGCGCGTCGGACAGCTCACCCTCGCGCCGGATGATGCCGACCAGGTCACCCATGACGGCCTGGAGATCCTGCTGCAACGTGTACGGGTTCTCCCCGCCTTCCCGGCTCAGCGGCGCGAGCGCGGTGTCGACGGCCTGTTCCACATCGGACGTCGCCACGCGGGGGCGCTTGCCCAGCGCGTCGGTGTACGCGGCCGCGTGTTCACCCGCCCGCTTGCCGAACACCAGCAGGTCGGACAGGGAGTTGCCGCCGAGCCGGTTGGAGCCGTGCATGCCGCCGGACACCTCGCCGGCCGCGAACAGGCCCTCGACCGAGCCGAACGCCGCGCCGGTGTCCGGGTCGACCTCGACGCCGCCCATCACGTAGTGGCAGGTCGGGCCGACCTCCATCGGCTCCTTGGTGATGTCCACGTCGGCCAGTTCCTTGAACTGGTGGTACATCGACGGGAGCCGCCGGGTGATGGTCTCGGTCGGCATCCGGGTGGAGACGTCGAGGAAGACACCGCCGGACTTGGTGCCCCGGCCGGCCTTGACCTCGCTGTTGATCGCGCGGGCGACCTCGTCGCGGGGCAGCAGCTCCGGCGGGCGGCGGTTGTTGTCCGGGTCGGTGTACCAGCGGTCCGCCTCCTCCTCGGTGTCGGCGTACTGGTGCCGGAACACGTCGGGGACGTAGTCGAACATGAACCGCTTGCCGTCGGAGTTGCGCAGCACGCCGCCGTCGCCGCGGACCGACTCGGTGACCAGGATGCCCTTGACGCTGGGCGGCCAGACCATGCCGGTCGGGTGGAACTGCAGGAACTCCATGTTGATCAGCGTCGCGCCGGCCCGCAGGGCGAGCGCGTGACCGTCGCCGGTGTACTCCCACGAGTTCGAGGTCACCTTGTACGAGCGGCCGACGCCACCCGTGGCCAGCACCACCGCGGGCGCCTCGAGCAGGATGAACTCGCCGGACTCGCGGTAGTAGCCGAACGCGCCGGCGACCTTGTTGCCGTCCAGCAGCAGCTCGGTGATGGTCGTCTCGGCGAAGACCCGGATCCGGGAGTCGTAGTTCCCCGTCTCGGCGAAGTCCTCCTGCTGCAGCGACACGATCTTCTGCTGCAGCGTACGGATCAGCTCCAGGCCCGTACGGTCGCCGACGTGCGCGAGCCGCGGGTACTCGTGGCCGCCGAAGTTCCGCTGCGAGATCTTGCCGTCCTTCGTACGGTCGAACAGCGCCCCGTACGTCTCCAGCTCCCAGATCCGCTCCGGGGCCTCCTTGGCGTGCAGCTCCGCCATCCGGAAGTTGTTGAGGAACTTGCCGCCGCGCATGGTGTCGCCGAAGTGCACCATCCAGTTGTCGCGGCTGTTCACGTTCCCCATCGCCGCCGCGGCGCCACCCTCGGCCATGACCGTGTGCGCCTTGCCGAACAGCGACTTCGAGATGATCGCGGTCTTCTTGCCCGCCAGCCGGGCCTCGATGGCGGCGCGCAGCCCGGCCCCGCCCGCGCCGATGACGACGACGTCGTAGTGGTGTCGTTCGATTCGCGTAGTCATGTGTGGGGGCCCTCTAGTTGATGAAGCGCAGGTCGGAGAACCAGCCGGCCGACACCGCCATGACGTAGAAGTCGGTCAGGGCGAGCGTGCCGAGGGTGATCCAGGCGAGCTGCATGTGCCGGGCGTTGAGCTTCGAGACGAAGACCCAGAAGCGGTAGCGCACCGGGTGCTTCGAGAAGTGCTTGAGCCGCCCGGCGACGATGTGCCGGCACGAGTGGCAGGACAACGTGTACGCCCACAGCATCACCACGTTGCCGACCAGGATGATGTTGCCCAGCCCGAACCCGAACTCGTCCCCGCTCTGGAACGCCCGTACGGCATCCCACGTGTTGATGACGGAGATGATGCCGGCGGCGTAGAACGCGTACCGGTGGGCGTTCTGGAAGATCAGCGGGAACCGCGTCTCACCGGTGTACTTCTCGTGTCCGTCGGGCACGGCACAGGCCGGCGGCGACATCCAGAAGGCCCGGTAGTAGGCCTTGCGGTAGTAGTAGCAGGTGAGGCGGAAGAGCAGCAGGAACGGCAGCGTCAACGCGGCTTCCGGGATGAGCCAGAAGGACGGCAGCGGCGTGCCGAACTCCGCGGACCCCTCGACGCACCGGTCGGTGAGACAGGGCGAGTAGAACGGGGTCAGATAGTGGAACTGCTCGACGTAGTACCACTTGTGCATGAACACGCGGACAGTGGCGTAGATCACCCACGCACTCAGCCCCACGAAGGTCACCAGCGGCGCGATCCACCACCGGTCCGTACGCAACGTCTTCGCCGCGATGGCGGCGCGCGAACGCCCCGCATCCGGCCTCGTTGCCGTCGTCGTCATTGACGTCTCCCTGAACAGTGCAGCCATGACGTGCTCTGGCGGCGGGCGCGCAGGAACCTGTCTGTGTGCGTCCGCGATGTGTGGCACACGTTACAACGAAGGTCAGCTTCGTGCGCTGTAAGGGAAGGCTTACCGCTCGCTACAAGTCGGGCGCGGCCAGTCTGCGGATCGGCCCGGCGCAGGCCGCGGGGGAGAATCGGTCCAGCTCATCGGTCACGGCCCGCCCGTCACCGGTCCGGGGAGCGACGAAGAAGGCCGGGGTACGGGACTTCACCTGCGCTTCGAGAGCCTCGGCATAAGCGGTACGGGCGTCGAGCAGCTGCCGCCACCCGTCGCCGGTCCGTCCGTCGCGCAGCTCGTTCACGTAGATCCGGACGGCGGCGTTCTCGTTGCGTACGGCGGCGGCACGGGTCTGGGGAGTGGTGGTGGCGCCGGGAGGGGTGAGGCGGTTGAGGCGCTGCTCGAGCTCCAGGCAGGCGGTGTCGCGGACGCGGTGGTCCTCGCGGGCGTCGGCGGCGTCGTCCCGGGCGCCGGAGAAGGCGGAGAGCACGGCGAGGCCACCGGCGCAGAGGCCGATGAGGACGAGGAGCGCCCCGGCGGAGAACCCGGCGATGAGCCACCGGCGCCGGCGTCGCTTCCGGGCGGTGCCGGCGGGCCCGGCGGGAGTGAGCCGGGCGGTCCAGGTGCGCCCGCCTGACGTTCCCGGCGGCGCGCCCCCGGCGGTGGCCTCGGTGCCGCCGGAGTCGGGCGTGCTGCCATCGGGGTTCGGCGTGGTGCCACCGAGGTTCGGCGTGGCGTCGCCGCGGATCGGTGTGGTGCCGTCCGGGGCGCTTGCTGAGGCGCCTCCAAAACTCGTGGGCGGGGTGCGGCCGGTGGTCGTGGAGCGGCCGGACCCGGGCCGGCTCGGGACCGTCGCCCTCCCCGGGTCGAACTCCGCCGCGGCGACGGCTCCGGCGGGCGCGCCGGTCGTGGGCTCGTCGGCCGGGTCGGCCCAGTCGGCGTCTGTTCCCTGGTCACGCGACATGTCGCTCACGGCCTCAGTGAAGCACGCCGGTCAATGCGCCACCCGCCGAAGTGACCGGACGGGCCGCTGACCGGGCCCGGGTCGGTCAGCCCGAGGCGTTGCCGGTGAAGTTCCAGGAGGCCAGGTGGAGGGCGGGTGCCGTGTAGCGGACGCCCGACCAGCGGTCCGGCAGCGATATCTCCTGCGCTCCGACTGCCAGGACGGCCCCCGGGCCCAGCGCCTGCGGGTAGGACTGGGTGAAGCGCAGGTTGCCCACGGCCGCCGTCACCTGGCCGTCCTCGACGAGCCAGACGCCGTTGCGGGTCAGGCCGGTCACGACGAGGCTCTTCTGGTCGAGCACCCGGGTGTACCAGAGGTCGGTCACCAGCAGCCCGCGCCGGATCCCGGCCACGAGGTCCCGTGCCGAGGGGGCGATCGGCCCGCCGTCGTCCGGACCGGCGGTGCCGGTCTCGGCGTGGCGGACGGCGGACGCGCTCGCCCCCGCCAGCCGCAGGTTCACGGCGGTCGGCCCCCATGTGCGGGATTCGCTTGTCGCATGGCCCGTGGAGGTCGCGCCCGCCTCGGCTGCCGACGTGCGGTCGTGGCTGACGGCGCGGGTCACGCCGTTCTCGACCAGCAGGAGCGTGCCGCGGGGGGTGCCCTCCGCGTCGAACGGCAGGGCTGCGCCGAGCGGTTCGTCGGTGATGGTGATGTGCTCGTCGAACTGCTGGGCGCCCAGCTCGGCGAAGGACTGGTGCTGGGCGAACGCCTTGCCGTTGAAGCCGAAGCTCGCCAGGTTGTCGAGCAGGTCCGTCACCGCGGTCGGTTCGAGGACGACCTCGTAGCGGCCCGGGGGGAGCTCGATCGGCCGGCCGCCGGCGCGGGCCTTGGCCGCGGCGCCGGCGCCGAGCTCCGCCCCGTCCAGGTCGGCGAGGCGGCCTGCGGCGCGGCGGGCGACACCGTCGGCGCCGTGGAGGCGGGCGATGCCGTCCATGGCCGCTTCGGCCGAGCGGCCGTGCACCGCCTGGCCGAGGGTGTTGGCGAAGCCGCCGGACGCGTACGTGGTGCGGCAGAAGCCGGCGGTCTCGAGGCCACCGGCGGCCTGGACGAAGTCGCGGACCCGGGCGGCGCGCTCCTGCGGGCCCGCGGCGGCGGTCGCCTCGTCGAAGCCGGCGTTCGGGGGCAGCGGCGTGGGCGGGGTGAGGCCGGGCCAGGTGGTATCCGGCGGGGACAGCCGGGCGGCGGCGATGGTTCGCTCGACCAGCGCCTGCAGGCCCTGTGCGTCGGTCACCGTCGTGGAGCCGCCGGCCGTACGGCCGGCGACGTGCAGCCGCAGCTGCACCGTCGTGGTGGCGTCGGCGACGTTCTGGTGGATCGCCGAGTTGGCGAACCGGGTCAGCGCCTCGGCGGAGTGGGCGGCCACCACCTCCGCCTCGGCCTGCGGGCCGGCGAGCCTCCGGGCCAGTTCGACGACGCGTGCCGCGAGGTCCATCTCGGCGTTCATCCGCGCACCCCTACCCGTACGTTGCTGAACCGTGCCGGCGCGGCGGGGTGCCCGGTGTGGCCCACCTGGCCGGGCTGGCCCTTGCCACAGTTGGGCGTGCCCCACGCGATGGTCTCGGACGACAGCATGTCCATGGACTGCCAGAACTTGGGGCCGATGCCCGTGTACGTGGGGTTGCGCAGCATCCGCCCGCGCTTGCCGTTCTTGATCTCCCACCCGATCTCGCAGCCGAACTGGAAGTTGAGCCGGCGGTCGTCGATCGACCAGGAGCGGTTGATGTCCATGAGGACGCCGTCGTCGGTGGCCGCGATGATCTCGTCGAGCGTGTGCGGGCCGGGCTCCAGGCCGACGTTGGTCATGCGGACCATCGGCATCCGCGCCCAGCCGTCGGAGCGGACACTGCCGGCGTAGTCGAGGCCGGCCATGGCCGCGGAGTCGCGCCCGGCCAGCACGCCGACCCAGATGCCGTCGCGCACGGCGTCGCGCTTGGCCGCCGGGGATCCCTCGTCGTCGTAGCCGAAACTGCCCAGCGCGCCCGGGATGGTCGGGTCGATCGTGATGTTCATCAGCTCGGAGCCGTAGCGCAGGCTCCCCAGCTGCTGGAGGTCGAGCCAGGAGGTGCCGGCGAACGCGGCCTCCCAGCCGAGGATCCGGTCCAGCTCGATGGCGTGCCCGACGGACTCGTGGATCTGCAGGGCCAGCTGCTCGCCGCCGAGGATGAGCGTGGTCTCCCCCGACGGGCACAGCGGCGCGGTGAGCAGCGCGCGGGCCTCGTCGGCCATCCGGGCCGCGTTGTCGACCAGCGCCAGCTCGTCGACGAGCTCCCAGCCGCGGGTGCCGTACTGCCCGCGGTGCGAGGGCCACGAGCGGCGCTGGATCTCGCCGTCACCGTACGCATTGGCGGTGATGCCGGCGCCGCACTCCCGGATGTGCTGGTCTATGCGGTGCCCGTCGCTCGAGACGAACCACTTGCGGGTGTCCCAGATCTGGTAGATGCCCTCGGCGAGATCGGCACCGGCGTCGCGGGCCGCGGCCGTCGCCGCGACGAGCAGGTCGCCCTTGGTGGACAGCGGCACGGACAGCGGGTCGACCTCGCAGGTGCTGGCCCAGCTGGCGGTCCCGGCCCCGGCGGGCACCAGGTCGATCTCCGGCCCGGGCACGAGGGCGCTGGCGGCGGCGATCTCGGCGGCCCGGCGCCCGGCAGCGCGGGCCGCGGCCCCGGACAGATCCGGTACGGCGTAGAAGCCCCAGCTGGACCCGACGAGCGCTCGCACCCCGATGCCCGCGCTCTCGCCGGAGTCGAGGTCCTCGACCTCGCCGTCGCGGGCGGTCATGGTCTCCGTGCGCCGCAGCATGACCCGGGCGTCGGCATACCGCGCACCCGCGTCGAGAGCGGCCTGGACCGCCGCCCCGGCCTCGTCGAAGTGATCCACACTCATGCGTCGACCCTAGACGAGCCCGGGTGCCGCCGTGGCTCACCTGTGGACAGCGGGCGGCGGAAGGAGACGCTCCGGCGAGATCGTGGCGTCCACGGGATCGGTCAGGTGCAGTACCTCCCCCACCGTGGTGACCGACCGTTGGACGTAGTGCCCGCCATCGAGCTCGTGGAGGTGCAGCGCCCCGGTCCCGTGATCGATCAGCAGACACCACGGAATCCCGGCCTCCGCGTAGTACTGCATCTTCAGAACCTTCGTCACGGAGGCACCGCAGGTCGTCACGACCTCGCCGACGAGCAGAACGGAGTCGCCCGCGACCGCCGGCTCATCGAAGTCGACCTCCGAGGCGATGACGACGTCCGGGATGAGGATGCGGGCGGGCTTCAGCCGGACGTGGACAGCCCTCAGGACATGAACACCCTCCGCCCGAAGCAGATCCACCAGACATCCTGCGATGTGCTGGTGGCGAGGAGCGCCGACCCGGCGGATCCACAGGGCGCCGTCGAACAGCTCGACGCGTTCGGACGCGCCCAGCGCCAGGAAATCCTCGTCGCTCATGGGCAGGCGCAAGCCGGGAGATGTTCCCACAGG
Organism: Actinoplanes sp. NPDC049548; assembly: GCF_040676695.1. Taxonomy (NCBI): domain Bacteria; kingdom Bacillati; phylum Actinomycetota; class Actinomycetes; order Micromonosporales; family Micromonosporaceae; genus Actinoplanes; species Actinoplanes sp. NPDC049548. Next base: position 690,303 of record NZ_JBFAPM010000001.1, read on the forward strand.
CATCGAGTAGATCAGATGTTGAGGCCGGTGACGCGGACGAGCTGCATCACCGACTGCTCGACGTAGCCCTGGGCCGTCAGCATGTTGCTGTGCAGCAGGCCCCGGTCCGGTTCCGCCACGAGGTAGCAGGGGATGCGGGCCTGGGCGTACGCGTGCATCTTGAGCGTCCAGTCGACCGTCGCGCTCGCCGCAGAGGTGATCTCGCAGACGAGCCGCACCGAGCCCGCCTCGACCAGGGGGATGTCCGGGTCGATGGCGCCCGAGATGATCAGGTCCGGGACGGCGATGCGGCCGGGGCCCAGGCGGACCGGGACGCCGGTGATGACGTTCAGGTCGGTGCGGCCGGCGCGCAGGGCGTTGGCCAGCGCGTTCAGGATCATCTGGTGGCGGGGGGTGTCTCGGGGGCAGGTCAGGACGTTGCCGTCCCACAGCTCCGAGATCGCCGAGGTCTCGCCTAGCTGGAGGTAGTCGACCTCGGTCGTCGGCAGGGCTTCCATGGGCAGGCTGCGGCCGATCAGAGCTGATGTCATGCACACTCCCGGGTCAGGAACTTCAGTTCTTCGGACAGACCCCCGGTGGGGGAGACCAGCAGCGGCGCCGTTCCCGATGGCGCTGCCGCGTGGTGGTCGTAGATCTCGGTGTTGTCGGCTCGGTTGCCGAGGTAGCGCTCGGCGTACGCGGGTGGCAGGGTGGCCCAGTCCGTGACCGGGTCGATCGCGATGCCGCAGCGGAAGACGTCCGACCGGCGTTGGACGGCCAGCGTCGCCAGCCAGCCGCCGAGGCCGGTGCCGCGGACGGCGACCCGGGCCAGGTCGAGGTCGGGGTGTTTGCCGGTGAGCGCGTGCAGGGCGTCGACGTGGTCGGTGAGGGTGACGTCGGCGAGGCGGCGGTGGACCACCTTCTCGAAGCTGGGCGTGACTCCGGGCGTACCCCTGGTGTCGACGCTGACCACGACGAAGCCGGCGTCGGCCCACCATTGTCTTTCCTGCCAGCGGGCCGGGTCGAGGACGACTTGCTGGTGGCCGGGTCCGGCGCCGAGCTCGACGAGCACCGGCAGGCGGGTGCCGGTGACGTGGCCGGCGGGGTAGAGCACGCCGGTGGGCAGGGAGCGGTCGGTCACGCGGGCCAGGACCGGCTGCGGCGCGTACGGCAGCGGCGCGGCGTCCGACGGCAGCGGGATGACGGCTTCTCCGCGCCGCACGGTGTCGTCGATGACCAGGACGTCGCCGCCGGCGTGGGCGTGGTGCCAGCCCGGCCCCTCGCTGAGGCGGCGGGCCTTCCCGCCTGCTCCGCCCAGCGCTGTCCGCACCGCGTAGACGTGCTGCTCGGCGGGCTCGCCCTCGGTGCCTTCGACGATCAGCTCGGTCGTGCCGGCGAGGACGCCGACGACCCGGCGTACGTAGAGCTCGGGTGGGGTGAGCAGGCTGCCGTCGGCGAACAGGCAGCGGGCGTCGAAGCCGTCGTGGGCGAGCTCGCCGCCGACCAGGACGCGGCCGTCGGGCAGCAGCAGCGGGGTGCCCGGGACGGGCTCGACCCAGCGGGCGTCGGCGAGCTCCGCGTGGACCTGGGTCTCGCCCGTGCGCGGGTCGACCGACAGCACCAGGCCGTGCTGCTGGCTGCGGCGCAGCACCGTGATCAGGGGGTTGCCGCCGGTCCAGCGGACGTCGACCAGGTACGGGTACGTCTCCCGGTCCCAGTGCACGTCGACCCAGCCGCCGTACAGGTCCAGCAGGTGCAGGCTCACCGAGCCGGCGCTGCGGACTGCGAGGATTCGGCTGCCGTCGGGGGACCACCACCAGCCCCGGGTGCGGCCGAACTGGACGGCGGCGGGGTCCGGGAGCCCCCAGGACACGCCGGTGCCGGGTTCGCCGGCGAGCAGCTCGTCGCCGTTGTCGCCGATGACCCGCAGCGTGCCGTCGGGGGTGGTGTAGCCGACGGCTCGCCCGGCCGGGTCGGGCCGCGGGTCCAGCACGGGGGCGCAGGCGGTCGCGTCGATGCCGGAGCAGTGCAGCCGGCCGTCGCGGGCCCAGGTCAGCACCGAGAGGTCCGCGGATCCGGCGTACGCGTCGACGGGCCCCTCGGCGACCCTGGTCAGCGCCCCGGAGGCGACGGTGAGGACCCACAGCGCCGCCGCGGGGTCGTACGGCCCCGCGGAGCGCAGGAATGCCACTCGGGCGCCGTCCCCGCCGACCGTCACGGCATGGGGTGCGCCGTGGCGGAACCGGCCGGTGCGCCCGGCGAGCTCGGGATACTCCACGCCGACCAGCATCGCTGATCGGACACCACCCGCGGGGGGCAAACAGCAGACGAAGGGGCGGGACAGGGCGCGCGTAAAGTGGCGCGGGTGACCGACACCCTGCCCGCACGCCGCCTCATGCTGGTGCATGCCCACCCGGACGACGAGGTCACCGGCACCGGCGCCACGATGGCCCGCTACGTGGCCGAGGGCGCCCAGGTGACCCTGGTGACCTGCACGCTGGGCGAGGAGGGCGAGATCCACGTGCCCGAGCTGGCGCAGCTCGAGGCGCGCCAGGCGGACCAGCTGGGCGGCTGGCGCATCGGCGAGCTGCAGCGCGCCTGCGCCGCGCTCGGCGTCACGGATCACCGTTTCCTCGGCGGCGCGGGTCGCTACCGCGACTCCGGGATGATGGGTCTGGAGACCAACGACCATCCCCGGGCCTTCTGGCGGGCCGACCTCGACGAGGCCGCGGCCCACTGCCTGGAGATCATGCGGGAGGTACGCCCGCAGGTGCTCATCACGTACGACGAGAACGGCTTCTACGGCCACCCCGACCACATCCAGGCGCACCGGGTCGCCATGCGGGCCGCCGAGCTCGCCGAGGCGCAGGGGTTCGGCCCCGAGAAGATCTACTGGACGGCCATGCCGCGCAGCGTGCTCGAGGGCGGCATGGAGGCCTTCAAGGCGCTGGACGACAACCCGTTCGCCGAGGTGGAGAACGTCGACGACCTGCCCTTCGGCCACCCCGACGACGAGATCGCCGCCCGCATCGACGGCACCGACTTCTACGAGAAGAAGGTGGCGGCCATGCGCGCGCACGCCACGCAGATCCCGGACAACTCGTGGTTGTACGGCATCGCGGGCGACTTCGGCGGCGAGTTCATGGGCGTCGAGTACTTCACCCTGGCCAAGGGGGAGCGCGGCGAGGTCAGCGGCCCGCACAAGTGGGAGAGCGACCTCTTCAGCAACGTGGTCGGGCGATGACGCTGGAAGCGCCCGCGTCCGCCCCGCCCGCCGAGGAGCCGCAGCCGCCGCGGGCCGGCCTGGAGCGGCTGGTCCAGGCCGGCGGCGTCGTGGTCGCCCTGGTCGCGACGGTCCTGTCGGCGCTGCTGGAGCTCTTCATGACGCCGCTGCGCATCGGGGGGACGCCGATCGGCGTGGCGATCCTGCTGGCCGCCGTGGCCAACTACGCGATCTCGTGGTTCGCCGTCTCGACGGTGGGCCGGCGCTGGGCCCTCGCGCCGCCCTGGGCCGTGTGGACCGCGATCATGTTCTTCGCGGCCGGCGGCAGGACCACGGAGGGCGACTATCTGGTCAGCGGCAAGGACTGGGTGGCGCTGGTGATGATCCTGGTGGGCAGCCTGAGCTTTGCCGTCTTCGCCTACCGGGCGATCCTGAAGGGGCCGACCGTCACAAAGCTGTGACATCGCGTCGTGGGAGTTTGTCCGGCGTGATCGCCGCGCTGCACACTTGCGCGTGACCTCCGTATTCGAAGAGACCTCGCCGGCGGCGGCCGGGGAGTCGCGTCCCGTCGACCGTAGGCGGATCGTCGTGGTGGGCACGGTCGCCGCGGTGCTGATCGCGGCGGCCGGCGTGGCGGCCTGGGCGTACGGCGGCGATGTGCCGAGAGGCACCCGGGTGCTCGGCGTCGACCTGGGCGGCCTGTCCCGCTCGGAGGCGGAGCGCCGGCTGACCGAGGCCCTCGGCCCGCGTACCGGCGACCCGGTCGCGGTCGACCTGGACGGCAAGGCCGTGCGCGTCGAAGCCGCCGACATCGCGCTGAAGCTCAACGTCGACCTCACCGTGGGCAAGGCCATCAAGGGCAGCCCGTCGCTGTTCGGTGAGCGCAGCGTCGAGCCGGTGATCCAGCTCGACCGGGAGAAGCTCGAGACGGTCCTGCGGGGACAGCTCGACCCGAAGAAGGTCACGCTCAAGAAGCCCGGGATCACGTGGGCGGGGCTCACCCCGAGGCCGGCCTATCCGGCGGCCGGCCGCGGCCTCGACCCGGTCGCCGCGGCGGCCGAGGTGCGCAAGGCCTGGCTGACCGGCGGCACCGCCCGGGTCCCGCTGGTGGAGCGGCCGCCGGCGACGAGTCGTGAGCAGGTCGACGCGATGGTCCGCGACCTGGCCGTGCCGGCGGTGGCCGCGCCGGTGACCGTACGGGTGGCGGGCACGTCGTTCACGCTCTCGCCGGCCGCGATCGCCAAGGGGCTGGTGTTCCGGTCCGACGACGACGGGCTGCTCACGCCGGCGATCGACGGCAGGAAGCTGCACGCGGCGGCGGCCAAGGAGTTCGCCGCGGTCGAGAAGGAGCCGAAAGACGCGCGGGTCGTGCTGGCCAAGGGCAAGCCGGCGGTGGTCGCCGGCGCCCCCGGCGACATGGTCGACCTGACCGCGCTCGGCACCGCCCTGCTCGCCGTGCTGCCCGCCGCGGCGCCCCGCGCGGTCGACGCGACGCACACCGAGCAGCAGCCCGGCGTCACCGAGGCGGACATCGCCAAGCTCGGCATCAAGGAGAAGGTCTCGACCTTCACCACCTACTTCACCGGTGGCGCGAGCTCGCCCCGCAGCCAGAACATCATGACCATCGCCCGGGCCGTCGACGGCGCGATGGTCCGGCCGGGCGAGACCTTCTCCCTCAACGGGCACACCGGCGAGCGCGACTACGCATCCGGCTACCAGGACGCGCCGGTGATCGTCGGTGGGAAGCTCGAGCCCGGCGTCGGCGGCGGCGCCTCGCAGTTCACCACGACGCTGTTCAACGCGGCCTACTACGCGGGGCTGGAGGACGTCGAGCACAAGCCGCACTCGTTCTACTTCTCGCGCTACCCGGCCGTGATCGAGTCGACCATCTTCTACCCGACGCTCGATCTCAAGTTCAGGAACACCACGCCGTGGGGCATCTTCATCGACACCTCGTACACGAGCAGGTCGGTGACCGTCTCGATGTGGAGCACGAAGGTCTATGACAGCGTCAAGACCGTCCGAAGCCCCCGCCGCGACATCACGTCCCCGCCGACCGTGCACCGCGAGCCCGGCCCGAAGTGCATCACTAGCAGCGGACTCCCAGGTTTCACTCAGGATGCGTGGCGCGTCATCCGCAAGGATGGCAAGGAGGTCGAGCGCAAGAAGTTCACGTGGCGCTACGATCCCGAGCCACGATTCGTGTGCGGCGACGAGCCGTAAGTCCGTCGGAGGAGGACGCCATGAAGCAGCGTTGGGTGTCGATCGCGGCGCTGGCCGCGGCGCTGTTCGCGATCAACGTGGTGGCGCGGCTGGTGACGCGCCTCGCCTTCCCCGACAACGACACCGCGGAGAACACGGTGTCCGTCATCATGTTCGCGACCATCGGTGTGGTCCTCGCGGCGGTCGCGTTCACCCGCGCCCAGCGCGTCCCGGTCGGCACCTGGCTGCCCGACCTGGTCGCGGCGGCGGCCATCGGCATGCTGCTGACCGTCCTCGTCGGCCCGTTCGTGAGCGGTGACTACCCCTTCTCCGGCGGTGCGGGCAACTTCTTCTCGCAGATCTGGCTCTACGGCGGCTTCGCCATCGTCGGCACCCTGCTCGGCTACTGGACCGCCACGATGTTCGGCCGCGACTACCGCTCGAAGTCGCTCAAGGCCTTCACGGTTGCGAAGACCACGAAGCCCCGCCGGGTCGTCCGCCGCTGAGCACCTTGCGCAGCCGCTCAGCGAACCGGTCCGGCTCGTCGACGAAGCCGGTGTGGTCGCCGGGGAACAGCACCGGCTCGGTGCCGAGCTCCGCGGCGAGCGCCCTCGATGCCCGGTCGCAGAGCTGACCGGACGACTGTTCGCCGATGCCGACCACGATCCGGGCCGGGCCGGTGCGCAGCGCGTCGAGGTCGGGTCGCCACCGGGTGCCCGGGCCCAGCTCGTGGGTGAACCAGCGGTGCTCGTCCGCGGCCTGCTGAGGCGCCCGGTCGCCGCCGAAGACCATGGCGAACACCTCGTCCGGCATGCTGATGTTCGCCTGGGCCAGGAACTTCCGCCACGCTCCGGGGCCGTCGCCGGCGAGGTGGGTGGCGATGATGTCGGCCGTGCCGGCGTGGAGCTCGTCGCGGTCGTCGAGCAGCTCGACCAGCGGCGGCTCGTGGGCGATCACCGTGTGCACCTGCCCGGGGTGGTTCTCCGCCAGCGCCAGCGCGGTGAGGGCCCCGCCGCTGGAGCCGAGGACCGTGGCCGGGCCGGCGTCGAGGTGGGCGAGCAGCCGGCCGAGGTCGTCGGCGCGCAGCGGCGGCGTCGAGTCCTGCTCAGGGTTGTCGAGCGGGCTGCGGTTGATGCCTCGCGGGTCGGTCGTCAGCACCGTGTGGCCGTCGGCCGCGAGGCGGTCGGCCAGCGGCGCGAACGCCGTGGCGTCCATCGGCGCGCCCACGAGCACGATGAGCGGGCCGCTGCCGCGGAGCTCGTAGTGCAGGCGTGCGCCGGGTACCGCCAGGGTGTCGTTCATCGTGGTCTCCTCGCCATTGCTGTGGATCGTTCGCAAGAGGGACTGGCGGGATGCGGCAGAATCGTCGGCCGTGAGCGAAGTTCCGGCGCACGAGCGTGACGACGCCACCTTCACGCGCCTCGTGGAGCCGTTGCGCCGGGAGCTGCACGCGCACTGCTACCGGATGCTCGGCTCGGCCCACGACGCCGACGACGCCGTGCAGGAGGCGCTGCTGCGAGCGTGGCGGGGGTTCCAGCGCTTCGAGGGCCGCGGCTCGCTGCGCGCCTGGCTGTACGCCGTGGCGACGCGGACCTGCCTCGACGCCGTGGGAGCCCGCGGGAGGCGCGCGCTGCCCGTCGACCTCGGCCCGTCCAGCGCCCGGGCGGTGATGGGGGACGTCCCGTCGACGGACGTCGCGTGGCTGGGGCCGTACCCGGATGTCGGTCTCACCTACGAGCAGCGGGAGGCCGTCGAGATCGCGTTCGTCGCCGCCCTGCAGCATCTGCCCGGGAACCAGCGGGCGGCTCTGCTGCTGTTCGAGGTGCTCGGCTTCAGCGTCGCGGAGATCGCCGCCATGATGGACACCTCGGCCACCTCGGTGAACTCGGCGCTGGCGCGCGCCCGCAGAACCCTCGCCGAGAAGGCACCGGCGGCCACCCAGCAGCAGACGTTGCGCAAGGTGGGCGACGCCCGGGTCCGGGAGCTCGTCGCCGGGTACGCCGCCGCGCTGCAACGCGGCGACGCCGAGGGACTGGTCGCGCTGCTCGTCGAGGACGTGACCTGGTCGATGCCGCCCCTGCCGCACTGGTATCGCGGCCTCGACGCCGTCACCGACTTCGCCGTGCGGCTGCCGCTCGGCTCCTGCGGCGCCTGGCAGCACGTGCCGACCAGCGCGAACGGCCAGCCCGCGGTCGCGTCCTACCTGCGCGACGGTGACGCGGGCGCATACCCGGCCTGGTCGATCGACGTGCTCACGCTGCGCGGCGACCGCATCGCCGAGATCACCTCGTTCCTCGGCCGGGAGCACTTCGCGGCCTTCGGTCTGCCGGTCGTCAGCACTCCACGACGGTGACGGCGAGGCCGCCGAGCGACGTCTCCTTGTACTTCGTCGACATGTCCCGGCCGGTGTCGCGCATCGTGCGGATCGCCGTGTCGAGGCTGACGCGGTGCGTACCGTCGCCGTTGCGGGCCAGCCGGGCCGCGTTGATCGCCTTGACGCTGGCGATGGCGTTGCGCTCGATGCACGGCACCTGCACCAGCCCGCCGACCGGGTCGCAGGTCAGGCCGAGGTTGTGCTCCAGCGCGATCTCCGCGGCGTTCTCCACCTGTTCCGGCGTACCCCCGAGGACCTCGCACAGCGCGCCGGCCGCCATGGCGGCGGCGGAGCCGACCTCGCCCTGGCAGCCCACCTCCGCCCCGGAGATGGAGGCGTTGCCCTTGATCAGTACGCCCACAGCCGCCGCCGTGAGCAGGAACCGCACCACCCCCTCGTCGTCGGCCCCGGGCACGAACCGCGTGTAGTAGTGCAGCACCGCCGGAATGATCCCGGCCGCGCCGTTGGTGGGGGCGGTGACCACGCGGCCCCCGGCGGCGTTCTCCTCGTTGACCGCCAGCGCGTACAGGTTGACCCAGTCGAGGACGTGCAGCGGATCGGTGTCCGGGCGGGCGACCAGGTCGCGCCACAGCGCCGGGGCCCGTCGGCGTACGCGCAGCCCACCCGGCAGCACACCCTCGGCCCGCAGCCCGCGCTCCACGCACCCCTGCATGACCGCCCAGATGTGCAGCAGCCCCGCCCGTACGTCGGCAGCCGGCCGCCAGGCCTCCTCGTTGGCGAGCATGACCGCGGAGACCGGCAGCCCCTCCCGCCGGCAGATCTCCAGCAGCTCGGCGCCGGAGCTGAACGGGTGGGGAACGGCGGCGGTGTCGTCGCGATCGGCGCGCACGCCGTCCTCGACCACGAAACCGCCGCCGACGGAGTAGAAGGTGCGCTCGGCGAGCAGCTCCCCGGTGGCCTCCCACGCCTGGAACCGCATGCCGTTGGGGTGGTCGGGGAGGCTCTGCCGGCGGTTCAGCACCAGGTCGGCGTGCGTGTCGAACGCGAGCGGGTGCTTGCCGGCCAGCAGCAGGCGTCCTTCGGCCCGGATGGCGGCGACGCGTTCTGCGACCCGTACCGTGTCGATGGTTTCCGGGTCCTCGCCGCAGAGGCCCAGCATGACGGCGGTGTCGGAGCCGTGGCCGCGCCCGGTGGCGCCCAGCGAGCCGAAGAGCTCCGCGCGTACCCGGAAGACCAGGGTGGGATCCGCCAGGCCGGAAGCGAACAGCTTGGCGGCCCGCATCGGGCCGACGGTGTGCGACGACGACGGGCCGATGCCGATCGAGTAGAGGTCGAACGCGCTGATCGCCACGGAAAAAGGCTCCCTGTGCTCGGGTGGCCTCCCCGCTCTGTCATGGGACCTGAGAGCTTCACCGTCGTGGCGACGGTTTGCACCGTGGGTGCGGGACATCGGTGTCCCGGCTTTCCAGAGTCGCCTGACCGGAGCGGTATCTGTGCCTGAGAGATTCTCGGGGAGGAGTTGCTCCTTCGGCGCCCCGGACCTGCGCCCGGGAGCTCTCCCGCAACGGTTCGTGCGGCGCGATCTTCATTTGTCCTGCCGAAGCTACCAGGGCGCTTCGCGGGTGAGGTAGGTGTGGTGGGTGGTGAAACCCATCTTCTGGTAGAGCGTCACCGCGGGGGTGTTGCGCTCCTCCACCTGCAAGTATGCCCTCGCCGAGCCCTGTTGCACCGCCCAGTGCGCCACAGCCCGCACCACGTGCGCGCCCAGCCCTTGCCGGCGTGCGGCCGGGGCCGTTTGCAGCAGCGACAGTCCGAGCCACCGGTCGGGACCGCTCACCGCACCCCGGGCCACCGCGAGCAGCTCACCGTCGGCGTCGCGCACATGAGCGAAGACCGCATCCGGTACGCCGGTGAGAATCTGTCTCGCCGGCGCGGGCAGGGTGCCCTTGTGCTCGGCGACCATCGCGTACCAGTCGTCGGTGGGGGAGTCGGCGAGCTCGACCGTCGGCAGGTCGGCCCGCGCCGGCAGGGTCTCGAGAAGCGCCGCCACCCGCGCGGTCTGCACGAGGGTGAGCGGGCGGGCGGTCCAGCCCCGCTCGTCCAGGGCGGCGTTGACGGGGGCGGCGAGGGGCATCGGGGTGTTGATCAACGCTTGCTGCCCGCGGGCGGTGTACCACTGCTCGACCGCGTCGATCGCGGCCTCGAGCGTGCGGTCCGGGTCGCCGACCGGCAGGGCGGAGTTGGCGCGCCCGGTCCAGTTGCCGGCCGCGCGCAGGATCCAGTCGCCGAGGCGGGCCTGCACCGGCGCGGGCCAGCCGTCGTTGGCCGCCAGCTCGAGGGCCACCACGTCGGCGGCCGGGGGGCGGCGCGCGGCGGGCACCCGCTTGGCCCGGTGCACGTCCTTGAGCGGCACCCGGAGCGTGCCCTTGGCGGTGGCGAGAGTGAGATCCGTCTCCGTCAGGTCGACAAGTTCGCCGAGGGCGTCCGTGTAGAGGGGGCGATCGTGGGAAACCCCTACAATTCGGCGGACGACCACCCGGTGTCCCACATCCTGCCGTCGGAGCACACCCCACCTCCCTCCGGCGAGATACTAGGCTCTGCCCGTACCGTCGCGAAGCGGCTGGGCTTGAGACGGCTTGGCTCTGGAAGGGAAAGACCCGTGACATACATCATCGCTGAGCCCTGCGTCGATGTGCTTGACAAGGCCTGCATCGAAGAGTGCCCGGTCGACTGCATCTACGAGGGCAACCGGATGCTCTACATCCACCCCGATGAGTGCGTCGACTGCGGGGCCTGCGAGCCGGTCTGCCCGGTGGAGGCGATCTTCTACGAGGACGACGTCCCGGAGCAGTGGAAGGACTACACGAACGCGAACTACGAGTTCTTCGAGGACCTCGGCTCGCCCGGCGGCGCGTCGAAGGTTGGCAAGATCGAGAAGGACGCGACGTTCGTGGCGGCCCAGCCGCCGCGCGGGGATGCGCACTGACCGTGCTCTCGGCATCACTGCCTGACTTCCCCTGGGACCTGCTCGAGCCGGCCAAGGCGGTCGCCGCCGCGCACCCGGACGGCATCGTCGACCTCTCGGTCGGCACGCCCGTCGACCCGGTCGCGGCCTCGATCCGGACCGCCCTGGCCGGCGCGTCCGACGCGCCGGGCTATCCGCTGACCGCGGGGACCCCGGCGCTGCGTGCGGCGATCTCGGCCTGGGTGGCCCGAGCCTGCGGCGCTTCCGGTACGCCGGGAGTGCTGCCCACCATCGGCTCCAAGGAGCTGGTGGCGTGGCTGCCCACCCTGCTCGGCGTCGGCCCCGGTGACGTCGTCGTCATCCCGCAGGTGTGCTACCCGACGTACGAGGTCGGGGCGAAGCTGGCCGGCGCCGAGGTGGTCCGCAGCGACTCGCTGACCGCCCTCGGCCCGGACCGCCGGGTGAAGCTCGTCTGGATCAACTCCCCGGCCAACCCCAGCGGCCGGGTCCTGCCCACCGCCCACCTGCGCAAGGTGGTCGACTGGGCGCGCGAACGCGGCGTGGTCGTGGTCAGCGACGAGTGCTATCTCACGCTGGGCTGGGAAGAGACCCCGGTGTCGGTGCTCTCCGACGAGGTCAGCGGCGGCGACCACACCGGCCTGCTCGCCGTGCACTCGCTCTCCAAGCGCTCCAACCTCGCCGGCTACCGGGCCGGCTTCATCGCCGGCGACCCGGCCGTGGTCCGCGAGCTGCTGGCGGTCCGCAAGCACGCGGGCATGATCGTCCCGGCGCCGGTGCAGGCGGCGATGATCGCGGCCCTGGGCGACGAGTCCCACGTGGCCGAGCAGCGAGCCCGCTACGAGGCCCGGCGCACGGCGTTGCGGGCGGCCCTCACCGGGGCCGGCTTCACGATCGAGCACTCGGGTGCCGGGCTTTACCTGTGGTCGACCCGCGGCGAGGACTCCTGGAAGACCGTCGACTGGCTCGCCGAACGCGGCATCCTGGCCGCACCCGGCGCCTTCTACGGACCGGCCGGCGCCCAGCACGTCCGGATCGCCCTGACGGCCACCGACGAGCGGGTCGCGGCGGCGGTCGCGCGGCTCGCCGCCTGACCCCGAGCGGGGTATCGACGACGGCCTCCTGCTGGTCGGCGCGGCCGTCGTCGCCGTGCTCCTGAGTCGCCGTCGGCACTAGCCCTGCGTGGGTCCCTGTCTCAACGGTGCCAGGTGCGGGTGGCCGTGGTGGCGACGTTGCCGAGGTGGTCGTACGCGCGTACCTGGACCTTCATGGTCTTCCTCCGCTTCTTGGTGTTGAGGCTCAGGATGTACGCGGCGGTGGCGTCCTTGGCGACCACCTTGCCGTCGACGACCAGCTCAACCCTGGCGATGCCGTTGCCGTCGGTGGCCTTGACGTGAACCTTGACGGTGCCCTTCACCCTCGCCCCGTTCTTGGGGGCTCTGGTGATCGAGACGGTCGGCGGCTTATTGTCGGCGGCGACGATGCGCGCCGGCAGATTTCGTGACTGGCCCCAGCGGTCGGTGACCTTCCAGGTGAGCGTGACCTTCCCCGTGTACGTGCCGGTTCTTACCGTCAGCGCGTACGGTGCGTTCTTGTCTGCGCCCACGTACTTGCCGTTGGCCCACAGTTCGGCCTTCGCCACACCGCTGGCGTCGGTGACGCCGGCGACGGTGCTTGTGAAAGTCCCTCGGACCTTCGTGCCGCCGGCCGGTCCGACGGACCCGCCGGACGGTGGGTCGTTGTCGGCGACCAGCGTACGGGTCAGGTACGTGTAATTCCCGGCCTTGTCGACGGCGTCGAGGTAGATCGTCGAACGTGAATCCACGGGCACCCTGCCCCGCCACAGGTTCGTGCCGGCCACTCTCGTGAGCGTGCTGAACGTGCCGTTCGCCTGAAAGACCGAGTAGATGTAGTCGATGTCGTTGTCCGGCACAGCCACCGTCACGGTCGCTCGGGATCCATGGATGGGTTCGGTCGCCGTAGGGCTTTTGAAGGTCATCGTGGGCGCAACCGTGTCGGCCTGGACTGTGACAGTGATCGGGTCGGCGTTGCCGGCGTAGTCGTAGGCGACGACCGTCACCGGCAGCGGGCCGTTGAAGCCTGCAGGCGGACGGATCTGGACCTGGGTGCCCGGAAGGCGTGTCGACGTGACGACCGTTCCGCCGATGACGTAGTCGATCCGCTGGATGCCGTGGTCGTCGGTGGCTTGGGCGATGGCCGGTACTCCGCGGGCCGGAATGAGCTTGCCTTCGACCAGTCCCGGTTTGACGAGTTTCGGGGCCGTGGTGTCGGTGCCGCCGAAGTCGTAGACCACCTGCGCCGCGTTGACGATTCGAGGCTGGTGAGCGTAGGTGCCGGTAGTGGGAAACGGCGCCGTGCCGCGGATGGCCGCCCGCACCTCGTCGGCGGTCGCCGTGCGCTTCATCGAGAAGCCGAGCGCGGCGACACCCGCCGTGGTCGCCGTCGCGCCGGAGGCGCCGACGAGGGAGGAAATCCGGCCGTCCAGGCCCAGCGCCGCGGTGGTGTAGGCGCTCGCGTCGACCCACTGGTCCGTCGAGGTGTTCTTGACCGTTCCCGCCTGGCTGACGGCCAGGACCGAGTCGTATGCCGCCGGATACCGCCGCGCCGTCGAGCCGACATTGCCGGCGGAGGCGACGACGAGCGATCCCTTGGCGGCCGCGTGGCCGACAGCATCCTCCAACAGGCGGCTCGGCGTTGCCGTGCTCACCGAAAGATTGATCACCCGGGCGCCGTGGTCGGCTGCCCAGACTATGCCGGCGGCGACGTCCGCCGTTGTTCCCTGATGGCCCGTCATCGCCCGGACGGGCATGATCGTGCACATCGGGCAGACACCCGCCGTGCCGATGCCGTTGTCCGGCTGCGCCCCGATTAGGCCGGCGACAAGCGTCCCGTGGCCGTCGCCGTCCGTGGGGTCGTCGTCCCCGTCCACGACGTCATGACCCGGCGTCAACCGGTCGGCGCCGAGGTCCTCGGTCGGACTCACTCCAGTGTCGACGACAGCGACCTTGACGCTCTGCTCGCCCTTGGTCCATGTCCAGGCCTGCAGAACCTGCTCGGTATGCCAGCCGAACGGTTGCATCTCACCATCTGCTTCCACGACACCACCGCGCTCGGCGTATCGCACACCGGTGGTGGCAGTAAGCGTGGCAAGGGCCGCGTCGACCCGACCGGCGGGCACGTCGACGGTGATCGCATCCATGCCGGCGACCCGGTGGTCGCGTTCCACGGCGTCGCCGAGGGCTTCGATCACGGCGGTGGGGTCGGCGCCCTCGGCCAGTCCCACGTCCAGCCGTACGGCCTCGTCGGCGGCTGTGGCCGGGGAGGCCGGGCCGACGGTCATCAAGGTCGCCCACAGAAGAGAGGAAGCGGCGACACGTACTGCCAACCCGGTCCCCGGCATGATCGATACACCCCGCATGAAACGGGACCGTATCGACGTGAGTAACTTCGAGTCAAGATCGGCATCGAGGGAACGAGGCCGAACTCCGTGCGGCGAGGCGATCCGGCCCCGGGCATCGCGACTGGCTGCGCGGCGTGCCGGCCTCGCGCCACTCCGCCGATGGGGTGCGCCGCTGGGCGGTTCCCGCGGGTTCAGGCCGGTGCCGGGCGGTCCTCGGTCGGGTGGAGGGCGGCGACCGCGGCGAGGATCAACGCTCCGCCCAGCAGAGCCGACCACGGCAGGCGCTCGCCGAGGAACAGGGCGGCGAGCAAGGCCGCGGAGACCGGTTCGAGGAGCGTGGCCACGGTCGCGGCCGAGCCCGACGTGGTGCGCAGGCCCGCATAGAGCAGGCCGTAAGCCAGCGCCATCGTCGCCACCCCCAGATACACCAGGAGTGCCAGCGAAGCCGGCCGCGTAGCCACGACGGGCTCGTGGTTCGCCGCGGCGAAGAGCAGGAAGGGGGCGAGGGCCACCGCGCCCGCCGCCGTGGCGCAGGTGGTCAGCGCCACGGGTTCGACTCGCTGGGCGAGGGTGTGGCCCAGCACGGTGGTTGCCGCGTACGTGGCTCCGGCGGCGACCGCCAGGATCAAGCCGAGGCCCGGTGCGTCTCCCGGCGCCGGGGTTCCGTGTCCGGCGGTGAGGCTGATGAGGATGAGTCCGGCCAGCGCTGCCGTCAGGACGACCGCCTCGCGGGGTGAGGGCCGGGTGCGGGCGCGCAGGTGCTCCCACACCGCTGCCAGGATCGGGGCCAGGCCGAGCGACACCACTGTGGCGACGCTCACTCCCACCAGGAGCACCGATACGAAGTAGAGGCCCTGGTACGTGGCGGTGCCGCAGCCGACCACGATGGCCAGGACCGGATGGGTGCGCATCGTCGCCACCGTGGCCCGCAACCGGCGGGTCAGCGCGGCGAAGGCCACCAACGTGACCGCGGCGAGGACCATCCGCCAGGCGCTGACCGTCATCGCGCTGAGGCCGTCGCGGGAGTGCAGCAGGGTGACGACCAGGCCGCCGGTGCCCCACAGCACTCCGGCGGCGCAGACCTGCAGCAGGCCGATGCGAGCACGGCGACCCGCGGACTCCCGATTCGCCACATCCACCGCGCCAACCTAGCGGCGTGGGTGCCGGGCTGCCGGGAATTATGTGCCGCAACCCAGCTGCTGCCGGGCGGCCACCGGACTGCCGATGCGGGCGGCCAGACTCGGGGCATGGTCGTGATCAGCACCTGGAGTGCCGACGAGAAGCCGCCTTCCCGGGTCGCGGTCGCCCTCGAGTTCGTGGCCGTGTGGGCTGTGCATCTGCGGCGTTCGTACCGGTTGATCCGCGGATAACAACCGGTACCGCCGGCCCTGTCGGCCGAGTGGATACTCCGCCGTTCGGTCTGGCTCTTCCATCCGTTCGGAGGAGTTTGACCATGGGGGGTGAGTGGGCATGACTCCGGCGACCCGCGACAGGCCACCGGCCGGCCGCGGGTCTGCTGAACCGAGGGGCCGCTTCCGGCGGCCGGATTCGAAGGAGCTCGTCCATGACCGTTCTCGCCGCCCCTGTCGACAGCGCCCCCGCCGCTGCTGATGTCTCGGCGACGACGGACCGCGCGAGCGAGCTGATCGCCGCGCTCGCCGCTCTCCCCGCCGGGCACCCGTCCCGGGCGACGACGCGCGACCGGGCCATCGAGGCGTGGATGCCGCTGGCCCGGCACCTGGCCAACCGGTACGCGGGCCGCGGTGAGCCGCTCGACGACCTGATCCAGGTGGCCGTCGTCGGACTCATCAAGGCCGTGGACCGCTTCGAGGTGGACCGGGGCGTCGAGTTCGCCGGCTTCGCGATCCCGACCATCGTCGGTGAGCTCAAGCGCCACTTCCGCGACCGCACCTGGTCCATCCGCGTGCCGCGCCGCCTGCAGGAGCTGCGGCTCGCGATCACGGCGGCGAACAACACGCTCAGCCACACCTTGGGCCGCTCGCCGACGGTCGCCGACGTGGCCGAGCACCTGGGCGTCACCGAGGAAGACGTCCTGGAGGGGCTGGAGGGTTCGCGGGCGTACAACGCGACGAGCCTGTCCACGCCGATCAACGCCGACGGCAGCACCGAGCTCGCCGACACCCTGGGTGGCGAGGACGCCGGCTTCGCCGAGGCGGAGACGCGGATCGCCCTCGGTCCGGCCCTCGCGATGCTGGACGAGCGCGAGCAGAAGATCATCACGCTGCGCTTCTACGGCAACCTGACCCAGTCGCAGATCGCCGAGCAGGTCGGCATCTCCCAGATGCACGTCTCCCGCCTGCTCACCAAGGCCCTCGCCAAGCTTCGCGGCCAGCTGGACTTCGCCGCCTGAGAAATCTGACCGCGGGTGGACGGCAGTCGCCGTCCACCCGCTGCCGTCTGCGAGGTCAGCGGTCCACCGTGCCGGCCGGGGCCATGATGCGCAGCGCGTTCGGGTCGACGCTGATCCGGATCGGGGTCTGCCCGCACGGCTCGCCGTCGACCTCGACGCGGGCCGGCCGGTCCGTCTCCAGCCGCAGCTCACCCACGGCCAGGAACGGTTCCTCGCGCAGCGTGCGGCGGTGTCCGGTGGCGGCGTTGCGGGCCGTCTCGCGCAGCAGCCGCAGCCGGCTGCCGTCACCGACCGGGTAGGCCACGAGCAGCCGGTCGTCGGCGTCCGCGTCGGAGGTGATCGGCCGTCCGGCGTGGAAGCCGCCGTTGGCCACGTACAGCTGGTGGGTGAGGAACTCGTGCTGCCGGCCGGCGGCCCGCAACCGGGCCCGCAGCGGCCGGTGCCGGGTGAGCAGCGCCAGCGCGGTGATCGGGTACGCGAGCCGCCCGGTGATCCGCTTCAACCGCCGCGGCGCATTGATCATCACGTCGGCGGACAGCCCGACGCCGACATGGTTCGTGAACGCCATGTCGCCCGCGAGTCCGAGGTCGACGTCGATCACCGTGCCGTCGGCGAGCGTCGCCACCGCCTCCCCGAGATCGAGCGGTACGCCCACCGTACGAGCGAAGTTGTTGGTCGTGCCCATCGGCAGCAGGCCGAGCGCAATGTCCCGATGCGCCAGCATCCGCGCCGCCGTGCTGATCGTGCCGTCCCCGCCGCCCGCCACCAGCAGGTCCGGTTCCCGCCCGACCGCGTCGGCGAGGCTTCTCTCCAGCTCGCCCGGCTTGTGCACGGGGTGGTCCGCCAGCAAGGTGAAGCCGGCGGCGAGCAGCCGCGCCCGGGCATCCTGGTAGAGCCGGCCCCCGCGGCGCGAGTGCGCGTTGACGACCAGGGCGGCCCGCCGCTCGCTTCGAATGGCGTCACTGAGCTGTTCTTTGGTACGCATCGGTGCCGAGGGTATCGGCCGTACCGGAGAAGGGACTGGAACGATGCGTAAGGGATCAGCCTTCCTCGCCGCGATGGGTCTGCTCGTCACCGGCGGTGTCGCCGCGTGCGGTGGCCCGGACGACTCGGCGGTGGGCAGGGTCGGCGTCATCCTCCCGGACACGAAGACCTCCGCCCGCTGGGCCACCGCCGACCTTCCCTACCTGCGGGAGGCGTTCGCCGCGGCCGGCGTCCAGGCCGACATCCAGAACGCCCAGGGCGACAAGGGACAGTTCCAGACCATCGCGGACGGCATGATCTCCGCGGGGGTCAAGGTGCTGATGATCGTCAACCTGGATTCGGGTACGGGCAAAGCCGTGCTGGAGAAGGCCCGCAACGCCGGCGTCGCGACGATCGACTACGACCGGCTGACCCTCGACGGCGGTGCGAACTACTACGTGTCCTTCGACAACGTCCGGGTGGGTGAGCTGCTCGGACAGGGGCTGGTCGAGTGCCTGGCGGCGAGGAAGGACGGGAAGCCGGTGATCGCGGAGCTCAACGGCTCGCCCACGGACAACAACGCCACGCTCCTCAAGCAGGGGTACGACTCGGTGCTGCGGCCCAAGTACGACTCCGGCGCGTACCTGCGGGGCCCGGACCAGTGGGTGCCGGACTGGGACAACGCGCAGGCGGGCACGACCTTCGAGCAGATGCTGACCGAGAACAACGCGATCAGGGGCGTGGTCGCCGCCAACGACGGGCTGGGCAACGCCGCGATCGGGGTGCTGAAGAAGTACAAGCTGAACGGTCAGGTGCTGGTGACCGGCCAGGACGCGACCGTGCAGGGTCTGCAGAACATCCTCGCCGGCGACCAGTGCATGACCGTCTACAAGGACATCAGGAAGGAGGCCAACGCGGCTGCCGGGCTGGCGATCGCGCTGGCCGAGGGGAAGCAGATCACGACGGCCACCGACGTCACCCGGGACTCGGTGGCGGGCCGGGACGTGCCGTCGGTGCTGCTCACGCCGCAACCCGTCGGCCGGGACGGGATCAGCAAGGTCATCGCTGACGGTTTCGTGACCGAGGAGCAGCTCTGCACCCCGGAGTTCGCCAAGTACTGCGAGGAGGCCGGGATCAGGTGACCCGCCGGCGGGCGATCCGGCGGGCGACCAGGCCGAGGGCGAGCAGGAGGCCGCCGGCCGCGGCGAGCGTGGCGGTGGGCGTACCCGTGACCGGAAGTTCTTCGCCCGCGCCCACGCCGGCCGCCGGGCCGGTCGTTGCGCTCCGCGTCGGCGTCGGCGTCGGCGTGGGCGTCGACGTGGGCGTGGGGCTCGGCGTCGACGTGGGCGTCGGGCTCGGATCGAGCGGCGGCTCGTCGTTGACGGTGGTGCGGATGAAGTTGCCGTTGGCGCGGATGTCGGCCGTCGGCAGGCTCAGCTTCTCCAGGGTGAGCGAGCCGTCGGTGCCCCGGACCACCGCCGCCCCCGGCCCGGCGAAGAATGCGGTGACCCGCTTCAGGCCCCCGCGCGCATCCGCCCACTTCTTGCTCTGCCACCGGAAGCCGATGGTCTGGAGGGTCCCCGGTTCCGCGTCGGCAGCGGCGACGGCGACGGGCGTCGTGATGGCCCGGCCGCTGTACGCCGGCAGCACCCCGGGGAACTCGCACCACGCGATGTCGTGCCCGGCGTCGGTCGTGTACCAGCAGTTGCGGTAGCGGCGGGCGAAGTCCAGCCGGTCGTCGAGGTCGAGCTGCGCCACGAGCCCCGCGACCGGGCGGTCGTCCATGCTGATCACCCCGAGCGGGGCGCGCACCACGTCGCCGCGGCGGACCTCGTACTGGACCTTGCTGGGCCACTCGTCTTCCTTGATCTCGGTGACCGCTTCCAGCTTGGCCGGGTCCGGGGGTGCCGCCGGCGCCCCCGCGAACGCGAGGGCGACGGTCACGGCGAGGTGGGCGACGGTCACGAGGATCCTCCGATGGCGACCCAGACGTCGTCGAGCACACCCTGGAACTGGTCGTTGTCCCGGTACGCGCCCTTGCCGCCGATGCTGAGCGGGATGCCGTTGGACACGGTCAGTCCGGCCGGGATGGTGGTGCCGCCGCGCCGGCGCCCGTCGACGCGGATGGTGAGCGAGCTGCCCTTGCGCCGGCATTCGAGGGTGTGCCAGGTGTTGTCGGCCACCGTGATGCCGCTGCGGGCGATGTGGACGTGGCCTTTCGCGTCCACCATGGCGCAGCTGGGCTTGCCCGCCTTGCCGTCGATCTGCAACTTCCACTGGCTGCCGTGGGCGGAGTAGCCCTTCTGGACCACGTTCTCGCCCTTGGTGGTCTGGTCGGCGGCGAGCAGCACCGAGGCGCCGAAGCGGATCGGCCGGCGGCCCGGGTTGAGGTCGGCTGCGTTGCGGGCGCGCAGCGCGATGCGCGGGCACGGCTCGTGGCGGCACGGCGGCGGGAACATCAGCGCGGCGCCGTCGCCGTGCGAGACGGCGGTGAAGGCGCCGCCCTTGCTGCTCACCGGCTTCAGCGGCTGGTCGCCGCCGGCGAGGTCGAGGAAGCCCGGCCTGGCGGGCTCGTCGAAGGTGTAGCGCACCACCTCGGTGAACGAGGTGGTGGTGGTGGTGGCGTCGGCGTGCAACTGGGACGAGGCAGCGACCGTGGCCGCCACGGTCGTGGCGGCCAGGATCGCCGCGGTCGTCCGGCGCCGGCGCCGCTTTCGATCATCAGTCATGTCCGAATCATCCCCTTAGGGCTGATTCTAAGCAGCTTTGGCGGCGCGGTCGAACGGCCAGGAGGTAGTGGCCGAACGGCCGGGGCTAGGCGGCCGGCTCCACCTGCTCTTCCGTCTCCTCTTCGGACTCCTCCGCGACCTCTTCCTCGCCGGGCGATTCGAGCTCGCCGACCACCGGCACGTCGACCCACAGGGCGCGGAGCTGTCCCTGCATGAACGACGTCAGCCGGGACCGGTAGTCGCGGTCGAACTGCTCCAGCGACTCGATCTGCTGCTGCAGGGCCTCGCGCTTGGCGCCGAGGCTGCCGACCGCGTCCTCGTACCGCTGGTGGGCCTGGAGCCGCAGCTGCTCCGCGTGCTCCTGGGCCTCCTTGGCGATCGCCTGGGCCTGGGCGCGCGCCTCGGAGACGATCTGGTCGGCGCTGCGCCGCGCCTCCTCGGCCTGGCTCCGCACTTCGCGTGCCGCCTTCTCCGACGCGGCGCGGGCCTCGGCGAGCACCTTGTCGGCCTCGCGGCGTTTGTTCTGCGCGTGGGTGTCGGCGTCGTTGGCGATCTTCTCGGCCGCCGCCTGCGCGTCCGTACGGATCTTGTCGGCCTGGCGGTTGGCGATGGCGATGTGCTCCTCCGCCGTCCGCTGCGCCAGCGTGAGCACCTGCAGGGCCTGGTTCGGGTGCATGGCGCCCGGGACTATCAGGGGATGTTCCGAGGTCGCGCTGTCCGGGGAGGTTCCGGCAAGGACGGCCTTGAGGCGGTCCTTGATCTGATTCTCGGTCACGGTCACAGTCGGCTCCCGTAGGTGGTGGGTGGTCGGCAACCCGGGGAGGGCGACCCGGGCTCACCATCGGTTCATAACGGGCGAAGGCGGTAATTCGGCGCGGCAGTGAGACGTGGTTCGCCGGACTGGCCGCCGACGAAGCCGACCGGACGGCGGGGGGTGGCTGTTCGGGCCACAACTTGGGCGGATTAGGACCAGTTTGGTAGGGAGCGTGGCCGGGTCCTCGGGTGGTTGATCCGGCCACGCTGCACGTCCACATCCGACAAGAGAGCGCCTCCATGTCGTACGAGCGGATCCGGCGGCACCGCCGCGCCGCGTCCCGCCCCGACCCCCGTGAGCTCTGGCCGTGGATCGCGGGAGCGCTGGCCGTACTGATGATCGCGGGGTTGGTCGGGCTCTTCGCCGTCATCGGGGTGATCGCCAACTCCGTCTCGGCGGCCCTCGCGCCGGTTCCCGGCCGGGCGACGCGTCAGGAGGCCGTCGCCGGCCGGTTCAACGAGGTCGTCGCGGACGGCACGTTCCAGTTCGCCGTGACCGGCATGCGCTGCGGCGCCCGCCGGGTCGGCAGCGACGCGTTCGGCCAGAAGGCCCGCGGCGAGTTCTGCCTGGTGGCGGTCACCGTGAAGAACATCGGCTCGCGCGCCGGGATGCTGGACGGGCTGTCGCAGACCGCATACGCCGCCGACGGCTCCGCGTTCCCGAGCGAGGCCGGCGCCGCCATGTACGTCTCCCGGCGTGCGGGCGTCCTGGAGCGCATCGACGCCGGCGCCCGGGTCCGCGGCACGCTGGTGTTCGACGTCCCGCGCGGCACCCGGCTCACGTCGATCGTGCTGCGCGACTCGCTGCGTACGCGTGGAGTCCGGATCCCGCTGCGCTGATCAGCCCTCGGTCAGCGGCAGCCACAGCGCGAGGGTGTTGATCGACGGCTCCCACGTGCTCAGCGACGAGTGCGCCTGGCGGCAGGTGTACCGCACGCCGTTGTGGCTGACCTGGTCACCGAGCTTGTAGTCCACGCCGGCGGCCCACTCGGCCGCGTCGTGATGGTGCTGCATCGCTTCCGGGGCGATGGGCGGCGGCACCTCCCAGTTGTACTCCTGCTGCGCCGGAGGTTCCGACTTCGCGGGCGGCGGCGCGGACGAGGGCGCGGGAGCGGGCGCCGGCCCGCCGCTGCCGTTGATGTCCAGGTCGACGCAGTTGTAGAACGCCCGGGGTGTGTCCCCGATGTTCCAGACGGCCAGCACGGTCTGCCGGCCGCTGAAGCCGCTGAGGTCCACCGTGTGGCTCACCGTCTCGCCCGGCTGCGCGTTCTGGCCGTCCACGGTGGCGACCTGCTTGTCGCCGATGTAGTACTCCCAGTTCGCGGTGCGGTGCCGGGCGGTCAGCGACCACGTGAACGTGACGCTGGTGCCGACCGACTTGGCCGGCCACGGCTTGCTGTTGTCGGAGAGCGCGGCGAACTGCGGCAGGCCCCCATCGCAGGAGCGCAGGCCCTTGGCCCCCTCGACGCTCTGCGGCTCGTACTGGATCGGCCCGCAGTTCGGCACGGCGCCCTGCTTGCACAGCGCCTGGCGGCTCGGCGGGTCGGAGATGTAGCCGTGCGCCTGCGCGGGTCCGCCGACGGCCAGGGTCGCGCCCACGACCCCGAGCGCCACCAGCGGGTAGGCGATGGTTCTGCGCATGATCCGAGCTCCCATCGTGTTCGAGCGGTCTCCTGCACGACGAGGACGACGGCGGCGAGGTTCACGGATTCCGGCTAGGTTCTGGGGATGGTCGAGCAACCCATGGTCGTCGTCCGCGGCGAGGCCGTCCGCGAGGTGCCGCCGGAGATCGCGCTGTTCACCGTCACCGTGTCCGCACGGGACAAGGACCGGCAGGCCGCGCTGGCCCGGCTGGCCGAGCGGGCCGCCGAGCTGCGGACCGCGCTCGACGACTACGCCGAGGCGATCGAGCGGCGGGAGACGAGCGGGGTCCAGGTGCGTCCCGAGCTCAAGCGGGGCGGTGAGCGGGTCTCCGCGTACGTGGGCAGCGTCAGCACCACGGTGACGGTGACGGACTTCGGCGTGCTCGGTGAGATGCTGCTGCGTCTGGCGAACGCCGAGCAGACGGCGATCTCCGGCCCGTGGTGGCAGCTGCGCGCGGGCAGCCGGGCCGGCGCGGACGTCCGCCGGGAGGCCATCACCGACGCGCTGGGCCGGGCCCGGGAGTACGCGGCAGCCGTCGGCGCGGAGGTGGACCGCCTGGTCGAGATCTCCGACGAGGGGACCGGTGGCGGTGGCGGGGGCATGATGCGCGCGGCCTTCGGTGGCATGGAGTCCGCCGACCTGGAGCTCGACGTGGATCCGCAGGTGCAGACCGTGCATGCCGCGGTGGTCGTGCGGGTAACGATCAGTCAGCCGCAGACGCTGTCCTGAGGGCCGGGCGATCCGTCCGTTTTGCCCGCGCGCGTCGCTGTCATGAGTAAGACTCGCATCATGCGCCGCTTGTTGCTCCGGATCTCCAACGTGAACCCGGAAAGCGTCACTACGTACTCGGACCGGGTCCTGTACAGCGCCATCGGCTCTTTCATGGTGCTCTATTTCGTGTACGCGACGGTCGGCGGTGCCGCGTTCGTCGACGCCAGCGCGAACTACACGCACCCGTGGTGGCAGTGGCTGGTCGGCCCGCTGGTGGCCTCGGGCGTGGTCGCGTACGACCGCGCGGTGGTCGGCCGGGTGTCGGTCAACTACGAGAACCTGGACTCGCCCGACCCGAAGGATCTGCTGCGCAGGCCCACGTTCGGCCTGTACGCCGGCCGCATCTGCCTGGCGCTGCTCTTCGCGGTGATCATCACCGAGCCGCTCATGCTGGCCCGCTACAAGGGCGAGATCGACGCGCGGCTCAACGACGTGCACAACCAGGAGATCAGCGTCATCGAGAACGGCGGGGCGATCGGCGCGTACGACGCCCGGCTGGCGCAGCTGAAGAAGGAGACGGCGGCCGAGGACGCCGCGGTCCAGGCGTTGAACAAGCGGGCCGCCGAGAAGCGCGCCGACGCCCGCAAGCTCTACCAGCAGGCGATCGCCGACTCCGAGGGCGACGGGGTGTCGCGCAAGGCGGGCTGTCCGGACGGCGGCTACTGCGACACGCTGGTCAAGCGGTCCCGAGGGCTCGACGACCAGGCCGCGGCGCTGGATGCGCAGGCCGCGAAGCTCCAGGACTCGCAGAAGCCCGCCCGGGACTCGCGCGCCGCGGAGGAGGCGGACCTCACCCGCAAGATCAGCGAGCAGCGTACGGTCAACGCCGAGGCGATCCGCGCCGACGCCGGGTTCGGTGCCCGTACCAAGGCCATGTGGTACCTCATCAGCACCGACTTCTACGGCATCGGCCTGTTCTACATCGGTATCGCGCTGCTACTGGTCGCGTTGGACTGCGCCGCCGTCGGGCTCAAGTTCGCCTCGCACGGCAACGCGTACGAGCGCACCGAGGCACGCTGCGCCCGCCAGACCGAGCACGAGGCCGCGATGAGCTACGAGCAGGGTCTGCGCGACGCCCGCCGGTACGCGGAGGCGGCAGCGCGCGTGATGGCGGAGAGCATCGGCCGCGCCTCGCACGATCACGAGCTGGCCGACATCGCGATCGAGAAGGCCCGCGCCCACCTCTTCGACAGTGTGGCGGGCTCGCCGGCGGTGCCGTTGTCCCCGGCGCCGCTGATGAACCCGCATCCGTACGGCGACGTGGACTCCGTGCGGGCATAGTGCAAGTTGCACGAGCGGGCTACTATTTCACTCCGGCGCACCGCCTGCCCACGCTCTGTTACCGGCGGCAGCGCCGGACCCGAGGAGGAGCGGCGGGGGTGACGAGCAATCGTCGCCACCGCCGTGACCTGGGCGTACGGTCCTGATCATGCGGACCGTCGAGCTGCTTCTCGATCCCGTCCTGGAGGACCTGGTCCGGGCGGTCTGGCGGCGCCTGCACGACGCCGGCTTGCGCAGCCTCGCGACGCACACGCACCCCACGAACCGCCCGCACGTGACGCTGGCGTCGGCCGATGAGCTGACTCCTGCGGTCGCGTCCGCGCTGGCCGGCCTGCCCCTCGACGTGGCGCTCGACGACGTGGTCCTGCTGGGCCGGACCGTGGCCTGGCGGGTGCGCCCCGACGACCGCCTCCGTGACCTGCAGGCGGCGGTGTGGGCGGCCCTGGACGGCACCGAGCGCAACCCGTGGCACGATCCGCTGCGGTGGACGCCGCACGTCAGCCTCGCGCTGCGCGTGCGTCCGGAAGATCAGAGCCGCTACCCGCGGGAGCTGGGCATCGCGCGGGGATGGTTCATCGGGGCGCGCAGCTATGACTCCGAATCCCGCTCCATCACCTCCCTATGACCCAGGTCACAGCGGACGGAGAACCGGAGGGAGGTGGAGATCGTCTTCCCTGGTGTGAGACGAAGCCTGGACGCGGTCGACGAGGAAGAGCTCGTACGCCGCACCGCCGCCGGTGACCGGCGGGCGTTCGACGAGCTCTACCGGCGGACGTCACCGTGGCTCGCCGTGCGGCTGCGCCGACGGTGCGCCGACGACGACGTGGTCGCGGACGTGCTGCAGGAGACCTACCTGGCGGTCTGGCGGGCCGCCGGCGGCTTCGCCGGTTCGGCGGCCTCCGGCAGCGCGGTCGGCTGGCTGTGGACCATCGCCGCGAACCGCCTGGTCGACGCGTTCCGCCGGCGCGCCCGGCACGCCCAGGTGCCGGTGGTGCCGCTCGCCGAGACGGTCGCCCCGGCCGCCGAGGACGAGGTCATGGCCGGGCGCGTCGGCCAGGAGATGGAGCAGGCGCTGCTGCGGCTGCCTCCCGAGCTGCGTCAGGTGCTGCGCGCCATGGTGCTCGACGGTCTCTCCGTACGGGAGACGTCCCTGCTGCTCAGCGTGCCGGAAGGCACGGTGAAATCCCGCGCACGGCGGGCCCGGATCGCCCTTCGGGAGGCACTGTCATGACCACCCACCCGCACCCCGCCGTGATCACCCGCTACGCCGAGGGCGGCAGCGGCCTCGACGATGCCACGGTCTGGTCCGTCGAGGTGCACCTCGAGGGCTGCCCGGGCTGCCGCTCCCGGCTGGCCGGCACGGCGACGGACGACACCCGGGCGCTGCTCGACCGGGTCGCCGCCGGGCTGGCGGAGGGCATCGAGGCCGGACCGGATCCGGTACGCCCACCGCGGCCGTGGTCGGCGGTGCACCGCCGCTGGCTGGTCTGGGCGCTGCTGCCCTGGCTCACCATGACGGTCGCCGTGCTCGCGTGCGCGTTCGTGCTCGCGTCGGTCAGGCCGGAGGTGCCCTCGCTGGTGCTGCTGCTCGCGCCGGTGGCACCGCTGCCCGGCGTGGCCGTCGCCTGGAGCCGCCGCGCCGACCCGGCGTGGGAGCTCATCGCCGGTACGCCCGCCGCCGGCCTACCGATGCTGCTGCGGCGTACCGCCTCGGTGCTCGCCGTGGTCGTACCCGCGCTGGCCCTGGCCGGGGCCGGCACCGGGGTCTCCCTCGCGCTGGCGCTGCTGCCCTGCCTGGCCTTCACCGCCGCCACGGTCGCGCTGGGCGCCGTGGTCGGCGTCCGCCGCGCCGCGGTGGGTCTGGGCGTCCTCTGGACGCTCGCGGTGGTCCTGCCCAGCGTCGCCACCATGCACCTGCCGGTGGTCCTGCGTCCGGGCAGCGTCCCGGCGTGGGCCCTGGCCACCGTCGCGCTGGCCGCCTTCGCGGCGAGCCGCGCCAGCGGCTTCCGCCGGCTGTCCAGCCACAACTGAGCTATTGGAGGATCGATGATGCGCACGGTGAGCGCGGCCGAGACGGCCCCCACCACCCACCCCTGGGCCGTCCACGCCGAGGGCCTACGGGTACGCGCCGGCCGGCACCTGGCCGTCGACGGGCTGGACCTGGCCCTCGGCACCGGCGTGCACGGACTGCTCGGCCCGAACGGCGCCGGCAAGACCACCCTCATGCGGGCGCTGGCCACGGTCATCAAGCCGGCGGGCGGCCGGCTGACCCTGCTCGGTGAGGACGTCGACGGCCGCGCCGACCTGCGCCGCGTCCGCCGCGGCCTGGGCTACCTGCCGCAGCAGTTCGGGTTCTACCCGCGGTTCACCGTGCGGGAGTTCGTCGAGTACATGGCGTGGCTCAAGGAGATGCCGAAGACCGTCGTCCCGGGCGCGGTGCAGCGGGCGATCGACCGGGTCGGCCTCACGGCCAAGGCGAACGCCCGGATGAAGACGCTGTCCGGCGGCATGCTGCGCCGGGCCGGCATCGCCCAGGCGATCGTGAACGACCCGGCGGTGCTGCTGCTCGACGAGCCGACCGTGGGCCTGGACCCCGAGCAGCGCCTGGACTTCCGCGAGCTGCTGCGCGACGTCGGGGTCGACAGCTGCGTGCTGGTCTCCACCCACCTGGTGGAGGACGTGGCCGCCGCCTGCACCGACGTCGTCATGATCAACGAGGGCCGGCTGGTGTACCAGGGCACCCCCGACGACCTCGTGGCCCAGGGCGGCCACGGCGACGCCGGCGACAGCCCGGCCGAGCGTGGCTACTCGGCGCTGCTGCGCCGCCACCGCTCGGAGGCCGGCCGATGAACCGCATCCTCCGGATCGAGCTGCGCCGCTCCGCCGCGATCGGCACCGCGGTGATCCTGCTGCTGGTCGGCGCCGCCGTGCTCTACGGGCTACCGGACCGCTGGGCGGCCGGCTGGATGCCGCTGGCCATGATGCAGCGGGAGTACCTGATCCTGCTCTGGCCGGCCGCGCTGGCCGCCGGCGGCTGGCAGGCGCGCCGCGAGCACCGGTCGAACGTGGCGGAGCTGTTCGCCAGCACGGCCCGTCCCCGGGCCCAGCGGATGATCCCGACGCTCGCCGCCATGGGCATCGCGGTCGCCGGCGCCTACCTGGCGATGGCGGCCGCAGCGGTCCCGTACATCATCGACACGGCGAACTACCTGTCGCCGGCGACCTTCGCCGTCGTCGCCGTCGGTGCCCTGTCCCTGGTCGCGGCCGCCTGGCTCGGCCTGGCGATCGGCCGCCTGCTGCCGTCCCCGGTGACCGCGCCCGCGCTGGCGGTGGCCGGCCTGGGACTGCTGCTCGTCATCCCCACCGCGGTCCTGCACCGCGAATGGCTCGCCCTGATCTTCTCGCCGATGTACGCCATGGGCCAGTACACCGACTACCAGACGGTCGCCGGCAGGGTGAGCTCCGCACAGGTCATCTGGCTGATCGCGCTCGCCGTGGCGGCCGCGGTCCTGCTCGCGTCCGGCAGCTGGCGCAGCCGCGTGGCGGCCCTGCTGCCCGCGGTGCTCGGCGCCGGCCTGGCCGTCCTGATCATTCCCCACGACGAGAACGTCGCCAACCCGGTCGACCCGGTGGCCCAGGAGCTGGTGTGCGCCTCGGGCACCCCGCGTGTCTGCATCAGCCGCATCCACGCCGGACTGCTGCCGCAATTCGTGCCGGCGGCCCGCGAAGCCCTGGCCCGCATGGCGAAACTGCCCGGCGCGCCGACCGCGGTGCACGAGGACACCACGACCTACTACCCGGCCACGTCCCCGGCGCCGCGGCCCGACACCCTGCTGATCTCCGTACGCGTCGACAAGGGCGGAAGCCTCGCCCACCCGCAGCAGATCACCACGGACCTGGTCACCCGCGCGTTCCGCGGCTCGAACGACTGCGACAAGGGCAGCGAGGCCGTCTCCCGCGCGGCGGCCTTCTGGCTGCTGGGCACCGAGCCCCGGACCGAACCCGGCGTCACGGAGGACCCCGACCCCAACCCCGAGGCGGTGAAGCTGTGGCAGGGCCTGCGCCAGCTCCCGGAGCAGCAGGCACTGGCCCGGGTGTCCGCGGTGTACAGCGCCACCAAGGCATGCAAGGAAACCGACGGCCTCCTCACCAGGAGCGCCCGATGAGGTGGCTGGTGCTGTACCTGCGGTCCCGGCGCATACCTCTCGCCGTGGCCGCGGCCGGCGGGGTCGCCGCGCTCATGTGGTCCCTGTGGTCGCTCTTCTCCAACAGCCGCGACGCCGGCGCCCCGATGGTGATCCTGACGGTCCTGCTGCTGGTCGCGGCGCTCACGGCGAGCCTCGCGGGTCCCGACGACGCCCTCGAACGCACGGCGGCGCTGTCCTGGCCCCCGCGGCGGGCCGCCCACCTGCTGGCCGCGCTGGCGGTCGTGGTGCTCCTGCTGCTGGTCACGCTCGTCACCGGGGCCCGCTTCGGCCCGGCCTGGCTGGTGATCCGCGACGCGGCCGGGCTGCTCGGGGTCACCGCCCTGGGAACCGCGACCGTCGGGGCGGCACGAGCCTGGTTCGTGCCGCTCGGGTGGACCATGGCCTCACTCATCCTCCCGCTGATGGGGATGGGCTCCAGCGAGGTCCTCCTGTGGCAGTCGCAGGCGGTGGACAGCAAGCCGGCCGCGATCACCGCTGCGGTGCTGGCCCTCGGCGGGCTCCTCGCGTACGCGATCGCGGGTCCGGCCCGGCGCGCGCCCGCGGAAGCTGCTCTCTAGCTCGTACCGGGCATGGCCGTGGCCTGCCGATCTATGCTGGGTCCCGACCTGCTGGGCGACGAGGATCGGTGCTTATTGTGCGGGTGTTGATCGCCGACGACGAGAGGATCCTGGCGGACACGGTCGCCGAAGGGCTCCGCGAGCTGTCGATGGCCGTGGACGTCGTCTACGACGGTGAGGCGGCCCTCGAGCGCGTGCGGATCAACCGGTACGACGTCGCTGTCCTCGACCGTGACATGCCTGGCCGCACCGGCGACGACGTCTGCCGCCACCTGCTCGAGGGCGAGGAGCGGACCCGGGTGCTGCTGCTGACCGCGGCCGCGGGGATCCGCGACCGGGTCGAGGGCCTCGGGCTCGGCGCCGACGACTACCTGACCAAGCCGTTCGCCTTCGCCGAGCTGGTGGCCCGGGTGCAGGCCCTCGGCCGGCGTGCGAGCCCGGCCCGCAAACCGGTGCTGGAGAGGGACGGCGTCGTGCTCGACGAGCCGCGGCACGTCGCGTCGCGCGACGGGCTGCCGTTGCGGTTGTCGCTCAAGGAGTTCGCCGTGCTCCGGGTCCTGCTGCGGGCCGACGGGGCGGTGGTCAGCGCCGAGGAGCTGCTGGAGCAGGCCTGGGACGAGAACACGGACCCGTTCACCAACACGGTCCGGGTCACGGTGATGACCTTGCGCAAGAAGTTGGGCGAGCCCGCGATCATTCACACCGTGCCGCGCGTCGGATACCGACTCGGCCGGTGAGGCTGCGTTCGCCCCGGCTGCGGGCCACCCTCGTCTGCACGGTGTTCATCGTGTGCGGGTATCTGTCGGCGCCGGCCGCGGAATGGTTGCGCTGGAAGTGGCAGGCGGTTCTGGGATGGGCGTGCGGGCCCTACGGCGCGTCGTCGTGGCTGTGTCAGGGCGTGTCGGAGAACGCTGCCGCGTACCACACGATGCTGGTGTTCCTCCAGATCGTGCTGGCGGCGCTCGCGTTCGTCGCGCTCGGCTGGGCGGTGCAGCCGGTGCGGGACCTCGCGATCGCCGTCGCCGACGTGGGTCCGCAGAACTTCGCGTTCCGGCTGCACGGCGAGGGACGCGGGGAGATGGGCGCCCTGGCCCGGGCGGTCAACACCATGATCTCCCGGGTCGCGGTCGGGTACGAGGCGCAGCAGCGCTTCGCCGCCGACGCGTCCCACGAGCTGCGCACGCCGCTCGCCGTCCAGCGCACCCTGATCGAGGTGACCCTGGCCCGCGACCCCAGTCCGGAGAAGCTGCGGGTGGTCACCGAGCAGCTCTTGGAGACCAACGAGCGCAACGTCCGACTGATCGAGGCGCTGCTGGTGCTCGCCGAGAGCGACCGCGGGCTCGTGTCCCGCGCCGTGCTGCGGCTCGACGCCATCGTCGGTGAGGTCCTGGCCGAGTACGAGTCCTTGGCCGCGGAGGCCGGGGTGACGGTCACCGCGCACCTCGAGCCCCGGCCCGTCGTCGGAGAGGCGGTGCTCCTGCAGCGCCTGGTCACCAACCTGGTTCAGAACGCGATCAAATACAACCGCCCGGGCGGCTCGATCGAGGTCACCGTGGGCCGGCGGCCGGCGCTCGTGGTCGCCAACACCGGCCAGGACGTGCCGGTCGAGGCGGTCGCCGGGCTGTTCGAGCCGTTCCGGCGCTTGAACGGCGTCCGGGTGGACCACACCGGGGGCGCCGGCCTGGGCCTGTCGATCGCCCGCTCGATCGCGCGAGCGCACGACGGCCGGATCAGCGCGTCCTCCACCGGCAAGGACGGGTTGCGCATCGAGGTGGAGCTGCCGGATGCCGGGCGGATAAAGGAACCATAAGGGCGGCCTCGACGACCGCGTGACGTGCCGTCTCGCAGAATTCTGCGCCATGAAACCCGTGTGGATCTCCGTCGTCGTGGCCCTGACGGGTCTGTCCCTGCTGTCCGCCTGTGGCGGCGACAGCGAGCCTGGTGCAGCCGGCGAGGACCCGCCCGCTGCGGGCAAGGACCTGAGTCCCGCCGAGTTCGCGGCCAAGCAGTTCGAGGTCGAGAAACTGATCGCCGAGTGCATGAAGGAGAAGGGCTTCCAGTACGAGGCGGTGCCGTTCGCCGAGGACAGGCCGCGGCCGGTCGAGATCGCGGGCACCCAAAGCCTCTTCGAGCCCGAAGACAAGCTGCGGCCGTACCGGCAGAAGTACGGTTTCGGCGTCGCCGGCCAGGTCATCTGGCCACAGGACCCGGTGGTGGGGCACCCGCGCACCGACACCGCGGAGAGTCCGAACGACAAGATCAGAAAGCAGCTCGATCCCACGCGGCTCAAGGCCTACGAGAAGGCGCTGCTGGGTGAGAAGACCATCGGCGACAAGGGCGAAGGCCAGCCCAGCTGCTCCGACAGCGCGACCGAGCGGGTGTTCGGCGAGTCGCTGAACCAGGTGACGGAGGCCCACTCCCGGGCCTTCGAGAAGTTCCGGACCGATCCGGACGTGATCAAGGCCGCCCAGCAGTACGGCGACTGCCTGCGCGGCAAGGGCTACAAGGTCGCCTCGGTGGAGCCCGGCAGCATCGAGAACGAGGTCTGGAACTCGTTCACCCGGGCCGACGGCACCGAGCTCAGCATGGCCCAGGCCAAGGCGCAGCTGCCCAAGGAGATTCAGGCGGCGCTGACGGACCTGGACTGCCGCGGACGGTACGCCGAGCTGGCCCGCACGAAGTACAACAAGGCGTTCTGACCGTGCGGCCCGTACTCCTGCGGCCCGGCCCGATGCGGGTCGTGGCCCTGACCGCGGGTGTCGCCGTCGCGGCCGGCGCGATCGGTTTCTTCGCCGCGACCCAGGTGAAGTCGCCGGCGGACGCGGCGGCCGCCCGCAAGCCGCCGGTCGCCTCCCTGATCACCGTGCCGGTCGAGCGCCGGGTGCTGTCCTCCACGGTGACGACGCAGGGCACGGTCACACACGGCAAGCCCCAGCCGATCACCCTGACCGGCACGGTCGCCGGCGGCGGCACCGAGGGAGCCGGTGCGCAACTGGTCACGAAGACGGCGGTGGCCGGCCGCACCCTGCGCGAGGGCGACGTCCTGCTGGAGATCAACGGACGGCCGGTCTTCGTCCTGCGCGGCAAGGTGCCCATGTACCGCACGCTGACCCGCGGCAGCGAGGGCGACGACGTGCGCCAGGTGCGGGCGGCGCTGCGACGGCTGCTGCCGGGCCGCTCGGTCGCGAAGTCCGGGCCGGTCGACGACGGCGTCCTGAACGCTCTCGCCGCCTGGTACGCCAGGAAGGGCTACCAGGCGGTGAAACCGACGGTCGAGCAACGCACCCAGCTGCGGACGCTGGAGCGCGCGGTGGCAGCCGCCAAGAAGGCCGGCGGGCAGCCCCTCGCCGACGCCCACGCCGACCTGGCGGAGTTCCGCCGCACGTACGGGACGAGCGTGCCCAGCGGAGAGATCGTCTTCCTGCCCCGGCTGCCGATCCGGCTGATCACCGTGGCCACGAAGGCCGGTGCCGTGCCGGACGGCCCGGTCGGCACCGTCGCAGACCCGAAACTGGTCGTCAACGCCACCGTCGCGATCGAGGACGCCGAGCTGATCAAGGTCGGGATGGCGGCGACGCTGCGGGGCTCTGCGGGCGATGAACAGGCCGCCACCGTGACCGGCATGGGTGCCGGATTCGCACCCGAGAAGCAGACCGACGACAAGGGCGCGGACGGGCCGGCGGGCGACAGCGCCGGGGAACCCGTCGGCACCCCGATTCAGCTGAGCCCGAAGGATGCGGCGAAGGCGGCCGCGCTGACCGGCACGTCGGTGAAGGTGCAGATCGGGGTCGGCCGGACCGACGGCAAGGTGCTCTGCGTACCGGTGGCGGCGCTCTTCACCGGCGCCGACGGTCAGAGCCGGGTCACCGCGGTGGACCCGACCGGACGGAAACGCGACGTACCGGTGGAGGCGGGCCTGACGGCGGGCGGCACCGTCCAGATCACCCCGCACGACGGCACCGCCCTGAAGGAGGGCGACCGGGTCGTGGTGAGCGGATCATGACCGAGGTGATCGAGCTGGCCGGCATCGGCCGGGTCTTCCCCGCCGACCCGCCGGTGACGGCGCTGGTCGGCGTCGACCTGCGGGTGTGCCGCGGTGACTACCTCGCGATCGTCGGGCCGTCCGGGTCGGGCAAGTCCACCCTGCTGAACGTGCTGGGACTGCTCGACGTGCCGAGCAGCGGCCGATACCTGCTCGAAGGGGTGGACACCACCACGTTGGGCGACCGGCGGCGCACCGGGCTGCGCGGGTCGCGGATCGGCTTCATCTTCCAGTCCTTCCACCTGCTGATGTACCGCACGGTCCTGGAGAACGTCATGCTCGGTGGCCTCTACACCGGTGTGCCGGCCCCGGAACGCCGCGACCGGGCCCGGGCCGCCCTGGACCGGGTGGGCCTGGGCCATCGCCACGAGTTCCTGCCCAGCCGGCTCTCCGGCGGCGAACGGCAACGCACCGCGATCGCCCGCGCCCTGGTCGGCGACCCGGCCCTGCTGCTGTGCGACGAGCCGACCGGCAACCTCGACAGCGCGAACACCGCGGCGGTGCTGGACCTGTTCGACGACCTGCGCGCCGACGGCGCGACCCTGCTGGTGATCACCCACGACGACGCCGTCGCCGCCCGGGCCGGCCGCCGGGTACGCATCACCGACGGGCGGCTCACGGAGGTCGCACCCGCATGAGCCGGCTTCCACTCAAGGACCTCGTCCGCGAGGCGATCGGCGGGGTCGGTGCCCGGCCGGCCCGTACCGCGCTCACCATCGCCGGCATCGTGATGGGCATCGGCACCCTGGTGACCACGCTCGGCGTGTCCGCCACCGCCGGTAACCAGATCGCCGGACGGTTCGACGCCGCGACAGCGACCGAGGTGACCGTACGCGTGGACCGCGCCGCCGACCGCGACGCACCACCCCTGGTCGCCTGGACGGCGCTGGACAACGTCGTACGCCTCAACGGGGTGACCGCCGTGGCCGGCTACTCGCGTACGCCCGAGGGCGAGGACCTGCCCGTCCGTGCCACCGCGGTCAAGGACCCCACCCGCATCCTGAACCGGCGGCTGCCGGTGCTCGGGTCGACGGCCACCCTGCTCGACCCCGCCCGCGCCGACCTGGCTGTGGGCCGGTTCTTCGACGGGGGGCACATCAGCCGCCACGACCGGGTGGCGGTCCTCGGCGCGGAGGCCGCTGATCAGCTGGGCGTGACCCGCATCGACAACCAGCCCGCTGTCCTGATCAGCGGCGAGCCCTTCACCGTCATCGGCATTCTCGGCACCGTGCGGCGCGCCGACCAGCAGGTGCTCGGTAGCGCGGTGATCCTGCCCTACACCGCCGCCGACGACCGGCTGCGGCTCGGCCCCCTCACCACCGTCACCATCAGGACCTCGCTGGGCGCCACCCGGTTGATCGCCCGCCAGGCGCCCCTGGCACTCGCGTCCGGCGACCCGGATGAGCTGCAGGTCGAAGCCCCGCCGGACCCGGCGTCGCTGCGGACCGGCGTCGCGCAGGACGTCAGCGGCCTGCTGCTCGTCCTGGGCCTGGTGTCGCTTGCCGTGGGCGCGCTGGGCATTGCGAACGTCACCCTGGTCACCGTCATGGAACGCACCGCCGAGATCGGCTTGCGCCGCGCCCTCGGCGCCCGGCGCCGGCACATCGCGGCGCAGTTCCTGCTCGAGTCCACGGTCGTCGGCCTGCTCGGCGGCATTGTCGGGGCGAGCACCGGCGTGCTGGCGGTGGTCGGCATCAGCGTGACCCGGCACTGGACCCCGGTGGTGGACGGCACGCTGGCCGTGGCGTCACCGCTGGTCGGAGCGGTGGTGGGCCTGATGGCCGGGCTCTACCCCGCCATGCGGGCGGCCCGCATGCAACCCGTGGACGCGCTGCGCGGACCGTCCTGACCAGCTGACGACCCCCAGCTCGGGCGCGCCCCGGCGGAGGCCGCTCTCCACCTCGATAATGGCGACCGTGAAGGTGAAGCTGAACAAGCGCCAGCTCGTCATCGGTGTGGCGGTCGTCCTCGTCGTTCTCGCCGGCCTCGCGATCTCCAAGTCCGCGAAGGACGCGGGGCCCGGCCGGCTCGACGATCCCGCGGCGAAGGCCTGTACGACCTTCGCCGACGGGTACGCCGATGCCGACACCAAGACGGCCCGGTTGCGGCTGGCCGACGAGGTCAACAAGTTCTCGGCCGGCAGCGAGAACGAGCGGATCGCCGACCGGGCGGCCGCCGTGGGTCGCAGCGCCAACGAGGCCACCGCGAAGTGGAAGGCCGACGCCGCCGAGCTCGCGCGGGCCTGCCGCGAGGCCGGGTGGTCCGACGCCGGCTGACGCGGGCTATCCGCGCGGGTAGTAGTCGATCGACGTGGAGCTCGGCGCCGGCTTGCCGGTCGCGATGCCGAGCAGTCTGGCGTCCTCATGGCGCAGCGTCTCGGCCGCAGTGTCGCGTGAGGATCGGTAGGTTCCCGGTGACGCGGTGGCCGTCCGGCCGGTCAGCCGGCTCAGCAGTCCGGAAATGCGGATACGACTCTGGTGCATGTGCCCTCCCCCGATGGCAGCTGAACGCGCGTCGCGCAGCGAGACTCGTCCGCAACGGCGTGGATCTTCATCGTTGGGGTCAGTTCCCGGATGCGCTGTCCTATTAGTCGCCGCGGAAGATCAGGTGACCGGTCACCCGTACGCTGACCTGCGGAAACAAAACCGGTGTGACGCCTGTAACGTCGGCGCAACATCCCACGACATGGTCATGGAAATCCTCGCTAACGTCAGCAGGGCCAGCGACCGCTGTCGATGGGAGTCCGGAATGATCCGCCGCGCCCTGGCCGTGCTCACCGCGATGTGCGCACTGCTCCTCGTCCACCCGCTCGCCGCGCAGGCCGGCGACCATGGGGTACGCCCGCTGCCCCGCGCCCACGCGCACAACGACTACGAGCACGACCGTCCCCTCCTCGACGCCCTGTCCCACGGCTTCGCCAGCGTGGAGGCCGACATCTACCTGGTGGGCGGCCGCCTGCTCGTCGGTCACGACCCCGCCGACCTCGATCCCAGCCGTACGCTGCAGAGCCTCTACCTGGATCCGCTCGCCCAGCGTGTGCGGGAGAACCACGGACGCGTCTATCCGGGCAGTGGCCTGTCGCTGCAGCTGCTCGTGGACATCAAGGCGTTCGGCGCGGCGACGTACACCCAGCTGCACCGGGTGCTGCGCCAGTACAGGGCGATGCTCACGACGTACCGGATGGGCCGGGTCTCGTCCGGAGCCGTCACCGTCGTGATCAGCGGTGACCGGCCGCGGGAGCTCATGCAGGCGCAGCGCGTCCGCTACGCGTTCTACGACGGTCGCAGCGCCGACCTCGGCTCGGGTGCGCCCGCCTCGTTCATCCCGCTGATCAGCGACAACTGGACCACCCTCTTCACCTGGCAGGGCGCCGGGCCGATGCCGGCCGCGGAGCGTGCGAAGCTCGAGGAGTTCGTGCGGGTCGCGCATGCCGGTGGGCAGCGGGTGCGGTTCTGGGCCACGCCGGACGTGCCCGGCCCCGAGCGAGACGCGGTGTGGGAGGCGCTCGTCGCGGCCGACGTCGACCACATCAACACCGACGACCTGGCCGGCCTGGAGGCGTTCCTTCGGGGGCGCGCGCACGCGTACGCCCGTGCCGCCTAACGCCCGGCCGTACCCCTGATCTGGACCGGCACGGTGAAGACCGCGCCGCGGCAGGCGGGCGGCGCGTCGGCCGCCAACCACAACCCGTCCCGTACGGTGAAAGCGGCGACGTTGTTGCGCCCCACCTCCCAGTCGACCTCGACCGTCGGATGGGTGAACGTGACGCCAGGGTTCTGGCAGCCGTTCTCGCGATGCTCCTCATCGGCGATGACCTTGCCGCCGCCGGCCCTCAGGGACGTGACGGTGATCGGGAAGTCGTTGGTGTTGGTGACCGTCACCGTCAGATCGCCGGTCGCTCCCGGCTGCAGCGGGACGTCGAAGCTGGACCGGCCGCGCAGGTTCATCTCGACGGCCGGGGCGGAGGCCGACGGCACCGAGATCTTCCAGTACGCCCACATGGCGCCGGCGTTGACCACGACTGCCGCCACCGCAGCCGCCGCGAGAATGCTGCGGGTCCGGTGGTCGAGCCGGCGCCTGCGGGGCGGCTCGACGAACTCCGGTGGATCGTCGAGGTCGTCGAGCTCGGTTGCCGGTCCCGGATGGACCGGCGATTCGCGGCTGAGCACGGCGCGCCTCACGATCCGGCGCTCACCGGACATGGCTTCGCGGTCGGGGCGAGCCGTCTGCTGGTCGTACGCATACGGGCTTCCTCCTGCGAGGTGCGGGTGCTCAGCCGGAGGCCGTCACCGGTTTCCGGAGCCGCTGCAGAGCGGTCACCCTCACAGTGCACGATTCGCCGCGCGGGCGAGATCGGCGTTCCGTCTCGGGTTCCGCGCGCACGGCCGAGCCATGACGGCCGGGACGGCCTAATTCCCGCGAGGGAGCCGGGTCCGTGGCAACGATCTCCAGTGCGCCGGCCCGGCGCCGTCGGATGCCCTCTGAGCTGCGGGTACGGGCGGCTAACACCGAACGCCCGCACGGGGCAAACATGAGGCTGCGTGGCCCTTCACATCGGACCGAGCGCGCCCTGGATGGTCGTCGCCGTGGGGGAGTTGCGCATCGGCCTGCGGGCGAGACCGGGGCTGCCGTTCGGTTGATGCGCGCCCGTACCGCGGTGTCTCAGCGGGCCCTTGCTCAGCGAGCCCCGAAGCGGCGGCGCCGGCGGCCCGCCGTTTTCGGCTCGGCCTGGATGCGCCGCCGGGACTGGCCGACGAGGTGCTGGCGGTCGGGGCGCTCCTCGGCCGGAGGGGTGAAGTCACCCTCGGCGGGCGCCCCGGCGGGGTTCTGCTCGCGCTTGCGGATCGCCATGTCGAACATGGAGTTCGAGGCCTGGTCGTATCCGTTGCGGTACGCCTCGTCGCGGTCCAGTCCCTGCTTGTACCACTGGTGGATGCGCCCGGCGGCGTACCCGCTGGCTATGACGAAAGCGAGCGCGAACAGCGCTTGGATGATGCTGTTGCCGGGCACTGTCATGACTCTGGTTGCCTTCCGTGGTGTCAAGCCTGGTGGTGCAGCAGGCGGGGGGACTCACGCCGGTCGGCCGGGAGGTCGATCGCGGTGCGCTCGGGAAGCTGGTGCAGGGGGACGACGGCGCGGACCTGGGCGGGTGCGCCGCCGGTCGCGGCGGCCGGCTTGATGCCGACCGGGTGGTTGCGCACGGCCAGCTGGAACAGGGTGTGCGAGGCCTGGTTGTAACCCTCCCGGTACGCCACGTCCCGGTCGAAGCCGTGCCGGTACCACTGATGCACGCGCCCCGCCACGTACGCGGTGAAGATGACCATGGCAACGGAGAGCGCGAGCTGCAGAGCGATGGAACCGGAAGGCGTCATGGTCAAAATGTTATTAGTTGTTTCCAGGAAAGTAAGCCAGCTGTAAAGGCAGTGCCGCCGTACGCGAGTCGTCGGGAATTTGGCTGTTTGTTCAGGGTGTTTCGACGTGACAAGAACAGCCGTTTATGAACTTCGACGGATGTCTAGTCAGGGCAGGTCGATGCCGATACCGATTTGCGTGTCCGGCTCATTTTTCACGCCGTCCACCGGCGTATCCGGCGGCTCCGGGGCGGGGCTTTGCGGCGCGGACGTGGTGCCCGACTCCGGCGTGTCGACCTCCGGCGGCGCGGGCGGCACGATCACCGGTGCCGCCGGAGACGCCGAGTCGTGCGGCGCCGGGTTCGCCGGGTCGGCAGGCGAGTCCGGCCTCGTCCCGCCGGCGACCGCGCCGGCGCTGGGACCGGGCGCGGGCATGAGCGTCCCGCCACTCGACCCCGGCAGCACCACCACGCCGTCTACCAGCACCGGAGCGGCCTCGCCCGGCAGCAGTACGGGCCGGCTCGCCTCACTCGGCAGGCCCGTCCAGAACGATCCGTAGGTCGCCGCGACCGTGTACGTCACCAGATAACCGGCCGGTGGATGCTTGTCGACGCAGCGCGTACGCCCGGCCGGAACGTCGCACGCGATCTGCGTGACGGGCCCCAGGTGACGAGTCACGACGTAGCGTTGGACCGGCACGTCGCCGCCGATCGCGACACGATGCCAGCTGATTCTCGGACCCCGCAGCACCAGTCCGTCCGCACCGATCTCCGGCTCGCCCGGCGGCAATTCCGCCCGCGGTGCGTCCATGCGCGGAATGCTCGCCGCGCGCACGGTGAAGGTCGCCGTCTCCGCTTTGACTTCCCAATTCCCGTACGCGGCCACACCGGTGCCGATCGCGGCCGCGGTCGCCACGCCGACGTACGGCAAAGGCGACCGAAGGAAACGCAGCGAGAATCCGGTACGGGAGCGCCGATGCCTCACCGGTCCGCCACGGCATCGGCGGTCACGGCGACGGTGAAGGTCGCCTCCTGACACGCGTCCACGACGGAGTTGGGCATGTGCAGCGGCACGGCGCCCGCCTGCAGGCTGTCCCGCGCGTCGACCCGGGCCGGCAACGCACCCGTGTACGGCTCGACCTCGAGGTTCGAGGCGACCGGCGCGCAGCCGGGCTTGCTGGTGGCGGTGAGGCGGGCGTGCATCCCGGTGACGAGCAGGTCCACGCCGGACGGGTTTGTGAAGGTCAGCACGAGGCGGCGGTGGGCACCCGGGTAGAGGTCTTCGACTGCTGTTCCGCGTACGGTGAAAGCCGGGTGCTGGTCGTCCCCACCCGCCGCCGTGAGGGTCATCTTCTGATCGGTCGTGGCCGGGTCGTGCAGCGCGACGCCGAGCCCGGCCACGCCCACGAAGGCCGCCGCAGCGGCCACAGATTTGTGCCACCGGTGCACAGCCTGACTCCTGACATGCTCGCGCCGACGTGACAAGGGGATGATCGCGTGCGCCACGTCGGCGGACGCCCGCGAGGGAGGTCAGGAGGCGCTGCTGAGCCCCTTGGCCGTGACCGGGATGGTGAAGGTGGCGCCCTGGCAGGCGGTGTCGGAGCTGTTGGTCATCCGCAGGCCGCCGGGCACCGTGAAGACGCCGATGGTGTTCTTCGGCACCTCCCACGACACGTCCAGCACATCCCGGCTAACGACCACGCCCGTCTCCAGGCAACCGGCATCGCGATGCGCCGAGTCGGCCGTCACCTTCCCGCCGCCGGGACTGATCGAGGTGATCTTCACCGGGAAGTCGTTCTGGTTGGTCACCGTCACGGTCAACGCGGCCTTGCCGCCCGGATACAGCGGCGTGGCCTCGTCGGAACGCCCCTGCAGCTTGAGCTCCACCGCCGACCCGGCGACGGCCACACCGGTGCCGGCCCCGCCGAGCTTCCAGTACGCCCAGGCAGCGCCGGCGTTGACGATCACGGCGGCAGCGGCGGCGACGCTGAGGATCAGCTTGCCGCGACGGTCGAGCTTGCGCATGCCCATCCTTTTCGGTCTCGGCTCAGGACTCGACGGCGGAGACGCCGTCCGCTGCGCCCCCACCGTCGGCATCAGGACGCCGCGCTCTGGGCGTCGAGGTGAACGTTGAACGTGAACGGCGCGCCCTGGCATTCATCCGCGGGGTCCGGGTTCATGCGCAGCGGACCGCTCCAGGCGATCCGCGCGGTGGCCGGGTTGTCCGCGCTGCCCGCCGGCACCGTCGCCTCCTCCGGCAGGGCGGCGTCGTTGACGACCGCCACATTGGCGGCGGCGTCACACCCCGTCTGCGGCGACTGCAGGTTCGTCAGGTCGATGTTGGTGATCTGTACGGGGAACGCGTTGCGGTTCTCGACGGTGAGCAGCACCGTGGTGGCATTGCCGGGCGTGAGC
Source organism: Actinoplanes sp. NPDC049548 (assembly GCF_040676695.1). Lineage (NCBI taxonomy): Bacteria > Bacillati > Actinomycetota > Actinomycetes > Micromonosporales > Micromonosporaceae > Actinoplanes > Actinoplanes sp. NPDC049548. The sequence continues at coordinate 731,590 of NZ_JBFAPM010000001.1, forward strand.
CCCCCGGCGAGCCCCGCGCTGGTCACCTTGAGGTTCACCACGGAACCGGCCTTCGCCTCGGCGGTGCCGGAACCGGTGAGGCTCCAAGCGGCCCACGCGGCGCCGGCGGCACCGACCGCGACGATGCTGGTGACGGCCACAGTGGCGGACCGTCTGCTGAACTTGCGCATGCGCGCGTTCCTCCTGCGAAAACGACGAAGGTGGCTCCGGCCGCCGGGACACGGCCGGAGCCACAGGGAATGAGGCGTGCGCCCCGCCCGGTGGAGGCGGAAAGGGGCGCGGCACAACATTCCCGGACCAAGGGCAGAAACGTGATCGGATGTCCGTGCGTCATTAACACCGAATGAAATCCCGCTTCTGCGCTCACCGGTTTAACCCATCCGGGGGACGGCGGCACCGGCGATACAGAGCTCATCGATGTCGCCTCCGCTCAATTCCACTTCGGAACATTTGCTCACCAGCAACAACATCCGGCTACCACCTCCCCTCCCGTGGGACAAATCGGTCTGGGTCACACTCCGGGGGGATCCCCGCCGCCGGGCGGGGCGGCGAGGATCCCGGAACCGCCGGCATATCTCAGCGGCGGGCCCACACCACCCGGCCGCCGAAGGGGGCAATCGGCGACGGCCGAGATGATGAGGTCTTTTCGTGGCGTCCGTGGCGCGGGCCCCCGGCGTCTTCTCTCTGGCCGCCGGAGACCCGCCTGATCCGCACACGCGCCACGACACGGTCTGCGGATCTCTTTCATCACCTGCCGGGTTCGCAAGACAGCAGGCATTCGGGGCCGGCTAGCCGGGCGGGCAGAGCATCATGGTGTATCCCTCTCGCCCACCGGCGTCGCCGGGTCCGTCTCGCTTTAGGGAGACGCCGTCACTTCGCAGGTAGGACGGCGTCTCGTAGAAGAAAACGCTACGGCGGGCAGGGCGGAGATCGGGCGTTGGTGCGGCGATTCCGCGGTTTTGATCATTACCCAGCGGCCGACCGGATTAGCCCATCCGGGTGACGCTGAGCGTCAACCGTTCTTGTAACAGGCAGAGTGCACCAGCAAACGCATCGCGTCGGGCGGATCCGTGGTGATGACGTTGATGGTCGACCCGTCATCCGCCTCGGCGGTGAGCTCGCCGCCGGAGGCCTCGGTCTGGGCCGTGGTGATCGCGTAGCCCTGCGCCTTCCAGGCATCTCGCAGGCGGGCGAGGGTGTCCAGGTGTCGCTGCTCGGGCAGCGGCATGACCTATACGCCCTGGACGGCGGAGATGTCCGAGCCGGCCTCGCCGTTCTTGCCGGTGCACGGGCCGGGGCTGAGGGCGGGATCGGTCAGGGAGGTGTTGCCGACGAGGGTGACGACCTGGTCGGCTTTCTGCTGAACGATCCGGGTGGCTTCGGCCTCGCTCTTGGTCTCCACGTCGGCTCCTGAACTGGTGCAGCTGGTGAGTGCGGCCATGGTGATGGCTGTGGCTGCTGCCCAGGTGGTCAGGCGAAGGGGCCGGATCATGGAGTTCCTTGGTCTCTCACCGTGCTCGAGCGTCAGGTAGTCCTACATCATCGCTCTTGGTCGTCCCGGCCGGCTTGGGGGCGTGGCAACCACCCCATGAATCGAGTCCAGAGGTTGGCTGGCGGGGTGATGGGTTGGTTGGCCGTGTCGTGGAGGGCCAGGGCGTAGAACTGCGCCATGTATGCGGCGAAGGAGGTGGGGAAGCGGTCGAAGTCTGCGGAGAGGTCGCGCTTGGCGGTGGGACACGGCCAGGGGAGCCCGCAAGCCGCGCAGTCCCAGGACGGGCGCCGGGGTTCGTGGCCTGATTCGCGATCTGGACTCTCGGAGCTCATCGAGGCCGGCGTCCCTGGCCTCGGCGGGCTTGTCCGTCCGGCACAGGAGTGTCCGGCGGCCACGCAAGCCGGTCTGGGCAGGGCCACCGCAACCCACATCGGCACTGAGCAACACGGAACGGATTCAGTGTGCGGCGGCGCTTGTGCTGCATAGGTGCTCCTGCCTCGTCATGCGATGTTCTCCATTGCAGCTTTCGCAGTGCAGGGGCGACAGCGTGTGACGGGGGAAGGTCTTGGCAGGACATTCACACGGGGTGTGAGGGCGGTACAACGCGCCACGAGACGTCTAGGGTTGTCGTGTGGCCGAGTCGAACCTGCTTCTCGCCGCGTTGATCGAGCAGGCGGGTCTCAGCCACGCCGGCCTGGCCGCGAAGATAAACGACGCCGCGGGGAACTGCCGCCTGCGTTACGACCACGCCTCGGTCGCCCGTTGGATCCGGGATCACGCCATACCGCGCGACCCCGCACCCGAGTTGATCTGCGCGATCCTCGGTGACCGTCTGGGCCGGGATGTCACCCTCGCTGACATCGGTATGCACCAGGTTGCGGCAGGAGATCGGCCGCCGACTCTGCGCCAGGCCACTGAGCGGGCGGCGGCGGTGTGGCATGGCGATGCCCGTGGCCGTGATCCAGGCTCGGTGCTCGTCGGCCCCCCTGCGATCTCGCCGGTATGGGAGTGGGAGAACCCGCCGGAAGACCCGGACGTCTCCCACGACGGTCACCGCAAGGCCGACCCAGCCGACGTCATCTATCTGCAACAGGTCAGAACCCACTACCAAGAGATGTACCGGCGAGTCGGCGGCGCGCCTGTCAGAGCTCGGCTGCTTGCGACGCTCAACGAACAAGCAGCACCGCTGCTCCGCGGAACCTACGACAACGAACTGGGTCGCCGGATCTACCGCGCAGCCGGTGGACTTGCCGCACTAGCCGGCATCTGCGCGTACGACGCAGACCAGCAGCCTCTCGCCCAGCGCCACCTCTTCGCCGCTCTGCGACTGGCGAAAGCATCGCAGGATCGTGAGTTCGGCGCCTACGTCATAGCCGTGCTCGCCAACCAAGCTCTTTACCTGGAAGAGAACCGCCTCGTCGTCCAATACGCCGAAAGCGCCCTGCGCCGCACAGGCTCGCGGCTCGCTCCGGCGTTGGCCACCGACCTCTACGCACTCATGTCCAAGGCTTACGCCCGCATGGGTGACACCGCAGCATGCCACCACACCCTGCGCCGCTGTGAACGAAGCGCAGCATCTGTGTCAGCTGGGAACGGCCCTCCCGAAGCCTCCTACGTCCTACCCGGCCTGGTCGAGACCCAAGCCGCCGAAGCGCTGCGACGCCTCGGCGACCTCCGCGCTGCCCAGACCTATGCCGAAGAGTCCGTGCGAACCGCCACCGCCACCCATCTGCGCGGTCAGGTGCACCGCTACGCGGGCCTCGCGCTCGTCCTGACCGCCAACGGTGACCTGGACCGTAGTGCACACGCCGCAAGTCAGATGCTGGACCGAGCTGTCGGCATGGAGTCCGGCCGTGTTCGTGACCGCGTCAACACGGTGATCCAAGCCCTAAGACCGTTCCGCACCCAACCCGACATCGCCGCTGTCCTCGAACGCGCCGATGACCAAGCCCGCGTGAGAGGGAAGTCATGACCTGGCACATCGAGTCTGAGCGGGACCTCTATCGCGACAAGTGGGTGCACCTCACCACTGCCGACGTCCTCCTGCCCGACGGCAGGCATCTCGACCACCGGATCATTCGGACCGCTGCTCCGGGAGCCGGCCTGGTCACGGTGGACGAGCAGCAACGCGTTCTGCTCATCTGGAGACACCGCTTCATCACTGACACCTATGGCTGGGAGATTCCCCAAGGCAGCATCCGCGAAGGTGAGAACCCGGCCGACGCCGCAGTGCGCGAGACTGAGGAGGAGACAGGCTGGCGCCCCAGGCAGCCGATCCGGCGGCTCGTCTACACCCAGCCATCGCCGGGAATCATGACCTCTGAACATCACATCTTCCGCGCCGACGGTGCAGATCACATCGGGGCTCCGAAGGACGCCTTCGAGAGCGACAGGATCGACTGGGTGCCTCTGGACGACGTGCGCGAACTCATCGCCGAACAACACATCGTGGCCGGCACCACGCTGGTCGCGCTCCTTCTCCTCCTCGTCGACCGCTGACCCGCTGTAGCACTGCAGCTGCTGCTGCCGCGGGCGCGCATTCGAGCCCCCAGGTGTACCAATCCGCCCCTGGACGTTGCTGCACGGGACGCCGAGCACGGGAGGCTGAAACGCTGGTCTTCACCCACACCGAGTGGGACCCGTTCCTCAGCGGCGCAAAGGCAGGCGAGTTCTACTTGGTCGTCCTAGCCTCGCAGAGCACACTGGCCCGCGTCTCTGTCACGAGACGCGGGCCAGTTGCCGTTCTTCTGTCGCTGCGGGAACTACTTGCGGCGACGGATGGTGCGGCGCGTCACGACCGTGCTACCAGCCAACGCCAGCACACCGAGGCCCGCGATAGCGAGCCAAACGCCGTTGGACTGCGCCGGGGTGCTGTTCGCGGAGACCGGAGTGTTGGTCAGGCCAGTGGTCGTGCCGGCCGTGAAGGACGCGCGGCGGATGTTCCACCCGGAGCCGCCCTTCTTCTTGTCGATCACGTAGACCGCCGCGGAAGCGCTCTTGCGCGAGGTCTTCCCCTTGGCGGTGATGATCAGGATGCCGGGCGCGAACGCCTTCACGCTGTACGTGAAGCCGCCCTTGCCGTCGGCCCGAACCACCACCGTCTTGACGGTCTTCCAGCGGTGCGAGCCCTTCTTGCGGAAGGAGATGGTGATGGTCACCTTCTCCTTCTTGGCGTACTTGCGGCCGGTCGCCCGTACGCTCACGCCGTACTTGACCACGCCCTTGTTGACCACCAGGGACGGCGGCGACGGCGGGTAGGTGACGGCCGGCTTGGCCGACGCCGCAGTCGCGGTGAAGGCCGTGAGCCCCAACGTCATCGCAAGGGCGGCGACGAATGAGGTGAGAAAAGCAATAGCCCGATTGCGGCTCATGACTGCCTCTTCCAAATGATGTGTTAAGCCTTCAGCTTCAACGGGCAGTGCCCGCTCACTGTCATGTCAGTTCGTTCTAGGTGCACCGACCCCCCGGCTCGACAGTCGACTTCCACGGCCGCACCCCGGGTGTCGTCCACAGACGTGGGAGCACGTCAGCTTCCGCATCGGGAAGCGGCGCCGTCTGAAGCGTCACGTCGTACGTCTTGCTCGATCCGGGCGGCAGGTCCACGGTGATCACACCGACGACCCGGTCCCGTTCGATGCCGGTGCCGAACTCCACCTCCTTGCCGTCGGACACGGCCCCCACCACCCCGCCGCCGATGGGGCTGAAGATCATCAGGTTGGTCCGGGACGTGTACGGCGAGCCAGAAAGTTCGAGTCCCGTGACATAGGCCGGCAGCCCGGACTTGGGCGCCGTGGATCCGAGGGTCACCTTGAGGTGCAGCAGGCGGCTGCCGTCCTCATCGCAGTCGCCGACGCGGAGCACCGATTCCTCGTTCAGGTAGTAGCTGAGCTTCGCCCCGCTGCCGTCGTTCAGGAACACCCCAACGGTCGGCGAGCTGCCGTCGGTCGTGGGAAGCCGTCCCTCCAGCACCGTGCCGGCGAGCGCAGCTTCTTCCTCGGGGTTGGCGCTCCACATCAACAGGCGCCGCTCACCAGCGGCGCGCGAGAGTTCCGTGAGGACGCCCTTGGCGTCTCCCTGGCCCTTCACCAATGCTTCGAAGATCGCCCGCGCAGCACCCGCGAAGTACTGGTCCTGATCCTTGGGGTCCGGGAACTTCGCGTACGCCTCTGACAACAGCACCCGTACGGCGTTGTCGGCCGTGAGCGGATCGCTCTTCGGCACGGATACCGATCCGGTGACCTTCAGTAGATAGGACAGCGCGACAGGGTCGGTCGACAGGACGCCGTCGACTTCCGTACCGGAGCGCATCGCGTACATCTTCCGAGCCAGCGCCGCGGTGGTCGGGAAGTCGGGCGTCAGGTTCACATTCTGCAGATAGGTGGAGAGCTTGTCCGTGTAGAGAGTCTCCATGTCCGCGTCGACATCGAGGACCGGCTTGTCGAACTTGGTCAGGGTACCCGTGGTGCCCTGATCGACGATGTTGATGGCGCCCTTGTCGGCCTTGATGACGATATACGCGCCCGGCATGCCGCCTGTCGCCCGTACCTCCGCCAAGTTTTGGAACAGCATCAGATACGTGCGGGGCTTGTCCGCGCCGAGCATCGGTGGGAGCAGCCGGGCCGCCCTGTCCGCGGAGCCGACGAGGCCTTCCGCCTTGCCGAGACCGTGGTCGAGCTGGTCCACCGCGGATCGCAGATCCGGTCGCAGACCCTCCGTAGGAATGCCGTCGACCTGCTTCTGTACGTCGCGAATCACTGCGAGGCCTTGTGCGATCTTCGGGGCTGCCGCAACCAGAACGGCCGGATCAACCCGTCCGCCTTTCGGGGTCAGCTTGGCCGGGTCCAGACCTTCAGCCACGTTGATCAAGGCGGGGAGGCCGTCGGCCGCGAGGTTGTCGAGTGCCTTCGAAACCGTGCTGACGGCCGCCACGTCGTCGCCGATCCACGGCATGTGTCCGGTGAGCGACCACAGCCATCCGTCGGTTCGATCGTGGGCGGTATCCGTTCGCTCCTGAAGGGACGCCAGGGTGACCCGAGCGCCAGCCAGATCGGCCAGCTGGATCTGGCGCTGCAGCTGACCGAACAGGCCGGCCGCCACCTGGAGGTCATCCGCGGCCTTCCACCCTTGAGAGCCCACGGTGGCGGTCGACGCCACCAGGGAGAGGCCGAGGACCGCGGCCGGGATCACCACGCGCTTTCGGCGCCATGCCGAACGCTTGGCGGCCGACTCGCTTGGAGTAGCGGAATGGGTCATCCGCCTCGTTCGCTTGAAATTGATGTTCGGTGGAGCGGTGGGCGCCTCGAATGCGTACCGGTCCGCACCGTCCGGGGGTGGAGAAGCGAGGGAATCATGATTCCCGCTCGCTTTTCTGTGACCCCGATCTCCTGCAGAAGTCTCGTTGGGATGTTCCTCTTGCATGACAGGCAGACCTCTTCAGGACCTCGGTGCGTAGACCTTTACTCATGAATAACGCGTGTCCCTGCCTCGTGGGAATCGCCATCGAGTAGATAGGACCGTTCCCCGCGAACGGCGGACAGGCAGTCGGTCTCGACAAGATCTTCGGCTTAATCCGATCGTGTCGCCTACGGCAGAGCTGCGCGAGCGAGGCAGCCGACTCAACCTCAGGCCGGATATCGTGGCCCCGAATCCACCGCAGTATGCCGTACCGGGGAGATCAAGGTGTTCGACAGCGCCAGCTTCAACATTCTCTTTGTTTGTCACGCAAATATCTGCCGATCGCCGATGGCGGAATTTCTTGCTCGGTACGCCATTGCCGACTCTTTCGGTCCTGGTGGAGGAGCACTCAGGGTCTGGAGTGCGGGTACGCACGCCGACGAGGGGGGCCCGGTACACCCCGGAACCGTGCAGGTCCTCGCAGAGCGCGGGATAGCCGTCGAGGGCTCGACCAGCCGGCCGGTGACGGCTCCGATGCTGGCGGCGGCCGACCTGGTTCTGGCGGCGGGGCGGCCCCAGCGCGCTGCTTGTGTAGCCCTAGAGCCGCGAGTCCTACGGCGAACCTTTACCCTCCGGCAGTTCGCTCGTATCGCAGGCGCGATGCCCGCAGTCGCTCCCAGGGGAGGTGCTGCGGGTCACCGGTTCCGCACGCTTCTCGAGGAACTTCCGGGATGGCGGCATCACCTCCAGCCCGTCTCGGCCGATGAGGACGATCTCGCAGACCCCGTACGACGACCGATCGAGGCCTTCCGAACGTGCGCGACGGCGATCGAACGGGATCTCTACACGATCCTCAGCGCCGTGGCACGGCTTTGACGGGCTGCTGCCCGTTGTAGGCCCGCCGCGCCTCGGCGTCGTTGGCCGGTCGATTGTCGCGAGGAAACCGGATCTCCGTAGTCGGCGCGTCCGTCAGCACGGACCGCCGGTGCCGAGCCGCTTCCTGAGACGCCATCGGCACACTTGCCGCAGCCCGCGCTGGCGGGTAGGTGAAGCCCTTGTTGGCTCGGGGCGACGAGGGAGTGAGCGTCTGCTGGGTGAGCAACTGAGCGGAGTCGCCGGCCGGCTGGTCGCCGTCGGCAGTGGTGTAGCCGTAGTAGTACGTCGACGACGCGCGGCGAGGCGTCATGTTCAGGACGCAGCCGTTGAGGCGTGCGCCGACGGTCGAGAGCGCACCGGCCGCGGCCGTGGCCTGGGCCGTAGTCGTCTTGGCGTGCCGGGACACCAGGAGGCAACCGTCCGCGACCGTCGCCATCACGGCGGCGTCGGTGACCGGGATCAACGGCGGGGTATCGATGATGACCATGTCGAACCCGCGGGTGAGCGAGGCGAGCAGGTCCGCCATGTTGCGGGACGCCAGCAGCTCGCTGGGATTCGGCGGGATGGAACCGCTGGTCAGAACCCATAGGCCGGTGTTGCCCCATTGCTGGATGGCGTCCCCTACGGTGACCTGACCGGCCAGGACGTTCGTCAGCCCGACTGCACCCTCGAGATCCAGGTACTCGGCGAGCTTGGGCCGTCGCAGGTCGGCATCCACCAGCAGCACACGGTTCCCCGCCTCGGCGAAGGCGATACCGAGGTTGCACGTCGTCGTCGACTTACCTTCGCCCGGCATCGCACTGGTGACGACGAGGCTGTGCAGGGGGCGATCGACATTGACGAACTGCAAGTTGGTGCGGAGCTGCCGCATCGCCTCGGCCCGCGGGGATCGGGCGCTGCCTTCGATGATCAGGGGTGAGCCGTTCGATTTCGCCTCGACCGGGATGGTGCAGAGAACTGGTGCTGAGGTGAGCTGAGCCAGTGCCTCCGCTTCACGGACCGTTTTGTCCATGAACTCCCGTACGAGCGCGCCCGCAAGTCCGATGGTGCCGCCAACCAGAACGCCGAGGATCACATTGAGCGTAATTTTCGGCGAGACGGGATCGGTCGAGGCGACCGCGGGCTTCGTCACCGACACCTTGACGGGTGACTTCTCCTGCCCCGACGGCGTCTCCAAGTCGTTGACCACCTGTGGGAAGAACGCGGCGATGGCGGCTGCGATGTCGTGGGCCCGAGTGGGAGATTCGTCCACGACAGTGATGTCGATGAGCACCGTGTCCGCTGAAGACTTGGCTTCTACCCTGTCGGCCAGTTGCTCGGGGCTAAGGGGTAGCTGTAGCGAGTCGATGACATGCCTGGCCACCACCGGGCTGTCGACGATCTCCACATACGAATGCACGCGCTCTTGAGCGAAGGTGCCTCCCTGATTTAGGTCACCGAGATTGGACCGCACGCCAGTGGCCGAGACGAAGATCTGCGTCGACGCCGCGTAAGTGGGCTTCTGTAGCCACGAGTACACCCCGGAACCGGCAGCGCCGATCAAGAGTGACAGCAGTACGATTTTCCACTGTGCACGCACTGTCTTGTACAGGCTCGAAAGCGTCACGATGATCCTAAATCTGCTCGGCGACGCCGGACGTTTTGGCCGACCGGAGACGTACGATTTTCATGTTCAGTCGGTTGGCCGACCCGAACGTGTATCGACTGCTTCACTTCGGTGTCTCAGTGTGTAATATCTGGTCGTTCGTACCGACGGGGTTCGACCTTTCGGCGTCCCTGGCGCCTGAGCCGCGCGTTCCTTCCGATCGTAGCAAGATCGCGTATAACGGCATGCTAGCCGGATAGGCCCTCATCGTAATCACTCGGGCGGGTTAGTCATTGCGTCAACCATTGACAGGCGATCGGCCATGTTGGGGGACGTGGTTGTCGATACCAAGATCATTAGATGGCGGCGCCGGACGGGCGAAGCGTTTTCGCCGCAGTATTAGCAGTACACCGAGCCGTCGACGTGCTTCCGGTCTGGTGTCCCTTCGCGTGGCTCGCCCGTGCTGCGAATCGCTCGTCCATGGTTGTACGTGGGGGCGACACGGCGCAATGCCCCTCGGGCGATACGGATACTCGACTCCAAGTAACTTATTCGTGGCTACTGGAGCTCACCACTGCCACCCGCGGCTCCGACGCCCTGGCGCGCGTCAGCGCCCGCTCCTGCCGCACCCTATTCGAGGTTGAGGCGGCGCATATCCCGAGGCAGATGCCATACAGCAACGGCCACCGATAGGAGCTCATGAGGAAAGCGGCGGAGATGCCGGCCAGAGGAGTGATGAGGAGGAAGAAGGCCGCTGTAGCGTCGACCAGCGAGCTTCGTGTGCTGAGAACCCGTAACGCCACCACCGCGCCGGCTATAATCGTCGCGACGTACGCAATCAATCCAATGGCGCCGAAACCCAGCCAGGCCATCAAGGCGTCGTTGTGAACGTAGAATCCGCTGTGGACAACCAAGCCGGGGAGGTTGTCGATCGGACCGTACCCAATCCATGGCCGATCGAGAGCCAGGTCGAATCCGACCGCGATGTCCTGGAAGTGGCCCGCTGTCGAGGCGTCCCGGGTGTCGAAGCCGCTTAATAGGTCTGCTGCTACGAAGCGGTCGATCACCGCCTCCGTGACGGCTGGAAACATGACCTGCACCGCGACGATTGCGATGACGGCGGCGGCCACGATGCGGACCGCGAACTTGGTGCGGGCCCTCGAGAAGAGGAAAGCAATGATGATGGCGCCGATCGCTGCCAGCCAGATGTTGCGTCGCAGAGACACCAACAAAATGGCCACCGTACCCGCGAAGAACGCGATTCGCTTCCATGAGAAGAGGCTTCCTCGGCGGAGCAGCGCCAGCGCCAGCGCGCCGGCCACTGCGGGAGTCGCCGAGTCGTAGAAGACCCCGAATCCGATCCCGTAGTCACGAATGACCAACAGCACCACGGCCAGCAGGGCTGCGGTGGCAAGCACCGTTCCCCATTGAACGGCTCGCGCTCCACCCACTTGTCGTCGCAGAGCTGCGGAGATCAGAAACCCTTCAAGCACCGAACCGAACGTGCAGTATCGCACGACAAGTAGTAAGGGATCTACGCCGTGGTACAGACCCGCTATCACGACCAGTGCGGTGAAGGCTGCCAGCGGCACAAGGTACCGCCCGTGCCTGACTGTATTGCCATCACGAAATAACCACAGTGCGCCGCTCAGGGCGGCGGCCGCTGCGACTAACGCAATGCCCGGGATACCAGCGACGGTCGTGAAATAGACCTGATACGCGAATGTGGAGCCCCATGCGTTCTCAAAGCCGGCACGAGCTGCACTAACCTCCTGAGCCACGACCAAAATGGTCACGATTGAGGCCGCTGGCATGGCCAAAACAATCAGCAGAGAATAAGATGCAATGGTGCCAATGGCGCCGACGGAAGCGCTCATGACGCCGCCGAGTCCCGCAGCCGCAGCGGCGCCGCCGACGGTCGCGGCCTGCTGAATCGACTCGCGGGATGTTTCAGCAGAGCCCGCGAGTCGTAGACGTCGCAGTCGCACCGGTCTCACCCTTCAGGTTCCTCCGCATCGAAGGCTCGAGCGTCTTGGCGAAGGCCCCGCCACATGACCGTCGCGTTGGAAGAGGGCGGATCGTCGGCGGCACCGTGCGCTACGTTGATGCGGTCCAATGCCACTCAGGCGTGCCACGGACTCGGCGTCGTCGGCGGCTTGCTGACTGACTATCGAACTGCCCCGCCTGACCCGGGCCGACTCGTTCACGTTGGCCGGCGTAAATTGAAGGGCCGTGAATCGGGCTCGGCCGCTGGTGGCACGTCGATCGTCCGACACATATACAAGCGGATCTCCGAGGATGTGTCCACTCCTGCCACTCGAACGGATGATGTTTGCAATCATCCGCAGTTGTGGCGTCCGCAACATCGACGTTGAGATTGGCGAGTGGTGTGCCGGGTATCAGAGGTGCTTCCAGCGAAGCTGTCCGTTCAGTCGGTGGGCATGACCCCTGCGTCTAGCGAATGTTGATCGTTCGCACTTTGTAGATATCAGGTGAACGAATGGCGAGGTCTTCGAGACAGTTCAGGTGATGGAAGCCATGCGCCGGGGGCACTTGATCGCAGCACGAGCGTGCGTACCGGCGACAGCTCCACCTACAGATGTGTAGCTGCCCGAAGATGTCCCGTCTTGGGGCGGCGGGCAGCATAGGTATTCTCAATCTGCAAGCCCGATCACAGATTGTACCTCGATTGGATCGTGACGCCGGTGGGCTTGGAATGCGAGATCCTTTCGGGGTAGTGCGTACGGCGTTGCAGGGTGTACATCGGTCGCCGGATAAGGGCGTTCGGTGGCCGCACGAGTACTGGTCAGCCCTTCATGAGTGGCTGTGTAGAAGTGTCGCCAGTCTGCTTCTCACGCGTATCTTTCCGATGTCACCCCACAATTCTAGGAAAGGCTCTTGATGCCACGAGACGGTGCACGCGTCGGGCGTCAGAAGGGGCTGGCTCACGCAGCCCGCCGGATGGCGGAGCCGAGCGGGAGCGGAAGAGGACTGGCGCTGGAGCGCCAGGTGTCCGTGCCGCCGGCTCGGCCCTCGGTGAACCCACGTCCTAGTGACGACCTTGCCGTCACCGCTGAGGGTCTGTCCCGTCTGGTCACCGGCGGACAGAGAGTCTCGACGATGGTCGTGACGCCCCGCCCGCTATGCCTCCAGGCATGGATGCTCAGCCTGCTTGTTGACGTCTCGGCGCTCGGGATCCCGATCTTTTGGAACGCGGCGTATGTCCGCGGGTTGGTCGTCTGTGCGTTCCTGGTGACGGCGCTCTTCGCCGCCGGCGGTCTGTACCGGCCGAGGCTGCATCTCTCCGCGCTGGACGACCTGCCTAGGCTTCTCGGCCGCCAGTTGATCGCGGTGGCGGCCGTCGCAACAGTCATCGCGCTGCGGCACGACCGAATGGCGGTCGACGGATTCCTGCGGGTCTCCGCCGTCATCATTCTCCTGGTTCTTACCGGCCGGTTCTGCACCAGCTGGGCGATCGGAATGGTGCGTAGGCGCAGATGGGTTTCGCATCGCACCGTTCTTGTCGGCGCGGGTCAGGTCGGCGCTGAGCTAACCCGGCTTCTCGACCGATACCCCCAGTACGGTCTACACGTAGTCGGCTTCGTCGACACCGGAAAGAGCGCGGATGCCGCGACCAGGACGCTTCCCCGGCTGGGTGACGTCGATGACGTGAAGGGTGCCCTCGAACGCAACAATGCGAGCACCCTGATCATCGCGGACCCCGACGTGTCGGACACCCGTCTTACGGACATCATGCGCGAGGCCATGGACAAGACGCACGATGTGTTCGTCGTGCCGAGGCTGCATCACCTCCAGACCCAGACCGGAGTGCCTGATCACATCGGCGCGATCCCGGTGATGAGGATCCGGCCCCCGCTGCTGTCCGGATGGCAGAGGTCTTTGAAGCGCACGATCGACGTGATGGTCAGCGTGTTGGGCATGATCACCCTGGCGCCGATCTTCGTTCTATGTGCCCTGGGCGTTCGTCTTGAGAGTGGACCGGGAGTCCTGTTTCGGCAGGAACGGGTCGGACGCAACGGGAAGTCGTTCGAGATTCTGAAGTTCCGGTCCCTGCGTCCCGTCAACGAGGCGGAGTCGCGGACAAACTGGTCCGTGGCCTCCGACAACCGGGTAGGTCCGGTGGGGAAATTCCTGCGCCGCACATCGCTCGACGAGATCCCCCAGCTGTGGAACATATTCCGCGGCGACATGACTCTTGTAGGCCCTCGCCCTGAGCGCCCCTTCTTCGTCGAGCAGTTCTCTTCCGAGTACCGCGGCTACGAGTGGCGGCATCGGGTACCCGCGGGTTTGACCGGTCTCGCACAGGTCAGCGGTTTGCGTGGTGACACGCCGATCGCCGACCGAGCTCGATTCGACAACTACTACATCGAGAACTGGTCGCTTTGGCTCGACTTCAAGATCGTTATCCGGACCCTTCACGAAGTGCTGGCGGCAGGAGGGCGATGAAGGGGTTCGACGCCGCTCGGCAGCGTCGCAGCGCTCGGCTTCCTGAACTGTTGAGAACTAAGGATGACATGCTTCCCTCTCTGCCCCGAATCACTGTGATCGGCACGGGCTATCTCGGCGCCACTCATGCGATCTGCATGGCGGCCCTCGGGTACGAGGTCATGGGCGTCGACACCGATTCGGATAAGATCGTCAAGCTCGCGGGTGGCGAAGTGCCCTTCTTCGAACCGGGCCTGCCGGAACTCCTCGCCAAGGCGCTGGACTCTGGACGCCTACGCTTCAGCACCTCATTCGAAGAAGCGGCCGCCTTCGGTGACGTGCACTTCGTCTGTGTCGGCACTCCTCAGCTGGAGGGCTCGCATGCTGCGGACATGCAGTATGTGGACGCGGCTTTCGAGGAACTTGCCCTGCACATCGACCGGCGAGCGTTGCTCGTCGGGAAATCTACTGTGCCGGTCGGAACCGCTAGCCGGCTCGCCGGGCGAGTACGGTCGATCGCACCGGCCGGCCCTCTGGCGGAAGTCGCGTGGTGTCCCGAGTTCCTTCGCGAGGGTTTCGCGGTCGAAGACACGATGCGACCCGAACGCCTGGTGTTCGGAGTCGAATCAGCCTGGGCGGAGGATATGCTGCGGCGGTCGTTTGATCCCGTCATCACCCCCGATATGCCGGTAGTCGTGACCGACATGGCGACAGCCGAGCTGGTGAAGGTGGCGGCGAACTCATTCCTCGCCACCAAAATCTCGTATATCAATGCAATGGCGCAGGTGTGTGAAGCGGCAGGCGCGGACGTCCAGGATCTGGCCACCGCCGTCGGACTCGACAGCCGAATCGGCAAGCGATTCCTTAGGCCAGGGCTCGGCTTCGGCGGAGGATGCCTGCCGAAGGACATCCGTGCCTTCACTCACCGGGCCGAGGAGCTTGGAGTGGGTCATGCAGTGGCCTTCCTCCGGGAGGTCGACGCCATCAACATGAGTCTTCGTCACCGCACTGTGGATTTGGTGCAGGAGATCGCTGGTGGAAGTGTCGCCGGCCTCAAGATCGCCGCTTTGGGAATCGCCTTCAAGCCGGATTCGGACGACATCCGCGACGCCCCCGCACTCGAGGTCATCGACCAGTTGCGGCAGCTCGGCGCGGACGTTCGTGTCTACGATCCGGTAGCGATGGACAACGCCCGAGCAGTTCGACCAGAACTGACGTACTGCGACAGTGCTCTTGGCGCCGCCCGCGACGCCGACGTCGTGATTCTATTGACGGAGTGGGCGGCTTTCAGAGAGATCGAGCCGGCGATGATGGGACGCGTCGTGCGGCAGCGGCGCATCATCGACGGCCGCCATGCACTTGACTCGGCACGGTGGCGCGCTGCGGATTGGCGCTACAAGGCGCTGGGCCGACCAGCCTGACACGATTGATATGGCCTCACTGGGCCATGTCACTGATCGCTGCCACAAAACGGCTTGCCGGCGCCGGACCGAAGTCCGACGCCGGTAGCCGCGTTCAGCGGAGGCGGGAGTTGCCTGGCTGGCTCATGAGGACATTCGCTAAAGCCAGGCCGAACGCATACTTGAGACGATCTCCTCTGCCGCCCCGGAATGCGGTCGTGTACTTGGCGATCTGGCTACTAATGTACGGCTCCAGGTCCGTGCGGCCACCAACATTCGCGAGTACGGACACCGACGCGGTGTCGTACGGGAACTCCCGGCCGATCTGCGGGTGGCGCGTGCCTCCGCTGGTGTCCATGCGCCACGTCGCCGTGTTGACCCGGTCCCATAGCTGGTTGGTGATGGCGTTCAGGTACCGGAGAACTCGATGGTCCTTGTTGATCAAGTAGAGCGGCGAGAGGAGGTCGAGCTGGAGCATGGTGTACTCGGCGTCGAACCCGGGTTCCGAAACAGCTTCGGTGAAGTAACCCTTGCTGTCCCGGCCGTCCTCTTGCGTCCCCTTGCTGGTGTACACGAACCCGTAGCCGGGCCAGCGAGACTGGGGTGGCGAAACGGCAAACGTAAGCGCAGTCTCGTAGGCCGTGAGGTACTTCGCGTTTCCAGTCAATCGCGCGGCGAGTGCCATCGTGAGAGTGTTGCCGACCACGATGTTCCCGTTCGTGTACCAAGCAAGGTTGCCGTTCTTGATGAGGAAGTCGGCCGCCTTGGCGACGGCCGTCGACCACCGCCCGTACCTGGCCGGGTCCATGGTCGGCTTGAGTAAGACGGTGGCGATCCCCAGCTCGTTGGCAAAGAACATGGTGTCGAGATCCGGACCGACGGGATTCGTGCCGAATGCACCGTTCGCTTGCTGGTGAGCGTTGATCTCGTAGTCGAAGATCTTCTCCGCCGCCGCTTGTCTGGAGGCGTCACCGGTAACCGCGGCCGCCGCAGCCAGGGCTAGAGCCGGGCCGGCGTCACAGCGGAAGCATTCGGTCGAGTCGATCCATGTTCCGGGCGGGGCCCCGGCAGGCGCTGTGCTGTTCAGATCGGCCAGTACGGCGTCCACAAGACCGACCATCTGGATATCGGTCGGCGACAGAGGCGCGGCACCCTTCGTCGGTACCGCCACCGTAGCCTCCGGTACGACGGTGGTGGGCTGGGGCGCGATCGTCGGCGAGGGTACGACCGTGGGCTTCGGCTTGGGCGCAACCGTGGGCTTCGGCTTGGGCGCGACGGTGGGCTTGGTCGTGGGCTTGGGCGCAACCGTGGGCTTTGGCGCGGGCTTGGGCTTGGGCTTGGGTGAGGGCTTCGGAGTGCGCTGGGCGGCCGCCGACTTGGTGGTGCGCTTGGCAAGGGTGGTCTTGGCCGGGTTCTTGTGCGTCGCCGCAGTCCCCTTCGCCGTAGCCGCCGAGGCCGGGTCCTGCGCAGTCAGAATGATGAAGCTCAAGACGGCGGCGAGGGACGCCGACGCTTTCAGTCTGATTCTCTTGCTCATCAGCGGGACCCAATCGTCGTGGTGGCAACCCCACGTTCGGTGCATCTCTCAGCGTGATGAGGTCGTCGCTGGGTGCAGTGCGGTAGCGAAGCCGTAGCCATCACGGTCCCCAAAGTCTCATTGGCGGATGATCAGAAACCACGGCTTACATGTAGCGGGAATCCGCGGGCGAACATGAAACGGAAAGCCCTCTCGTGTACTGCGTTGCTCTGGGGAGATGCGCTGGTAAATCTCACTACCGACCAGCCGGAGCGGGGCTCCGGACAAAAGGCTGCGAACTTAACCTGGCGGCGTGGCCGAATCGCCATCATCAATCAGCCGCTCGGCTTCCCCCGTACGGGTCTGTGCGGACGGATTCGTGTCGGGTCCCGAGGTAGAGTTCGGAATATGGCGGGATTCACTGACGGCGAATGATCACAAGGGTCATCTAGGTGAATGGTAGGCCGCTGTTTTGTTGGTCAATCCGCTGAGGATTAGAAGTGCATATGAATAAGCTTAAGGGCGTCCAATTGTCGCCCTTTGATTTGCCGGGCACGTCGACGCCGCGATGATAGGTTCAGTGACTGGCAGTGCGGTGATCGAGCATCACGGGCCTTGTCGTCGGATCTGCCGGGCACGGTCGTGATGGCAGACGTCAGTGAAACCGCAGGGAAACTGGCGGGATCAGCCGTACTGCTGATCGGCCGAAAGGTGGCAGGCTCAGTCCTGTCCGCGGTGTCCTCCATTGTGGTGGTCCGCAGTCTCCTGCCCGGGGAGTTCGGTGAGTATGCGGCGGGTCTGGCTGCCTTCTACATGCTTCTAGCCCTTACTGAATTCGGTTTCAGTGAGGTGTTCGGGCGGGCACTAGGGCAGAAGAAAGTAGACGCTGCCGCTCTCGGTCGACTTGTGCTGAAGGCCAACCTGGTGTGGTCGAGCATAGTGGCTGCCGCAGCGGTGGTGATCGCGGGCTTCTTCGCATACGACTCGACTCGTGGAGGCACCCTGCTGGTCATGGCGCCAGCCGTTGCATTAGCCGGCACCACTGCCATGCGCCAGTTCTTCTATGCCAAGCATGAAGTCGGCCGGATGGCAACGGTCGATCTCTCTACGGCGATTATCTCGACCATCGCTATCGTCGGGTCCGCTTCGCTCGGGGCACCCGCTGTTCTCCTTGCGGCCTTTGCCTCGGCGGCTGCAGTCGTCAACAGTCTCGTCATGCTCCGAGTGGCATCGCAGTGGATGTCGCCGCGAGATGCCGCTGATGGTGACGCCGCTGGCGTTCAGTCGCCGGTGCACTTGATCAAAGAAGCCTTCCCCATTGGCTTCGCCTCGTTTTTGTCAACCGCTTATGTGTCGATCGATGTCGTGATTCTCTCGAATATCTTCCCGGCAGAGGTTGTCGGTCAGTACGCGAGTGCGGTCAAACTGTTCAGTATCCTGACGATCTTTCCTGGTCTGGTCATGTCCATTGCGCTACCTCAACTGGCAGCTGAGTGGGACGAACCCGACCGGATGGGCGTACTGCTGTCCCGGCTGTGGCATTGGTTCATGAGTCTTGTGATGCCGGGCCTGGTCATCGTGGCTGCAAACGCTCGGGGAGTGATGACGTTGCTGTTTGGCGACACCTATGGAGAGGTTGGGCCGATCCTGCGGATTCTCGCAGTAGCGGGTGCGGTTTCCATGCTGACCCAGCTTCTGGGTGTAGTGGTCGTCGCCGCCGCTAGGGCGCGCTGGCTGGTGGGACAGAACATCATCGCCCTCGCCTTCAACGTGGGCGGAAATCTCCTCTTCGCGCCCAGATTCGGTATCAGTGCATCCGCCTGGCTGACCGTGGCGACCGAAGTCATCGTTTGTGGCGGCTCGTGGCTGATCTTGCGCGACCGAATTCCGTGTGCAGCGTTGAGCAGAGTGAGCCTACTGCCAACCGCCGCTGTGGCGGTCGCCGTCGCGATCGGGTGGATCTTCGTTGCGACGCCGTGGATGGCGTTGACGGTGTCCGCAGTCGCATACGTCCTTGCTCTGTCGGCGCTGCGCGGTTGGCCGGTCGAGATGGTTCGGATGATCCCTAGTATCGCGAGGCCCCGGTGAAAGTAGTCCTGGCAACCGACGCGCGCGCGGCGGGTGGAGTCGGTCGGCACATCAAAGACTTGGCCGAAGGCTTGATGGGTGCAGGGCTGACGGTGAGCCTTGCCGCCCCCGGCGACTCGACGGTCGGCCGGGTGGCGACGGAGCTCGGGATCGCTTTCATGCCGTTCGAGAACGGCGTGGAGCGCGCAGACGTATGGCACCTGCACCTCGCCGATACGTACGACCGAGGCTCGTTAGGGATTCTTGCTAAGTCACGCCTGAAAAGCCGGCGAGTCGTGGTTACTGAGCACCTGCCACGGAGCAACGCGGCGGATGCGTCACTCAGTGACGACCCGCGTACGAGGGGCGCTGCCACCGCGAAGACAGCTTTTAAGCGTCTACAACTTGGTCTCGCCCACTCCATCATTGCTGTGAGCCACGCGTCGCGGAAGTTCATCATCAGCCGTTACGGGCTGTCTTCGAGACGTATCGTCAGCATCCACAACGGCATCGATCTGTCCCGCTTCGCGCCGCCGAGCGATCAACCACCGACTCGAGCTCCGACCGTCGTCGCCGTCGGATCGTTGATTCGGCAGAAGGGCCACGACCTCCTGATCCGTGCAGCCGCTGCCTCCACGTCGAAGTGGAACATCGTCGTGGCCGGGTCGGGTCCGCAGAGGGCGGAACTGGAGCGGCTGGCCGATTTGGTCGCGCCTGAGCGTGTTCTCTTCCAGGGCTGGGTCGATGACATCGCTCAGTTGATCTGGGAAGCGGCGGTCGTCTGCATGCCGTCCCGCTGGGAGTCCTTCGCATATGTGCCGTTGGAGGCTATGGCGCTCGGGCGCCCGGTCGTTGCGAGCCGCGTTGACGGCGTGGACGAGGTGTTGACGCACGGGAGATCGGGCTTACTCGTCGAACCGAACGACCCGGTCGCCCTGGCGGCCGCGATTGATCGGCTTATCGAGGACGCCGAGCTGGCCAACGCGCTCGGGGGTACCGCCCGGCGTGACATCACCCGCTTCGGTCTCGACTCGATGATCGACCAGACCGTCCTCCATTACCGGAGCCTTCTGTGACCGACGTGGGTGAGATTGCAAACTCCGGCGAAGAGCCCCAGATCATTCTCCTGCTCTCCCGTTCCGACGACCCGACCAGCCCCGGGAGTGCGCTCTGATGACCGAAACGAATGTGCTGGTCGTACGTCCTACAGCCGGTGGTGTGGCGCATGTGGCGTCCAAGGTGGTTGCCGAATTGAGGAGGCAAGGCCGGCTTGTGTGGGAGGTGTCACTCTGCGAGTCCTCTGCGTCCGCCTGGCCGGCTCTGCTCGCTGGTATCCGCGCTGTCCGTCGCATCCGTGAAGCCGGAACTGTGCATATAGAGCTGGGACGCACTACGGCCGGTCCGTTCTGGTTCGCCGTAGTCGCCGTAACCCTGCGCCGAGACGTGGTGGTCGTGGCACATGACGCGCCGGTGCTGGCTGACGCGCCTGGCGCGGCGGTGATGCCGGCCCGACGTGGATGGCGTGACGCGGTGGCGCACAGGGTCTTCGCTCCGTTGCTGAACCGTCCCATCACCGCATACGTCCGGCGCCGGGCTGGCGCAGTAGCTGTTCTGAGTGACGTAGCGGTTCGTCAGTGCAAGGCAGGCGGAATGGCGCGGGTTGGCTTGATTAACCATGGCGCCGACGCTGCTGTACCTGGTCCACCACCGTCTCGATCCCGAACCGTGGTCTTCGGTGGCTTCCTCAGCCCGGCAAAAGGTCTTGAGGATCTGCTGGACGCATGGCAGAAGATCAGCGCCACATCCGACTACCAGACCGATCATCAACTACTGATCGCCGGGACGTGCGCACGTCAGCACGAAGACTGGCTAGCCGCGCTGCGGGCAGACAGCGCCGGGCTCGCCAAGCCGCCACGCTGGCTGGGCTACCTCGACGATCGAGAGTTCACCGAGGTGATCGCGGCGGCCGGAGTGGTGGTGCTGCCCTACCGCAGCTCGAACCCGTCCAGCGGCATCCTGGTCCGGGCCATGGTGCAGGGCCGCCCGGTGGTGGCCACGCGCGTCACCGCGATGGAGTTGCTCATCGCGGACGGTGTCACTGGTGAGCTGGTCGACGTGGGGGACGTCGCCGCACTGGCCGGCAAGCTCGACGGCCTGATCCGGGACCCGGCCCGCCGCGATGCCCTGGGCGCGGCGGCAGCCCGGGTCGCCGCCGAACGGCACACCTGGGCGCGGCAAGTGGCCGACCTCAAGAAGGTCTATGCCCTTTCCGGAGGCCCAGCATGAGGATCGCGGTGATGCATGGCCTCACTAACGGCGGAGCACGTCGACGATTGGCCGAACAGGTCGCCGCACTTGACGCCGAGGTGATCGAGTTCACGACGTCGTGCGCAGAGCCGGTGACGGCCAGGCCGTACGTCGTACCGGTCAAGCTGGCTGCCCCCGGCCTGCCGGTGGCGCTGCGGCCGCCGCAGCGCGTCCTCGACCTACGCAGGCTGCGAGCCGCATGGTCCACGATGGGTGCGATGGCGCAGCGGGCGGGCGTCGACGTCATTTTCGCAAATCCGGATTCGGCGCTGCGCGGAGCGATTTCGCCGGGCAAGTGCGCCGTCCCGGTGATCCGGTACTGCGACGAGCCTCGCCGCATCGACTACGAATCCGGACTGCGCTCAACGCTCAACCCGCGCAGCCGGGCGCTCTACGCGGGCCTGCGCCGGCTGGAACGGGACACCGACCGGGCCGCCATCGCCGAGGCGGACGTGGTCGCCACCAACTCGCGGTACACCGCGTCGCGCATCCTGGCGGCGTACGGCCGTACCGCTGAGGTCCTGCCTTGCGGTGCTCCGGCCATGATGACACCCGCCGCAGTCGAGCCCCGTCATCTGCTGACCGTTGGATCGCTGATTGCCGGC
The DNA here is from genome assembly GCF_040676695.1 of Actinoplanes sp. NPDC049548. Classification (NCBI taxonomy): domain Bacteria; kingdom Bacillati; phylum Actinomycetota; class Actinomycetes; order Micromonosporales; family Micromonosporaceae; genus Actinoplanes; species Actinoplanes sp. NPDC049548. Next base: position 753,278 of record NZ_JBFAPM010000001.1, read on the forward strand.
AAGGGCCATGACCTCGTCATCGAGGCGGCCGGGCGCAGTGGCCTCGGGCTGCCGGTCGTGCTCGTGGCGCACCACGACGACCGAGCCGAACGACAACGCCTGCAGGAGATCGCCGACCGGTGCGGCGTGCGCCTGAACGTGCGGATCGGCGTCTCCGATGACGAACTGGTCCAGATCTACCGGGGGGCGTTCGCCACCCTTTACCTCGCCCGCGCGGAGCCGCTCGGTCTCGTCAGCATCGAGGCACAGGCGTGCGGCAGCCCGGTGATCGTCTCCGCCGAGGGCGGCCTGCCGGAGACCGTCGCTGCGGAACAGACCGGCATCGTAGTTCTTCGCGACGCGGCGGTGGCGGCGCAAGCGCTCCTCCGTCTGTCCCGCGACGGCCTGCGCGACCGGATGGCGGTGGCCGCTGCGGGCACCGCCAATGGGCATAGCTGGCAGGCATCCGCCGCCGCGCTCATCCGCGTGGCCGCGGCACTCATCCCGACCCAACGTACCGAGGTTGCCGCATGAAACATCTCGTCATGGTGGCGAAGAGCCCCTGGCATCCCGCGATTCGCCGCGAGCACGCGCTGGCCGCCCAGGCGACGGCCAATGGTCTGCACCTCGACTTTATCGAGGCGCCGACCGACATCCGCCGGCTCGGTAGCAGCGAACGGATGACATGGCTGCGCAGCTTCCGTCCTGTGCCGGTGCAGCGGTCCGGCAGCGCGTTTACTACGCACTCGCGGTCCACTCTGGTCCCGGGGCACCGCAACGCCGCGGCGGCGGCTGTCGACAACCTCCTACTCCGGCGGACCGTCAACGCACTCTGTGCCGCCGGCGATCCGTCCGACACCGCAGTGGTCGTCAACGTGCCTTGGCAATGGGCGGCGACCAAGGACGTGGTCGCGCGCCGCGTGTTCGACGCCGCGGACGATTGGAACGCGCTGCTCGACGGGAAACGTCCTCATGTACGCCGGATGTATCAGCAGATCGCCACAGAGGCTGACACGATCATCGTGGCGAATGAAAGCCTCGCCGCACTGTTCCCCGGGCGCGAAGTGGTGTTCGTGCCCAACGGCGCGCAGTCCGACCTGGTCGGTGCGAGCACGCGTCCGGTGGGCACGTCACGCCGCATGGTCTACGTCGGCACGTTCTCCGAGCGTTTCGACGCCGACCTGGTCCGCGACGTGATGACCAGGCTTCCAGACTGGACCCTCGACTTGTACGGCCAGTTTCGCTACGCGGGGTACGGTGAGGAGCCCGCGCCCGAGTTTGCCCAGCTGCTCGAGCAGTTCGGGCCGCGAATCCGGTGGCACGGCGTGGTGCAGCGCCCGGAAATCGCAGCGGTGCTGGACAACGCGGCGGTCGCTCTCGTCCCGCACCGGCCGCGGTACTGCCGGGGCCAGTCGTCGATGAAGTTCCTCGACTACGCCGCTCGCGGGCGCCCGGTCGTCAGCACGACCTGGGAGACCGGACTCGACCGCCAGTCGCCGCCGGGGGTCTGGTTCGCTGATGAGCCGGCGTCGTTCGCGCGCGCCGTGCTGGCAGCGGCCGACGTCGACCCGGCCACCTCGGCCAGCGCGCTCGCATGGGCCCGCGACCAGACCTGGGAGCAGCGCTGGCCGAAGTGGGCGGGCGCGGTGTTCGGCGTGACCGCTGACCTGTCCCGTTGACGGCCGCCCGCCCGATGCGCGTCCTGCACGTGATAACCGGTTTGAACGCCGGCGGCGCCGAGCACCAGCTGCGGCTGCTGCTGCGGCGGCTGCCGCACGACTGCGAGGTCGTCACGCTCTCGAATCCCGGCACGGTCGCCGATGCGATCCGTGCCGACGGCACGGTCGTCCATGAGATCACCATGCGGCACAACCACGATCTGACCGCCGTTGGTGAGCTGCGCGACCTTATGCGGACCCGCGGTTACGACGTGGTGCACGCCCACCTATACCGCGCCTGCGTCTTCGGCCGGGTGGCCGCTCGGCTGGCCGGTGTGCCGACGATCGTGGCCACCGAGCACTCGCTCGGAGACGGCATGATCGAGGGTCGGCACACCACTACCGGGGTCCGCGCGCTCTATTCCGCCACGGAACGGCTCGGCCAGTCGACCATCGCGGTGTCCGGCGCGGTGGCCACGCGGCTCCGCGCCTGGGGTGTCACCGAGAACCGCATCGCGGTGATCCCCAACGGCATCGACGCGAGCGAGCTTACCTTCGACCCGCAGCTGCGATCGGCCACCCGGGCGCGGCTCGGCATCCCGCACGACGCGGTGGTGATCGGCGGCGTCGGACGGCTGGAGCCGGGCAAGCGGTTCGACCGGCTGATCCAGGCGGTCGCCGAATTGCCCGAGGTGACGCTGCTGTTGGCCGGGGATGGTTCGGCGGGCGAACAGTTGAAACAGATTGCGGCCCGGTACGGCGTCGACGGTCGTGTCGTCTTCACCGGCGAGGTCCGCCACGCCCGCGAGGTGCTGTGCGCGATGGATGTGTTCGCGTCACCGTCCGACTCGGAGACCTTCGGCCTTGCAGTGCTGGAGGCCCTGGCCAGCGGGCTGCCCGCGATCTATGCCAAGTGCCCCCCGCTGGACGAGCTGACTCCGCCGGGCGAGCACGGGCCGCCGGATACACCTGGAGCGCGGCGGACATCGGCGTACCCGGAAGCTCTGCTTCGATCTTTGCGTGCCGAACTGGCGAATTTCGCCGAGCGGCGGGGGGCCCGGCTGCCGGTGCCCGAGGTGGTGGTGCGTTTTGACACTGAGCGGTTGGCGGCGGAGGTCAGCCGGCTATACGAGCGGCTAAGCGCGCGACCGCGCCGCCGGCTTCCGCGCCCCCGTAAACTCATCGAAGGAGCAGATCGCCGATGAGCGCGCGCCTGCAGATCATCACACCGGTCTTCCCGCCGGCGATCGGCGGCATCGAGTCGCTGACGCACGGGCTGGCCGAACGTTGGGACGGGCCGGTCGAGATCCTCACGCTGGCCGAGCCTGGCTCGGTGGAGTGGGACGCGGCGTCCCGCTACCCGGTGCACCGGGCGGTGAATACGCCTCGCGGCGGTCGCAAGTCGATCGCTCGGCTGACCGCGATCACGCCGCGCCACGCCCGGCGGTTCCGGCCGGACGTTGTCCTAGGCATGCACGTACGCTGCGGATATGCCGCCGCGCTGGCGAAGCTGCTGACCGGCGCCGCGTGGGTGCAGTACTACCACGCTAAGGAGGTGCCCACATGGCCCGGCGCCACCCGGCTCTGCGCCCAGCGAGCGGATCACGGCGTGGCGGTCAGTCGGTACACCAAGACGCTCGTCGAGGCAGTGGCGCCGCTGGCCGGCCCGATTGCGGTGATCCCTCCGGGCATTCCCGCCCCGGTGCCCCGGCAGCGGTCCGGCGTACGCGGGAACCGGCGGACGATTCTCACGGTGGCCCGCATCAACGACTCCTACAAGGGCCACGACGTGCTGCTGGAAGCGATGCCGCTGATCCGGCAGCACGTTCCAGACGTGCGCTGGGCGGTCGTCGGCACCGGTGATCGACAGCGGTGGCTGCGAGGCGAGGTCGAGGCGCGCGGCCTGCGCGAGCACGTCGACCTGCTCGGACTGGTGGACGACGACACGCGGGACCGGCTCTTCGCCACCAGCGACGTATTCGTTCTGCCCAGCCGCACCAGCGAGGACGGGCGGACGGGCGAGGGCTTCGGCATTGTGTACGCGGAGGCGGCTGCCGCCGGGCTCCCGATCGTGGCCGGGGCACAGGGCGGTGTCCTTGACGCGGTCCGCCATAACGTCAGCGGGCTGCTCGTCGACCCCACCAGCGCGGAGCAGGTGGCCGAGGCGGTGGTCGGCCTGCTGCGCGACGACAAACGCCGCCAGGACATGTCGGCCAAAGCTCGCGAGTGGAGCCGCCGCTTCGAGTGGGAGCGGGTTGCCGACGACTTCCGAACGCTCGTTCTAGGCACCCTCGACCAGGCGCGAGATCAGCGGTCATGACCTCGGTCGTCCATGTCACCCAGCCGACGACAGGAGGAGTGGCGCGAGTGGTCCTCGGGCTCGCGTGCGCTCAGCGGGCGCAGGGCTTCGAAACAGCCGTGGCCTGCCCGGACGGCCCGCTTGCCGAGCGGTTGACGGCGGCTGGGGTGCGGTGGCTGCCCTGGGAGTCGCGGCGGGAGCCCGCTAAGGGCGTCGCCAGCGAACGTCAGGCGCTGCGGGAGATCCTGGACCGCGCCGCGCCCGACCTCGTCCATCTTCACTCGAGCAAGGCCGGGCTGGTGGGTCGACTGGCGGTGCGCGGCCGGATCCCGACGGTGTTCCAGCCGCACGCCTGGTCATTCCTCGCTGTCGAGGGCCGAACCAGGCTCGCCGCGATCCGGTGGGAGCGGTTCGCCACCCGATGGACCGACATGACCCTGTTCTGCAGCTGGCAGGAGCAGCGGGAAGGCTTTGACGAGGGCATCGCCGGGGTGGGCCGGGTGGTGCTCAACGGCGTCGACCTCACGGCGATGCGCGTCCCAACCGCCGCGGAGCGGGCTGCCGCCCGTCGGTCGCTGGGGGTATCCGAGGACGCCTTCGTCGCCACGGTTGTCGGGCGGCGCTCCTACCAGAAGGGGCAGGATGTCGCAGTGAAGGCCTGGCAGCAGGTGCGGGCGGAGGAAGGTTCCGCCACATTGCTCTTGGTCGGGGAGGGCTACACGAACGAGGCGGATTGGCAGCGGGGAATCGTCACGCGCGCGCCGCTCGACGACGTGCGCCCCGTCCTGCGCGCGGCCGACGTGATCCTGTCGCCGTCGCGGTGGGAAGGACTGTCGCTGTCTCTGCTGGAAGGCATGGCGAGCGGCCGACCGACTATTGCCACCAACGTGGCCGGCAGCCAGGAAGCCTTGATCAACGGTCCGTTGCCCGCGGCCGGTTCCGTGGTTGAACCGGAGAATTCCGCTGCGCTGGCCCGGGAGATCGTCAAGCGTCTGCGCCAGCGGGAACTTGTCGGACGAGAGGCAAATGCGGCGCGTATGCGGGCCGAGACGCTATTCGATGAATCAGCCACCGCGGCATCGGTGTCCGCCGCCTACCGGCTGCTGCCGGGCATTCCCCGTGCCGCCGCCTGATTCACCCGCTGCTCACCGCTGGCGAACTCCCCGGAGGCGTCAATTAGATCCCACGTGTTCCAAGACCCATTCCCCGGCGGGGTCACATCCCGCCGCTGATCGGGCTCCCGTCTTGTTCTAGTTACCGGGCGACAAGACTCTCGGTTGTCATGCGGGAGCCGAGCCTTAAACCGCAGGAACGTCACTCCTTGGATTGCAGGTGCGCGGCAAGCGGTGGCGCGCCGGTGAGATCAGTTCTGGTCTGGCACCTTGGCACGCGCAATCCTGTCCGGGCCGAGGCGGTACGTCGACATCTTCAGCAGCTCCGGCGGCAGGTGGTGCCGTCCCGTGTCCGAGAGCTCATCCCAGCCGCTCTTGCCGGCCAGCCCATCGAGCCACAACCGGTGAGCTTGCTCGAGCGCAGCCGAGTCCGGCCGGGCCTTGCGAGGGGAGAGTCGCACCGGCGATGGGAAGCCCCGGCCGAACAGCCGCGATGTCCCACGGCCGCGCCCCCGCAGCCAGATCGCCGCTGCGATCACGCTCATCGTTGCGAAGGCCGACCACGAAGTGATGATGATCGTCGTCAAGGAGAGGGTCACACTTCGACGCTAATGAACTCAAACGCGAGTGACACCGGCGATCTAACCGCTACGGGGTAGTCGCGTCGGCTGATTTTGTCGGCCGTTTGCGGGTCGCGGTGGTCCGGAGTTCGATCTCCGGAGGTCTTCCAGCTGGCCGGCGATGTGGTCGGCGGCGGTCTCGCTGCCGCCGAAGAAGCTGTGGGACGAGACCGGCTGGGCCTTCACCTTCCGGCCGGTGGTCAGAATGATGATCGGGGTACGGACGCCGAAGGCCTGGGCATCCACCTCGGTCTCGCCGGCGACGACGGCCTCGATGGAAGCCCACGGGATCCGCTGGCTGAAGAGTGATCCGTACAGCTTGAGGCCGGAGGCATCCGCGACGATCCGCATGGCGGCGCAGCGCACGGCAACGACCAGGAAGATCAGCGCCACGATGCCGAGCGGGACGCGGGCCCCCATGGAAGTCGAGGTGGCAGAAGCCACGCCGAAGAAGCCGGCGCCGAGCAGGAACCCTCCGGCCAGCACAGCAGAGCGTGGCGGCGTTCGGAAGACGTGATCATCGTTCATGGCAGCCCGCACAGTAGCGGGACTTATATCCGGTACCCAGGTACAGGCTTAAGGTCGTACGGACACCGCCACGAGGAGGCCCACCATGTCGTACGTCGTCCCGGATGCGTGCACGCTGCCCACCGCCGAGCAGCCCTTCCGGCTACGCGAGTTCGATGCGCTCTTCTCTCACCTACGGGAGATCGAGCAGCTCAGCCTGACCCACACCCGCCTGAAGCTGACCGGCGAGCCCGGCCTCGCCGACACCACGCGCGACCTCACCGCCCGCGAGACCGAATGCTGCAGCTTCTTCACCTTCGGGGTGACCGGTGAAGACCCGGTCGTCTTGGATATCGAGGTTCCGCCGCAGCACGGCGACGTCTTGGCCGCGCTGACGCAGCGTGCGCGCGGCATCCGATGAACAGCGGGCTGCGGACCGGGGAGGTCGCCGAGCGGGCCGGCGTCAACGTGCAGACCTTGCGGTACTACGAGCGGCGAGGGTTGCTCGCCGAGCCGGACCGGTCGCTCGGCGGGCACCGGATCTATCCGCCCGACACCGTCGCGCTGCTGCAGGTGATCAAGGCTGCGCAACGGCTCGGGTTCACGCTGGATGAGGTGGCGGAGCTGCTGGATGCCGGGCGGCGGCGGCATCCCGGGCCGGATCTGCAGCAGCGGGTTGCCGGGAAGATCACCGAGATCGATCGGCGGATGGCTGATCTGGTCGCGGTGCGGGCGGCGCTTGCGGAGGTGGTTGAGGCTCGGTGCGACAGTCTTACCGAGTGCACGTGTGCTGAGTGCCCGGTTCCGTTTCTCACCATCGGGAGGCCCGAGTGAAGGGTCGGTGGGTGCCGGGCGTCGTGGCCGCCCTCGTGGCGGCGGGTTGTGCGACACCAGGGACTCGCGACGGGGACTCGTCGCCGAAACCGTCGGCGTCGGCGTCGGTGGCGCCGCCGGTCGAGCGGGAGGGACCGGTTGGGGACGCGGCTCCGAACAATGCCGACAACAATGGGTGGAAGCGGCGGCATGAGCTGACCTATGACGAGCAGCAGGCGGGGGAGCGGCTGGCCGGCCGAATCCGGCCCCGGCTGGCGACGTTGCGCAAGGCCGGGGATTTTGCCCCGGGTTCCACTCGGCAGGCGTTGCTCGATCTGGGGATCGACGAGGACGCGGTGCAGGTCGCTGCCATGACGGCTGCGCCGGGTGTCGTGTACGCGGTGAGCTTCCCGGAGGCCGGCTGCGTCGTCGGGGACGTGCGGCCCGAGCGGCTGATGGTGGAGGTCACCGGGGCGGCGGCCGAGTTCGGGTGTCTTGAGCCGACGTCGCATTGAGGGCGTACGAAAAAAAGCTCTAATGGGTGAGTTTAGACGCGTGATTTGTCCGACTTCAAATGGTTTTGGAAGGAAAACGGGCGGTGGGGTCTCGGGCAGGACGATAGTGGTAGCGACTTTTACTTCCAGCTGCCGGAGCTCGGACATGACTGTCTTGCTCATCGCCGAGGACGTCGATGACATCGCGATGATCCTTGAGCGTGTCTTCACCCGTGCCGGGATGACGGTTCTTCGGGCTCCGGACGGTGCCGCGGCCTTCGACATGGCTCGGGAGCATCGGCCGGACGTGATTCTCACCGATCTGGGGATGCCTCGGATGGACGGGTGGGAGCTGATCCGGGCTGTTCGTGGCGATGCCGAGCTGGCCGACACCCCCATCGCGATCCTCACCGGGCAGCTTCAGCCGGGCGATCCCGGGGTCGCCGAGTCGGGGGCCTGCGCGCTGCTGCTCAAGCCGACCCCCAACAGCGAGCTCGTCTCCGTCGTTCAGCGGCTCGCCGACGCCGGTCGGCACGGGCACGATTTCACGGCCGCCGGATGTGTGGCGTCTCAGGCCATCAACGCGTGAGCGGCGGGCCTCGTCGTCCGGACGCTGAGGCTATTGCGGGGCTGGACAGCTTCGCCCTGATCGAAAGCGTTCCCCAGGCCGTCGTCGTGGTCGACACCCGCGAGACGGTCGTCGGGTTCAACCATGCCGCGGAGCATCTGCTGGGGTTCACCCGCGCCGACGTGTGCGGTCGCCGGCTCGACGACTGCCTCGAGCCCTACTACGGCAACGGGCCGGTCGGTGCGGCTCTGGGCCGGCTGTTCGCGGCGGCTCCCGCTCATCCGGTACGCCGGCAGCTCAGCCTGCGGCACCGGGCAGGTCATCGGGTGCAGGTGGAGCTGGAGCTCACCGTCATCCCGGGGTCTGCGGGGCCGCTCGCCTGCGTCTTCATGACGGACGTGACCCGGCACCTGGCCGTGGAGGAACGGGCGGACCGCAACGCGGGGTATCTCGCCGCGCTGCTCGACAGCCTTTCCGTGGGCGTGGCGGCCTGCGACGCCGAGGGCCGCATCGTCCTGATGAACCGTGCCCTCCGGGAGTTGCACGGGTTGCCGGCGACCGGTGATGTGCCCATCGACTTCATGGAGTCCCTGAACGGCAAGCTGTACGACGCGGACCACCAGGCCGTCGCGGTGGAGGACACCCCGCTGATGCGTGCCTTGGCGGGCGAGTACGTGCCGGAGACCGACCTCGTCATCGAGATGCCCGGGCACCGGGAACGCCGGTTGTCCGTGACCGCCCGGCCGATCGTTGGCGGCGACGGCGGGCGCCGGGGTGCCGTGGTCGTCTCGCATGAGGTCACCGCCCTGCGCCGCGTCGAACGGTTCCGGGCCTGTCACCGCGAGGTCGAACGGGCGTTGACGTCCGCCGTCTCGGTGCCCGAGGCGACCCCTCGCATCCTCGAGGCGGTCGTGAGCACGCTGGGATGGTCGGCGGCGGAGCTCTACCTCGTCGAGGAGACCACCGGCGAGCTGCGTGCGGTTGGGCACTGGAGCGCGTCAGGGGAGGAGCCGGAGGAGTTCTTCGGGCACACCCCGGTGAAGGGTGAGGGGGTCACCGGCCGGGTGTGGGAGAGCGGCCGGCCCGGTTGGATCCCCGAGCTTTCCGACGCCGTCAGCCTGCGCACGGAGTTCGAGAGGACCCGTGTCGGCATCTGTCTGCGGCACGGCATCCACAGCGTGCTGGCGGTGCCGGTCAGCGACGGGCGTTCGCTGCTGGGCGTACTCACCTGCTATGCCGGCGCCGCCGAGTACGACAAGGACCTGCTGACCGTTCTCCTCGAGGGTGTCGCCGCGCAGATCGGGGTCTTCGTCGCGCTGCGCCGGGCGGAGGAGCTCGGCCGTCAGCTGGCCCGCGCCCAGGACGACTTCATCTCGCTCGTCGGTCACGAGCTACGGACCCCGCTGACGGCGATCACCGCCAACGTGAGCGTGCTCGCCGACGACCAGGACCGCCGGGCCGAGGACGATCCGTTGCTGGAGTCGATCGCGCGCAATGCCGGCGAGCTGCAGGAGATGGTCGGCACCCTGCTCGAGCTCGCGGGTCTGGACTCCGGGCATCTTCCGCTCGAGGTGGCGCCCGTCGACCTCGCCGCGCTCCTCGGGGCGGTCGTCGCGGCGACCGTCGTCGGGACGCCGGACCACACGCTGCGGTTCCACGCCGAGACGCCGGACGCTGTCGTGATCGACGGCGACGCGGAACGCCTCGGGCAGGTGCTGGAGGGTCTGCTGTCCAATGCGGTCAACTACAGCCCCGAGGGTGGTGCCGTCGAGATCACCCTCCGCACCGACGGCGAGATCGCCGAGCTGCGCATCACCGACGACGGCATCGGCACGCCGACCGAGGAACGCGACCACGTCTTCGAGCGCTTCTACCGGGGCAGCAACGTGCGCCACCAGGGAACGCACGGTCACGGGTTGGGGCTGAGCCTCGCGCGTACCATCGTCCAGCTGCACGGCGGGAGCCTGCGGCTCACCGATCATCAACCCAGCGGCACCACGGTCATCGTCCGGCTGCCGCACCACCATGACGCGGCCCATACGGTACGGCGGGTCTAGGGCTGATCCGAATTCAGGTGACCCGGGGCGGTGGCTCGGTTAGCTTCGCGGCCATGGAACCACTTGACGAGCGGACGATCCGGGCCTCGTTCGTGAACTGCAGCAAGGGCGAGGCGAGCAGGATCAAGATGCCTGCCGGCCTCACCGGTGACGGCGTTCCGTGGCGCGACCTGGACTTCCTCGGCTGGACCGACCCGGGTGCCCCGCTGCGGGCGCTGCTGGTCGTGCCCGGTGCCGACGGCCCGACCGGCGTCGTGCTGCGTCGGCCGGAGGCGCGCCGGGCCACCGCGATGCGGTCGAGCATGTGCCGGATCTGCCTGACCGACCACGCGTCCTCGGGGGTGGCGCTGTTCGTGGCGCCGCTGGCCGGTGCCGCCGGGCGGCAGGGCAACACCGTAGGCGAGTACGTGTGCGCCGACCTGGCCTGTTCGCTCTACCTGCGCGGCAAGCGCCAGCCGAAGATGCGGCTGGTACGCCGGGAGGAGACGCTCTCGCTCGACGAGCGGATCGACCGGGCGATGACCAACCTCGGCGCCTTCATCGGCCGGATCGCCGCCGGCTGATCGTTGCAGCGGGGAAACTTTTACGGCGACCGGTCATATTTCTTCCCTTTCTCCGGTTTCGCCGGTCTCTCGGCTGTACAACCTGAGCAGGGAACGGCGCTACCGAGCAGATGACGGGTGGGATGGCTTGCCGTGGTGCGAGTCGATCGAAATGTGCTGACCGATCCGGTACGGCTGGAGGCCGTCGAACTGTACCGGCTGCTGCTGCCGGTCTCGCCGATGCCGATGGATGCGCTCGCCGCACTCGCAGCGCGCCTGCTCGCCGCACCCATGGCGGGGCTGACCCTCCTGGGTGACGGCGAGGAGTTCATCAGCGCAGCGCACGGACTTCCCGAGCCGTTGTGCGGCCAACGGCGACTCTCCCAGAACTACTCACTGTGCAAGTACGTCGTCTCCGCCGACCACGTCCTCGCCGTCACCGACATGCGCGACGGCGGGGACCCGGAGCTGAGCAGCCACCCGCTGCTCACCGAGTACGGCGTACGGTCCTTCCTCAGCGTCCCGGTACGCGACGCGCAGGACCGGCCGATCGGGGCGCTCACGGTGCTCGACACCGAACCCCGGCGCTGGAGCGACGAGAACACCACCCAGCTGCTCGAGGTCGAGAAGCTGCTCCGGCCCCCGACCGAGACACCGGCGCGGTCCACCGTCATCGCGGCCCTCGACAGCGCCGCCCTGCTCGACAGCGTCCAGCAGGCCCTCGCCGCGGTGGACGTCCGCGGCACCGTCGTCGGCTTCAACACCTCCGCCGAGCGGCTGCTGGGGTTCGACCGTACCGAGATCTACGGGCGCCACCTCGACGAGTGCCTCATGCCGGCCTACAACGACCAGCCCGTCGGCGAGGCCCTCGTCCGCCTGTTCGCCCGGCCCCCGGCATGGCCGGTGCGCCGGCCGATCAGCCTGCGCCACCGGGACGGGCACCGGATCCTCGTCGACGCCGCGATCACCGTGGTCCACGGCGCGGCCGGGGCGCTGGCCTGCGTCTTCATCACCGACCTCAGCGGGCAGCGGGCGGCCGAGGAACGCGCCGAGCACAGCGACAGCTTCCTCAGCGCCCTGCTGGACAGCCTCGCCGTCGGTGTCCTCGCCTGCGACGCCGGCGGCGACATCGTGGTCCTCAACCGGGCCCTGCGCGAGATCCACGGTTTCCCGGACACCGAGGACGTGCCCGAGGACTACGGGAGCATCGTGGACGGCTTCCTGTACGACGCCGACCACCGGCCCATGCCGTGGGCGGACACACCCCTCATGCGCGCGCGTGCCGGAGAGGTCGTACGGGACGCCGACATCGTCGTCGAAGTGCCGGGGCACCGCTCCCGGACCTTCGCCGTCACGGCCCAGCCCATCGTCGGGCGCGACGGACTGCGCCGCGGTGCCGTGTCGGTCGCCCATGAGGTCACCGCGCTGCGGCGCGTCGAACAGTTCCGCGCCTGCCACCTACGGGTGGAACAGGCCTTCAAGGGGGCGGCCACCGTGGCCGAGGCCGCGCCGCGCGTTCTCGAAGCGGTCGTCACGACCCTCGGCTGGCCCGCCGCCGAGCTGTTCCTCATCGACGAGATCTCGGGCGAGCTGCAGGCCGCGGGTCACTGGTGCGTCGACGGATTCGAGGCCGGGAACTTCTTCGGCCACACTCCGGTGAAGGGGCTGGGCGTCACGGGCCGCGTGTGGCAGACCGGGCGGCCGGTCTGGGTTCCCGAGATCGCCGCCGACGCGAACCTCAGCACCCCCTTCGAACGGGAACGCGTCGACATCTGCCTGCGCAACGGCATCCACACCGTGATCGCCGTGCCGGTCACCGACGGCGACTCCCTGCTCGGTGTGCTGACCTGCTACGCCGGTGCCGCCGAAGACCTCGAGAACCTGCTCACCGTCCTCCTCGACGGCGTGGCCGCGCAGATCGGCGTCTTCGTCGCGCTGCGCCGGGCCCAGGAGCTCGCCCGCCAGCTGGCCCGGGCCCAGGACGACTTCATCTCGCTGGTCGGCCACGAGCTGCGTACTCCGCTGACCTCCATCGCCGTGCACGCCGGCGTCCTGGCCGAGGACGGCGCCCGCTTCGACGACGACAGCCGGCAGTCGGTCGACGCCATCGCCCGCAACGCCGCCGACCTTCAGACGATCATCTCCACGCTGCTCGAGCTCGCCGGCCTCGACTCGGGGCATCTTCCGCTGACCATCGCCCCGGTCGACCTCGCCGGAGTCATCGACGAGGCCGTGGCGGCGGCCGCCGAGCACATCGCCGCCCACGACGTGCGCCTGCTGACCGACGTACCGGATGGGGTGGTGGTCGAGGGCGACGCCGCCCGGTTGCGTGAGGTGCTCCGCGACCTGTTGTCCAACGCGGTCAAATACAGCCCGGACGGTGGGGAGATCCGCGTCGGGCTGCGCCTCGACGCCGACATGGCCGAGCTGCGCATCACCGATGAGGGCATCGGTACGCCGGTCGAGGAGCGCGAGCGCGTCTTCGACCGCTTCTACCGCGGCCGGAACGTGCGCCACCACGGTACGCACGGCCACGGCCTCGGCCTGAGCCTGGCGCGGACGATCGTCCAGCTGCACGGCGGCACCATCAGGCTGCTCGACCACGCGCCCACCGGCACCGCGGTGGTCGTCCGGCTGCCACAGCGCCATGCCTAACGGTTGACGCGAACCGGGTACGGGCAAGACGACGCCATGACCGATTCACCGACGCTGCAGGCCGTGGTGCTGGGATGTTCGCTCAAGACGTCCGGGCAGGAGTCGAGCAGTGAGCTCCTCGGGCGGCAGGTGCTCGACGCCACATCCTGGTGATCGCCACCCCCATCTGGATGGGGCAGCCCTCCAGCGTCGCGAAGATGGTCCTCGAGCGCCTCGACGCGGAGCTGTCCGAGAGCGACGAGCTGGGGCGGCCGTCGATGTACGGCAAGGTCGCCGTCGTCGCGGTCGTGGGTAACGAGGACGGTGCCCACCACGTCTTCGCCGAGGTGATCCAGGCGCTCAACGATGTCGGGTTCACCATCCCGGCGGCCGGCGGCACGTACTGGGTCGGGGAGGCGATGGGGAAGGTGGACTACAAGGACGCGGGGCCGAAGCCGGACACCACCGGCGCGGCCGCCAGGACGCTGGCCGCCAATGCGGCGCATCTCGCCAGGCTGCTGGCCGCGTCGCCGTACCCGGCGTCCTAGAGCAGCGGCTCGATGTGGTGGCCGGGCAGCGAGCCGGGCCGCGCGATGTAGTAGCCCTGGCCGTGCTCGACGCCCAGCGCCAGGAGCCGCTCGTGCTCGGCGTACGTCTCGATGCCCTCGGCGATCAGCAGCGCGCCGATGCTCTCGGAGAAGCTGACCAGGGCGCGGGTCAGCGCGGCCCGGACCGGGTCGGTGTCGATGCCGCGGGTCAGGGAGATGTCGAGCTTGATGACGTCCGGGCGCAGCTGCAGGATCTGGCTGAGGTTCGCGAAGCCGGCGCCCGCGTCGTCCACCGCGAGCAGGATGCCGGCCGCGCGGAGCAGGCCCGTGACCTCGTGCAGGGCCGAGTAGTCGGTGACGCGGGTGTGCTCGGTGAGCTCCACCGCGATCTTGCGGTTCGCGTGCGACAGCAGCAGGCTGATCGTCCGCGGCGTGAGCAGCGCCTCCACCGACGCGTTCAGGCTCAGCCAGGCGCCCTCCGGCAGGTCGTCGAGGCGCTGCAGGGCCCGCTCGATCGCGAGGATCTCCAGCTGCACGCCGAGGCCGGCCTCGTTGGCCGAGGCGAACGCCTGCACCGGGTCGGGGAACAGCCGGTCGTCGAAGCGGGTCAGCGCCTCGTAGCCGCGGACCGTGCCGTCCTCGAGCCGCACGATCGGCTGGAACACGGTACGCAGGGCGTTGTGGTGGAGCACGTCGCGAACGGCCCGGGTGTCGGTCGAGGGAAGCTGTGCCACGGTCATGCCGGTTGTGTCGGCGCGGAACCTCAACGCCGCCTCCAGCCGCAGTCAGGGAAACGGCAATCCTGTCTGCGATTTTCCTAATGTGCGACGGCGAGCCGGCTACCGGCCGCGGCGGCGACCGTCTGCGTGGACCAGCGCAGCGCGTCCATGACGGCCCCGGTGAGGTCGTTGCCCGGGCGGGTGAACCCCATCTGCGCCATGTCGCCGCGCTCGTACGCGTCCACCACCCGCAGCATCCGGCCGAGCGGGCCGGTGCCGCGAGTCAGCGCCGCGCACAGGTCCGGGGTCAGCGGCAGGTGGTTCACCAGCGACGAGGCCGTGATGCCCAGCAGCTCCGCGACCGCGGTGATGAGCCCGGCGACGAACGCCGCGTCCGGATCGCCCTCGAAGCGGGTCGCCAGGTTGTGGCACAGGCGCGCCCGGGTCAGCGCGTTGGTCAGCTGCGCCTCGGTCGTCTCGGCCACGTCGTCGATCACCATGAGCATCGCCCAGCGCCGGATGTGGCCCAGGCCCAGCAGCACCACGGCCTGCCGGATCGAGGACACGCGCTGGATCGAGCCGACCGCGGCGCTGTTGCTGGCGCGCAGGACGCGCATGGTCAGCGCCGGGTCGCTGGAGATGATGTCCACGACCTTGTCCAGGTCGGCGTCCACGGCGCTCAGGGCCCCGAGCAGCTCCAGCCGGCGCAGCTTGAAGGGCGGGATGCAGGCGGCCGTCATGACCTTGGGGCGGCTCAGGACGTACCCCTGGCGCAGCTCGATGCCGTAGCGGTCGCAGAGGGCCAGGTCGTCGAGGGTCTCGAGGCCCTCGGCGACGATCTGGATCTGCGGGAACTCGCGGAAGACCGCCAGCAGCTCCTCGATGCGCGCGGGGTCGCAGCTCGGCAGGTCCAGCTTCACGTACGACGCCAGCGGCAGCAGGCGCTCGTGCCCCGACTCCCCGACGAAGTCGTCGAGCGCGATGCGGTACCCGACCGCGACGAGGTTGGACACGCCCGCGACCACGGCGTCGTCCACCTCGATGGTCTCCAGGACCTCCAGCACGACGTTCTCCGGGCCGAACGGCAGGATCAGCTCGCCGGTGAGGAACTCGCGGGTCATGTTGATGAAGCACATGCGGTCGCCGACGACCTCGTCCAGACCGAACTCGGTGAACGCGTTGACGATGACCTGGCTGGTCGCGTACGCGTCCCGGCGGTCGGCCGCGACCGCCTGCGTGTTGCCGCGGAACAGCAGCTCGTAGCCCGCGATGTCGCCGGACGCGTCGAAGATGGGTTGCCGCCCGATGTGTACGAGGCGGGAACCCGGCTGAGGAGACTCCGGCCGATTTTCCACGGCGGGACGATCGGCCGGGTTGACCTGCTCTTGAGCGTTCCCTGCGCCCGACTTGAATCCGCGGCCACCCGAACCGGTTAGTCCGTCGGTCTACCCTCGTTTGAGGCCGCTGACCTGGGCCTTCGCGCCCGTACGGTCAGCGCGTGACGCTGCGTCGGTATCTGCTGCCCGAGGTCGTCGGCACCGCAGCGGCGGTGGCGGCGGTCGCGCTGCTGCACCGCGGGACCGGGTCGGCGTACGCCGCCGCGTGGGGCGGCAGCGTGGCGGAGGCAGTGGGCTACTACGGGGTGATCCTCTGGCGCGACACGACCCGGTCGCCTGCCGCAGGGTGGCTGCGCGCGGTGGTGGCGCAACTGCCGGGCACGCTCGTGGAGTTCGGTCCCGCCGAGGCGCTGGACACGCTGCTGGTACGCCCGGCCCTGCTCTACGCCGCGCCCCTGGTGACCGGGAACCTGGCGCTGGGGACGCTCGCCGGGAAGATCGCCGCCGACGTGGCGTTCTACGCGCTCGTCCTGCCGTGCCGACGACTACGCCGGCACTGGCTGCCGGCGGGCCGGCGCCGCACCGACGGCGCCGGCCCGGCCGTTGTTCAGGAGGCGCCGGAGATGTACCAGTAGCCGGTCACCGAGCCCGCGGGCACATCCGCGCTGACCGGGCCCTTGCCCCAGAAGTAGTCGTTCATGCTCACCGCGCCGCCGGGACCGATCGGCCCCATGCTCGCCCACACCACGTCGGCCGGCTGGTCGTCGATCGAGGCCTGCGCCCAGGCGCTGCGGACCGGCATGGGCTTGTTCCACCAGAGGAACGGGTTGCGCAGCAGGTAGTTCGCGTACGTGCCGCCGTGCGAGGCGCTGTGGTACGAGACGGTGTGGAAGCTGTTGATCTGGTGCAGCCCGGCGAACGCGGGACCCCAGCGCTGCCACCACCGCTGCCCGCCCGACTCCTCGGCGAGGATGAGGCAGGTGAACAGGCTCATCCACTCGACGTCGCCGTTGCCCCAGCGGGCGTCGGTGTTCGCCAGGAACGAGTCGTCGTGGTTGCTGCACCCGGCGAAGCTGAAGCCGGTCGGTGCGCCGTGGCCCTGCCAGTACGTCATGTCGACGTGGTCGGTGAAGTTGCTGTCGTCACCGCCGAACGCGGGATCCTTGAAGTCGCTCTCGTAGGCGTTCTGGCTGAGCCATCGGAACTCCACCGGGATGCCGCGGCTGGTGAACTGCCCCTTGAAGCTGTCCAGGTTGTTGCCGGTGTAGGGCAGCCCTGAGCAGTCCCCAGTGCCCTCGGCGCCGACGTCGACGCGCCCGTACGCCCGGGACGTGACCGACCCGGCGCCGGGCCGCGGCTCCTGCGGTTCCTCCGACGGCGGCAGGGTGGCGTCGACCGCGGCCGGCACGATCACGCGCTGCGCCTGGGCGCCCGAGGCGTCGACGCCCTCGCAGCGCAGGCTCGGCTCGATCTGCTTCATGGCCGCGGTCAGGGCCGGTGCCCAGTAGATCGGCCTGGCGGCGGTGACGCGTACGCCCCGGCCCATCGCCTTGGCGCAGCGCTCCTGCGCGCCGGCGGCGTCGAGCACCTCGACAGCACCCGCCTGCTCCAGCGTGCGGGTGCTGTGGGAGAGGCCGGTGACCACGCCCTTGCCGTCGAACGACAGGCGGATCTTGGCGCCGGGGCCCTCGTACGGGAGGCCGGCGAGCGTGAACGCGTACGAGACGCTGGTGTCGAGGGCGGCGGACACGGTCGTGCGGCCGCGCCGGTCCACCGCGGTGATCGTGGTCTTGCGCGCGCTGGGGCGGGCGTCGCGGGGAAGCAGCTTCGCCGCCGCCAGGGCCCGGCTCGCACGCCGCAGGGCGTCGCTCGTGCTGATCGTGCGCAGCCGCTTGAGCGCGGCGACGTCCAGCACCGTCGTCGTGGTCGGCTGACCGTCCTCGTCCCCGCCCCTGGCGCGGCCGGCGGCGCGGGTCGGCACGGCGAGGAAGGACTTCTCGGCGGCGTACCGGACGCTGCCGTCCTCGCCGCGCGCCACCTGCTTCAGGCCCAGCGAGCGGGCGAGCGCCGCCGCCTCCGCGCCGCTGAGGCCGGACGAGCGTACGGCGAAGACCGGCAGCGTCGCGCGGTCGGCCGCGCTCGCCGGGGCGGCGACCAGGCCGCCGCCCAGTGCCGCCGCGGCGAGCGCCGCAGCTGCTTCCCTCTTGTACTGCATCACTACCCCCGTTGTGGATGCGGGCACCGGAGCGGTGCCGCGCCCAGTATTGCCGGGGGGTTTTTGTCTGAATTTTAGGTTTGGCGGCCGTGACGGATGGCCGACAGCTCAGGCCGTACCCACCGCGACGACCTCGTCCACCGGCTTGCGGGTGACCTCCGACTTCACCAGCTTGCGGTGGGTCTCCTTGCCGCCGGACATGGTGACCTCGTAGGTCTTGGTCCGGACCCCGTCGATGCCGTCGGTGCGCTTCTCGCGCTCGCCCTTGGTCAACCAGTTGTCCTTGACCGTCCGGGTCTTGAACTTGATCGGCTCGGTCTCGGTGATCGTCCGCTTGCCGTCGGCCGATGCGGCCTGCGTGCTGGGCGTGGCCTTTGCGCTGGGCGTGGTCGGCTGCGGGTCCTGGAAGGTGCCGGCTGCGGGTTTCTCGTCGCCGGTGACCGCGCTGACGATCGCGGCGGTGCCGCCGCCGACCACCAGCACCAGAGCGGCCGCGATGAGGCCGATGCGAGTCTGTTTCGTCACCGGGACAGTGTGGCCGTCCCGTTGGGCGCACACTTCGCCCGTTCGGGCAGTTTCACCTTTCGCCGACCCTGCCTTCTTCAGCTTTCGCCGACTCCGGTGGGCACGGTGACATCGGAGGACGACGCGGGCTGCGGCCGGGGCCGGTCGTGGGACTCGCGCGACACGCCGAAGACGAGCAGGCCGAGCAGTCCCGTCAGGAGCAGGGCGGCGATGGCAAACTCGAGCTTGTCGCGCCGGCGGGTGCGCCAGAGGCCGCGAGCGGGGATCTCGTCGTACCAGCGGGGTTCGTGATCGGGCACCGGCCCAGTCTCCGGCCGCGAGCGCGCAGGCGTGATCGGTGAAAGAAGCAAAAAGATTTAGCCTCTTTCTGGACCACGTTTGGGCCCTTCGGCTCGTTAGTCCTGTCCGTCCTTCGCCGGAAACTCGCGGGCCAGGTCGGCCGCGCTCACCGGGGAGCTGAGCACGCCGCCCTCGCCGTACCGGCAGCCGCCGGCGATCAGCTCGGGGATCTGCTCCTTCGTGCCGACCACCTGAGCCACGACGACGTCGCTGAACTGCCGGGCGGCCGCGATCAGCCGCCGCCGCGCCTCGGGCGGCAGCGCGGGCGTGCTGCCGGCGAGGTCGATCTTGACCAGGTCCGGTGCCACGCCGCAGAGGTCGGCCAGGGCGAAGGGTGCCGAACCGAAGTCGCGTACCGCGATCTTGAAGCCGTCGCGCTGCCAGCGCGCGATGTGGGCGGAGACCTTCTCCGCCTCGTCGGCCAGAACCTGGGCGCTGACCTCGAAGGTCAGGTCGCCGGGCGTCAGGCCGTTGAGGCCCAGCACGTTCTGCGCGGCCGCACGGAACCGCTCGTCGGTCAGCTGGTGGGCCTCCAGCCGCAGGTGCAGGCCGGCGGTCGTCCCGCCGGCCTTGCGCCACGCGGCCAGCTCCCGGCAGCCCTGCGCCAGCAGCCAGCGCTCGATCCGGCCACCCACCTCGGTCTTCGCCGACAGCGCCAGGAACTCCTCCGGCGCCAGCAGTCCACGCTGCGGGTGCTGCCAGTACGGCGCCACGGTGACCGCCGCCACGGATCCCGAGGCCAGGTCGATGACGGGCGAGTAGCGGGTGACCAGCTGCCGGTGCACCAGCGCGGTGCTCAGGTCGGTCTCCAGCTGCAGCCGGTTCAGCATGTCGGCGTGCATCTCCGGCACGTACACCTGGGTTTCGCCCTCACCGAGCTTCTTGGCGCGGTACATGGCGATGTCGGCGTCGTGCAGGACCTGGGCGGCGTCCTGCCCGGCGGTGCTCACCGCGACGCCGATGCTCGCGCTCACGTGCACCAGGTTGCCGAGCACCTCGAAGGGCGAGCGGATCTGGCCCGAGACGCGCTCGGCGACCGCCACCGCGTCCGCCACGTCAGCCCCGGGCAGGAGCACCGCGAACTCGTCGCCGCCCAGCCGGGAGCTGGTGTCGCCGTCACGCAGGCAGCTGCGCAGCCGGCGGGCCACCTCGGTGAGCAGCGCGTCGCCCGCGGCGTGCCCCAGCGAGTCGTTGACCGGCTTGAACCGGTCCAGGTCGATGAAGAGCACCCCGGCGGTCTCGCCCCGGTCGTGCGCGTCCAGCAGCGCCTGCTCCAGCCGGCCGGTGAACATCGCCCGGTTGGGCAGGCCGGTCAGCGGGTCCAGCTGCGCCTCGTGCACCGCGCGTACGGCCGCAGCGTCGGTGACCGCCATCCCGGCGTGGTCGGCCAGCGCCAGCAGCGCCTCCCGGTCCCCTTCGGTGAACGGCGCCTGTCCGGAGGCCCGCCCGATCGTCAGCGCGCCGACCACCACGTCGTTCTCCATCACCGGGCACGACATCGTCGCGGCGGTCCCGGGCAGCTCGTTGCTGCCGTCGTCCACCCCGACCAGGCGCCGGTGCGACATGGCCGCGTCGGTCAGCGGCGCCGCGGACCGCGCGACCCGGCGCCCGAGCTCGGTCTCGGTGGCTCCGGCCACGGCGGCGAGGCGCAGGTCGTCGGAGTCCGGCGCGGCGAGCAGGCGCAGCGCGGACGTCTGGGCGTGCAGCAACAGATGACCGGCCTCGGTGATGGTGTCCAGGACCTCCCGCAGCGGGTCCCGCCGGGCGATGGCCGCCTCGATCCGCCGCAGGGCCTCCACCAGCGCCTGCCGCGCCTCCAGCTCGCGCAGCAGCCGGGCGTTCTCGGCCGCCTGCTGGTCGCTGTGCTCCCGCAGCCGGCGCTCGGCGGCCAGGGTCTCCATCATCGTCAAGCTCAGCGACAGTACGCGGGCAGTCGCGCGCAGCAGGCTGATCTCGTCGGGCGAGAACGGGTCCTGCAGGCGGGCCAGGAGCAGGTGCCCGGAGACCTCACCGCTCATCGTGGCCACGGCCAGGTGGCACTCGCCGACGCCGGGCAGGTGCGCGCGGCGTACACCCGACTGAGCCAGCTCCCGCATCAGATCGGCGGGGCACTCGCGTCGCGGGAACCCCACCGACACCACCTCGCCGTCGCGCAGCACCGCGCAGACCTCGGCCTCCGCGGCGGAGGCCGCGTGCTCGGCGGCCACCTGCATGGCGCGGCGCTCGTCGGAGACGCTGGCCATGAGCGCGACGAACTCCGCGAGCAGGTGGGTGGCGCCCACCCCCGAAGCCAGGCTCATCAGCCCACCGCCAGCACGGCGACGGCGTAGTTGTGGAAGCCGTTGAACCCGCGGCTGCGAGCGATCTCCCCGGCGGAGTAGCAGCCCGCGATCGGGAACTCGGCGTTCCCCCCGGACAGCCGGCGGATCTCGTTCTCCGGACCCGACTCGCTTCCCAGCATCATCAGGCGTCCCACCCCGTCGAAGGCCAGCATTCCCAGCGGCTCCCCGGTCAGCGAGCGGACCGCGTCAGCACGCGCCGATCCCGCGGCGTCGAGCAGCGTGCCCGTGCTGGAGCTGCTGAGCCACACGGTGCCTCCCTCACGGATGTCCGCCGGGCTGGTCAGCGCCCGGGAGGCGAAGTCCGCACCGCTGATCAGGCGCGCCTCGCGGCCGCTGCGCCGGTCGACGCAGACCGGATGGGCCAGGGCGAACAGCCCGAAGGCCTGCGGATCCCGGTACGCCTCCTCCGAGGCGCCCAGCCGGTCCAGGTAGACGTCGAGGGCGGGCCGGTCGTCGAGCTCCAGGATCCGGCCGGGACCGCTGCGGGTGACGAGGATCGGGTCGCCGACCGGCTCGTAGCCGTGCGCCACCCCGATGCCGAACGGCGCCTCCGAGCGCATCGCCACGGTCACCAGGGAGTCGGTGAGCACCCTGCCCTCGTGCAGCAGGAACGCGGTGTCGTTGACCGGGCTCGGCGCGGCGCACCCGCCGATCAGCGGCACCGAGGCGCCGAGCGTGTCGTACGCGCCCCGGAGCACCTCCTCCTGCCGCTCGACCCGGCCGTCCATCAGCATCAGCATCGCGGTGTGCCCGCCCTCGGCCAGCGTGGCGGCGCTCTCCGTCGCCTCGGCGCCCACCTCCCGCGGGCACCGCGAGATGCCCTCGACCGCGCGGGTCTCGAACTGGAATCCCGAGCCGCCGAACGCGGCGACCACCACGCCGTCGAAGATCGGGCCGGCCGCCGTGAACTCACCCGACGTGGAGCACCCCACCAGGGGCACGTCGCCGGTGACCTTGGTGATGCCGCGGAGCACGGCGGTCAGGTCGTGACGCGGGTTGCCGAACACGACGATGAGCCGGCTGTCCCCGCGGTCCCGCAGCGCCGCCCGCGCCGCCCGCATGCCGGCCTTCTCCCCGTCCGGACCGGCCGACGAGCCCACGCCCATCCACCGACTGTCACCCTGAGTCACGTCCCGGTGCCTCCTAGTAAGTCCTCTTTCACGATCGACATGTCCGGGGGAGTGCTGAGCGGAATCGACGCAGCACCTTTGCGCCGTTGTTGAGCACCCGATGAGGTTGCATTGAGGTTGCAGGCCGAACGTTGAGGGCATGACGCACACGAACCTCCTCGCGGTGCCGCCCGTCGTCGTCGCCGGGCCCGCCCGTGACCTCGCCCCCATGCCTTGGCCGTACGCGGTCGCCGCTGTCGAGCTGACCGTCGTCGTGCCCTTCCAGAACGCCGGTCGCCGGCTGCGGGAGGCCGTGCAGCGCGTCGCCGACGCGCTGCACTCCCAGCAGGTCTCGTTCGAGGTCATCGCCGTGGCCGCCCGCCCCGGCGACGGCTCGGCGCAGACCCTCGCCGACCTGCCGCAGACCCGCGTGGTCACCTCGGCGCACATCCAGGACAAGGGGGCGGCGATGCACTTCGGCTTCGCCATGGCCCGCGGCTCGTGGATCTGCTTCGCCGACATGGACGGCGACACCGAGGTCGACGCGTACGAGCTCATCGAGCACTTCCACATGGCACGAGAGAAGGCCTGAACCATCGTGTCCCACGGAATGGTCCTGCTCAGCGTGCCGGTCGCCAGCCTGGCGGCATTGCTCTACCTCAACGCGTACCTGCGTCGCGAACCCGCCGACGCGGGCGACGTACCCCGGCGGAGGCGAACCGACTTCCTCGACTGACAGAGACCGTCAGGGGCGGGACGCCTGCACGAGGAAACGGTGCGCGGTGACGGTGAAGTGCCCGTGCGTGCGGATCACCGCGTCGATGCGGCGCAGTGCCCGCTCGTACCGCTCGGGGGAGAAGTCGCGCACCTGCCACGGCACGGCCCGCAGCTGGTAGACGATCGCGCCGACGTCGTGGAAGGTCAACGCCGGGCGCTCCTCGCGGACGTCGGTGACCGCCAGCCCGGCCGCCTCCAGCGCCGCGACGGCCGTCTCCGCCGTCCAGCGCTGCGGCGCCGGCGGCGGGGCGCCCAGCTCGGCGTTCAGGTCGGCCAGGTCGTCGCTGCCGACCTGCTGGCTCAGCACCGTGCCGCCCTGCTTCAGCAGCCGGGCGATGTCCTCGGCCGGCAACCGCCCGTGCCGGCTCAGCACGACGTCGAACTCCTCCTCGCCCCCGGGCAGTTCGGTGACCACGGACACCCCGAACGGGGTCAGCCGGTCCCGCGCCACGGGCACGTTCGGCGCCCAGCCCTCCACGGCCACGGTGTGCGGCGGCAGCGGAGCCAGCTCGGCGAGCAGCTCCCCACCCCCGGTGTCCAGATCGAGCAGGCTCTCCGACCCCCGCAGCAGCGCCCGTGCCAGCAGCGGATACGACCACGAGGGATCCGACCCGACGGCCCGGCCGTCCAGCCAGGCGAATTCCCAGCCCGTGATGGGTACGCCCACGGCCTCACCCACGAGCTCGTCATAGCGCCGTCCGGATCGCATGTCGCGACCGTAGCCCGAGCCCGGTTCTCTGTCGTACCCCGGGCATAACATCGCCGACATGACCACACTCACCGACCGCCCCCGCACAGCCCTGCTGATCATCGACGTGCAGAACGGCGTCGTCGGGCAGGCCCACGACCGCGACCAGGTCGTCGCCAACATCGCCACCCTCGTCGACAAGGCCCGCGCCGCCGACGTGCCGATCGTCTGGGTGCAGCACAGCAGCGACGATCTCCCCGTCGACAGCGAACCCTGGCGCTACGTCCCCGAACTGCAGCGGCGCGACACCGAACCGGTCGTCCACAAGCGCTACGGCGACTCCTTCGAAGACACCACCCTCGAGTCGGTCCTGGCCGAGGGACGCATCGGCAGCCTCCTGGTGGCCGGCGCCCAGTCCGACGCATGCATCCGCTCCACCCTCCACGGCGCGTTCGCTCGCGGCTACGACGCGACACTGGTCTCGGACGCCCACACGACGGAGGACCTGTCCGCCTGGGGCGCGCCGCCGCCCGACAAGGTGATCGCCCACACGAACCTGTACTGGCAGCACACCACGGCTCCCGGCCGCACGGCGGGCACGGTGGAGACGGCCGCGGTCGAGTTCCCCCTCAAGCCGGCGGTCTGACCAGGTCCGGGCGCTTCTCGGGCAGCAATCGCCGGCCTGGTGGTGTGGCAGGAGCGGCTGGGCCTCCGCGGGTGGGGTCGCCGGCTCGGGCGGAGTCAGCCCAGGCCGGAACAGACTCGCAGCCTGCTCTCGATCCACGGCGAACTGTCGAGGGCTACCGGCGAGATGTCCCGGACCTGCTCGTCCGTCGGCTCCACCCTGACGGAAGCATCGAGAACCACGGTCTGTTTCGAGTCGCAGACGAACTCCACCACCACGTCGACCGGGAGCGTCGCAGCCGGCTGGATCAACCGTTGCTTCTCCGAGCTGCGGAGGGTCACGCCCGGCTGGTCGACGCGGACACCGAGGACGCTGACCGGCACGGGCCCGGCGTTGACGACCGTCACCTGGGTCTCGAGGCGCACCCGCTCCTGCTCGTTGTGCACCGTCATCGCGCTGGACTCCGCGAAGAGCACCACCGAGACCGCAGCCTCCGCCCGCTCCACCGAAGCCGCCAACGGTCGATACCACCAGATGTACGCCGCGACGCCGCCCAGGACCGCGCCGGCCAGCAGCGACACCACCACGACCATGGCCAGCGCCCGCACGGTGGCGAGCCGGCGCCAACGGCCTCCCGGGGTCCCGTTCGGGGGCGTCCCGTATTGAGGCGGCTGGTCCAGGTCGATCACGGCCTACCCCCTCACGGCGAAGGACCCCACCGTAGCCTGCCCGTGGCCTCGGCTTCAGTCCGGAAGATCAACTGCGGGAGGAGTGGCACTACGACTTTCGTCGGAGACGAGGGGTCCGCGAACCCTGCTTGCTGGCGATGCGACCCGGGCTTCCCGGCCGGAATAGTCGTCTCATCGCGGCGGCCGGCGTCGTGACCGAACGAGGAGGCATCGATGGGCAGCAACGCGACCGTCCTGGACGGCTTCACCGACAACCGTGCCGGGCAGCTGCGCGCTGGAGCGGTCAAGCCCGACCACCACCCCGTCGTGGCGGTCCTCACCGATCCGGCGCTCGTCCGGATCGGCTGGCTGGCAGCCGGCATCTCGACAGTCTGCGTGGCCGTCACGGCGCTGCTCTGAGATGTGCCCGGGGAAAGCGTCGGCTCTCGTGCTGAGGTGGATTTCCCCGCTCGGTCCTCATCGCAGCTTCAACCGGAAGACACGGGCGCTGTACCCGTGCGCAGGTTCCTACCCCACGCGAACGGCGACCCGATCAGCAATGCCCCCTCGTGCTGCGTGTAGGGGACCGGCACGGCGTACCGTTTCCCGGATTTGCGCCCCACGACGTAGAGGGTGATCAGGCGGTTGCCGACCAGCCGGGACAGGAACGGCACCCGGAGCAGGCCGCGGACGATGCGGTTCGCCACCCCCTGCAGGGCGAGGGTCTGAGCTCGCTGCTCGGTTATGGACATGCCTCCGCCCGCTCGACGCTATACC
Source organism: Actinoplanes sp. NPDC049548 (assembly GCF_040676695.1). Lineage (NCBI taxonomy): Bacteria > Bacillati > Actinomycetota > Actinomycetes > Micromonosporales > Micromonosporaceae > Actinoplanes > Actinoplanes sp. NPDC049548. The sequence continues at coordinate 779,230 of NZ_JBFAPM010000001.1, forward strand.
GCTCGGCCATCGTGGCAACCTGCCGGCAACTTAGATTCCGCTACATGCAGCCGTGTGGCTACCGATGGTTCGCACCGTCCTCAGGTCGTTCCACGGATGGAGCCCCACATGCGTCAACGTCGTCTGACCGCAGCTGTCCTGTCCGCTGTTGCGGGCCTCGCCGCCGCCGGCCTGTTCACCGGTGCCGCCCATGCTTCGAGCGGGTCGGAGCCCGGCAAGGAAGCCCCCACCACCGCGCCGACGAAAGCCGGCGACTCGCCCGGGCCGACCACTTCGCCCAGCGCCCGGCCGGCACCGGCACCGATCACGGGTCAGGTCACCGCGGTCGACGCGACGAACGGCACCATCTCGATCGCCACCACGCTCAACGGCAAGAACGTCACGATCACCCTCAAGGTGGGCGTGAACGCCGCGGCCCTGGTCGACGGCGTGCCGACCACCCTGGCGAATGTTCCGGTCGGCGGATGGGTGCAGGTGGGCGGCAATGACGGCGGCCCGCTGTTGAGGGTGACCTCGCAGGCGAGGTCGTTGCAGTGGGAAGGCACGCTGGTCAGCGTGGACCGCACCGCCGGCACGGTGAGCGTGAAGCTGGCGACCGTTGCGGCGACCCTGCGGGTCAGGGCGGACGCGAAAGTCTCTCTGGATGGCGCTCCCGTTGCCCTGAGCGCTCTGCCGGTCGGCGCGAGGCTTCGGCTTTCGGGAACGGAGACCGGCGCGGAGCGGGTGATCACGACGATCGAGGCACGTTCCGTGCAGCCCGGCCCGGCACCGAAGCCGACGACGTCAGAACCTCCGAAGCCGACTGTGACGGCCCCTCCCAAGCCGTCCGAGCCGTCGAAGCCGGCCGCGCCGAAGCCCACCACCTCCGAGGTGCCGAAGCCGACTGTGACGACTGCGCCTAAGCCGTCCGAGCCTTCGAAGCCCGCCGCGCCGAAGCCCACCACGTCCGAGGTGCCGAAGCCGGTTGTGACGACTGCGCCCAAGCCGAAGACGCCCGAGCCTTCCAAGCCGGCCGCGTCGGCCCGGCCGAAGCCGAACAGCTCTGAGACGGTCAAGCCGACGTCGAAGTGACCGCCGCTCGCCCTCCGGCTGTCCGAGGCGCTCGGTGAAGAGCTCCCGGTTCCTTCTCGGGTCGGGGTCCGGCAGTGGGGCGTTCACGGCCGGCGTCCGCTGCGGTCGCGCTGTCCGGGGGTCAGCAGCGGCGCGGTGGGCATCACGCGGGTGTCCTCGTTCCATGCCGGGGTGCCGGCGGCCAGTTCGCGCAGGCGACGAAGGGCGGCCTCGCGCTCGCGGTCTTGGTGCTGCTGCGCGGCCTTGAGTGCCTTCCGCGCTCTGGCGTTCCGCCACCGAACAATCCACTGGCCGGGCATCGTGGGGCCTCCGCATCCGTGTCGGGGGCTCCGGCCTCCGCTGCGGATGCGCGGAGTTCGAGGCCGGGGGACCTCTCCCGCGCGATCGGGCAGCGAGAGACCGGAGCCGGTTCCTTGCAAGAGGCGACGGGTGGAGCTTCTCGCGGCCGACCACCCGCCGCCCCCATCTGTAGCCTTCCGATCACGCAGCGAAGAAGATAGGAGATCGGTGCTGCCAGCGCCCGAGTGACGAGGTCGGCAACGCTGGCAACACTTCGGCCCTCACCCGGAGGACGCCCAGTGGAAACGTTCGGGCAGGCGGTACACCGCCTCCGCGGTGACCTGTCGCTGCGCGAGATAGCCCGTCGCGCCCACATCGATCCGGGACACCTTTCCCGAATCGAGGCGGGCAAGCGACCACCTACCCCGGAACTCGCAGCCGCCCTGGACGCCGCGCTGGGCGCCGACGGCGCCCTGGTCGCCGTCGCCGCGCCGGCCATGCCGGAACGATGGAAGCTCGACGACGGACTGTGGCGGCCGCGGGATTCCGAACGGCTTGCCGCTGCCGTGCTTGCTGAGACTCCGACTGCGGAGAACGCCGTCGACCTGGCGCACCAGTGGCTGATCGCCGAGCCGCCGCAGATCTACGAAGTCCGGGCTGGACGCCGCATCGGCGTGCGAACCGTGAGGGAGATCGAGCAGCGCGTGCACCAGCTCCGCCAGCTCGACGACCATGTCGGCGGAAGCGATACGTACGCCATGGTCACCGCAGAGCTGGTCGCGACAACCAAGCTCCTCCGCGACGGCGCGTACACCGAGAAAGTCGGCCGGCGGCTACTCGTGGCAATCGGCGAGCTGGCTCAGCTAGCCGGCTGGGTGACTTCGGATGCCGGCCGGTACGCCGAAGCGAAGCGGCTCTACCTCGTCGGCGTCCGGGCATCGCACGCCGGCGGTGACGTCGCGGGAGCAGCGAACAACCTTTCCTCACTCGCGTATCAGGAGGCGAATGTCGGCGACCCGCGCGAGGCGGACCGGCTGGCCCGATCGGCGTACAGCGGAGCGAAGGCGGCAGCGTCAGCGACGACGCGCGCGCTACTGGCCGAGCGAATCGCGTGGGCCGCCGCGCGGACCGGCGAGGCGGGCGGAGCTGAGCGGGCACTCGCCACGGTAGAGAGCGAGTATGAGCGCCGTCGCCCGGCCGATGACCCGATCTGGACGTACTGGTTGACCGAGGACGAGATCGGGGTCATGGCCGGGCGGGTGTGGACGCAACTTCGGCGGCCGCTGCGCGCGGTGCCGGTACTCGAGCGGGCAGTCGCCGGGTACGGGGAGGAAACCGGCCGGGAAACCGCCCTGTACCTGTCGTGGCTGGCAGAGTCATTGCTGTAGGCGAACGAGGTCGAACGCGCCGCGGCGACCGCGACGGAGACGCTGCGGCTGACTCGGGCGGCAGGCTCGGTCCGTGCGGACGACCGGGTAGCCATGCTCGCCAGCCAGCTTGCGAAGCACCGAGGTCATCCGGCCGTCGACGAATTCGCCGAGGAACTGGCCGACACATGACGAAAGCCGCCCCAAGGTCCCGGCGAGCGTAGGACCGCCCGTCACGCCCGGTGCCATTTCTGGTTCGCCATGCCGTTGCAGGTCCACAGTTGCAGGGGTGCGCCGTTGGCGGCGTTCCAGGCCGCGATGTCCACGCACTTGTCGGCCTGGGGGTTGACCAGGTCGCCGATCTCGCATCCGGCCGGCGGCGCCGAACCCTCAGCGCAGTGTCAGCCGGAAGACCCGGGCGCCCGCGGCCCACGCGTCGTGCAGGTCCTGGGGATCCGGTTCGCCGGCGGCGGTGAAGCCGATCTTGTTGAACGTGGCGAAGTTGCGGTTGTCGCGCGAGATCAGCGCGTAGTGCTCGACCACTCCGGCCTCGTCGCTGATCACCTGCACGTCCGCCATCCGCCGCTTGCCGCGGTATCGCACCTCCACCGGTGTACCCGTCCGCAGGTTCTTACCCCACGCGAACGGCGACCCGATCAGTAGCGTCCCCTCGTGCTGCGTGTAGGCGACCGGCACGGCGTACCGTTTCCCGGATTTGCGCCCCACGACGTAGAGGGTGATCAGGCGGCTGCCGACCAGCCGGGACAGGAACGGCACCCGGAGCAGGCCGCGGACGATGCGGTTCGCCACCCCCTGCAGGGCGAGGGTCTGAGCCCGCTGCTCGGCCATGGACGCGCCTCTCATCCGCTCGACGCCGCTGCTGGTGCCGCCGCCGACGCTATACCGCCGAAGCACTGTCCGGCTCGGGCGGTGCGTCCCGGGCGGGCGATGGGGGGATGCGTCGTCCGAAAACCGCCAGCAACTGATCGGTGCCGGGCGGCATCGTGGCAGCACGGCGGACCCACTCGGACGTCGTCGTCGCCGGAGCAGTAGGAGAAAGAGCAGATGCATGTCGTGCCTGGACTCAAAGTGCTGTACTTCGGCACCCCCGTGGTCGTGGTGAGCAGCCGCAACGAGAACGGCGGCACCAACCTGGCACCGATGTCGTCGGCCTGGTGGCTCGGCCGGTCCTGCCTGCTCGGATTGAGCGACCACAGCCAGACTGCCGCCAACCTCAAGCGCGACGGCGAGGCGGTGCTGAACCTGCCCGACGCCGGCATGGTCGATGCCGTCGACCGGCTCGCCCTGACCACCGGACGCCGCGACGTACCCGAGTACAAGCGCCGGCAGGGTTATCGGCACGTCGGGGACAAGTTCGCGGCCGCCGGCCTCACCGCCCAACCGTCGGACCTCGTCGGACCGGCCCGGGTCGTGCAGTGCCCCATCCAGCTTGAATGCCGGCTGGTGTCCGCCCATGCGATCGGCGCCCCGGCCGTCGACGCCACAGCCTTCGAGGTCGAGGTTCTGCGTACCCATGTCGAAGAGGAGCTGCTGATCCCGGGGACGTCCTACGTCGACCCCGTGCGCTGGGATCCCTTGATCATGAAGTTCACCGAGTTCTTCGGTGAAGGACGCAACATCCACCCGTCGCGCCTCGCCGCCGGCTGGAAGATGCCGCACCGCATGCCGGCCTCCCAGGCTTGAACGGTCGGCCTGGTCGCTGCCTCGTCGGCGCCATCATCCGCCGCGCGGGTCACCCGTCGCCGCGTATCGGTCCGTGGCCCGGATCAGCCGGTCGAGGATGCCCGGCTCCAGCGACGCATGCCCCGCGCCGTGCACCACCCGGAACTCCGCCTCCGGCCACCGCCGTGCCAGGTCGTAGGCCGTGACCGGGGGACAGCAGAGGTCGTAGCGGCCCTGGATGACCACCGCCGGCTTGGTGCGGATGCGGTCGATGCCGTCCAGGAGCTGGGTCTCCGGGGTGAAGAAACCCCCGTTGATCACGTAGTGGGCGAGGATGCGTGCTGCGGCCACGGCCGTGCTGCCGGCTGTCAGCGTCGCGATCAGATCCGGGTCCGGGGTGAGGGACGAGTTGACCGCCTCCCAGCGCATCCAGGCCTCGGCGCAGCGGGCGGCCTCCGCCGCGTCCGGGCCGGTGAGCCGGCGGTGGTACGCCGCCAGCAAGTCCGTGCGTTCCGGAGGCGGGATCGGGGCGATGAACCGCTCCCACTCCTCCGGCTGCAGGTGGTGCAGGCCGTGCTGGTAGATCCAGTCGCGTTCGCTGCGGCGTACCAGATAGATGCCGCGCAGGATCAGGCCCGTCACCCGGTCCGGGTGGGTCTGGGCGTACGCGAGGGAGAGCGTCGAACCCCAGGAGCCGCCGAACAGCAGCCACTTCTCGACGCCGAGCCGGCGGCGGACCACCTCGATGTCGTCCACGAGGTGCCAGGTGGTGTTCTCGTGCAGCTCCCCGACGGGCGTGCTGCGGCCCGCTCCGCGCTGCTCGGGAAGGATCACCCGGTAGCGGGCCGGGTCGAAGAAGCGGCGCATGAACGGCGCCAGGCCGCTTCCCGGACCGCCGTGGACGAACAGTGCCGGGAGGCCGTCCGGGTTGCCCGCCTCCTCGACGTAGAGGCGGTGGCCCCCGCTCGTCTCCACCCGGTGGGTGGCGTAGGGCTCGATCTCCGGGTAGAGGGTCACCGGCCGAGCGTAGGACCGCCCGTCACGCCCGGTGCCATTTCTGGTTGGCCATGCCGTTGCAGGTCCACAGTTGCAGGGGTGCGCCGTTGGCGGCGTTCCAGGCCGCGATGTCCACGCACTTGTCGGCCTGCGGGTTGACCAGGTCGCCCGCCTCGGTCAGCACCCACTGCTGTGCCGGTGTGCCGTTGCACGTGAAGACCTGGATGGCGATCATGTCGGCGGTGGCGCCGTCCGCGACGTCCACGCATTTGCCGCCGATGCGGATCGTGCCGTCCGCCGCCAGCTGGAAGCGCTGCATCGGGCCGTTCCAGCAATCCCATGCCGCCAGGCGTACGCGGTCCGAGTAGTCGCCGCCCGGGACGTCGATGCACTTGCCGTGCCAGTTGCTGACGAGCTGGTTCTCCGCGACGTCCGCCGGGGCGGCGAGCCGCTGGTCGCCCGGGACGGCCGGCTGCGGGGCCGTGCCGTTGCCGTGGAAGGTCACCGTGAAGCCGGTGCACTCCTTGCAGTTGTACATGACCTGGTTGCCCGCGGTGGCGTCGTCCTTGGACCAGCTGTACGCCCGCGGGCACGCCTTCTTCACGGCCTCGCTGTACTCCGTCACGGCGTCGCGGTTGGGGTTCACACACAGCAGCGGCTGGCCCTGGCCGTCGCGCTTCAGGTTGCTTGCGGGGCAGGCGTCGAGCAGCGGTTTTACGCAGCCTGCCTCGGCGCAGTACTGGGTGCCCGGTGGGGGCGCGGGGGCGCCGGTCGGGGTGATCGTGATGGGGAGGGAGACGGCGTTGACGTAGCTGACGTCGTACCAGGGGGCGCCCCACGGGTCGGCGGGGTCGAAGTTGAACTCGGCCAGGCTGGCGTCCTGCTCGCCGTTGATCGCGCAGTGGTCCGCGGCGTTGCCGCAGTCGCCGACCTCGCAGTGGAAGGTGCTGCCGGGTTCGCCGCTGCAGCGCTGCCGGGCGAAGAACTTGCCGCGCCAGTGGCCGGGGGCGGCGTTCTCGGGGATGACGATGGTGGCCGAGGCACCGGGTTCGAGGATCGGCAGCTGCGCGAAGTTCACCGACCCGTCGGCGTTGACCGTGCTGCCCACCCACACCTTCTCGGCGCTCTGGTTGACGAAGGTGATCGTGTGCTCGCCGGCGGCGTACGCGGACGACCCGCCGGTGAAGCCGGGCCCGAACGCCGCGGTGAGCCCCGCGGCCACCACGGTGAGCACGGCCAGCAGGGACATCAGCGCGCGGCGCGGGCGACGCGGGCGGACGGAGGCGGCAGCGTACGGCTCTGGGATCACCCCACCATCGTCGCCACCACAGTGGCGACGATCCATGTCCCTAAACGGGGGCGTCGATGCACAACCCGGCGAGGATCTCGGCGATGGCTTCGGGCTTGTGGCGCAGGGTTGCGCGGCCGACGGTGAGCTCGGTGCGGATCACGTCCGGGTCCCCGGTGGCCATGCCGCTGGGCCACACCCAGAGCCCGGTCTCGTCGGCGAGCCGCTTCGCGTTGGCCTGGTAGGTCTCCGGCCGGGTCGAGAACAGCAGGTGCAGCATCGGCGACTGCGGTGGGTCCGGCACGACCCGGATCTCGGGTACGCCGACCAGCGCCTCGGCGATCGCGCGGGCGTGCCGCATCCGGGCCGGCATCTCGGCGAGTGCCTCGTCCAGCAGGGCGAGCGCGGACGCCGCCCCGGGCCAGAGGGCGAACAGGGTGCCGCCGAGCCGGGAGCGCCACTCGCGGACCTCCCGGACGTCCGCCTCGGGGCCGGCCACGCAGCATCCCGGCAGCGCCCCCACGCCCTTGTAGAAGGAGACGTAGACCGTGTCGAAGAGGGCGGCGATCTCCGCCGGTGTGGATTCGTAGCCGGCGGTGGCCTCCCAGAGCCGGGCTCCGTCGAGGTGGACGGCCGCGCCTCGGTCCCGGGCCCATCGGGTCTGCGCCACCAGGTCGTCCCAGTCCGGCAGGGTGCCGCCTAGGTCGCGCTGCGGGAGCTCGAGCAGGAGCGCGGCGACCGGCTCGGCGACCTCGGTCAGGTCGTCGAGGGTCAGGGGCCGCTCCGGCTCGCCGGCCCGCCGCCCGACCAGCTGGTGCAGCCGCTGGTGTGCCTGGCCCTCGTGCTGCTCGAGGTGGCAGTACGGATGCCACACGACGGTCCGCGACGTCCGCCGGTCGGCGTGCACCCGCAGGGTCGCGGCCTGGGCCATGGTGCCGCTGGGCAGGTACACCGCGGCGGGCTTGCCGAGCAGGGCGGCGACGTGCTGTTCGAGCTCGGTGACGACGCCGCCGTCGCCGTACACGTCGGGGTCGGTGCCGGGGTCGATGGTGGCGAGGAGCTCGCGGGGGCGGATCAGCCCGTTGCCGAGGATCGTGTCGGTGCAGGCGGCCCGCCGGGCTTTGATCTCCTCGTCCACCGCCTCATCCTCGCGTGTCCGGCGGCCCGTGTCAGCGCAGTAGCCCAGCGGGCCTGGTAAGCAGGACGACATGCGACTGCGCCCGTACGCCGAAGAGGATCTGCGTCTGACCCGGCGGCTCGAATCCGATCCGGGGGTGGTGGGTCACCTCGGCGGCACCGGGGACGAGGAGCATGTGGCCCAGGTGCACCAGCGCCGGATGGCCGGGGTGGCCGAGGGCGATCTGTACTACGTGATCGTGCCGGACGGCACCGAGGAGCCGGTCGGCATCATCGCGATCTGGCGCTCCGAGGTCGCCGGGGAGCTCGTGCACGAGCTGGGCGCCATGCTGATCCCGGACTACCAGGCGCGGGGCGTGGCCGGGCGGGCCTTCGAGCAGCTGCTGCCGCTCGCGGTCGCTCAGGGCGTACGCGTGTTGCACTCCTTCCCGGCGGTGACCAACGGACCGTCCAATGCGATCCTCCGCAAGCTGCTCTTCACCCGTATCGACGACTGTGACCTCGACTATGAGGGCCGGCCGCTGCGGTGTGCGCACTGGGTGCGGGACCTGAGCGCGCCGCAGCCCTAATACAGACTGCATCGAGACGCGACGGACCTTCTGTCCGACAACCCCGGCATGACTGCGGAAACCTGGACGGCGAACTGACCGATAGTGCGGCGATCCGCCGTCCGCTCCGCGGGCGCTACCCCCCTCATCTGCCGAGGTGAGTTCTCTGTCATCACATCACCGGATCGACGTCCATGAGCACGGATCGGTCGTCGTCAGCGCGGACATCCCCAGCCAGACCGTGGTCATGACGGTGCGGGGAGCCTGGAACCCCGCCCTGAACATGCGCGTCAACAAGAGCGTGGCGAAGTGCATGAGCGAGCACCCCGGCGTGTTGATCATCGATCTGGGTGCCCTGCAGGACCCGGCGGCTGCCAGCGTCAACGCCTGGATCCACGCCTGGCGGGTGGGGCAGGCCATGGAGCCGCCGGTGCAGGTCCTCATCTGCGCCCCGGCGGACACCGTGCCGGCCAGGCGTCTGCATCGCATCGGTGCGGCGAGGTACGTACCCGTGTTCGACACGGTGGACCGCGCCCGGCGCGTTCGCGTCAGCCTGGCAGACCGGATGCCCAAGCTGCTGCTGCGCCTGCCGCCCCGCGCCGACGCCGTGTTCCTCAGCCGCAACCTCGTGACCGACGCCTGCGCCGCCTGGGGCCTGGAGGAGCTGGCGGACCGGGCCCGGCTGGTCGTCTCCGAGCTGGCCGGCAATGCCGTCCTGCACGGTAGTCCGCCGATCACCGTCTCGGTGTCGCGCCGGGGGTCGGGCATCCACGTCATCGTGGGTGACCGGGATCCGCGGATGCCCCAGGTGCTGGCGGTCCGCTGCCCGGCGGACGACGGCGCCGGCCCGCCGATCAGCACGGCTCGTGACATCGGCCAGGGGCTGCGGGTGGTGGAGGCAGCCGCCACGTCGTGGGGGGTGCTCCCGACCAGCGGGGGAAAGATGGTCTGGGCGACCCTCTACCCCTGGCTGCGCCGGAGGTGACCGGTCAGCGGCGGCGCAGCACCGCGGTTCCCAGGGCGGTGAGGGTCTCCAGGAGCTTGTCGACCTGCTCGTCGGTGTGGGCGGCGGTCATCTGGATGCGGAAGCCCACCTCGTCCTTGGGCACCCCCGGATACGGCGCGAGCGTGACGTAGATGCCCCGGTCGAGCAGCGCGTTCGCCACCGCGGGCAGGTCGTCGCCGTTGACCAGCGGGATCTGGACGAGTGGGAAGCCGGAGGCGTTGGGCGTCCGTACGTCGAGGCGCTCGAGGTGGTCGAGGACCCGCGCGGTCTTCCGGTGCAGCTCGGTGCGGAGCGCGTCGCCCCGGCGCTCGTTGACCTCGAGGCCCGCGAGCACGGTGGCGAGGGCCGCGGTCGGCACCGGGCCGGAGTAGAGATACGGCGCCGCGGCGATCTTCAGATACTCCTTGACCGGCGCCGGGCAGGCGATGAAGGCCAGCAGCGACGAGTACGCCTTCGAGAAGCCGCCGACCAGCACCACGTTGTCGTAGTCGAGCCCGTAGTGGCGCACGATGGCGTTGCCGCGCAGGCCGTACGGCGAGGTCTCGGCCGGGCCGCGCTCGCCGATGACGCCGAAGCCGTGCGCGTCGTCGACGTACAGGGTGGCGTTGTGCTCGCGGCACAAAGAGGCGAAGCGGGTCAGGTCCGGGGCGTTGCCGGTCATGCTGTTGACGCCGTCCATGCAGACCAGCGTCGGCGTGCCGGGCGGGACCTCACGCAGCAGCTCGGCGAGGTGCTCGGCGTCCTCCGTGCGGAACCGGCGCAGGGTCGCGCCGAGGCCGCGGGCGTGCACGCACCCGTCGTAGATGGTCCGGTGCGCCCGCGAGTCCATGAGGATGTGCCCCTTACCGGCCAGGGCGGGGATCACGGAGAGGTGGATCTGGCTGATCGTCGGCAGCAGCAGCGTGTCCGGTGCGCCCAGCAGCTCGGTGAGCCGCTCCTCGATCATCGGGTAGAGCCGGGGGCTGCCCAGCATGCGCGACCAGCTGGGGTGCGTGCCCCAGCGCCGGACCTGGACGTCGATGGAGTCGAGGATCTCCGGGTCGAGGTCGAGGCCGAGGTAGTTGCAGGAGGCGTAGTCGACGAACCAGCGCTCGCCGATGCGGATGCGGCGCCCGTCGACCTCGTCGATCACCTGGTCCCACAGCCCCGCCCGGGTGAGGGCGGAGATGCTGCGGTAGGCGGCGTCGGCAGCGGGTGACGCCACGGCGGGCGCGGTGGACAGCATGCTTACCAGGCTAGGCAGGAAAGTAGATGCATGCCGCATTAAGGCGAGCTTACTGTGATGAGAGGCTCATTCACCTTCGGTGACGAGCTGGTACGCCGCCGCCTCGGTCATCGGCCGGTCGAACAGGTAGCCCTGCCCGAGCCGGCACCCGGCCTCCTGCAACAGCCGGTGTTCGTCCGCCGTCTCGATGCCCTCGGCCACCACGTCCAGTGTCAGTGTGCCGGCGAGCTGGATGATGCCCCGGACGAGATCCAGCTGCTGCTGCGACGTGGTGATCGTGTCGACGAAGGACTTGTCCAGCTTGAGCGTGTCGACCGGTACCCGGTGCAGGTAGCTCAGCGAGGAGTAGCCCGTACCGAAGTCGTCGATCGAGATCTTGATCCCGGCCTGCCGCAGGCGGGCGATGTCGGCGTGGATCTGCTCGTGCTCGCCCAGCAGCAGACTCTCGGTGATCTCCAGGGTGAGCAGCTGCGCCGGCAGCCCGGAGCGGCTCAGCTCGGCGAACACCTGATCCACGAACTCGGGCGACCGGAACTGCCGGACCGAGACGTTCACGCTCACGTACGGCGTGTCGACCGGCTGGACCCGCTGCCACTGCGCCGCGGTGGCGACCGCCGTCCGCAGCACCCAGGCGCCCAGGTCCACGATCAGCCCGGACTCCTCGGCCAGCGGGATGAACTCCGCCGGCGACACCATGCCGCGGGTCGGGTGCGGCCACCGCAGCAGGGCCTCGAAGCCGACCGTACGCCCATCGGCCAGCTCCACGATCGGCTGGTAGTTGAGCTGGAAGGACTTGTCGGCGAACGCCCGATCGAGGTCGGTACGCAGCTGCATGCGGTCCAGGACCTCGGCGTGCAGCGACGCCTCGTACCGGCGCCAGCGCGCGCCACCGCTCGCCGGCACGCTGTCCAGGGCGACGTCCGCCTGGCCCAGCAGCTCCTTCGCCGTGCCGGCGTCGGCCGTGGTGGCCACGCCGGCGCGCAGGTGCGCGGTGACCAGGCTGCCGCCCACCTGGAAGGCATCGGCGGACAGGCCGACGACCTGGTCGGCGACCCGCTCGACGTGGGCCACGTCCGGGGCGTCCGCCACCACCAGGCCGAACTCGTCGGCGCCCAGCCGGGCCACCGTGCCGACCTCGGCGAGCGCCGACGAGAGCCGGTTGGCGACGGCGACGAGCAGCTCGTCGCCCACCTCGTGGCCCATGGTGTCGTTGATGACCCGGAAGCCGTCCACGTTGATGATCATGACGCCGCAGACGCCGCTCCGCGCCTCGATCGCGGCCGCCACGTCGTCCTGGAAACGCAGCCGGTTGCCCAGGCCGGTCAGGGGATCCACGTACGCGCGGGCGAGCAGCTCCTGCTCCAGGCGCCGCCGCTCGGTCACGTCCCGCAGCGTCACCACCAGCCCGTTCACGCCCGGCTCCCGGCGCATGTCGCCGATCACCGCCTCGGCGTACACGAGGTTGCCGTCCGTGCGGCGGACCCGCCACAGGTTCAGCCCCTCGCCGGCCCGGCCGGTGCGCGCGGCGTCCAGCAGCTCCCGGACCTCGCCGCGCTGGCCCTCCTCGATGAGCTCGAGAACGTTGCGGCCCACCAGGTCCACGGTCCCGATGACCGATTCGGCGGCGGGACTCACGTACGTGATCCGGTTGTCCTCGTCGACGATCGCGATGACCTCGGTGGCGTTGAGCACCAGCGTCCGGAAGTACGCCTGGCTGTCGCGTTGGCTGATCTCGCGGCCCAGGCGGATCCGGTCGATCATGGTCGCGGCCTGGCCCGCCAGCACGGGTACGGCCTCCTGCAGCCCGATCAGCGCCGGCTCGTCCGCGCCGACGAACAGGTCGCCGATCCACGAGGTGCCCACCGCCAGGCGGCAGTGCAGGGCCAGCTCGAAGGAGGCGAGCGGCTGGGCCACGTCGGCCGGTAGCGTCACCACATACCGCAGCTCGAGGCCGGCAGTGAGGTTGCCGAGGGCCTGAGCCAGGTCGGCCGGCTCGGTCAACTGGTCGCCGCCCAGCTTGAGGACCACCCGGTGCTCGGCGTCCGGCGGCAGCATCCGGCCGATCGCGCGCCGCAGCACGGCCTCGGCCTCGTCGATGTTCGTGGAGACCAGCAGCGCCTCGCACGCCTCGCGGAGCTCGCGCTCGCGGGCCAACGCCTGGCGCAGGTTGTTGGCGACGGCCGACATCCGGGCCAGGGCCAGCAGGATGAGCGCCGCCGAGACGACGGCGATGAGGAGCCCGTCGAGGACCGGTCCGCGCAGCGCCTGGACCAGCAGGGCGGCCGGGGCCAGCAGCGACGCCACGGTCAGCACCCCGCGGCGCAGGGAGACCTGCGTGCTGGTCAGCACCTGCGGCTCGGTGGCCCGGATCATGGACGGGTGCAGCGCCGCCGCGCCGCCGGCGATGTAGAAGACGAGCCAGCCCAGGTCCATCGGGCCGCCGAGCTCCCAGATGTGCTCGAGGCGGCTGAGGCCGTACAGGACATCGGCGGTGAGCAGGGCGGCGCCGGAGGTGAGCAGGGCGACCAGGCTGGTGTTGCGAGCCGCGGCCAGGCCGAGCCGGGCCAGGATGGCCAGGGTCAGGACGTCGGTCAGCGGGTACGCGATCGACACCGCCTTCTCCAGCGGCCCGAGCGTCGGGTCCTGCAGGAACGGGTTGATCAGGAAGGTCCAGGCCAGGAACCCGCCGGCGATCGTGAGGATGGCCGCGTCGAGGACCCCGGCCCGGTCCAGGAACCGCGCCCCCGACCTGGTCAGCCCGTGCAGGCCGGTCAGCAGCAGCGGAAGGGACAGGCCGAGGAACACGAGGTCGGCGATGGACGGGAACTGTCCCAGCGGCACCGCCACCAGGGCGACGACGGTGCCGGCGGCGAAGGCGATGTAGCCGGCGGCCAGCAGGGCCCACGGCTGCCGCCGGCGCGGCTTGTTCCGGGTGATACCGACGGCGAACGCGACGAACGACGACAGGACGATCAGCGTCCACGTGATCACGTTCGACCCGGGGACGAAGACGTAGACGGCCGTGAGGCTCATCGTCACGGCGAGGTAGATCCACATCGCGCGGCCGAGCGGCGACCGCACGCCACCGGCGGAGGCGGTGACCGTGCGGACCGCGACGCTCTTCCGCTCGCCCGGAGGCTCCGGGTCGACGGTCCGGCCGTTTGGGTGTCCTTCGTCGCCGGTGACACCGGAAGGACCTGAATGTCCGTTCATCTCATGCCGAGTGGCGACGCGCGTCGCGGATGCGTCACCCGCGCCGCTTCCGGAGGGGAAGCGCTCGTCAGTACTCAAGGCAACCTGCCCGGGCCGCGTCGGTGCCTGCCGGGAACGGCGGGCGTCACTACCTCTTGATCGGCGTGAGGGCTTCAGGACTGAGTCTCGGCTGGAACAAGGGATGATCAGGATCAGAGCAGGCATCGTACTCGAATCCTGTGACGAAGTTACACGTTCACCTCCGCGGCCGGGATCGCCCGGTCAGTGACGAACCGGCATGAGGATCGAGAAGGTTCCGGATCCGCGTACGGCCAGCGGCCTGATGGGCCCGTCGAGCTCCAGCACGAGCTGGCCGGCCCCGCCCGCATCGAGGGCCTGGAGCAGGAACTCCCGGTTGACCGCCACGTGCGCCTGCTCGTCGGCGGCCCAGGCGTCCTCCTCGGCGAGGCGTACGGCGCCCGACGGGTCCAGGGTCAGGATCGCCACGTCGTACGCGACGCCGTCGTGCTCACGGGTCACCGGGGAGGCGCCGCCCAGCCGCTCCCGCAGGTTCGGTACGTCCACCGTGACCGAGCGGGCGCCCGGCCGGACGGGCTCCACCAGGCGACGGTGATCCGGGAAGTCCACGTCGAGCGGCTCGGCTGTCAGCCGGTGCCCCGGCGTCTCGGCGGTGATCGCGGACGGGTCCAGGTCCAGCACCACCGTGCCGGTGAGCAGCTGCCGCAGCGCGTCGGCGAACGGCAGGGGTGCCACCACCCGGACCGGCGGCCCGGTGACGGTGGCGTCGGCGGCGGCCACGGCCAACCGGTAGCGGTCGGTGGTCACCAGCGTCAGGGCGTCCGGCTCCGCCTCGAGCAGGACGCCGTTGAGCATGGGGAGCTCCGGGTCCGTCGAGGCGGCGAACCGGACGGCGTCGAGGGCGGCGGCGAGCGCGGCGGCGGGCAGGCTGATGCGGGTCATGGTGATCTCCTCGAGGTCCAGCAACCGATGGATGCGGAAGAGCTCGCGGCGGGCGTCGGTGAGGCCGTCCTCCAGCCGGCGCAGGTGCTCGTCCAGCAGCTCGCGCACCGCCGCCGGGCGATCCATGGCGGCGACCGCGCGGCCGATGTCCGCGACCGGCATACCCACCCGGCGCAGCCCGGCGACCAGGCGCGCCGCGCGGATCTGCGCCGGGCGGTAGCGCCGGTAGCCGGTCGCCGGATCGACCTCCGCCGGGACCAGCACGCCGGCCCCGTCGTAGAACCGCAGGGCGCTCACGCCCAGGCCGCTGGCCCGGGCGACCTCGCCGATGCCGTACATCGTGCTCTCCACACCTCGAGACCCTGCCGCCTCGACAAGGTCGAGGGTCAAGCCCGGCGCACCGTGTGCCATGGTGCTCGGCATGGCACGTGACGTCGTGATGGTGAACGGTCTGCCGGGCTCGGGCAAGAGCACGCTCGCCCCCCGGCTCGCCGCCGCCCTGGGAGCCGCCTGCCTGGACGCCGACCGGATCGAGGAGGCGCTGACCGGGGCCGTGGTCACCGAGGTGCCCGGCCTTCCCGCGGTGGCGAGGGAGACCGTGTGGACCCTGGCCGCGGCGCTGAGCGGCATGGTGGTGGTCGACGCGTGGTGGTTCCGGCCGCGGGACCTCGAGCAGGCCCGCGCCGGGCTGGCGCGCGCCGGTGCGACCGCGACGGTGGAGATCTGGTGCGAGGCCCCGGCGGAGGTGGCCCGCGCCCGTTTCGCCGCCCGCCGGCGCCCCTCGGTGCATGCCGACGGGGAGCGGCTCACCCGGGAGTGGGCCGCCTGGGCGGCCGGCGCGGCTCCGCTCGGGCTCGGCCCGGTGGTCCGGATCGACACCACCGGGCCGCTGGATCTGCGAGCCCTCGGCCACCGGGTCAGAGAGCTGCTCTGGGATCGGTCAGATCTCGAGAAGCCCGGTCCCGGCGGCGCGTCCTAGCGTGAGCCGCATGACGATTTCGCTGTCACACTGCTTCCTCATCGTCCACGACTACGACGCCGCGCTCGGGTTCTATCGCGACGTGCTCGGGCTCGAGGTCCGCAACGACGTGCAGTTCGAGGAGAACCGCTGGCTGACCCTCAGCGCGCCCGGTCAGCCCGAGGTCGAGCTCGGCCTCGAGATCCCCGGCTACTTCCCGCACACCTCGGCCGAGGACCGGCGGGCCACCGCGGACCTGCTCGCCAAGGGCCTGCTGCCGGGCGTCATCTTCCGCACCGACGACTGCGACAAGACCTTCGAGAAGGTCCGCGCCGCCGGGGCCGACGTGCTTCAGGAACCCATCGACCAGCCGTACGGTGTCCGCGACTGCGCCTTGCGCGACCCCTCCGGGAACATGGTGCGGTTCTCCCAGCTCCCGGAGGGGTGAGGCGCGCAGAGGATCAGCCGGTGACGGTGCCCGTGATCGGTGCGACGCCGCTGCCCTCGTCGAAGTGCAGCTCGACGACCTCGGCGCCCTCGCTCACGCTGTCGGCGACCGTGGGCACCGACAGTTCGGCGCTCGTCTTTCCGGCGGGGATGTCGGCGCCCACGGACAGCCACGTCTTCGACAGCGGCCGCGACGGCTCCGGCTCCTCGAAGGCGTGCTCCCGGAACCACTGCGGGTCCACGTCCGTGCTCGACAGCTCCGTGCCGGTGGCCGGCGCCGCCGCGGTGGACCAGTAGAAGAGGTCGGTCTCGGCCGGGGCGGACAGCTTGATCTGCCAGCGCAGCGTGCCGCCCTCGGCCACCTCGGCCGCGACCGGGGCGACGGTGACGGTGGGCGCCGGGTCGTCGTTGCGGATCTCCACGCCGCCCTGGTAGTCACCGATCACCAGGCCGCGCTCGGCCTTGGCGAGCAGCATCTTGCCCTCGTTCTCGCCGTACAGGGTGTCGCCCTTGACCTGGACCGGCACCCGGAGCGTGCGGTCACCCGGCCGGACGGTCGCCACCCACGACGTGCTCTTGTACGTGGCCGAGTCGACCAGGAACAGCCGCACCTTGCCGCCGCCGCGCCCGGTCACCTTCACCGGGATCGTGTACGTCTTCGTGCCCGAGTTGCCCTCGTCGACCGCGAGGCTGCCGATGTCGATGCGCGGCAGCGAGGTCTCCCGCGGATCCGGCGTGCCGGCGGTCCAGCCCCAGGCGTCGATCAGCCACGCGTGGCCGTTCGCGGTGCGCGGTGTGAGCTCCAGCTTCGCCACCTTGCCGGAGAAGCGGCCGAGCGGCACCCGCACCTCCCGGGCCCAGTACGACGTGGTGTTCGCGCTGCCCGGCAGGCCGTCGACCCGCACGTCGCCCAGCGCGGTACGCCGGCCGTGTGTGTCGATCACCGCGACGCCGAAGCGGGTCCCGGTGGTGTTCGGCGGCACCATGAGCCGCAGCGCGAGGGCCTTCGACCCGGCGAGCGACACCGCGCGCGACTGCTTCAGGGTGACCGGCCGGCCCGCCGCCGACCAGGTCAGCTCGGCGGCGTACCGGCCGGGCTCGGGCACGACGCCCATGGACACGAAGTGGGCCGAGCGGGTGGACCAGTCCTCCGGGTTCAGGCAGGCGTTCGCCTCGTTGCTGACCTGCGCGCAGATCCGGCCACCGCCCGCGACGGAGACGGACGTGTCCGGGATCAGCGCCGGGGTCCGCCGGCCGCCGAGCGCGTGGCTGAGCACGCGGGCCGGGTCGGCGGAGGGAGCGCGGACGCCGGTGCCGTCGAGCAGAGGGCGTACCCGGTCGTCACGACCCACGAACAGCCGCGCGGCCGCCGCGATGTACGTGGCACCCACCTTCTGCTCCTGGGCGGCGGTGAGCCGCGTCGGCTTGCCGGGGGAGCAGACCGCGTCCGGCTCCTCGCTCTGGAAGTCGTCCCACGCCGGCGCCGCCGCCTGCCCGGGGGTCCACTCGGTGTTGAAGAAGTTGTGGTTGGCGCCGACCACGTACAGGGCGCTGTGCAGGGCCTTGCCCCGGCTGACCCCGCGCGTCTCGTCGATGAAGATCTGGCCCTGCAGGTCGGAGACGTCACCGTCGCAGCCCGGCAGGATCGTCGCCGACGGCACGTCCGGCACCGGGTTGTGCCCGAAGATGGTCGGACCGATCAGCAGCAGGCCGCGGATCGTCCAGCGGTTCCTGCCGTGGTAGCCGTCCTGGGCGGCCGGCGGCGGCGTGAGGGTGTCCATGGCGGCGCGGCTCACGCCCTCGCCGCCGCGGGAGTGGCCCATGAGGAACACCTTGGACAGGTCGGCCCGGGGCGCGCTGCGAACGATCGCCGGGGCACCCGACCGGGCGCTGCCCGCCCATGCCGCCCACTTGGCGAGGTGCTGGCGTACCAGCGAGGAGCGTGCCTGGGCGCCACCGTCCTCGGCCGCGTAGTCCTGGCCGTTGATGCCGTTGGCCGAGATGGAGACGGTGACGTAGCCCTGCGAGGCCAGCAGCTCCTGGGCCTGCAGGTAGCCGCGGTAGCTCGGGATCGGCTTGGTGCCGGGAGGACACGGCCACTCCTGCGGCGCGTTGTCGTCGGCGCCGTTGTAGCAGATCGAGTGGCGGCCGTGCAGGAAGAGCGCGAGCGGGCGCTTGCCGGGCGCGTTCTTCGGCGCCACGACCACGGCCTGCATCTCGACCTTCTGCGGGAAGTCCGGGAGCTTCACGCCGGCGAGGGCGTACTCGCCGCGGACCGTCCGGTAGGGACCCTTGACGCCCGGGTCGACGGTGTGTGCCGCCTGCGGGCTGTAGGCGGGCGCCTGCGCCGCCGCCTGCCGGCGAGCCGGGGGCGCGGCCTGGTCCAGGCGCTTGCCGCCGGCGCGCACCTGCAGGGAGTCGAGGCTGCGGACCTCGTCGAGGTCGAGCTTGAACGTCTTCTGGTCCTTCTGGGGCCGCGGCCTGCCGAGCAGCTTGCCGCCGGCCCAGAACTCGACGGCGGCGTCGCCCATGGGCACCCGCTCGCCCGCCCGCCAGGTGAGCTGTCCGCCCTCGACGGACCAGCCACCGGGCAAGCCGGCGGACGCGGGCGGCGGTGCGGCGAACGCCTGCCCGCCCGCTCCGACTACCACGGCCGCGGCGAGCGCGGCCGACACGAGAATTCTGCGCATGCGCCCGTGTTTAGTCGACGCGTGCAAATTGCTCGATGGATCTCGAATCTGTGCGTCAGAGGGTGAAGGTCAGGTGACCGGCGCCGGTCACCAGACTCGCGGTCAGAACCGCCGACGCGACGGCGGCCGCCATCGGTACGAGCAGCGTCGTTCGCGGCCCGCGCGGTGGTACGAGGACCGACACCGCCGCCAGAACGACGAGGGCGGTGGCCGTCAGCGCCACTGTGGTCTGTGCGAACTCCCACGCCGCCGGACCCGGGTGGTCCCACGCCGGCAGCGAGCGCAGCCACAGGGCCGCACCGGCGAGGATCGCTGCGGCCGGGGCCCCGCGCAGGACGTCCATCAGCCCGCCGATGCCGCGTACGAGGCCGATCGCCAGCGCCACTGCCACCCCTGCTGCCGCGGCGGACCACATGTCGAGCAGCGGCCCCGCCTGTGGCACGTCCGCCTCGATCGATGCGGTCATCAGCCGGCGGACGACGAAAGCGGCCGCGGCGGCGGCGAGCGCGCTGCCGAGCACCAGCGGTACGGGGAGGGCCTCACGCCGCCGGTGCCAGGCCACCGCGCTGCCGCAGAGCAGCGCCAGGGACAGCGTGCCGGTCCAGGGCGTCGCCCTGGTGAGCAGCAGGTAGTCGCCGGGGTCGGTGTAGTTGCCCAGCACCGCGCTGAGCGGTCCCATCCAGAGGGCGAGCCCGAACAGGACCGTGTTGATCACGACGGACATGACCGGGGCGGGTTGCCACGCCCGGGCGAGCATGGCGCTGCAGGCGCAGGCTCCGGCGACGGCCACCGAGATCGGCAGCAGCGACCACCAGGTCCCGTAGGGCGCGAGGGTGACTCCCGTGGTCCCCACGCCGGCCATCAAGCCGACCGGCAGGCTCACCGTCAGGGCGGCCAGCGGGCCGTACAGGCCGTGCCACCAAGAGGCGTCGTCCGCCGCTCGGCGCCAGACGGCCTGCCCCCACGTCGTGGCGACGAGCAGGCCGGCGGCGAGGGCGGCGATCGCATGAACGTAACCGGCGAGCGGTGTGGCCACCAGGCCCGGGGACGCCACATCGCGGACGGCGGCGAGCACGACGCCCGCCAGCAGTCCGGCCGCGACGTCGTCGACGATGTCGAGCCGGGTCAGGGTCTCCGGTCGGGCTAGGACGTCCTTGCGGCGTTCCGGGCTCGGGTGTGAGGCGGTCAACCGGCGCCGGAGACCCGACGACGCCGTTCCCCGCGACAGCAGCCGGGTCAGGCCCGCCGTGCTCCCGCCGGCGGCGGCGCGGAGATCCGCCTCGTGCTCCCGGAGCCGGCCGATCTTCGCTGCGAGGACGTAGGCGACGGTGAGCAGCGCGGCGACGCGTACGCCGTACTCGAGCCAGAAGCTGCGCCCGAACGTGTGCACCAGCGTCCGGTCCGCTTCGGCGAGACACCGCACGGCCAGCCACGTCGGCGGGAGCAGGGCCACCGCCGGTAGCGCCCAGCGGATGCCGCGGCTGAGCCAGACGAGCCCGACGTCCCCGGCGGTGACGTGGGCGTGCTCGTGCCGCAGGACGGCCTCGAGCTCCGCGTCCGGCAGCCGGCGCATCCCGGCCGGCAGCACGATCCGGGTCTTCCGCTGGTGCCGCACGGTGAACGGCTCGGTGAGACCCGGCGGGCCCAGCACCACCTGCGCCGAGCGTCGGCCGGCGACCCGCCGCATCATCTCCTCCCAGGCGGGAAGCGGTGGCCGCACCGCGCCGAGGCGCTGCATCATCACTGCGGGCAGCAGCCGGGACAGGACGAGACCGGCCACCAGCACGAGGGCGCCGCCGGCGACCGCCATCAGCGCCTGCTGGTGCTGGCTCCCCGCGGCGCAGTCGATGGCCCACTCGGAGCGGGCCAGCTGCCCGGCATCGTCGAGCGGCTCAGGGAAACGCAGTGTGGCTGACTGGAAACATGCGCTCACCGCACGTCCCCACGCCGGGCCGAAGACGTCGTTGAAGATGAGAATGCCGGCGAACGTGCCGGTGAGCACGAGTACGACCAGGAGCAGGACGTATTGGCCGCGGCTGGGAGAGAGCGGGCGGTGCGAGCGGGCGGGGGTGACTGCGGTGGCTGCGGGCGTCGTCAACGTTCGCCGCCGCTGCGCAGCCGCAGGGCGCCGATCACCCCCTCGGCGATCCGCTCGGCCTCCTCGGGCGAGAGCACGTCGCGCAGCCGGCCGACCAGCAGGTCGAACACCTCGCGCTCCTGGGCGGCGTCGAGCGGGGCCGGCCGGGGCGGGGCGATGTCGGCCCGCGAGATGAGGGCGGCGAGCCTGGACTTCGTCCGATCGGTGAGCGCGTCGGTGGCGCGCTCGGTGACCCGCGTGGCGGCGGCCCCGGACAGGAACGTCAGCGCCGTCACGAGGTGGTCGGCCAGCGGGAGCAGGTCGACGCCGATGCCGACCGGTGGCCGGGGCCGGTGGCGTCCTCCGCCGTGGTGGCGGTCCCAGGCGGCGTCGAACTCGTCGGCTTCCTCCGGGTAGGACAGTTCGAGCGCGGTGCGTCCCAGGTCGGCAAGGGCGGCTGACTCCATGCCGGTCACGCTAGCCACGCCGGGGGTCCACGAACGGCTGACGAAATGCATCGCCGCCGCGCGGACCGCCCTCGACCTGCGCATCGGCGGGCCGGCCGCCGGTGCGTCCGAAATCCGACGACCGGCGGGATTCACCCCCGCGCGTGACGTCAGGCGAGCAGAGCGACCGCGAGGCCCGCCATGACGGCGGCGATCAGGCCGTCGAGGATCCGCCAGGCGACGGGCTTGTTCAGTACGGGGGCAAGCTTGCGCGCGCCGAGCCCCAGGGCCGCGAACCACACGCCGCTGGCCGCCGCCGCGCCCACGCCGAACAGCCACTGGTGGGCGTACTGCTGCGCCAGCGAGCCGAGCAGCAGCACGGTGTCCAGGTAGACGTGCGGGTTGAGGTAGGTCAGGGCGAGGCAGGTCAGCAGGGTGGCCCGCAGGGTCGCCGGGGCGCGGTCGGCGGGGGAGAGGGCGGTGGGCCGGATCGCGCGCTTGGCGGCCAGGAGGGCGTACCCGAGCAGGAAGACGGCCCCGGACCAGCGGATCGCCGTGAGCACGGCGGGGTGGCCGGCCACGACGGCGCCGAGGCCGGCGATGCCGGCGGCGATCAGCAGCAGGTCGGAGATCGCACAGGTGAGGACGACGGGTACGACGTGCTCACGGCGCAGCCCCTGGCGCAGCACGAACGCGTTCTGCGCGCCGATGGCGACGATGAGCACGACGGAGGCCGCGAAGCCCGCGAGGGCGGAGGTGAGCACGTCCTCGACGGTAGGGCCAGGGAATGGTGTAATCCAGCTAATGATTCTTCAGGAACATAAGGAAATCTGATGTACGCCGTGCAGCTGGCCACCTTCCAGGCGGTGATCGAGGAGGGCAGCTTCGACGCGGCGGCCCGGGTGCTGCACGTGACGCCCTCCGCGGTGAGCCAGCGCATCAAAGCCCTGGAGCAGACGGTCGGACAGGTGCTCGTACGCCGCGCCAAGCCGGCCGAGCCCACCGAGGCGGGGCAGGCACTGGTACGCCTCGCCGGTCAGGTCGCCCTGCTCGAACGCGAGGCGCTGGACGCGGCGCGCGGTGCGCTGGGGGGCGGTGGGCGTACCCGGATAGCGGTGGTCGTCAACGCCGACTCCCTGCACACCTGGTTCCTGGCGGCGCTGGCCGCGGTCCCGCCGGAGCTGGCGTTGAGCTTCGACGTGCACCAGGACGACCAGGACCACACCGCGGAGCTGCTGCGCGCCGGTACGGCCATGGCCGCTGTCACCGCCCAGCACACCGCCGTCCAGGGCTGCCGCGTCGAACAGCTCGGCGCGATGCGGTACCTGGCGGCCGCGGCGCCCGGCACCTTCGAGGACTTCGCGACCACGCCGATGATCGTGCTGAACCGCAAGGACCGGCTCCAGCACCGCTTCCTGGCCTCGCTGTCCCGGCGCCGCTTCGACCCGCCCATCCACTACGTTCCCGCAACGGCCGCGTTCGTGGAGGCGATCCGGCTCGGGCTCGGCTGGGGGCTGGTGCCGGAGCAGATCGCGCGGGCGGACATCGCGGCCGGCCGGCTCGCCGACCTGACCCCGGGGCGGCACCTCGACGTGCCGCTGTACTGGCAGTTCTGGCGCATGGAGTCCACAGTGCTCGCGGCCCTGACCACAGCGGTCAAGGCCGCGGCCGCCGAGGCCCTCCGGTGATCCGTCAGGCCCGTTCGATGTGGTCGAGGGCGGCGTCGATGGAGGTGACCAGCGTGACCTGGGCCAGGGCCGGGCGGCGGACGAACGCCGTCTCGGTGATCTCACCGAGCCAGGTCCACAGGCCGCTGTAGAAGCCGTCCGGGTCCAGCACCACGATCGGCTTGCGGTGCAGGTCCAGCGTCGCCGTCGTCCAGACCTCGAAGAGCTCGTCGAGGGTGCCCAGGCCGCCGGGCAGGATCACGAAGGCGTCCGAGCGCTCGATCATGATGTTCTTGCGGGCGCCCATGTCGGTGGTGACGACCAGCTCGTCCGAGGCGGTGTCGGCGACTTCGAGATCCACGAGGGACTGCGGGATGACGCCGAGGGTGTGCGCCCCCGAGGCGCGGGCTCCCTCCGCGACCGCGCCCATCATGCCGACGCGGCCGCCGCCCGAGACGAGGGAGTGCCCGCGCGGGCCGAGTGCCTTGCCGAAGGCGGTGGCCAGATCGAGGTGCTTGGCGTCGAGGTGGACGGAGGAGGCGCAGAAGACGCAGACGGCCGCCACGTCACCGCTTCCCGTTCTCGGCGTTCACGATGATCTGGACGGCCTCTTCCACGTCGTCGGTGAGCATGATCAGGTCCATGTCGTCCGGGCCCACCTTGCCGTCCGCGAGCAGCCGCTGCTTGATCCAGTCGAGCAGGCCGCTCCAGTACTCGATGCCCATGAGGATCACCGGGAAGCGGGTCACCTTGCGGGTCTGCACCAGCGTGATCGCCTCGAAGAGCTCGTCGAGCGTGCCGAAGCCGCCGGGCAGGACGACGAACGCCTGCGCGTACTTGACGAACATGGTCTTGCGCACGAAGAAGTAGCGGAAGTCGATGCCGATGTCGACCCAGTCGTTGAGCCCCTGCTCGAAGGGCAGCTCGATGCCCAGGCCCACGGACATGCCGCCGGCCTCGGTCGCGCCCCGGTTGGCCGCCTCCATCACGCCGGGACCGCCCCCGGTGATCACGGCGTAGCCGGCCTCGGCCAGAGCCGCGCCGAGCTGCGCGGCCATCTCGCACTCGGGGCTCTCCGGGCTGCTGCGGGCCGAGCCGAAGACGCTCACCGCGGGCGGCAGGTCGGCCAGGGTGTCGAAGCCCTCGACGAACTCGGAGAGGATGCGCAGCGCCCGCCAGGCGTCCTTGGTCTTCCACTCCCCGCGATGGTGCGAATCGAGCAGCTTCTCGTCCGCGGTGCTCGGCGGGATCGACTCACGCCGCAGCGTGACGGCGCCGCGATGACGCTCCCGGGGTACGCGGCTGCGGCCGTTGCTGCTGTCCGTCATGGCATCCACGGTAGTGCGGACGGTCCGTAACCGGTGAATAACCGGTTGGGTTTCGCCAAGAGGATTGCGGCCTCGCGGCCTTTTTGCCAGATTGAAGCAACGGACGGTAGCTCCGCGACGTCTGTACAGTTACCGACCCGCGCACGGCAGGCACGGCGTCCGGCTCCGGCCGGGCATCTCGGCGAAGGAGCCACCGTGATGACCCGTTACGAGCGAATGAAGATGCAGCGCCGCATGCAGCGGCGGATCCGCCTGGTGGTCGAGGAACGCCGGATGGCCCTCGCCCTGCCGCCGCCCGATCCCGCCCTCGAGCCGGAGACCACCGTCGAGATCCCGCGGCCGGCCCAGGCCTGAGACCCGATAGGGTCGCGTCGTGAGTAGCGCGATCTCGACCTCGGCCGCCTGGGGCATCGGCCTCGCCACCGTCACCGCCGACGGGACGGTGCTCGACACCTGGTATCCCGCCGGCTTCCTGGGCCTGGGCGAGCTGCCCGCCGAGCCCCCGACCCTGCCCGCCGGCCTCGTCGGCCCCAAGGCCCTGGCCGGCCTCTCCACCGTCGAGGTGCGCACCGAGGTGACCTCGCTCGCCGAGCCGATCAAGGACTCCTCGGACGCGTACCTGCGGTTGCACCTGCTGTCGCACCGCCTGGTGAAGCCCAACGAGCAGAATCTCGACGGCATCTTCGGCATGCTCGCCAACGTCGCGTGGACCTCGGCCGGCCCCTGCCCGCCGGACCGCGTGGACGAGCTGCGCCTCATCGAGCGCGCCGCCGGCCGGCACCTCAGCGTGTACGGCGTGGACAAGTTCCCCCGGATGACCGACTACGTGGTGCCCTCCGGCGTTCGCATCGCCGACGCCGACCGCGTCCGGCTCGGCGCGCACCTGGCCAGCGGCACGACGGTGATGCACGAGGGCTTCTGCAACTTCAACGCCGGCACGCTCGGCACCTCCATGGTCGAGGGCCGCATCGTGCAGGGCGTCGTCGTCGGCGACAGCTCCGACGTCGGCGCCGGCTCCTCGATCATGGGTACGCTCTCCGGCGGCGGCAAGGACAAGGTGTCGATCGGCGAGCGCAGCCTGCTCGGGGCGAACGCGGGCATCGGCATCTCCCTCGGCGACGACTGTGTGGTGGAGGCGGGCTGCTACATCACCGCCGGGTCGAAGCTGACCCTGCCGGACGGCCGGGTGGTCAAGGCGCGGGAGCTGTCCGGCGTGAACGGCCTGCTTTTCTGGCGCAACTCGGTCACCGGTGCGCTGGAGGCCCGGCCTCGCAAGGGCACCGGCATCGAGTTGAACGCCGCACTGCACGCCAACGACTGATCCCCTGGTGTCACGCCGGGGGCAGGTGTCCGCCCGTCCCCGGCGTGACCGGGCGCCTCGGCAGCCCGCCGGGCGACGCGGCGGCGCGCTCTCACCGGACGCGCGCGCCGCTGGTGCTCCTCGCGGCTTCGACGCTGCCGAGGCAGGTCCGGCGGTGCCCGTCGTCGCGGGCCACGGCGGCCCGCGGCGACGAGATCTGGGCCTCGAGGCCCTGCCGAACCGGTGCGATTGCGGGCTGCCGGCCCGGCAGGGGGTCTCGAGGGGTGGCGCTAGATGGGTTTAGCATGACCCTTCCCCCTGGGCGGCGGGACGTCAAGACCCATCGATGTGTCACCGCACTGTCACGTTTTGCGAAAGGCGCGGATCGGCCGCGGGCCACTCGACGCGGCGTGGAAGACTCTGCTCATGCCCCTGCAACGGGCGACCCTGCTACAGGTCGCACAGCGGGCCGGCGTGTCCCGCAGTACGGCGTCGTTCGTCCTCGCCGGACGCCACCTGGACATGCGGATCTCGGAGGAAGCCCGGCAACGAGTCCTCCGGGCAGCCCAGGAGCTGGACTACCGGCCCAACCTCATGGCCCGCAGCCTGCGCACGAAGGTCACCAAGACCATCGCGCTGGTCTCCGACACGCTCGCGTCCGACCCGTACGCCGGCCGTGCGATCCACGGCAGCCTCGCCGCGGCGGTCGCTCACGGCCACCTCCTCTTCATCGGCGAGACCGAGGGCGACACGGTGGTCGAGGACAAGCTCATCTCCGACTTCCTCGACCGGCAGGTCGACGCCTTCGTGTACGCGAGCATGTTCACCCGCTACGTCCGGGTGCCCAAACAGCTCAAGGGCAGGCCGGTCGTCCTGCTCAACTGCCTCACCCGGGCGGCCAAGCCGGCGTACCACTGCGTCATCCCGGACGAGGTCGCCGCCGGCTGGAGCGCCGCCACGACCCTCATCGGGGCCGGCCACCGCGACGGCATCCACCTCGTCGGCAACTCCGCCCACCACGTCTTCGCCGGCCGCGAACGCCTCGCCGGCATCCGCGAGGGCTTCGCCGCCCACGGCATCAAGCTCGCCGGCACCATCGAGTGCGACTGGTGGCCCGAGCCCGCGTACGAGGCGGTCCGGCAGGCGCTAGCCGGCGGCCTCGCCCCGAAGGCGCTGATCTGCTTCAACGACCGGGTGGCGCTGGGGGCGTACCAGGCGCTGCGCGAGGCGGGCCGCGAGATCCCGGACGACGTGGCGGTGCTGTCCTTCGACGACTCCGACCTGGCCGCCTGGCTCCGGCCGCAGCTCACCAGCATCTCCCTCCCGCACTACCAGCTCGGCTGGAAGGCGGTCGAACTGCTGCTCGGCTCCCCGCAGGACCCGGCGGTGCACCGCGTCCCCATGCCGGTCCGGCTGCGTGCCTCGGTGGGAAAGCCCTGAAGCCGATCTTGTCGTAGGTGCGTGGTCTCATAGGTGCCGTGACCTCGACTCCCGCGGCGGTACGCCGGCCCGCCTACCGGCTGGTGCGCCGCCCCGCACCCGCCGCGGCCGCGCTGCGTGAGGACGCGCTGCAGCAGTACGTAGTGAGGCACACCGATGGCCCGTTACTCGTCGTAGGCGGCCCCGGCACCGGAAAGACCACGATCCTCGTCGAGGCGGTCGCCGCCCGGATCGCCTCCGGAGTGGGCCCCGAGCAGATCCTGGTGCTCACCTTCGGCCGCCGGGGCTCCACCGCGCTGCGCGACCGCATCGAGGCGCGGATCTCCGGCCCGACGTTCCACGAGCCGCTGGTGCGGACCTTCCACGCGTACGCGTTCGGCCTCCTGCGACGAGCCGCCGCCGAACGCGGCGAGCCGTCCCCCCGGCTCCTGACCGGCCCGGAACAGGACCTCATCATCCGCGAGCTGCTCGCGGTCGTCGGCGACGAGGACGCACCCGACACCATCGGCTGGCCGGAGGCCCTGCGCCCGGCACTGCCGACCCGCGCCTTCGCGCAGCAGCTCCGCGACCTCATGCAACGAGCCGCCGAACGCGGCGTCGGCCCGGTCGAGCTCGCCCGCCTGGGAGAACGCCTCGGCCGCGACGACTGGCCGGCCGCCGCCCGCTTCCTCCGCGAGTACGTCGCGGTCCTCGCGCTCCGCGACGTGACCACCCGAGGCTCGACCGCCTACGACCCGGCCGAACTCGTCCGCGCGGCGTCCGGCCTCCTCCGCGACGACCCCGAGCTGCTCGAGGCGGAGCGCCGGCGGCTGCAGTACGTCTACGTCGACGAACTGGCCGACACGGACCCGGCCCAGATCGAGCTGCTGTCGCTGGTCGCCGGGGGCGGTAAGCCGCTGGTGGCGTTCGGCGACCCGGACTCGTCCATCTACGGCTTCCGCGGCGCGGACCCGGAGGCGGTGAGCGCCTTCCCGACCCGGTTCCGCACGGCGTCCGGCGCGCTCGCCGAGACGATCACCCTGCACACGAGCTACCGCGCGGAGCCGGCACTGCTCACGTCGACAAGCCGGGTGGCCCGCCGGATGCGCGGCCGCGCCGGCCACCGAGCTCTGCACACCCCGCACCCCGGCCCCGCTTCGAGCGGTTCTTCATCCGCCTCCTTGGCGCTCGGCGGTCCTTCACCCGCCTCCCCGGCGCCCGCGGGTGCGGTGGTGCGCACGTTCCGGTCGGCGACCAGTGAAACGGCGTTCGTCGCCCACGCGCTGCGCGAAGCCCATTTGCTGCATGGCGTGCCGTGGTCGCGCATGGCCGTGGTGCTGCGCTCGACGAGCCTCCAACTGCCGTCGCTGCAGCGGGGGCTGTCTGCGGCGGGGGTGCCGACCGTCACCCACGCCGAGGATCTCCCGCTGCACCTGCAGCCCGCCGTCGCGCCGTTCCTGCTGCTCCTGCGGTGCGCACTCGAGCCCTCGGCGCTCGACGAGGAGGCCACGGTCGCGCTGCTGCACTCGCCGCTGGGCGGTGCGGACCCGCTGGCCGAACGGCGGCTGCGGCAAGGTCTGCGCGCGCTCGCGCTGGCGGCCGGTGACCGACGGCCCTCCGGCGAGCTGCTCGTCGACGCGATCCGCGACCCCGCCGGCCTCGACATGGTGGAACGCCGCTGGGCGGTGCCGGCCCAGAACGTCGCCCGGCTCCTCGCCGTGGCCCGCGAGTCCGCCGCCGCGCCGGGCGCCAGCGCCGAGCAGGTGCTGTGGTCCGTCTGGCACGCCAGCGGCCTCGCCGAACGCTGGTACGCCCTGAGCACCCGCGGCGCCCCCGTCGAGCCCGGCGGCGAAGGAGGCCGGGCGCGCCAGTGGCGGGCCGAGGCAGCCGACCGCGACCTGGACGCCATGGTCGTACTCTTCGACGCGGCGGCCCGGTTCGTGGACCGCCTGCCCGGCGCCCGCACCGAGGTGTTCCTCGACCACGTCCTGGGCCAGGACCTGCCCGCCGACTCCATCGCCCCGTCCGCCGACCGCGGCGAGGCCGTCCGCCTGCTCACCGCCCACGCCGCCAAGGGCCTGGAATGGGACGTGGTGGTGCTGGCCGGCGTGCAGGAGGGCATCTGGCCGGACCTGCGCCTGCGCGGCAGCCTCCTCGGCTCGGAACGGCTGGTCGACTTCCTGGCCGGCCGAGCCGCATCAGGCCCGGCCGCGGTGGTGGGCCAGACCTCGGCCCTGCTCGACGAGGAACGCCGGCTGTTCTACGTGGCGACGACCCGCGCCCGCCGGCGCCTGATCGTGACGGCGGTCGCGTCGGCGAGCGTGGGCGGCTCCGACGGCGAGGAGCAGCCGAGCCGCTTCCTCGCCGAGCTCGCCCTGCCCGACCGCCGCGGCGGCGATGACCCGCCCCCAGCTCCGGACCCGGACGACCCGGGCCCGACCGACCCTCGCCCTGGCTCCGGCCCGGCAAACCCCGGCCCCACCGATCCCAGCATCGGCTCCGGTCCCGGCCCGGCCGGCTCCGAACCCGGCCCGGCCGGCTCCGAACCCGGCCCGGCCGGCTCCGAACCCGGCCCGGCCGGCTCCGAACCCGGCCCGAGCGATTCCGACCCCGGGCCGGGCTTCACCGACTCCGGTTCGACGAACCCGGGTTCGGCCGACGCCGGAACTCCGGACGTCGAGCGCAATGGTGCCGGGTCGGCCCGCGCCGAGCGCCCCACTGCCGAGCCCGCCGAGCGCCCCACTGCCGAGCCCGCCGAGCGCCTCACCGACGGGCCCGCCGACGTTGAGCCCGACCGTGCCGAGTCCCTCGGTGCCCCCGCGGATCCGGGGCTCCCGCCGGCCGGAGTCGAGCTCGAGGTGCCGATAGGACGCCCGCCCCGGGCGCTGACCCTGTCCGCGCTGGTCGCTGAGCTGCGTACCGCTGTCATCGCGCCGGATGCCACGCCTGCCCGGCGGCATGCCGCCGCGGCCGAGCTGGCGCGACTCGCCCAGGCCGGTGTCCCGGGCGCCCACCCCGACGAGTGGTGGGGGCTGCGGGCGCTCTCCGACGACCGGCCGCTGGTCGACGAGGGCGAACCGGTCAAGGTCACCCCGTCGGCGATGGAGAGCGCCCTGCGGTGCAGCCTGCGGTGGCTGCTCGAACGGCACGGCGGCGCCGCGCCGGCCGGGCCCGCTCAGGGGGTCGGGAACCTCGTGCACGCCGCCGCCATGCTCGCCGAGGATGCGAATGCCGACCGGGAGCGGCTCGTCGAGTACGTGTCCGCGCGCTTCGATGCGATCGAGCTGGCGGCGCGCTGGCTGGCCGGGCCGGAGCAGGAGCGTGCCCAGGGCATGGTCGACAAGCTGCTGCGCTGGCTGGCGCGGAATCCGCGGCGGCTGCTGGCGATCGAGCACGAGTTCACCGTCCGGCTCGACGACCCGAACCGGCCGATCCAGCTCACCGGGCGGGTGGACCGGCTCGAGGTCGACGAGCAGGGGCGCCTCGTGGTCATCGACCTGAAGACCGGTAAGACCACCGCGGTCACGGCCGGTGAGGTGGAGGAGCACGCGCAGCTCGCCGGGTACCAGGCCGCGGTGGACGCCGGTGCCTTCGATGCGCTCAGTGAGGGCGCGGAGAGCGGCGGGGCGGCCCTGGTCCAGCTCGGGCCCACCAAGGAGGCGCGGGAGCAGATGCAGGTGCCGCTCGCCGAGGCCGAGGACCCGAACTGGGCGTACGCGATGGTCCGCCGCACCGCCGACACCATGGCCGCCGCCACCTTCTCCGCGGTCGCCAACTCGAAGTGTCGGGTCTGTCCCGTGCGGACCAGCTGCCCGATCAGCGGCCAGGGCCGCCAGGTCGTCGAGCCGGGACCGGCATGACCCAGCCGAGCCTTTTCGCGGACGCGGCGCCCCGGCCGCGCCGGCGGGCCGACGCCGGGCCTCGTTACACCCCGGTCGAGCTCGCCAAGCTGCTGCGGTTGCACGCGCCCACCCCGGAGCAGGCCGCGATCATCGCGGCGCCGGTCGAGCCGGTCCTGGTCGTGGCGGGTGCCGGGTCCGGGAAGACCGAGACGATGGCCTCCCGGGTGGTCTGGCTGGTCGCCAACGGGTACGCGCACCCCGACGAGATCCTGGGCCTCACGTTCACCCGCAAGGCCGCCGGCGAGCTCGCCCATCGGGTACGCACCCGCCTCGGCCAGCTGATCCGGCGGCTCGGGCAGCAGGACGCCCTGGCCGGTGAGCCCACCGTCGCCACCTACCACTCGTACGCGGCCCGCATCGTCACCGAGCACGGGCTGCGGGCCGGCTATGAGCCCTCCGCACGCCTGCTCACCGAGGCCGCGCGGTGGCAGATCGTGGACTCGCTCGTGCGCTCGTACACGGGGGAGATGACCGGCCTGAACCGCGCGCCGGGCACGGTGACCGACGACGTGCTCGCGCTCTCCGGCGAGCTCGCCGAGCATCTGGTGACGCCCGACGACCTGGCCGCCTGGACCGGCCGGTTCTTCGCCGACGTGCAGTCGCTGCCCGGCCGGGTCTACAAGGACGTCACCGACATGCTGCTGCGGCAGCGTCAGCGGCTCACCCTGCTGCCCCTGGTCCGCCTCTACGACCAGCGCAAACTCGACCTGGAGGCGATGGACTTCGGGGACCAGCTGGCCCGTGCGGCGCTCGTCGCCCGCGACCATCCCGAGGTCGGCGAGATCGAACGCGGGCGCTACAAGATCGTGCTGCTGGACGAGTACCAGGACACCAGCCACGCGCAGGTCGTGCTCCTCAATGCGCTGTTCGGCGGGGGCCATCCGGTGACCGCGGTCGGTGACCCGTGCCAGTCGATCTACGGCTGGCGCGGCGCTTCGGCGGGCACGCTGGACCGGTTCCCCAGCGAGTTCACCGGGCCGGGCGGGCGCGAGGCGTGGGTGCTCAACCTCACCCGCAGCTGGCGCAACCGGCCGGAGATCCTCCAGGTCGCCAACGCCCTGTCGCGGCCGCTGCGCGCCGCCGGCGCCCGCGTCGCCGAGCTGATTCCGGCTCAGCGGGTGGCTGATCGGGTCGGCGGGCGTACGGTGGCCTGCGCTCTGCTGAACACGTACGCGGAGGAAGCCGACTGGATCGCCGACTCGATGCTGGCGGCGTGGCGGTCGGCGGCCCGGCTGCCGGAGGCGCTCCCCGGCGACATTCCGTTGGAGAAGCGGCCGACCAGCGCGGTGCTGGTGAGGGTCCGCAGCCAGATCCCGGCGATCGAGGAGGCGCTGCGCTCCCGGGGCCTGCCGGTCGAGGTGGTCGGCCTGGGCGGTCTGCTCGACACCCCGGAGGTACGCGACGTCGTCTGCACGCTGCGGGTCCTCGCCGACCCGACCGACGGCGCGGCGCTGCTGCGGCTGCTCACGGGTGCCCGGTGGCGGATCGGGCCCCGGGATCTCGTGGCCCTGCACCGCCGTGCCCGCGCGATCGCCGCGGCCCGGGTCGCCGGCACCACCGGTGACGAGGATCCGCAACAGGTCGTCGGGGACAAGCTGGACGACGCCACGCTCGTCGAGGCGATGGCGGATCTCGGGGCGCCGCAGCAGTTCTCGCAGGAGGGCTATGCGCGGCTGCGGGCGTACAGCAGGGAGCTGGCGGAGCTGAGGCACCGCCTGGACCAACCGCTGCCGGACCTGGTCGCGGACATCGAACGCACCATCGGCCTCGACGTGGAGGTGGCCGTCCGCGGCTGGGGCGCGGGCGACGCGGGCCTGGCCCGCGGCCACCTCGACGCGCTCGGCGACGTCGCAGCCCGGTACGCGGGCGACACCGACGGCGGCACCATCGCCGGCTTCCTGGCGTTCCTCGCCGCGGCCGAGGAGGAGGAACGCGGGCTCGCGCCCGGCCAGGTCGACGTCATCGAGGGCGCGGTCCAGATCCTGACCGCCCACGCGGCCAAGGGCCTGGAGTGGGACGTGGTCTCCGTGGCAGGACTCACCAAGAACGTCTGGCCGGGTGTCACCAGGGGCTCGGACAACTACCTGGGCGGCATCGGCGTGCTGCCCTTCCCGCTGCGCGGCGACGCCGCCGGCCTGCCGGAGCTGGACATCGCCGAGGCCGTGGACCAGAAGGACGTCGCCGCTGCCCTGACGGCGTTCGGCCGGGCCTGGCGCGACCACGACGAGCGGGAGGAACGCCGGCTGGCCTATGTGGCGGTGACCCGGCCGCGGCGGCTCCTGCTGGCATCGGGCTACTGGTGGGGCGACGGCGTGAAGCGGCCGCGCGGCCCGTCGGTCTTCCTCGACGAGATCCGGGCGTCCTGCGAGGACGGCGCCGGGGTGGTCGAGCACTGGACACCGGAGCCACCGGGCGACGCGGCCAACCCGTCGGCGGAGCTGGTGGCGTCGGCGGAGTGGCCGTCGGACCCGCTGGGCGCCCGCCGCCCGGCGATGGCCGCCGCGGCGGACCTGATCCGGCGCATGATCGCGGCGCCGACCCCGGAGGACGCGCTGGCGTTCGCCGAGCTGGCGGAGGCCGACGAGGAGATCGGGGCGCGCGCCGGGCTGGCGGCCGAGCTCGCCGGCCTGCCCGACGAGGGATCGGTACCCGAGCCGAGCCGGCACTCGGCGCGAGCGGCAGACGCCGCCGCCTCCGCGGCTTCTGCGGAGGACGATCCGGACATTCTTCGCTGGCGGCGGGAGGCGACGCTGTTGCTGGCCGAGCGCGAGGAGCGCGCCCGCCGCGACGGCCCGCTCGAGGTCGCCCTGCCCCCGCACCTCTCGGTGTCCCAGCTCGTCGTCCTCCGCCGCGACCCGCAGCTGCTCGCCCGGTCCCTGCGCCGCCCGCTGCCGCACCGCCCGGCCCCCTACGCCCGCCGCGGAACCGCCTTCCACGCCTGGCTCGAGCAGCGTTACGGCTCGGTGCGCCTCCTCGACGTCGACGAGCTCCCCGGAGCGGCGGACGACGACGCGGCAGCCGACGAGGAGCTGGCGGCGCTGCAGGAGGCGTTCCTGGCCGGCGAGTGGGCCGACCGCACGCCGATCGAGGTGGAGGTCCCGTTCGCCACCACCGTGGCCGGCGTGGTGATCCGGGGACGGATGGACGCGGTCTTCGCCGAGCCCGGCGACCGCTACGACGTGATCGACTGGAAGACCGGCCGCCGTCCCACCGCCGCCGACGCGGCCGCGGCGACGGTCCAGCTCGCCGCCTACCGCCTGGCGTGGGCGACGCTGGCCCAGGTGCCGGTGTCCCGGGTGCGGGCCGGCTTCCACTACGTCCGCGACGGGGTCACCGTACGTCCGGCCGACCTGCTCGACGCCGACGGGCTGGCCGCCCTCATCACCGACCTCCCCGAGTCCGACCCCGCAGCGTGAGCCCTGCGGCGTGTCTCACAGGCCGGCGGCGGCCAGCAGGTGCAGCAGGGCGGCCGCATACCCCTCCTCCGGGGTGGCCGCGGTGAACGTACGGTCCTCACCCAGCAGGGTGACGTCCACGTCATAGCCGGCGCCGGTCCGGCGCAGCGCCCGGAACGTGCCGCCCAGCAGCTCCCGCAGCTGGTCCTCCCGCGGAAGCCACAACGCCTCCTCGAACTCGATGTCGTCGAGCGCCCACTCCGTGGTGCCGTTGAAGCCGATCACCTGCCCGTCCGGCACCCGGTAGACCTCGATCGTCATGGTGCTCAGCACGAAGACGTCCTCGTCGAGGTCCCGGCCGGGAATGGCGAAGCGGTCGCCCGGCCCCGGCTTCCAGACCAGGCCGGCGTCCTTGAGCCGCTGTGCCACTTGTACGCCGATCATCGCCACCCCTCCGGCTCCGTGTTAAGCTCCCAGCGTTGTCAGTTTGGTTCCCAAGTACTCAGGAGCGCCTGTGGGGAAGTCTGCCCCAGGCGCTCTTTGTCGTAACCCGGGTTTCTCCGGTACGGGCGATCAGTACGGCGACACGAGTCCCGGAAAAACGGGTCTTACCACCTCGCTCCCGTCCATAATGGTCGGGAGCGATCGACCGTCGAGGAGACGATCATGGTTACCGGCGTTGTGAAGTGGTTCAACGCGGACAAGGGCTTCGGGTTCATCACCCCGGACGACGGCGGCGCCGACGTCTTCGCCCACTTCTCCGCTATCCAGACCTCCGGCTACCGCAGCCTGGACGAGAACCAGCGGGTGGAGTTCGAGGTCACCCAGGGCCAGAAGGGCCCGCAGGCGGCCAACATCCGCCCGCTCTGATCGCAGCTTCGCGCTGACATTCCGGCGCCGGGCCCCACGGGGTCCGGCGCCGTAATGCATTCCCGGGGCCGGTCGAGCCGGGCCGGGGAAGGTGTCAGGTCTCCTGGCGGGCCGGGTCGCCGATGTCCTCGGGGCGCGGCGCCGTGCCGCCCATGTGAGCGGGCAGCCACCAGCGGTCGTCCGGGCCGGACGGCTGCACGGGATACGCCGCCTGCGCCGCGTCCAGCAGCTTGGTCAGCCGCCGGTGCAGCTCCGTCGTCAGGCTCTCCGTCGTCTCGCCCTCGGTGGCCGCGATCGGCTCGCCGATCGTGATGACCACCGGCACGTGCCGCTTGGTCAGGTCTTTCTTGCGGCCCTTGGTCCAGAGCCGGTGCGGGCCCCAGACCGCCATCGGGATCAACGGTACGGCCGCAGCCCGCGCCAGCCGCGCCGCGCCCGACTTCAGCGCCTTCACCGTGAACGACTCGCTGATCGTGGCCTCCGGGAAGACGCCGATGACCTCGCCCTTCTTGAGAGCCGTCTCCGCCTCGTGGAACGCCGCGTTGCCGGCCTTGCGGTCCACGGGGATGTGGCGCATGCCGCGCATCAGCGGGCCGCTCACCTTGTGGTCGAAGACCGACTTCTTCGCCATGAACCGGACCAGGCGCTTCGCCGGCTGGGCGCCGAGGCCGCAGAAGATGAAATCGAGATAGCTGACGTGGTTGCTCGCCAGAACCGCCCCGCCGGTCGCTGGGATGTGGTGTGCGCCGTCGACCTGGATCTGCAGATCCAGGACCCGGAACATGGTCTTGGCCAGACCGATGACCGGGGGATACACGATTTCCATTCGGTTACGGTACCGGCGTTCCCTGAAATCTTCCTGGCTGGGATGCAACCCGTCCGGGTTCCGCTGCGTCTTAAGGGTGACTGCGCCGAGCCGCTCCCTGGTCCAGGCTGAGAAGGCCGAGGGGGAACGGCACTGCCTGGGAGGCCTTGCATGAACACCGTGTCCGGACGTCGCGAGCTCGCGATCGTGTTCGCGCTGGCAGTGCTCGGTCTGGCTCTGGTGCTCGCGGTGGCGTTCACCCCCTGGTATGCCGCGGTCAGCTACGGCGACGCCGGCCCGTCGGTGGTCGAGACGATCCCGCCGGCCGCCGAGGCGGGTGTGGCCCTGGTGCGGTGACCGCCACGTCGGGCGGTCACCCGCGAGGCGCCCCCGTGGTGTTCACTGGAGTGATGTCCGAGGGCACGCAGACTTCCATCGCCGCCTGGTCGCGGCCGGGTGGTCCGTGGGCTTCGGGGATTGTGACTGCTCCGGGCGTACCCCCGGTGGTGCCGCCGCCCGACGAGCCGCCGGGGCCGCCTCGGGATGAGGGACCACGACGGCGCCGGCGGCAGATGGTGATCTTTGCCGGCGTGGCCGGGGCGATCCTGGCGATCGGTCTGACGATCATCCTGATCGTGGCGCTCACCTCGGACGGCGACCCGTTCGGGAGCAAGGCCTCCGGGCCGAGTGAGGTCCGGCCGCCGCTGGCCCAGATGTGCCCGGCACCGACCGTGCCGCCGAGTGCGGGGCCGACCGCGAAGCCGCAGCGGGTGCCGCCCGCGACGGGGGAGCGGACCACCGACACCGAGGCCGGCATCTCCTACCGCAAGTACGGTGCTCCCTGGGTCCCGTGGGACACGGTGTGGCGGGCGGGCACGCTCGAGGTGCCCTACAAGGTCGGGCAGCACTTCGTCACCGAGGAGTACAGCGGCGGCTCGTACCATGCCTCGATCCTGTCGGCCGCGGTGCCGGCGGCGGACAACGATGCGGTGACGCTCAACCTGGAGTGCGTCGGCCGGCAGGTGGCCGCCGACGTGCGCGCCGAGTATTACCCGCAGCCGAACCGGCTGGAGCCGCTGCGGGACGAGATGACGACGCTGGGCGGGCGGCCGGCGTGGCTCAGCGAGTTCCGGCTGCACTTCCAGGCGCCGGGGCTGACCGCCACGGACGAGCTCTCGGCCGTGGCGATCATCGACGTCGGCAAGCCGACCGCCGCGGTGCTGTACGTGTCGATCCCCGGCACCCACAAGCAGTTCGACTACGTGGTCGAGGACGTCCTGAAGTCGGTGCGTCCACTCTAGGAGCCGGTCAGGCCCCAGCGCTTGCGCAAGGCGTTGTCGGCCGCGTTGAAGAGCACGTCGATGAGCAGACCGATCGCCAGCACCACGATGATGAAGCAGATGACCAGGCTGGACTCGTTGAGGTCGCGGGCCTGCTGCATCCGTACGCCGATCGACAAGGCCCCCGGGACGATCACCAGGAGCTCGCCCGCCATGAGGCTGCGCCAGGAGAACGCCCAGCCCTGCTTCAGGCCGGAGATGAAGGAGGGCAGGGAGGCGGGCAGGATCAGGTGGCGGTACTTGGCGAAGCCCGTCATGCCGAGGACCTGCCCGACCCGCAGCCAGGTGCGCGGGACGTAGTCGATGCCGCTGATCAGGCCGTTGGCGACCGAGGGTGCGGCCCCGATGACGACCACGAACAAGATCGCGCTCTCGCTGATCTGGAAGAGCAGGATGGCGAGCGGGAACCACATGATCGACGGCATGGTCTGCAGGCCGGTGATGAGCGAGCCGATCGCGGCGCGCAGCGGGGCGAAGCGGGAGACCGCCGCGCCGACGACCGTGCCGATGGCGACCGCCAGGGCGAAGCCGGTCAGTGCGCGGGTCATGGTCAGGCGCACACCGTCCCAGAAGTCGAGCGTGCTGATCACGTCACCGAGGTCCTGGAAGACCGTGGCCGGGCCCGGGAGCACGTAGGCCGGCTTCCACTCGGCCCACACCACGAGCTGCCAGGCGAGGAGCACGATCGCGATCGCGAGCAGCTTCGGCCACGCGCTGCGCCAGATCCGTACGCCCAGCGACGGCCGGTCGCTCTTGCCGCCCAGCTCGAGCGCGTCGAGGCCGGTGACCCGGTCGGCCGCGCGGTCGGAGTCGGTCCGCGGGTCGGGGATCTGGGTCGGGATTTCAGCCTGCATGACGGGCGACCTCCGCGCGGAGCCGGTCGGTGATCTCGGCGGCCTGCCCGGCCACCTCGGGGGAGTCGATGCGCCGGGGCCGCTCGTGGCTCACCCGGAAGTCCTCGATGACCCGGCCGGGGCGGCTGCTCAGCAGGATGACGCGGTCACCGAGGCGGACGGCCTCGCGCACGTTGTGGGTGACGAACAGAACCGTCAGCTCCTGCTCGCGCCAGATCCGCTCCAGCTCGTCGTGGAGGATGTCGCGGGTCATCGCGTCGAGGGCGCCGAACGGCTCGTCCATCAGGAGGACGTCGGCGTCCTGGGCGAGGGCGCGGGCCAGGGCGACGCGCTGACGCATGCCACCGGAGAGCTCGTGCGGGCGCTTGTGACCGAAGCCCTTGAGGCGGACGACCTCGAGCAGCTCCTCGGCGCGGCGCTTGCGTTCGGTCTTGCCGACGCCGCGCAGCCGCATGGGCAGCTCGACGTTGCCGGCCACGGACAGCCACGGGAAGAGCGCCGCCTCCTGGAACATCAGGGAGACGTGCCGCCCGCCGATGTCGAGGGTGCCGCCGCTGATCCGGTCGAGGCCGGCCACCAGCGAGAGCAGGGTGCTCTTGCCGCAGCCGGAGGCGCCCAGCAGACACACGAACTCGCCCTTGCGCACGGTCAGCGAGACCTTGTCGAGGGCGAGGAGGGCGTTGCCGCCGGAGCCGTACTGCTTGGAGACGTGGTCGAGGCGTACGACCTCGGTTCTGAGATCGGTGGCTTCCGCGATGCTCATGGTTGTTCTCCGCAGGTGAGTGCCGGCCGGGCCCGCGGGGTGCGGGTCCGGCCGGCGGGGCGATCAGGAGGCGGCGGCGTCGCTGACCCCGGGCTGTCCGTCGGCCTTGAGCAGCTCGTTGAGCGGTCCGAGGTCGTAGATGCCCTTGAGGTCGACCGGCTTGAGCAGGCCGACGTCCTCGGCGTGCTTGGCGCTGGTGTACAGCGACGAGGCGATCGGGTCGTTGGTGAAGGTCAGGTTCTTGAACGCGGCGGCGAGGATCTCGTCCTTGAGCGGCTTGCCGGACAGCGCGGCGATCTGCTCGTTGGCGGCCTTCTGGGCGCCGGCGTTGTCGGTCGCGATGTACTTCTCGGCGGCGATGTGGCCCTGGAGCAGCTTCTTGACCGTGTCCGGGTGCTCCTTGAGGAACTCCTGCTTGACGATCAGGTGGGTGGTGACGAACTGCCCGTTGGGCCAGAGGTCCTTCTCGTTGACCAGGATCTTGCCCTTGGACTCGAGCACCATCTTGCTCAGGTTCGGCTCGGGCACCCACGCGCCGTCGATCGCACCCTGGGCGAAGGCCTGCACGGCCGTCGCGTTGTCCTGCGGCAGCACCGAGACGTCGCCGCCGCCCTGCTGGTCGGCGTTGAGGTTGTTCTGCTTCAGCCAGGCGCGCAGCGCCACGTCCTGGGTGTTGCCCAGCTGCGGCGTCGCGATCTTCTTGCCCTTGAGGTCGGCGGGGCTGTTGATGCCCTGCTTCACCACCAGGCCGGCACCGCCGGAGGTGCTGCCCGCGATGATCTTCAGCGCGGTGCCCTTGGAGGTCGCCCATCCGTTGATGGCCGGGTTCGGGCCGATGTACGTGGCGTCGATCGCGCCGGAGAACAGCGCCTCGATCGCGGCCGGGCCGGCGTTGAAGGTCTTCGCCTCGAGCTTGGTGTCGCCCAGCGCCTGCTGGAACAGGCCGTTCTTGACGCCGACCAGCGCCGGCGCGTGGGTGATGTTCGGGAAGTAGCCGAGCCGGAGGGTCTTCGCCTCGCCACCCGCGGCGGCGTCATCGCCACCACAGGCGGTCAGCGTCGTCGCGGACACGAGGGCAGCAGCGGCAATGGCGAGCGCACGGAGAGTGCGGGATTTCATGATCACTCCTAGGCGGAGACGGTGAGTTGAGCAAGGGTGCGGTGGTTCACGACGCCCTCGATGGCCTCCTCCACGGCGAGCCAGACGTCCTTGAGGCCGGTCGCGACCCCGTGGTACGTCGTGGTCGTCGTGGGCAGGCCACGAACGGTGGTCAGCGCTCCGCCGACGGCCCGGACGACGTCCCCGACCGTGATGTTCTCGGCCGGCCGGGCCAGGGCGTACCCGCCGTCGACGCCGCGGTGGCTGTGCAGCAGCCCCGCGCGACGCAGGTCGAGCAGGATGCCCTGGAGGAAGCTCAGCGGGATGTCCTGGGCCGCGGCCAGGCCGGCCGCCTTGACCAGGTGGGGGTGATCGGCGGCGATCGCCAGCATGGCCCGGACGGCGTAGTCGGTGCGTGCCGAGACGTACACGGAAATGTCCTCTCGGTCCGGCGGAGCGCAAACTCTGGTTTCTCTATCTGATGGATGGGAATACTGGATCAGGTCGGATTACTGCGTCAACCCCGAACCGCATGGTGGGAAGGCGGTCACCCGCTGCGGGTAGCCCGAAAGGCCAGGCCGGGAACGGGAGCGATTCGGTGGCAGGACGGTGGCAGTAACGTCCGGCACCTTCTGCGGCTGTTACTCGGGGTCGTACGGTCATATACCCCCCGTCACCAGCCGGAAGGACCGCCGTGAAGCGTCCCCTGAAGCTCGCCCTCGCCGTGACCGCTGCCACGCTCGGCGCCCTGCCCATGGCGACGCCCGCCCTGGCCGCCGGCGACGGACGGGACCGCGGACGTGCCGCGCGGGACAGCGACCGCGACGGCATGCCGGACAAGTGGGAGAAGGCGAACGGGCTCAACCCGCGCCGCAACGACGCCAACGGCGACGCCGACCGCGACAAGCTGCGCAACCTCGCCGAGTACAAGGCCGGGACGCGCCCCCGCAAGGCGGACACCGACCGTGACGGCATGCCCGACGGCTGGGAGGTCGGCAACAAGCTGCGCCCCACCCGCGACGACGCCGACGCCGACCCGGACCGCGACGAGCTGACCAACGTGCAGGAATACGAGGTCGGCGCCCGGCCCAAGGTGGCCGACACCGACCGCGACGGCACCTCCGACGGCGACGAGGACCCCGACGAGGACGAGCTGACCAACGTCGAGGAGTTCCTGCTCGATCAGGACCCGCTGGAGGCCGACAGCGACGACGACGGCGTCCTGGACGGCGACGAGGACCTGGACGACGACGGCCTCGGCAACCGCGACGAGTTCGACCTCGAGACCGACCCCCGCGAGGCGGACAGCGACGACGACGGCGTGCCGGACGGCGAGGAGGACAGCGACGACGACGGCGTCTCCGACGCGGAGGAGTGCGAGCGCGGCTCGGACCCGCGGCACGACGAGAGCGAGGACGAGGACGGCGACGAGATCGAGGACGGCGACGAGGGCGACGACATCGTGGTCGGTGACGGGCAGGACGGCGCGGTCGACACCTTCGACGAGGACTCCGGCCTGCTCGTGCTGAACCTGGCGAGCGGCTTCACCGTCATCGTGACCGTCACCGACGGCACCGAGCTCGAGTGGTCGCACCCCGAGCGCGGCTGCAGCGACCCGGCGAGCATCGCGGACCTGGTCCCCGGTCAGCCGGTGGACGAGATCCGGGTCGACGACGCCGAGGGCTCGGACGGGTTCCCGGTGGCCGACAAGATCGGCCTCGTCTGCGAGTGACCGGCCGTCAGCCGTCGGTGGGCAGGGCGACCAGAGTCGGCGGTGAGGTAGCACTGGTCGTCCACGTTCCAGCGCAGCGGCGTCATGCCCAGCCGGGCGGCGAAGTCCGCCAGCCGCGGCGAGAAGTTGCCGTACGGCGCCCGGAAGTACTTGATCTCGGCGTCGGGGGCGGCCCGGTGC
Organism: Actinoplanes sp. NPDC049548; assembly: GCF_040676695.1. Taxonomy (NCBI): domain Bacteria; kingdom Bacillati; phylum Actinomycetota; class Actinomycetes; order Micromonosporales; family Micromonosporaceae; genus Actinoplanes; species Actinoplanes sp. NPDC049548. The sequence continues at coordinate 821,274 of NZ_JBFAPM010000001.1, forward strand.
AGCTGCTCGTTGGTGGCCTCCAGGTCCCACGAGTGGTTGCACAGGGTGTGCCCCTCGGCGGCGATGCGGCGGACCAGCGCCTTGTTGTCGCGTACCCGATGACCCACCAGGCAGAAGGTGGCGCGTGGTGACCGGGAAATGACTACCGACTGTGGAACGATTCCCCGGTGTTTGCCGTCCGGCTCGCGCCCGGGGTACGGGTGCGCGGGCCGATCGCCTACGTGCCGGCCCGCGACCACTTCTTCGCGCTCGACCCCGCGCACCAGGCCGTGCTGCGCCGGGTCGGCAGCCGGGTGGCCGCTGTCGGGGGCTGCGCCGACGAGATCCGTACGCTTGCCGAGCTGGGCATCTGCGACACCGAGCCGGCCATCCCGCGCCGGGCGTTCTTCGGGCGGTCGGTGGTCGGGCGCCTCGACAGCCTGCCGGTGGTCGACGCGCCGCTGGTCGTGAACTGCTTCGCGACCGCGTACTGCCCGCTGCGCTGCGCGTACTGCCACGCCGACGACCTGATGACCGGCTACCGCGACCAGGAGGACGGCCGGTGGCTGAGGCGGGTGCTCCGGGTCGCCGGCGCCACCCCGGCGATGGTGGGCGTGGTCACCGGCGGCGAGCCCCTGGCCCGGATCGAGCGCACCGAGCGGCTGATGGAACGGCTGGCCGCCACCGGCAAGGCGATCGTGCTCGACACCTCGGGGGTCGGGGACTTCAGCCGGATCGTGCCGCTGCTTCAGCGGCATCGGGCGCACGTACGCGTGTCGCTGGACAGCGCCGACCCGGCGGTCAACGACGCGCTGCGCCCGGGCAACCGCCGGTTCGTGCCGCCGCGGACGAGCTCGGCGGTCTACGCGCAGGACGCGATCAGGCGTGCCGTGCGGGCGGGAATCCCGTGCAGCGTGCAGACGGTGGTCACGGCGCGCAACCACACCGCCGACCACCTGACAGCGCTGCGTGACCTTCTGGTCCGGCTCGGCGTGACCACCTGGGTGCTGCACGTCGTCGTGCCGGTGGGCAAGGCCGCCGATCCGCGCCGCGCCGACCTGCTGGCGCCGGCGACCGTGCCGGAGGTGGTCGACGGCCTGCTGCGGCGGACCGCGGCCGAGGGCATCGGGATCGACATCCGGCTGACCAGCACCCACCGGGCGCCGAACTCGACGCTGCTGATCAGCGCCAAGGGCGAGCTCGCGGTGGAGGACGTGACCGGCGGGGGCAAGAAGACGTTCACCCTGCCGCGGATCGGCGTTCGCGGCGCCGTGCTCCGGCACTTCCGCGACCACGTGGACCTGGCCGGACACGCGAGCCGCTACCTCAACGGCTCGCTGGCAGCCTTCGAACAGCCGACCGGCGCTACCCTGCCGCGGGGCTGAGCGACCAGGCCGCGGCCGCCTCGAGCAGGGCCTTCACGCTGGTCTCGTCGCCCTCGGACATGCGCAGCACGCGGGCCGGCACGTAACCGTCCGCGTCGACCTCGCGCAGCCACGCGGCCGCGAGGCCGGTGCGGTTGGCGGTCTCGAAGACGCTGATGATCTCCGCGGCGGCGGCCAGCCTCCGGCGTACCAGGTAGCCCGGCCGGGTGGGCGCGGCGAACCAGGACTCGAACTCGGCCACGGTCGCCGCCCCCGCCAGGTACGCGGTCAGCTCACTCCCGAGCGCGGTGACGCACAGATCCGCGTGGTCGTCGACGGTCGCGGTGTGGTGTCCGACGCGCTCCAGCACGGTGGCAGTCATGGGTACGACGCTAGCTCCGTACCGCCAAGACCGCGACCGCCGAACGGCCCACCGTGCATGTCATTGGAGAAAAAGGTTCGTCACCCGGGCGGCGAGGTCGTCGAGGACCGGCTTGCCGTCCTCGATCGCCGCGACGAACGCGGCCCACGAGTCCAGCGGGAACTCCTCGGTCTCCGGGACCGGCTCCTGGTTGAGGTAGCCGGGCAGCAGGAGCGCGTTCTGGAACAGCCAGGGGATGTAGCTGCCCTCCGCGTCCCAGCCCGGCAGCTCCCGCGTGCGGTACAGATGCCGGCTCAGCTCCTCCTGCGACGACCAGCGCAGCATGTGCGCATCGTGCTTCAGGTTCTTGATATACGGGTTGTAGAGGTGCCCCGGCCCGAACCCGAACGTCTGCCGCCACTGTGCCCACAGGATGGCCTCGTCGCGCCCGCCCAGCGTCATGACGTCGTTGGTGGCGCTCTCCAAGAGCATGCTGTTCAGGTACGGCCACAGCGTCAGCGGCGTCAACAGGTTCTTCGCATCCGTCCGCAGCACCGACTGCACGATCGGCCACGCGTTCTTCTCGAGCTCGTCCCACGACGTCAGGTTGGGCACGGCCTTCACCGCGGCGAGCAGGCTGTAGAGCGACGGGTTGTGCTCGCCGTAGAAGGTGCGCGCCACCGACCAGGGATCTGTGGGGCGCAGCAGCTCCTCGGGCGTACCGGCCGCCGGGTGCCGGGCGCTCTGGTCGAGGAAGTCCGACAGGCTGACGAACTCGCGGACGGCGCCGTGGCCGGTGTGGTCGATCCACCGGTCGAGGTCCGCGCGGAAGTCGGCCTGCACCTCGTGATCGCGGGTGCCCACGTCGTCGATGCAGACGCGGACCTCCACGCCGAGGCGGGCGAGGGCGCCGGCCGCGAACGCCTGCACCATGTGGATCACCGAGGCCCGCGGACGCAGGCGTACCGGCCACAGCAGGCGGATCGGCTGGACCGTGCCGCTCAGCTGGGTGACCCAGCCGAACCGGCGTTCCAGCTGCAGCAGCAGGCCCGGCACGTCGCGCGGGGGCAGGGTGCCCGGCTGGGAGACGAGCTGCCGTTCCCAGCTGTGGTGCCGCACCCGGTTCTTGAGGCCGGTGGCGCGCGGGGGCACGGGCACCTGGGCCCTTTCGGCCAGCGCGGGGAAGAGCCGCTCGGAGTCGACGCCGGGGAAGCACTCGACCGGGACGCCGGTGCGCTCGCGCAGCCGCTCCGCGGTGCTCAGCGCGGTCGCCGCGTCGGCGTCGTTGAGGGCCCACAGCACCCGCATCGGCCGGGTCCGGGCCAGCGCCGCGGTGATGGTCCCGGCCCAGTCGCTGGCGCCGATCACGCAGACCGTGTCGCCGCGGATCAGGTCGGCGGCCGCCGCGACGAGGGTGGCGTTGTCCGCGAGGCGTACCGGGTCGTGCAGCAGTTGCGGGCCGCGGACGTGCAGGGTGGGACGCCAGAAGCCGTGCAGGTGGAAGACGCGTACGGCGCCGTCCGAGCTGCCGGTGTGCCCGAAGCTGCCGCCGATGTCCAGCGGCAGGCTGACCGCGCGGCCGCCTGCGTCGCGGATCGCGATCTCCAGCAGCGGGTCGAAGTTCGTGGTCAGCAGCCGGTGGTCGAACGCCTCGGGGATGCGGGCGAGCAGGTGCCCCAGCGCTTGCACGCCGCGCGGCAGGTTCCACGAGAAGCGGTCGTTCTCCACCCCCTCGGCGATACCGCGCTCCAGGCGCTGCCCGAGGCCGTGCGTCGCCAGCGGCGACTCCATCGGGTCCGGCGCGGCGTACGCCTTGAGCACCGCCTGCTGCGCGATGACGTCGAACGCCCCGCCGGACACCCAGTCGGTGAACACCCGCCGGTACGCGCGATAGACGTCGATCGTCCGCGCCCCCACGAGCTCGGCCCGCGCCTGGGCGAGCGCCCGCTCCAGCGCCCCGTCGTCGTTGCGGCCCGCGGCGTAGCTGTCGGCGATGTCCAGGACGCCCTGGACCCGCGGGACGGCCGCGGCCGTGACGCCCGAGCCCAGCAGCAGCGTGATCTGGTCGGCGTCGTGCAGCGCCGTCATCAGCCGGTCGAGCAGCAGCAGCTCGCCCGGGCTCAGGCCCTCACCCACCGACTCCGGTTCCGGCGTCGTCATCGGCCCGCCTGCAGGGACTGCCACAGCTCACCCGGGCGTTCGGTGAAGACCTGCCGGGACGAGTGCCGGCTGGCGATCAGAGCTCCCCGGTCCAGGTACTCCTCCAGCTCGCCGGCGCGCCAGCCGAGGTAGCCGACGAACACCCGCATCGCGTCGACGCTGCCGGCCACGTCCTCGGGATTGCCGGAGAGATGCAGCGTCCCCAGCCGGTCGCGAACGGGCGTGAACCGCAGCGGCTTCGCGGCGCCCGCGCGCAGCAGCGTGACCACGATGTAGCCGTCCTGGGCGACCGGGCCGCCGTGGAAGAGCATGACCGGGTTGCGCAGCAGTGGGCGCCACGCGGCGGGGAAGTCGGCCGGCAGCTCACCCTCCGGCTGGGTGATGCACACGCCGAGCGCGCCGGTCTGGTTGTGCCGCAGCACCAGGATCGCCCGCTGGCCGAGGTCCTCGTCGACGAACCAGGGCGCCGCGTAGAGCACGCTGCCGGCGAGGTTGCGCCGGGGCGCCGCCGCGTTGTGCACCAGGGAGATCTCGGCGCCGGAGTCGCGGGCGCGCAGCTCCGGACGCTCGTACCCGCGGCGCAGCATGGCGCGGCGCGCGACGCGCCAGAGAGTGTGGACGGTCAACGTGGGCGGTGTGGCCTCCGGCGGCGGTGGCCGTAGCCCGTCGCGCAGCAGGCGGATCAGCTCGCCGGTGAACGCGGTGTGCGCCTCGCCGCGCGGTGCCATGGCCGGGCGGTTCGCGGGTGCCGACACCAGCAGGCAGGTGCCCTCCGCCTCGGCCTTGTCGGCGACGGCGTCCGTACCCGTGCTGTCGCCGCCCATCTCGGCTCCCGCGCGCCCGGAGTAGCAGCAGTCCAGGATGACGACCCGGCGCCGGGCCCGGGTGTCGGCGACCGCGCGGCGGATCCATTCGTACGGGACCCCGCGCTCGTAGGGCACCTCGGGATCGCACCCGGGCAGCCCGAGGATCAGGTTGTCGTCGTCCGCGTCGACCAGCCCGTGCCCGGCGAAGTAGACCAGCAGCAGCCCGTCCCGCTCGGTCGCCGCGGCCGCCTTGCGGATGGCGCGACTGACCTCGGCCGGGTCCTCGGGATCGACGAGCACGTGACAGTTCTCCGCCGGCACGCCCCACAGATCCTGGTTGCGCAGCAGGTCGCGCAGGTCGGTCACGTTGCGCCGGGCGGCGGGCAGCTCCGAGAGCCTCCGGTACGCCGAGACGCCGATGAGCACGACCTGGGAGCCGGCCGGGTCCGCCACGTCACTCATGGGTCACTGCTGCTCGCCGTCTTCGAGGTGCTGGAGGGCGGTGGTCAGGCTGCGATGGTCCTCCGCTTCGATCACGGTGGTCGAGCCGTCCGCCGCGGTGTGCACGATCGTCACCCGGGGGGAGGGTTTGCGGGAATCCCGCCAGGAGGCGATTGCCAGGGCGAGCTGACCCGCGGACAACCCGCTGCCGATGACGAGGGTGAGCACGTCCAGAAGTGTGCCCATCGTCTCTTCATCGGTGCTGCGGGCGCGTGCGAGCCGCCCGTCGACGCGTACCGCCTGTTCGCCGCGCAGCCAGCGGTGCAGCGACTCGGCGTCCTCGGTCGACGCGCATTCCAGTCGCAGCTCAACCGGCACAGGAAACCCCCGCAGATATCGATGCATTTGCTGACGTCGTGGACTCCGCACCGCGAAACTAGCACTGAGGTCCCAACCGGTGACCGGGCGTACCGGCCGGATGCCGGTGCGTCGGGATAGATTCTCAGGGTGGCCCGCACAATGAAGATCCCCGCGACGAAGTACCCGGTCGAACGGTTCACCCTCGACAACGGATTGCGGGTGGTCCTCACGCCCGATCGCAGCGCCCCTGTCGTGGGCGTGGCCGTGGTGTACGACGTCGGCATCCGCTCCGAGCCGCAGGGCCGGACCGGGTTCGCCCACCTCTTCGAGCACCTCATGTTCCAGGGCTCGGAGAACCTCGAGAAGCTCGCCCACTTCCGGCACGTGCAGGGCGCCGGCGGCAGCTTCAACGGATCCACCCATCTGGACTACACCGACTACTTCGAGGTGCTGCCGGCCGGCGCCCTCGAACGCGCGCTGTTCCTCGAGGCCGACCGGATGCGCGGGCCCCGGCTGACCGAGGAGAACCTGCGCAACCAGGTCGACGTGGTCAAGGAGGAGATCCGGGTCAACGTCCTCAACCGGCCGTACGGTGGCTTCCCCTGGCTGAAGCTGCCACCGGTGATGTTCGAGACCTTCCCCAACGCCCACGACGGCTACGGCTCCTTCACCGACCTGGAGAGCGCGACGGTCGACGACGCCGCCGAGTTCTTCCGCAAGTACTACGCCTCGGGCAACGCGACGCTCGCGGTCGCCGGGGACTTCGACGTGGCCACCGCCACCAAGCTCATCGAGCACCACTTCGGCGACGTGCCGGCCCGGCCGAAGCCGCAGCTGCCGGACTTCGCCGAGCCGGGCCCGAGCGCCGAGCGCCGGGAGAGCTACGTCGACCGGCTCGCCCCGCTGCCGGCCGTGGCGTCGGCCTGGCGGGTGCCGGACCCGATCGCCGACTTCACCGACTACCTGCCGTACGTGGTGCTGGCCGAGGTCCTCACCGACGGCGACGCCTCCCGGCTGGTCGAACGGCTCGTGCAGCGCGACCGGATCGCCACGACCATCGGCGGCTACATCGGCTTCATGGGCGACGAGTACCAGGTGCGCAACCCGACCGCGCTGCTGCTGCAGGCCCACCTGCCACCCGGCGGCGACACGGACAAGGTGCTGCGGGTCGTGGACGAGGAGCTGGACCGGCTCGCCACCGGCGGGCTCACGGCGGGCGAGCTCGCCCGCACCCAGGCCCGCATGGCCACCCACCTGCTCCGCGACACCGACGCGGTGCTCGGCCGCGCGCTGCCCATGGCGGTGCTCGAGCTGCAGCGCGGCCGGCCGGAGCTGCTCAACGAGCTGCCGAAGCTGGTCGGCGAGGTCACCGAGGCGCAGATCGTCGCGGCCGCCGCCACCCTGCGGCCCGAGCGCCGCGCCACCGTCGAGGTCGTCCCGGGAGTCAACCAGTGAGCAACCGTTCCCTGCCGGACCTCGTGCCGGACTCGAAGATCAGGCTGCCGAAGCAGGCCGAGCGCACGCTCAGCAGCGGCCTGACCGTCATCGCCATCCGCCGGCCCGCCGTGCCGCTGGTCGAGCTGCGGCTGCGGGTGCCGTTCGGGCGGGCGCCGCTGGCCCGCGCCACCCTGCTGTCCCAGGCGCTGTTCACCGGCACGGCCACCATGTCCAGCATCGACATCGCCGCCGAGCTGCAGGCGGTCGGCGGTGGACTGTCGGCCGGTCTCGACCCCGACACGCTGCTCGTCACCGGCAACTCCCTGGCCGGCGGCCTCGACCGGATGCTGGAGATCCTCGCCGGCGTGCTGACCGATCCGGCGTACCCGGCGGACGAGGTCGCCACCGAACGCGAGCGGCTCGTCGACCACATCCAGGTCGCGCAGAGCCAGCCGGCCCACGTCGCCCGCACGGCGCTGCTCAAGCGGATGTACGGCCGGCACCCGTACGCGGTCCAGACCCCCGAGCCGGAGCAGGTCCGCGGCGTGCGCCCGGCGCAGCTGCGCGCCCTGCACGCCGACCGGGTCCGCCCCGACGGCTCGGTGCTGGTCCTCGTCGGCGACATCAACGTCGAGAAGGCGATCGACACGGCCGAGAAGGCGCTCGGCGGGTGGATCGGCGCGGGCCGCGACGGCAACCTGCCCGCCACGCCGCCGCTCGAGCCCGGCCCGCTGCTGCTGGTCGACCGGCCGGGCGCGGTCCAGTCCTCGCTGCGGATGGCGCTTCCGGCCGTGCCGCGCACCGACCCCGACTACGCCGCCCTGCAACTGGCCAACATGGTCTTCGGCGGCTACTTCTCCTCACGGTGGGTCGAGAACATCCGGGAGGACAAGGGCTACACGTACGGGCCGCACACCGCGATCGAGCACTTCCTCGCCGGCTCCGCGCTGGTGGTGGCGGCGGAGGTGGCCACCGAGGTGACCGGCCCCGCGATGCTCGAGACGCTCTACGAGCTGGGCCGGATCGCCAGCCTCCCGCCCGGCGAGGAGGAGCTCGAGCAGGCCCGCCGGTACGCCCTGGGCACCCTGCGCCTGGGAATGTCCACCCAGGCCGGGCTCGCCGGGCTGGCGAGCATCTACGCGAGCTTCGGCCTGCGCCTGGACTACCTGACCGAGCACTCGGCGGCGCTGTCCTCGGCGACCCGGGAGCAGGTGGCCGAGGTCGCCGCGCAGTACCTGGCCCCGTCGCGGGCGGTGTCGGTCGTGCTGGGCGACGCCGAGAAGGTCGAGGGCCAGCTCGCGGCCCTCACGCCGGTGGAGCGCGGCGCGGCGTGAACCCCTTGTCGGACGATCAGCCGGGCGTCGGTTCGTCGCCGGGCGTTGGTTCGCGGCCCGAGGCCGGGGAGCAGCCGGACGTGGGGGAGCAGCCCGGTCTGGACGGGCCCCCGCTGGCGCGCACGAGCCTGGACCGGGCCGCGCATCGCCGTCAGGACGCCGCGTGGCTGGCGGAGGCGTGGAAGACCGGCCTGGTCGTGGTCGTGGACATCGCCAAGGGCGGTCGTGCGCTCGTGTCCGGCGTGGCAGCCGACGATCCGAGGCTCGTGCTGGTCGGCGCCGACGCCGCCCCGGACGGTGAGCGGCTGTTCCTCGGCGTCGACCCGGCCGGCGTACCGATCTTCGCGATCGACGCGCCGCTGCCCGAGGTGCCCGGTGCCGAGGCCCGGACGCTGCGCGACATCGGCGACCGGCTGGACCCGCGCGACGCCGGCATCTTCACCACGGCCGCCGCGCTGGCCAACTGGCACGCCACCCACCGGTATTCGCCGCGGTCGGGGCAGCCGACCACGGTCGTGGAGGCGGGGTGGTCGCGGGTCGACGCGGACGGCCGGCAGATGTGGCCGCGTACCGATCCGGCGATGATCGTGCTCGTCCACGACGGGGTCTCCGGTCCGGAGGGGCGCTGCCTGCTGGGCCACAACGCCGCCTGGCCCGCGGTCGACGGGGTGCGGCGCTTCTCGTGCCTCGCCGGGTACGTCGAGCCCGGCGAGTCGGCCGAGGCCTCCGTCGTCCGCGAGGTGCGCGAGGAGGTGGGCGTGCGGCTCCGGTCCCTGCGGTACGAGGGCAGCCAGTCGTGGCCGTACCCTGGCTCGCTGATGCTCGGGTACACCGCCGAGGCGGACCGGGACCAGCCGATCACCGTGGATCCCGAGGAGATCGACGAGGCGCGCTGGTTCACCCGTGGTCAGATCGCGCAAATGATCGATGGAGATCTCGTCGACGGTGCTTCCGGCGTACGGATGAATCTGCCTATGCGTGCGTCGATCGCCTTTTATCTCATCGAACGTTGGTTGGGGGATTTCGCCCGATAAGGGCTTCACATTTTTCTAAGCAGAGGGTTCTTCACACTAACTTTGCAACTGTGGGAGCAAGCTCCAGCGTCTGAAGAGCAGACAAGGAGAGGTGGTTCCCTTCCCATGAGCCTGGTTGCCGAGCAGACCTGGACCCCGATGACCGCCGAGGAGCGCGCGCAGTTCCAGCGCGACGGTTTCCTGGTGATACCCGCGGTGCTGACCGAGGACGAGGTCGCGGTCGCCCGCACGGCGATATTGAGGTCCAAGGAGAAAGCCGCGCGCGAAGGCGGCCTCGGGCCGACCGGCGCGCTGCACCAGCTCTCGGCGGTGACCAACAACCCGGAGATCGCCTTCCTGCTCGACCACCCGAAGGCCTTCAAGTACATCTGGTCGCTGCTCGGCTGGAACGTGCACGTCTACCACTCGCACGTCGATGTGCACCCGCAGATCCACGAGAAGCAGAAGGACTGGTGGCACTGGCACCAGGACGGCGGCCGGCAGAACCGTGAGCTGGAGACCGACCCGCGGCCGATGATGTCGGTGAAGCTGGCGTACTGGCTCTCCGACGTGTCCGAGACCGGCCGGGGCAACTTCACCGTGCTGCCGGGCAGCCACCTGACCAACTGGCTGCCGGGCCCGCCGTCGCGCGGCGTACCGTGGCCGCAGCCCGAGGGTGCTCTTCAGATCACCGCCAACCCGGGCGACCTCGTGGTCTTCGACCGGCGCCTGTGGCACGCGCGCTCCGACAACTACTCGCCGATCACCCGCGTGGGTGCCTTCTTCGGGTACACGTACCGCTGGGTGGCCGGCCGCGACGACGTCGCCGGCCTGCCCGGCACGCCCGAGTGGGAGACGTTCACTCCCGTGCAGCAGCAGCTGCTCGGCGGCGTCGGGGTCGGCGACGGCGACCACGCGTGGGGGCACTACCCCGAGAGCACGCCGCTCTATCTGGAGCTGAAGCGGCAGGGCCTGCTCGACTCGAGCATCCCCGCCCTCATCCCCTGACCCACACCGTTCCGCCGCCACGGAATGGTGTGCACGCGGAGAAGCCGGGCCACCCTCGGGGGCGGCCCGGCTTCCTCCTTCAGCTGCTGGTCACGCTCTTCTCACGCGGAGAGCGCGGCCAGATGCTCCTTCACCTGGACGATCGACGGGTTGGTCATCGTCGTGCCGTCGTCGAAGCGCATCGTCGGGACCGTCTGGTTGCCGCCGTTCACGCTCATCACGAACTCGGCGGCCTTCGGGTCCTGCTCGATGTCGACGACGTCGTATCCGATGCCCTCCCGGTCGAGCTGCGACTTGAGCCGGTGGCAGTAGCCGCACCAGGGGGTCGAGTACATGGTCAACATCGGTCTGGTCCCTTCGCAGAGGTCACATGGCAGTGCGCCGTACGTGGAAACGTCGGACCCGGGTGCCATGATTCCCGGTTGTGACAGCGGAACGCGTTCTCGCCGGGCTCGACCCCGACCAGCGCAGGGCGGTGACCGCCCCCGCGGGCCCGGTCTGCATCCTGGCCGGGGCCGGCACGGGTAAGACTCGAGCGATTACCCACCGCATCGCCTATCGAACATTGTCGGGCGAGATCAGTCCGCGGCACGTCCTTGCCGTCACGTTCACCGCCCGCGCCGCCGCCGAGATGCGCGCCCGGCTCACCGAGCTCGGCGCCGGCCGCGTCCAGGCGCGCACGTTCCACGCTGCCGCACTGCGCCAGGTCCGCTACTTCGCGCCCCGGCTCCTCGAGGGCCGCGCGATGCCCGAGCTGGTCGAGAGCAAGGCGCGGCTCGTGGCACTGGCCGCCAACCGGGCCGGCGTGCGCGCGGACCGCACCGCCGCCCGCGACCTGGCCAGCGAGATCGAGTGGGCCAAGTCGTCGCTGGTCGAGCCGGGCGAATACGTCGTGGCCGCCGCCAAGGCGCTGCGCGAGCCACCCTACGAAGCGGCCAAGGTCGCCGAGATCTTCGCCGCGTACGAGTCGCTCAAGCGCCGCCAGGGCGTGATCGACTTCGAGGACATGCTGCGTGCCGCGGTCTGGGGCATCGAAGAGCACCCGGACGTCGCCGAGCAGGTCCGCTCCCAGTACAGGCACTTCGTCGTCGACGAGTACCAGGACGTCAACCCGCTGCAGCAGCGCCTGCTGGACGCCTGGCTCGGCGGGCGCGACGACCTCACCGTGGTCGGCGACGCCAGCCAGACGATCTACTCGTTCACCGGCGCCACCTCGGCATACCTGGTCGACTTCCCGCGCCAGCGCCGCGAGGCCGTCGTCGTCCGCCTGGTCCGCGACTACCGCTCCACCCCGCAGGTGGTCGGCCTCGCCAACGCGGTGATCAAGCAGGCCCGCGGCACCGAGGCCAAGCTCCGGCTCGAGCTCGTGGGTCAGCGCCCGCCCGGCGCCGAGCCCGACCTCAAGATCTTCCCCGACGAGCCGGCCGAGGCGGTCGCCGTCGCCCGGCGCTGCCGGGAGCTGATCGGCGCGGGCACCCCGGCCAGCGAGATCGCCGTGCTGTTCCGCACCAACGCCCAGTCGGAGACCTACGAGAAGGCGCTCGCCGAGGCGGAGGTGCCCTACGTCGTCCGCGGCGCCGAGCGCTTCTTCGAGCGCACGGAGGTGCGCCAGGCCATGATCGCCCTGCGCGCGGCCGTGCGGTCCACGCCGGGGGAGACCCCGCTGGTCCAGGCCGTCGTGGACGCCCTCGCGGCGACGGGCTGGTCCCGCGAGCAACCCCCGCCCGGCGGGGCCCAGCGTGAGCAGTGGGAGGCGCTCGCGGCCCTGGTCACCCTCGCCGAGGAGTACGAGCGCAGCCCCGCCCTGCTGCCCGTCGGCCAGGCCGGCGCGGTGCAGCGGGACGTCTCCCTGTCCGCCTTCAACGACGAGCTGGCCCGGCGTGCGGAGCAACAGCACGCCCCGACGGTCGAGGGCGTGACCCTGGCCTCGCTGCACTCCGCCAAGGGCCTCGAATGGGACGCCGTCTTCCTGGTCGGGCTCGCCGACGGCACGCTGCCCACCACGTACGCGAAGACACCCGAGCAGCTGGAGGAGGAACGCCGCCTGCTCTACGTCGGGGTGACCCGGGCCCGGCAGTGGCTCTGGCTGTCGTACGGCCAGTCCCGTTCGCCCGGCGGACGCACCCGGCGGCCCTGCCGTTTCCTGCCGCAGCTGACCAATACCCAGCACCGCACCTACGAGAAGGCCGGGACGGCAAGTCGGAAACCCGTCAACCGCCGCAACCAGGTGGTGTCCTGCCGGGTCTGCGGCGCCACCCTGCTGGCCGGCGCGGACCGCAAGCTCGGCCGCTGCCCCACCTGCCCGTCCGACCTGGACGAGGAGCTGTACGAGCGCCTCCAGCAGTGGCGCGCCCAGACCGCCGCGGAGCAGAAAGTGCCTGCATACGTGGTGTTCACGGACGCCACGATCGTGGCCATCGCGGAGCGCCGCCCGAGCAGCCCGCCCGAGCTGCTGGCGATCGCCGGCATCGGCCCCCGCAAGCTCGCCCAGTACGGTGCCGCGGTCTTCGCTCTGGTCGGCGGCGCGAGCCCCGCCGACGCGGCGGCAGAAAAGTTTGAAAACTAGTCCGTTAATTCGTTTGCCCTCCCTTGCGGGGACGGCATAGCCTCAGGTCACACCTTGGCGAGCGGCATGCTCAACGAGGATCCAGGACGAAGTGCAACGCGATGGAGGAGGTGGCACCGATGAAGCTCAACTACACGATCGAGCGACCGTCGACGCTCCTCGCTGTCGCCTGCGCGCCGTCCGCTGCGTGGCTCAAGTCCGCTCCCGTGGTGAAGTCCGTCGTTCCGGCGGAGTCCGCCCCCGTGGCGATCTTGGCTGCCGAACAGGCCCCGCTTGCGCAGGCGCACCAGGTCCAGATTCAGGCCGAGCTGGTCCGGACCCTGGTGGACGTCGACGGAAGCTACGGGACCACTGGGTTCGTGGGCAGCAACGGCATGAAGCGTCGACTGACGGATGGTGCCAGCGGTGTCCCGCCTCGAGGAAGGCCGGTCTGATCTACCAGACCTCCGGCTCACCTCGAGGCCGCGGAACCCGTAACCGGGATCCGCGGCCTACTTTTTTGCCGGCTTACCGGCCGGTGCTCCACCAGCACCAACGATCCAGAAGATCGAGAGAAAGAGAGAGGTGACCGGGCTTTATGAGTCTGGCGCTGGCCCCCCTCGACGTGAGCGTCGAGATCGAGGCAAACCTGCCCTGTCGGAAGTTCGACCCGGACCTGTGGTTCTCGGACTCCCCGGCCCAGCTGGAGCTGGCCAAGTCGCTCTGCGGGGACTGCCCGCTGCGCGTCGAGTGCCTCGCCGGCGCGGTCGAGCGGAGCGAGCCCTGGGGTGTCTGGGGCGGCGAGATCTTCGAGCGCGGTGCCGTGGTTCCGCGCAAGCGGCCCCGTGGCCGCCCCCGCAAGGTCGACGTCGCCCGCGACGCCGAGCTCGCGGTCGAGGTGGAGGAGCGGCTCGCGGCCAACGGCCTCGAGACCCGCAACTCGGTTCGACTGGCCGCATGACATGACCACCACCACCCCTTACCGGAAGACGGAAAACGTAGCCATGACCTCGAACGGAACCCCGAAGATGAAACTCATCCAAGAAGCGCTCTCCCGAGCACGAATGCGTCGGCCTCAGGCCGACCATCACCCTGAGGCGCACCGTCCGGCACGTCAGATCGCCATGGAGGCCCGGCACCGGGCCGCCCGTGACCTTGGTGGACGCCTCTGACCGAACCACACGCACGGCCCCGCCCGCAGGACGCTGCGGGCGGGGCCTCTTTCCTTGTGATCATGACCACAGTGCGTCTGCTGTAGGCAGCTCCCGAGCGGCACGGCCGCATGGACCTCGCCGGCCATCAGGACCCGCAGCCGCTCAGAGAAAATCTCGGACCGCAGCCAGGAACTCGTCGAGCGCGGCAGTGTGCGCGTTATGGCCGGCCTCGATCGTCGTCAGCTTCGCTCCGGGAATCCGCTCCGCCATCCGGGCCTGCTCCTCCTGATCGAGATGGCTGCCGGCACCGCCGCGGACGACGAGCGTACGCGCGGTGATCGCGGCGAAACGCTGCCACAGCCCCGGATCCGGTGACCGCAGCCAGTCAAGCGTCGCCATCCGTGCGCTCCAGTCGTAGCCCGGGTCGCCGCTCGGGCGAGCAGGCCGCAGATCGATGGGCGTAGGCGGCGGCGCCTCCTCCAGGACAAGGGCGTCGACGCGCTCCGGGTATGTCATGGCCAGCAGATATGCCACGATGCCGCCGGACGAGTGGCCGACGACAGCGGCCCGGTCGAGCCCGAGAGCGTCCAGCAGGGCGACGATGTCACGCACGCCGGCTTCGGGCCCGTACGGTCCGGTTCGTGGGCTGCCGCCGTACCCGCGAAGGTCGGGAACGTAGGAGCGGACCCGATCGGCGAGGGCGGCCGTGACAGCATCCCAGCTCTGCCCGCCGCCTCCATGCAGCCAGAGAACCGGCCGCCCGCTACCCGTGACCCGATACGCGAGTGCCATCAAGCGACCGGCGCGAACCCGGGAAGCCACTTCTGGAGGATCGCGCGGTACGGCGCCTTGGCTTCGAGCTGGCAGAGGACGCCGATCGAGCCGAGCGTGACCCGGTGGATCAGCAGGTACGACGGCGGCAGGTTGAGTTTGCGGCTGAGCTGGAAGGCCGGCGAGCGTGGGCTCGACAGGCGGGTCGCCTCGGAGCGGATCCAGCTGCGGGTGAAGCGGAACTCGTCCACGGCCACCGGCTCAATCATCGGCCGCAGGAAGTCGAGGACGGCCTGGGCGTCCAGCTCGTCGTCGGGCTTGATGAAGCCCTCGTCGCGCAGACCGTCGGCCACCGCCCGGGCGTCACCGGCGAGCGCGAGGCGTACCAGGCGGCCGATGGGTTCCGGGTGGCCGTCCGGAAGGCGGGCCACCGCGCCGAAGTCGATCACGCCCAGGCGGCCGTCCGGCAGGATGCGGAAGTTGCCCGGGTGCGGGTCCGCATGCAGGAGCCCGGCGCGTGCGGGCGCGGAGAAATGCAGCGTCGCCATCAGCCGGCCGGCCTCGTCGCGCTCGGGCTCCGTGCCGTCGCTGATGACCTTGGACAGCGGCGTACCGTCCACCCACTCCGTCACCAGCACCCGGGGCGCCGAGGCGACGACGCGGGGCACGAAAATCTCCGGATCTCCCGCGTACGCAGCGGCGAAGGCCTTCTGGGTCTCGGCCTCCATCGCGTAGTCGAGCTCCTCGGTGATGCGCTCCCGCAACTCCGTGAGCAGCGGCTTCATGTCCATGCCAGGCTGGATGATCTTGAACATCCCGGCCAGCCGGCCCAGCTGCTTGAGGTCCGCGAGCAGCGCCTCACCGGCCCCCGGATACTGCACCTTGACCGCCACCGGCAGCGTCTTCGGCTTGGCGCCCTTCCGGCTCGGCGGCAGCTTCCACACCGCCCTGTGCACCTGCCCGATGCTCGCCGCCGCGGCGGGACTGTCGTCGAACTCGGCGAACCGCTCCCGCCAGTCGGCGCCCAACTGCTCCGCCAGCGCCTTGTGCACGCTGGCGACAGGCATCGGAGGAGCCGCTTCCTGCAGTTTCGTGAGCGCCTGCCGATATGGCCCGGCCATCTCCTCGGGCATCGCCGCCTCGAACACCGACAACGCCTGCCCGAACTTCATCGCGCCGCCCTTGAGCTGCCCGAGCACGCTGAACAGCTGCTCGGCGGTGCGCTGCTGGATGTCGGCGGAGATGACGTCGGTCGCAATCCCGGTGACCCGCTTACCGAGCCCGAGCACGGTCCGCCCGGCGAAGCCGAGAGGCAATGCGGCGAGCTTCGCGGTCCGGGACGCCGCACGACGCGGGATGTCGGTCACCAGATCATTGTGCCCGCTGCAGCGCGATTCGACCGCCCTCGCCCAATCCGTCTGCTCCGACCATCCCCTCCGACCCTTTTCATGTACGCCCAAAGCCACGCCGCCCATCGCCGCGCCGGGACGGGCCGATCGTCCCGTCTGAGCCCATCGGCGAACTCGTCGCGTTTCATCACCTTCATCCAGATCCGAGACTCCGTGCCGTCGGGTGTTGCTGCCGGTAGGGGTGCGGTCTTCACCGGGTTGCGCGGCCTTCATCGGCTGACGTGGTTTCGATCGGCTGACGTGGCCTTGGGCGGCTGGCGGGGTCTCCGTCGGTTCGGTATTCGATGCCCGGCCTCTTCGGTTCTCTCAGCCCGGTTCTCCTGCGGGGCTCGGCCCGGAATGTCCGGTTGCAGGCGCAGTTCGGGTGGGGTGTCCAACTGCGTCGCCGTACTCGGGCCGGTGAGCTGATCTCGACCTCGGCTCCCAGGGTTTCCGGGAGCCGCCCGTCTACGAACGCGAGAACCTCTGCCACGGCATACGCGGTGGCGGCGAGGATCGTCGCTACCGCGCAGGGCTCGTCATCGACCGGGGGTGGCTGGGGAGAACCGGTGTGCGGGTCGCGGTCCTGGCGGTGCAGGTGGAGGCAGTGCAGGCAGGGGCCGCCGGCTGCCGGCACGAGTGGGCCGATCACCGCCGTCGCCTCGCGGACCGTGACTGTCAGGTGGGGCTGGCGGCGGTGGGCGTACCCGAAGGCGAGCAGAGGGATGGGTTGGTCGTGGCTGAGTTGGACGACGAGCGAGGCGCCGCCACGGCGGATGGCTCGGGTCTCGGTGCTTGGCGCGGCGCGCAGGACGGCCTCGGTCACTGCCTGCGCGCGGGGTCTGCCGATGTCGGTGTCGCGTAGGGGTGAAGCCAGCCGGTCCTGGCGGCTCACCGTGCCGGGAAGATCGGCATGGACATGACCGATCCCCGACTCCGCGAGCGCGACTGCGATGCCGGCGCTGAGCCTGCCGCGGCCCGTGACGGTGATCCGGGCTCCGCGGCGCCGGCGCAGAGCAGTGGCGGGCGAGTCGCTCCGGACGCCCGGCGAAGTCTTAGTGGGCCGCCTTGAGGATCGGGGGCTCGCTAGGTCAGCTTCGGGTTCGACTCCGTCCGGCGGTTCGGCTCGATGGGGTCTTCCCGAGTCGGCCGCGTCGGATGGAGGAAGCGAGATGTCCGAGCCTCGGCCGAGGCGGCCGTCGATGGGTCGGGACAAGCCGGATTCGCCCGGTGCGGCAGCCAGGGCGAGCGTCAAGGCTTCGCCGGACAGGCGGGTGGCGTCCGACGCCGAGGGGTAGAGGCTCTGGGCTGGAACGACCAGGCCGACCTGGTGCAGGGAGTCCAGGAGGGCTCGAGCGTCGGCCGGCGGCACCCCGGCGGTGACGGCGCGACGGAGGACATCTCGTTCGGAACGGGAGCCGTCGAGGAGGTCGAGCAGGCGGGCCGACTCGGGATGCGGGAAGTCGATCAGAACGGCGGTGCCGGGACGCAGGCCCAGCTGCAGGGTGTGGGCATCGCGCCAGGTGCGGAAGAGGCCCGGCAGGAGGGTCGGCCGATTCAGGGGTGGACTCGTCATGCGTGACAGCGTGTCACGACTCCCATGCGGAGGGAGTTCGTTGTCCACAGGCACGGGGATGCCCGTCCTCGCTTATCCACAGGATTGCGAGAGTTATCCACAGGTTCGGGATGTGGTGGATAACTACTCAACGTTGTGGCGTGAACACGGTGACGGCATCGCAAGGGTGAACGCGCACAGCGCCTTCGATAGGAATGGTGGTATCGCGGAGATGGCGGCGCAGGGGTAGGTGTGCCGCCGACGGCTGCAGCGAGACCGCGCTCCAGTCCCGTCGTCGACCGCCAGCGGACCGTCGGCAGGCGGAAATGTGCCGTTGGTTCTTGATTGCCAGCGGTGTGGCTTGGGCCTGGGCTGAGTGATGACTTCGGGGGTCGGGTTGCCCCGGACGTCGCCTGAAGATGGCATCCGACCGGTCGGACGGGTCCTGACCTCAGCTGTGGCGTCTCGCTCGTCTTATCCAGGCCGGCCCGGAGCGCTGCGTCGACCCGTCGCCTCACGGCCTACGTGGCGGTCGAGCGGGGTCGGCTGGGCGGTCGCTCGGATGGAGCGGCGAGTCGGGATGCTGGGAGGCGGGGGTGGCCGGTCGGCCGCCCCCGCCCTCCGGTGCTTCCGGTCAGGCCTTCGCCTTGCCCAGGATGCGGTTGACCGTCGTGCCGCAGACCGGGCACTTGCCCTTGGCCATGTTCATGCCGGTCTTCGAGACCTCGACGGTGCCCTGGAAGTCGCGCTTTTCCTTGCACTTCACGCAGTAGCCGTTGTACGTGTTGTCGGCCACGGTTCCTCCTCGTCATGTTGTCGGCCCGGGTCGGCCCGATGCCCCGGGGCGGGTCAGGTCGGTGACCTGAACTCCCGAGGCCCTGCTCGCGGCGACAGGCCGCGTTCTGTGTTCGGCGCTGGACCGCTCCGCGACCACGTGGATGTGGCCACCCGTTCCGGGCGGTCACTACCCAGGTCCGGCCATTTCCATGTCAGCGCAGCGTCGACGGTGTCGTCGACGTCGTGAGTCTGCCGGTCGAGTTGACCCTTTTTGGGCAGATACGGGCGGACACGCCGACGAATTACTTCACACCGCCCGAAAAGGGACGACTACGGCCGAAGTGCGCAGTATCCGCAGGGTGGTTGACGAGCGGGCAAGGGCAGGGCCGAGAGGGTGGAGGGGCCAGGTTCGAGGGCCGGGCTGAGCAGGGCGGAGAAGGTCGGCCGGTACGGGGCAGGGCAGTGCGGCAAGGTGGGCCGGGGCCGCGCCCGGGGCAGGGCCCAGGGCAGGTGCCGGGGCAGGGGCCGGGGTGGCGGCGGCCGCCCCTCGCCGCGCCGGGGGCGGGGCGAGGCCAGCCAAGTTGGGCTGGACCGGGCTGGGCGGGCCGGGCTGGGCTGGCGAGGCAGGCAGGGCTGGACGGGGTAGGGGCAGGCGGCCGGCTGGGCGGGCTTGGGGAGGAGTGCGGGGCTGGGCAGGGGGTCGGGTGGGTTTGGGGGCGCGGCGGGCTGAGTGGGGCTGGGCCTGGGCGGGCTTGGGGAGTGCGGGGCCGGGGCAGGGGGCCGGGTGGGGCTGGGGCGCGGCGGGCTGAGCGGGGCCGGGCTGGGCGGGCGGCGGGGTTGGTGGTGCTTGGCCCGGAGAGGGAGGGGCTGAATTTTGGTGGGGGTAGAGGTTTGAAGGGGGGCGCGACGGAGATCTATGGGTCGTATACCGTGGCGTAGGCGGGCCCCGGATGTTGCAGGCGTGGAAAATAATTTCGGATTTTCTGGGGCGAAGCTCACATTTTGGGTGCGTGTCGTTTGCCGTACCCTTGCGGCGACCTGGCCCTGACGGATTAACGTCGCAATGTGAACCCTAGTGTGGGCCGCGCGAGCTTGTGATGGGCAGGACGCGCAAGCCTGTCGTCGAAGTGCGGCGCAGCCAGCGCCGTCGTCGCACGGTGTCCGCGTATCGCGAGGGCGAGCGGGTTGTCGTCCTCATTCCCGACCGGTTCTCGCGTGCTGAGGAGACCGAGTGGGTGGCGCGGATGCTGGCTCGGTTGGCCGCTCGTGAGGAACGGGTCAGACGTACCGACAACGAGCTGCTCGGGCGCGCGCACAAGCTGATCGCTCGGTACCTTGCCGACCATGCTGAGCAGGTGGTTCCGGCCAGCGTGCGGTGGGTGACGAACCAGAACGGCCGCTGGGGATCCTGTACGCCGGACGACGGCACCATCCGGATCTCGCACCGCATTCAGGAGATGCCGGACTGGGTGATCGACTACGTGCTGTTGCACGAGCTCACCCACCTGGTCGTGCCCAGCCACAACGCCGCCTTCTGGGAGCTCGTGAGCCGCTACCCGAAGGCCGAGCGCGCCCGGGGCTACCTGGAGGGCATCTCCGCCGCTACCGGGCTGGTGCTCGCTGACGACTGAACGGGCGCCGGCTCGGCGCCGGTGGCTTGACGCCGCGTGGACGGGTGGCTGCGGATAACCTTCGCAGCGTGACCAGACGTGTCGTGGTGGCGTTGCTGACCCCGGTGACGTGGAGTCCTCCCGGCGTCGATCTGGGCGCGTGGCGGGGTGCCTTGGCCGAGGATGTGGTTGATCTGCTCGCCCGGCTGGCGCAGGCCGAGCCTGCGATCGCGGCGACCGCTGCCGACCTGGCGCTCGCGCGGGAGATCGCATGGCCCGGGATGCCGATCTATGAGGTTTCCTCGCCGACAGTGCTGCCCGTGTTCGCGGCTGCGGAGAAGGACGGCTTCGAGCAGGCCGCGGTCCTGGCGGCCGATGCTGCCGACGTGCCCGGGATGATTCTCGGGAAGCTGTTGCGCCCGCTGAGCGGGAAGCCGGTCGCCGTGGCGCCCTCGGGAGTGGGAGGCGGGGTGGTGGCGGTTGCCGCGAATCTGCCGGTGCCCGGGTGGCTGGCGGACACCGATCTCGACTCGGCGAGCCCGATGTCGCTGCGCCGGACCGCGCCGCAGCCGAGCCTGGTCGAGTCGACGCCGGAGTGGCGGCGGCTGCGGGGGCCCGCTGACCTGGCGACGTTGGATCCCGCCCTTGAGGGGTGGGAGAACACCAGGGCGCTGTTGGGCGGCTAGACAGGCGCGGGACCACCGCCGGAGGGTGGGCGGTAGCCACTCACGCACGTCGCCGGGTGCGGGAATCCGGTCATGAGCGCCAGCGAATGGATTCCCGTGCCCGGCCCTCGACGGGAGTTGCGGTCTGCACCACCCACCGAGCTACGACATCAGTCTTTTGATCCTTGCTCTTCGTCTCCGCCGTCGCCGAGGGCTTCCAGTTCCGAGATGTCCCAGTCGAGCTGGCTGCGGGCGAACTTCTGCGGGTCGGCGAAGTCCTCGTCGGTGGGCAGCAGGTCCGGGTGGTCCCAGAGGGCGTCGCGACCCTGGACGCCGCGGACCTCGGTGACCGCGGCCCAGAGGGCGCCGGCCTCGCGCAGGCGGCGGGGGCGGAGCTCGAGGCCGACGAGGGCCGCGAAGGTCTGTTCGGCCGGGCCGCCGGCCGCGCGACGGCGGCGGAAGGCCTCGCCGAGCGCCGCCACGGACGGGAGGCGGTCGCCCGCCGCGCTGTCGACGACGTGGCCGACCCAGCCCTCGACCAGGGCGAGGGCCGTCTCGAGGCGGGCCAGGCTGGCCTTCTGCTGCGGGGTGTCCTCCGGTGTGAAGATGCCCTCGAGCGCCATGGCCTGCATCGACTCGGGGTCGGTCGGGTCGACGCGGCTCATCGCTTCCTCGATCGCCTCGCGGTTCACGGTGATGCCGTTGGCGTACGTCTCGACGGCGGTGAGCACGTGCGCGCGCAGCCACGGAACGTGCTGGAACAGGCGCTGGTGGGCCGCCTCGCGGAGGGCCACGTACAGCCTGACCTGGTCCTCGGGGATCTCGAGGCCGTCGCCGTAGGTCTTGATGTTGGCCGGGACGAGCGCCGCCGTGCCGGCCGGGCCGAGGGGCAGGCCGATGTCTCCGGCGGAGAGCACCTCCGCGGCGAGCTGGCCGAGCGCCTGGCCGAGCTGGCCGCCGAAGAGGGCGCCGCCCAGCGTGGCGACCATCGACTGCATGGGGCCGAGCTGGGCGCGGGCCTCCTCCGGGACGAGGTCGCCCATGGCGCCCACCATGCGGCCCGCGATCGGGTCGCAGAGCTTCTTCCACACGTCGAGGGTGTTGTAGACCCACTCGTTCCTGTTCCAGGCGGTGGCGTCGCGGATGCCCGAGGGCATGGCGGAGGCCGGGTCGAGCCACAGGTCGGCGAGGCGCAGGGCCTCGGAGACGGCGTTGTGCTCGTACATGTTCACCGAGGGGTCGCCGGTCGCGCTCAGCTGGCTGGCCGCCACCTGGCGGGCCAGATCCCAGTTGACCGGGCCGCTTCCCGGCGCGGCGAACATCTGCTGCAGCTGGTTCATGAACTGCTGCATCTGCTGCGGGTCGGAGGGATCGGGCGGCTGGGCGCCCGGCAGGCTGAAGCCGAACGGGATATCAGGCACGACCCCAACGGTACGCGCGTCAAGCCCCTTCGTGACCAATGGCGGTGTCAGCTCAGAGAGAACTCAGGGTCGGTTGGTACGGTCACGCGCATGAGACGTCGCGGTGTCACGGTCATCCTCGGCGCCCTGATCACCGCACTGCTGGCAGTCGGAGTCATGGCCATCCCCCTGCCTTACGTGGTGCTCAAGCCCGGGCCGACGGTCAACACGCTCGGTTCGGACAACGGCAAAGAGGTCATCCAGGTGACGAAGGCCGAGACTTCGACCAGTAAGGGGCAGCTCCGGCTGACCACCGTAGGGGTGCAGCCCAGCGTCGAGCTGGTGTGGGCGATCCGCGGCTGGTTCAGCGACGAGCAGGCCGTCGTGCCGCGGGACCTGATCTATCCGCCCGACCAGAGCGAGCAGCAGGTCGAGCAGCAGAACGCCGAGGAGTTCAAGACCTCGCAGACCAGTGCCGAGACGGTCGCCCTGCGCAAGCTCGGCTATCCCGTGCAGACCTTCGTGACCTCCGTGACACCGAACGGACCGTCGACCGGCCGGCTGGAGAAGGACGACGTGATCACCTCGGTCGACGGCGTGGCCGTGGAGGGGCCGACGAAGCTCACCGAGCTCATCCAGTCCAAGCCCGCCGGCACGAGCCTGACCATCGGATACACCCGCCACGACAAGTCCGGCACGGCGACGATCGTCTCGGCGGACCTGGAGAAGGACGGCAAGCCGCGCATCGGGGTCGGGATCGACCAGCGCCAGCCGCACCCGTTCACGGTCACCATCGACCTCGACGAGATCGGCGGGCCCAGCGCGGGGCTGATGTTCACGCTGGGCATCATCGACAAGCTCAAGCCCGAGGACCTCACCGGCGGCAAGATCATCGCGGGTACGGGGACCATCGACGACGAGGGCAACGTCGGGCCGATCGGGGGCATCCCGCAGAAGCTGGTCGGCGCCAAGGAGGCGGGTGCGCAGATCTTCCTGGTGCCCGCCGACAACTGTGCCGAGGCGCTGCGCAACGCCGTGCCGGGGCTGCCCATGGCGAAGGTCGCGACGGTGGACGAGGCTCTCACCGCACTGCAGACCTTCACCAGCGGCGGAACCCCGGCGCCGTGCACGGCTTCATGACTTGTCCACAGGCACCAGAGCGGAACGACGCAACACCCTAAAGTGAAGAACCGGTCTTGAGACTTTTGTGGGGTTCACGGTGGTCATGCGTAACAGTCCTCTGCCGAGGATGAGCCGGCGCGGTCGGGTGACCGTCGGCGTCCTCGTGGGGGTATTCCTTCTTTTCACCTTGCTGGGCTGGGGCATCGACGCCTACACCGACTACCTCTGGTTCGACGAGGTCGACAAGACCGAGGTCTTCTCCGGCGTCCTGGTGACCCGCCTGCTGCTCTTCCTCTCCATCGGGCTCGCCATGGCGCTGATCATCGCGGCCAACCTCTACCTCGCCTACCGGCTGCGCCCGCTGCTGCGCCCGCACTCGGCCGAGCAGGCCACCCTCGAGCGCTACCGGATGGTGATCCAGCCTCGGCTGGGCACCTGGGTCGCCGTGGTCGCGATCGTCATCGGCTTCTTCACCGGTCTCTCCGCGCAGAGCCGCTGGAAGGACTGGATGCTGTTCCAGAACGCCCAGCCGTTCGGCGTGAAGGACCCCCAGTTCAACGTGGACGTCGGTTTCTACATCTTCGACTACCCGCTGCTGCGCTACCTGCTCGGCGTGGGCTTCACCGCGGTGGTGCTGTCGGTCATCGGCGCGCTCGCCGTGCACTACATCTTCGGCGGCGTGCGGCTGCAGGGCGTCGGCGACCGGATGACCTCGGCAGCGCGGGCCCACCTGACCACCCTGGTGGCCATCTTCGTGCTGCTCAAGGCGGTCGCGTACGTGCTGGACAGGCGGGCTCTGCTGCTCGAGCAGCATGTCTCGCCCGGTCTCTACGGCGCCGGCTACACCGACGTCAACGCGTTGCTGCCGGCCAAGGAGATCCTGGCGTACATCTCGATCGTGGTGGCCATCGCGATCATCGTGTTCTCCAACGCCGTCATGCGGAACCTGGTCTGGCCCGGTGTCTCGCTGGGCCTGCTCGCCATCTCCGCCGTGGCGATCGGCGGGATCTACCCGCTCGCGGTGCAGAACTTCCAGGTCCAGCCGAGCCTCGCGGACAAGGAAGCCCCGTACATCGCCCGCTCCATCGAGGCCACTCGTGCTGCGTTCGGGCTGACCAGCACAGAGGTACGCCCGTACGCGGCGTCCAGCACCGTCCCGCAGCCGTCGCTTGCCCAGGATTCCAGCGCGCAGGCGGTCCGGCTCATAGACCCGCAGTTGGTGTCCCAGGCCTACACGCAGCAGCAGCAGGTGCGTGGCTTCTACGACTTCGGCCCGAAGCTCGACGTCGACCGCTACACGGTGGCCGGCAAGACCCAGGACTACGTCGTCGGCGTCCGGGAGGTCAACGACCAGGCGCTGACCGAGCAGCAGCAGAACTGGCTCAACCGCCACACCGTCTTCACCCACGGGTACGGGATGGTCGCGGCGCCCGCCAACCAGGTCGTCTGCGGCGGTCTGCCGTACTTCGTCTCCGGCTTCCTCGGCGAGGACCAGCAGCCCGGGTGCGCCTCGAAGGGCGAGCAGATCCCGGTCAAGGAGCCGCGGATCTACTTCGGCGAGCAGTCGACCGAGTACGCGATCGTCGGGCAGACCGACCAGAGCCGCAAGGTGGAGTTCGACCGGCCGCAGCCGCAGAACAACAACGCCGAGGAGCGGTACACGTACGAGGGTCAGGGCGGCGTGCCGATCGGCTCGTTCTTCCGCCGGCTGGTCTTCGCCATCAAGAACACCGAGAGCAACTTCCTGCTCTCCGACGCGGTCAACGAGAAGTCCCGCCTGATGTACGTCCGGGACCCCCGCTCGCGGGTGGAGAAGGTCGCGCCGTTCCTCACCATCGACGGCGACCCGTACCCGGCCGTGGTCGACGGGAGGATCCAGTGGATCCTCGACGGGTACACGACCGCGGCGACGTACCCGTACGCGCAGCGGATCAACCTGCAGGAGGAGACGCAGGACGAGCTCACCAACCGGGGCACGTTCGCGCTCGCCCGCGACAACATCAACTACATGCGCAACTCGGTGAAGGCGACTGTCGACGCGTACGACGGCACGGTCACCCTCTACGAGTTCGACGACAAGGACCCGGTCCTCAAGGCGTGGAACCAGGCGTTCGGGGGCAAGCTGATCACCCCCAAGGCGGAGACGCCCCCGGCGCTGCAGGAGCACTTCCGCTACCCGGCGGACCTGTTCAAGGTGCAGCGCAATCTGCTCGCCCGCTTCCACGTCACGAACGCGGCCGAGTACTTCTCCGGCCAGGACTTCTGGCAGGTGCCGAACGCGCCCGACAACCCGGACCAGGCCGTCAAGCAGCCGCCGTACTACCTCAACGTGAAGCTGCCGGGGCAGGACGACACCCGCTTCCAGCTGACGTCGGCGGTCACCCCGAACGGCCGTGACAACCTCGCGGCGCTCATCTCCGGGTCGTACGTCGACAACGAACCACGCCTGGAAGTGCTCGAGCTACCCGACCAGACGGCCATCCAAGGACCCGTCCAGGTCCACCAGCGCATGACCAACAACGCCACGGTCAGATCCGAGCTCACCCTGCTGTCCAACAGCAACCAGTCCCAGGTGCTGTACGGCAACCTGATCTCGCTACCGGTCGGCGACGGCATGCTCTACGTGGAACCGGTGTACGTGAAGAGCGGCCAGCAGGACGCCGTACCGCTGCTGCAGAAGGTCCTGATGTCGTACGGCGACGGCGGCACGTACGTCGTGCTGGCGAACAACCTCGAGGACGGCCTGAAAGCCCTCGTGAACCAGGGCAAGAACCAACCGCCCGCCACGACGCCCGGAAACACCAACAACCCGCCGTCCAGCGGCAACCCGCCAGTGCTGACCGGGCAGTTGGCGCAGGCAGCCGCGGCGCTGGACAAAGCTATCGCCGACGTGAAGGCGGCCCAGCAGTCGGGAGACTTCGCGAAGTACGGGCAGGCGCTGCAGGCTTTGGACACGGCGATGACCAACTTCCAGAACGCGCAGAAGGCGGCGGCGCCGGGTACGCCGTCGGGTACGCCTTCGGCTCCGGCTTCCACACCGGCTTCGGCGCCGCCGGCTTCGGCTGTGCCGACTCCTAGCGGGGGCTGACAGGTTCGTCGGCCGGTGGGGCCGGGCTGGGCTCGGTCCCACCGGCCGGGCCCGGTCTCGCGGGCCGGGGCGGGATCTCGTGACGCCGGGCGGGACGGTTGCTCCTGCGCGGCCTGGTCGCGCCCAGGGTGAAGTCTGTTCAGCCCGGCAGGGTTCGACCTAGCTGGTTCGGCCTGGCTGGGTCTGGCGTGGCTGGCTGGGTCCGGCGTGGCTGGTTGGGCCTGGCTGGGTCTGGCGTGGCTGGCTGGGTCCGGCGTGGCTGGTTGGGCCTGGCTGGGTCCGGGCCGGTTGGCTTCGGTTCAGGCGCGGCTCGCTTCGGCTCGGCCGGCTTGGCCCGATGGGGTTCTCCCTTGCTCGGCCAGCCAGCCGGCCGGACCAGGCCCTGGCTCGGGTCGGAGCGGCTGCGTTCGCGGGCCTGCCGGGGCAGTTCGCCTCGTGGCCTGCCTTCTCCATCGCCGAAGAGCACGTTCGGGTGGCGGGAGGGCCGCGGGCAGGTGTGGGCCACGTTACGGGGGGTCGTTTTGCAGGTGGCGAGGCACCACGATAAGGTTGAGGAACCGACGCGGGGTGGAGCAGCTCGGTAGCTCGCTGGGCTCATAACCCAGAGGTCGCAGGTTCAAATCCTGTCCCCGCTACTAGTTTCAGTGCAGGTCAGACGCGGTTCCCGCTGAGGGGACCGCGTTTCTGGTTCCCGGCCATGACGCGGTCCCGTTGGAGGGGCCGCGTTTCTGGTTCCCGGCCATGAGGCGGCTCGTCGGGGCTCCGGAGAGCCGCCTGGCTTACGCCGCCGAACAGGTTCGCGCTGTACGCCAGGATCCGCTCGGTCGGATGCTTGCTGCGCGGGATCTCGTCGACGGTTGCGGCCTTGGCGGCATCGACGGCACGTCCCGGCACGCCGCTGAGTCCCGGCTCGCTGCCCTGCACCCGCGCATCCTTCGGGGCTGGCCCTCAGGCCGTCTCTGCCGGGGATGGCGCACGGAGAGCCGCTGGTGCAGCATGTCCATCGGTCCGGCGGCGACTGAGGCTCTGGCATTGCCTGGGAGGCGAACCCGGTTCGCCGCCCGCGGCCTGTATGGGCCTGGAACGGCAACCGGGGCGGCCGGCGGATGTTGGTCGTGCGGGGGGAATTCTGCGGCTGACGCGAGTCGCTGACGGAAGATGCGAGCGTGACTCCTCAATTCTGTTATTTGCAGCACGTCCACAAATCATGGAATTGGTATTGACATGTTCTTTGGGGGAGCGTTGCGCGCGGCAGTTTCCGGTCGGGCGGATATGGGGCCCGAATGCCGGGAGAACGGTTTTCTGCAGGTCGCGGCGGTTAAGCGGGGTCCATAGTGGCGTGGGCCACAGGAGTGTTTTGCGTTATCACGCAACGGCGAGACCTTCCCTTACGCGCTATCGATGGGGCACGATTAGCGGTGTATCGCGACTGGGGTTGGCCAGAAGGGGGGATCGCGATGCATTCGGGTGTCCGGGGTGCGTCCTCGGAGGACCTCACTGATCCCTATCCGCGAACCGGGTGAACTGACCCCGGCCGCTAGGGAAAAGAAGTTCGACAGAGCCGGTGAGAACGGCGCCAACGGGGGCTGCCGTTGGTCGAACCGGCAACCCGAGTTCGGGCAAGTCGGTGCATCGTGCCTGCTGACGCTTTCGCAGCGCGCCTGTGCCGCTCGGCCTGGGCTACAACGAGGGCGGGTGGAAGTGTATGCAGCGTGATATCGAGGTAAAGCTATTGCGGGCTCTGGTGGCCGTCGTCGACGAGGGCGGATTCTCGCGGGCCGCGCAGGCGTTACATGTGACGCAGCCGACGGTGACCCAGCAGATCCAGCGGCTGGAGTCGGTGGTTCAGGCGCCGTTGATCGAGCGTACGAATAGGCGGTTGAAGCTCACGAGTGAGGGCCGTGAACTGGTGGCGCATGCCCGCCGCGTGCTGCTGCTGAACAGTGAGGTGCTCGGCACCTTGTCCGCACTTCGCGGACAGCAATTCCTGAGTTTGGGGTGTTCACCCCATTTCGCCGATGGTTTCCAGGCCATGTTGGCGGAATCGGCGTCGCGGCGGCCGCGTCTTCGTGTCGAGGTGACGACCGGGCTCAGTGCTGCGTTGGCCGAGAAGCTCGAGCGTGAGGAGCTGGAGGCGGCCATTCTGCTCGGTGTCCGGACCGGCCGTTGCGAGATGCTCGGCCGGCTGCGGCTGGCGTGGTACGGCAATGCCCCGCTCGCTCCCGACGCCTCGTACCCGGTGGCCCTGGTCGGAGAGCGGTCGGCCCTGAGCATGCGGATCGTCGAGACGCTGGCCGAGCACAACGTGCGTTGGCGCTCGGCCCCGTGGTCCACCGACCCGCTGACGGTGCGGGCCGCCGTCCGGGCCGGCCTGGCCTACACCGCCCTGCCCGCGTGCGCCCATCTGGGTCATCCATCCCTTCCGGTGCCGCCGGCCGGAGCTCTGGGTCCCGAGCCCGAGCCGCTCCCGGTCTACCTCGCCTTCTCGCCCTCGATCCGGGAGTCCGCCGTCGAGGCCGCCCGGGACGCCGCCCGCGCGACGCTCCAAGCCTTGCCACTCGATCCGCCCTGACCTGCAACCGCCCTGGCCGGAGGTGGGCCCGCCGCCGTCCGGGCAGGACGGCGAGCGTTCCTGTCTGACCCGGATGGGCGACGGTGCCGGCCGCGGCCGGGGGCCGGGACGGAGCCGGCGGCCTGGGAAGGAGCCACCACCATGGGACGGGAGACGAGGGCGGGTGACCCGGAACCGGAACGAAAAGGACCTCGGAACGAGGGGGATCTGAACCGGGACAGGACCTGGAATGCGGACGGGGACAGGAACGGGGACGGGGAGGGGGCCGGGGGCGTACGGCCGACGGGACGGCCGTACGCCCCCGGTGTCAGTAGGAGCTCCGGGCAGCTCCGCGGGCGGCCAGCTTCGGGCCGTACGGCGCCGAGTCCAGCCACTCCCCGGCCCTGCGCCCGACCGCCGCCACCGCCGCCGCCGTGCGCCGCCGCAGTCGAACAGATGGGCGGTGCGCCAGCATGTGTTCGAGCGCGGCGCTCGCACAGGCGCGGTTGTACTCCGCGGCCTCCTTGCGTTCGGCCGCGAATCGGCGTACCTCCGCCTGCGCCGTTTCCCGGCTGTCCGCCGCCAGCGCGGCACGGACCGCGCGCACCGCTGTGACCGCGTCCGGGATGCTGGAATTCATGCCGCGCGCGCCGAACGGGGCGAACAGGTGTGATGCTTCGCCGGTCAGCAGGACCCGCTGGTGGACATCGGTGAACCGGGCGGCCACCTGCTGCGCGAAGCGGTAGGTGGAGACCCAGCTCACCCGGTCGCCGTAGGTCTCGGGGAGGACCCGGGGAATCCAGCGGCGCAGGCCTTCGGGGGAGATGAAGCGGTCCGGGTCGTCGTTGACGAACAGGTTGAGGTCCACTCGCCAGCCGCCGGCGAACGGCACGATGAGGACGTTGCGGCCGCCCGCGCCCGGGTGCCGGTAGTGGAAGACGCGCTCGATCGGGACCGGGTTCGCGGGGTCGTCCTGGAGGTCGACGACGACGAAGGTGTTGCGGGAACGCGGGCCTTGCAGGGGTACGCCGATGGCGGACCGCAGCGGTGAGCGGGAGCCGTCCGCCGCGATCACGTAGTCGGCCTCCCAGGTGCGGCCGGTGGCGTCGGTGAGCCGCACGCCGTCCGGGCCGGTCTGCGCCGACGTGACCTCCGCTCCCCAGTGGAAGTCCACGCCGCGCTCGCGGCACTCGGCGGCCATCAGATCCTCGGTGCGGACCTGGGGGAGGCTGGTGAACGGGGGCAGGCCCGCTCGGGTGAGCGGCGGGTACGTCTTGGAGTAGATCTCCTGCCCGGCCCAGTACGACCTTTTCGTGGCCCACATCAGACCGTGGCCCGCGATCCGGTGGCCGAGGCCGGGGGCGAGCCGGTCGAGCTCGACGAGCGACGCCCCGTGCAGGTAGGCGGCGCGGCTGCCCGGCCGGACGGTGTCCGCGTCTCGCCGGTCCAGCACTGTCGCCGGCAGGCCGGCCGCGCGCAGGGCGAGGGCGGCGCTCAGGCCGGCCGGGCCGGCCCCCACCACCAGGACCGGGTGGCGGGTGGTGCCGGCGCTCACTGTTCTTCCGCCGTACGGTGCAGGGCCGTGGGGTCCGGTTCTCCGACGAGGTGGAGGACCTCGGGGGTGAAGGACGCGATGCGGCCGTCGACGCCGCCGGTGAGGGCGGCGTGCCAGAGGGCGGTGCGGATGCCGTCCTCGCGGTGCAGCACCACTTCCGGCTCGTCGGAGCTGAGCTCCAGGTAGTCGCCGACCGGGCGGCGGGTCATTCCGGCGTCCTGTGCCAGGCGGGCCACGGGCTGGAACTCCGGCACGTCCAGGACATACAGCGCGAGCGTCACGAGCCCTGCACCTCCGCGTTCTTCCGAATCAGTTCGGCCTTGCGCTGCCACAGCGCCTGCGCTGTGGGCCGCGGTGACTCCGCGACGTCGATGAGCGATCGCAGGGTCAGTTCCGCGTCGCGGGCGTCGATCCCCGACATCTCGCGGATGGGGCGGGTGATCTCCAGCTGGATGCCGTTGGGGTCGTCGAAGTAGATCGACTCGATCAGCTCGTGGGCCAGCGGTGTCGTCACCCGTACGCCGTGGGCCTTGAGCCGGACCCGCCACGCCGCCAGCTCCTCTTCGGTGTCGACGTGGAAGGCGAGGTGCCGGGAGCGGTGCATGAGGTCGCCCGGCGGTTCCTCCTCGGCGAGTCCGAAGTAGTAGAAGAACGCGATCCGGTTGCCCCGGCCCATGTCGAAGAAGAAGTGCACGAAGTCGGGGTAGTCCTCGGTGACCCACCCGGTGGCGGTGATCGCGTGCACCAGGGGCATGCCCAGCACCTGCGTGTAGAACTCGTAGGTGGCGCGGGGGTCCCAGGTGACGAAGGCCAGGTGATCGACTCCGTCGAGGCTCAGGGACGGTGGTGCGGTTGTCACACGTTCCTCCTCATGGTTCAGGGGTTCGGGACCGTCACCGGGCGGCAGGCGTACGCCCTCGCAGACCGGTGCCGGAGATCAGGGCGCCGACCAGCAGGACCACCCCGCCGACCAGCAGCGCGGAGCGGGTGCCGGCGGCGGTGGACGACGCGAGGCTGAGGATCACGCCGAGGACGGCCACGCCGAGCGAGGCGCCGACCTGGCGGGCCGAGTTCAGCGCGCCCGCGCCGATGCCGGCGAACTCGGCCGGGACGGTGCTGGCCACTCCGGCGACCAGGGCGGGCAGGGCGAACGAGACGCCGCAGCCGAACACCAGCAGGCCCACGATGGTGGCGGCCAGGGCCGCGCCCGAGTCGCCCGTGAAGGGCGCCTGGACGAGGGCGCCCAGTCCCATCAGCACGAACCCCAGGGTGGCCGGGCGGCGGGGGCCGATGCGGCCGACGAGGCGCCCGGTGAAGATGGGGTTGATGGCGGTCGGGATGGTCAGCGGCAGGAACGCCAGGCCGGCGGCGAAGGACGAGTAGCCGCGCGCCTCCTGGAAGAACAGGGAGAGCACGAACAGCAGCCCGGACAGGCCGAAGTTCGCCAGCAGGCCGGCCACCAGCGCGGCCGAGAAGCCGCCGCTGCCGAACATGCGGGGTGGCAGCATCGCCGCGTCGCCGGCGCGCAGCTCGGCGCCGACGAAGACCAGGGCGGCCACCACGGTCACCGCGAAGGCGACCAGGACCGCCGGGTCGGACCAGCCGCGGGCGGGGCCTTCGATGAGGGCGTACACGAGGGCGCCGAGCGCGGCGATCGCGCTGATCTGCCCGGTCAGGTCGAGGCCGGAGCGCTGCTTGCGGGGGGTCTCGGGGGCGAGCCGCGCGGTGATGACGAGGCTGATCACCGCCAGCGGCACATTGACCAGGAAGATGGCCCGCCAGCCGACCGCCTCGGTGAGCACACCGCCGGCGACCGGGCCGGCGGCGAGCGCCGCGCCCGTGATGGCGGCCCAGGTGCCCACCGCGCGGGCCCGCGCCGCCGGGTCGCGGTAGGCGTTGGTGATGACGGCGAGTGACGCCGGCAGCAGCAGCGCCCCGGCGACGCCCAGGGCGAGCCGGAGCGCCACGAGGACCGGCAGACTCGACGCAGCCGCCGAGATCCCGGAGAGCGCCCCGAAGCCGATGAGGCCCCAGATGAAGACCCGCTTGCCGCCGAGGCGGTCCGACAGCCAGCCCGCCGTGAGCAGGAAGGCGGCGAAGGTCACGGTGTACCCGTTGGTCACCCACTGGAGCCCGCTGAGGCCGACGTCCAGGCTCCGGGAGATCGCGGGCAGCGCGACCGACACGATGGTCAGGTCGAGCAGCACCATGAAATAGCCCAGCGAGAGGCCGACGAGCAGGGTGGGCGAGGGCGTACCGGGCCGTTCCGGTGCCGCCACGGGCTGAGGTCCCGCCTGCGTTGCCATGTGAACTCCTATAAATGTCTATTGCTTTTCCTGCCGGTCCCGCGCGTTGTCGGGCCGCAGCAAATCATTCAACTCCAGCGGGCGCCCGAATTGCGGAAGCGGATCATGGGAATGGCCGCTGGGTATCATCGGTGGAGGCGATGGGACATCAGGGGGGCCGGGCCGGTGGAGTTGAGGAACCTTCGGGCGTTCGAGACGGTGGCACGAACACTCAGCGTCACGCAGGCCGCCAGGGAACTGCATTACGCGCAATCGAGCATCAGTGATCAGATTCAGGCTCTCGAGCGGGAGCTCGGTGTGGAGCTGCTCGACCGCTCGCAACGGCGGTTGCGGCTGACTCCGCAGGGCGTCGTGCTCGCCGAGTACACCGACCAGATCCTGAAGCTGATCGAGGAGGCCCGTTACGCGATCTCACGGCCCGGCACGGAGCTGGCCGTGGGCGCAATGGAGACGATCAGCGTGCACATGTTGCCGGCGGTGCTTTCCCATTACCGCTCGCTGTATCCGGAGACCCGCGTCCGGGTGGACCACCAGAACCGCGGCGACCTGCAGCGCGCCGTGCGCCGCGGCGACCTCGACCTGTGCCTGACCTTCGGCGAGCCGCCGCACGACCCGTCGCTGCGCTCCGAGACCCTGGTCGACGAACCGCTGGTGGTGATCGTGCCCCCGCAGCACCCGCTGGCCGGGCGCGGCCGGGTGGCCCTGGCGGACGTGGCGGGGGAGCCGTTCCTCGCCACGGCGCAGGGCTGCAGTTTCCGGGAGATGTTCGACGACGCCTTCGGCAGTGCGGCACCCAAGGAACCCGTGGCGGAGGTCTCGAGCATCGGCACCCTGGTGGCATGCGTGGCCGCCGGCATGGGCTGCGCCTTGTTGCCGCTGGTGTCGGTCCGTCCGCACGCGGCCCGCGACGAGGTCGTCGTGGTGGAGAGCGAGGACACGAGCCTGCGGACGACGGTGACCATGACCTGGCTGGACCGCAACTCCGCGAACCCCAACCTCATCGCGTTCCAGAAGGTGTTGCGTGAGGAGCTGGCCGGCTGAGTTCCTGTCGCTCATCGCCGGGCCTCCGCGGTCTTCGCCGCGGGGACCATGTCCCGCAGCCGGGCCCGTGCGATCTTGCCGGTCACCGTGGTGGGGAGCCGGTCCAGGACGACGAGGCGCTCGGGGAGCTTGAAGGTCGCCAGCCCTTTGCCGGACAGGTGCGCGGTCACCTCGTCGAGGGTGAGCTCGGCACCCTCGCGCAGCGCGGCCACGAGGCACGAGCGCTGACCCAGCCGTTCGTCGGGCTGCGCCACGACCGCGTGTTGCGCCAGCTGAGGCAGGTCGGCGAGCAGCTCCTCCACCTCGAGCCCACTGAACTTCAGCCCGCCCCGGTTGATGACCTCGTCCGCGCGTCCCCGGTAGCTGACCGCACCGTCGGGCCGGAGTGCGGCCAGGTCGCCGGTCCGCAACCAGCCGTCGGTGGTGAACGCTGCCCGGGTCGCCTCCGGCGCCCTGTAGTACTCGCGGAACAGGTACGGGCTTCGGTACTGCAGGTCACCGGTCTCGCCCGGTGCCACGGGTACGCCGTCGGGCCCGACCACCCGGACCGCGCCCCCGGAAACGGGCCGGCCCACCGTGGCCGTGAGCTCGGGCGGATCGCCGGGGCGGGTGTACGTTCCGGCGCCCACCTCCGTCATGCCCCACTGGACGATCACCCGGGCTCCGAACGCCCGCCGCACGTGCTCGGCCAGGTCACGGGAGACCGGGGCGCCTCCGGTGCGTACCTCGCGCAGGGTGGCCGGCGGCCGGGCGTCCGTACCGCCGTCCACCTCGGCCAGCAGATCCCGTAGCTGGGCCGGGACCGCGAAGGCCGCGGTCGCGGAGACGGCGGTCAGCAGCTCGAGGAAGCGCCGCGGTGACCATCCGTCGCACAGCCCGACGGCGCCGCCGGTCACCAGCGCCAGATGCACCGACAGCATGCCGAAGGCGTGGCTGAGCGGGCTCGCGGAGACGATGGTGTCCGTGGCGCCGAGGCCGCCGTCCGCCGCGACGGCGGCGGCGTTCCCGAGCAGCCCGCGGTGGCCGTGCACACACAGCTTGGGACGCTTCGACGTCGTGCCGGACGACGCGAGCAGCAGCAGCGGCGCGTCCGGATCCCGGCCCGCCGCGGGCAGGCCGCCGGCCGGCTCCTGCGACAGGAGCTCGGCCGAGCTGGTCAGGTCGCCGCCACGCGGGTCGCCGGACAGCCACACCTGGGCGAGCGACGGACACCGGTCGCGGACGGCGAGGATCTCCGCGACGCGGTCCCGGCCCCGGTACGAGCCCTGCGCCACCAGAGCGACGGCTCCGGCCTGGCCGATCAGCGACTGCACCTCGTGTTCCCGGTAACCACCGTGCAGCGGCAGCATGACGACACCGAGCCGCGCGGTCGCCGCGTGCAGCACGAGCAGCTCCCAGCCGTTCGGCAGCTGGGTGGCCAGCACGTCGCCACGGCGCAGGCCGTGCCGGTGCAGGACGGCCGCGGTGCGCCCGGCCTGGTCCCTCAGGTCGGCCCACGTCCACTCCTGGGCGCCGGTGGCCACCGCGGGTGCCGTGCGCCGGGCCGCGGCCCGGTCCAGCGCCTCGGTGAAGGTGGGGAAAGCCGTCGTCGAATGCGCGGCGGGAACGTCCACGGGATCCTCCGATAGGACGGACGGGCTCGGTGGGACTTGTCGTTCCGGATTCTGCGAGCCGAGGGCGGACGCCGTCCAGCGCCGCCGATAAGGAAAACAAATAATGGCGACGGATCTTGGCCGGCCCGCGGTGAGATGACCTGCGGAAAGGTAGCCCCGGGTCATCGGCGACGGTAAGGAAAAACAATGGGAGATATGGCGATCGGCCGTGCCGATACAACAGATCGGTAGCGTCGATGACCCGCTGTCGGTGCAGGTCAGCACGGTGATGCCGGAGGCTTTTCCGGAAACGGCTCGCGAACGGTCTTGTCAGCCGCGAAATAGTGCCCGCAGAATTCCGTCTGACACCAACGGAGGAGGTATCGATGTCCGCTCCGCTTCAGCGCGGGGAAAGCGCATTCTCCGAAACGGATATGCGCCGGTTGGACGACACGATCCATTCCGCGCGGGTAGCCTCGGCGGCACCGACGTCCGCGCTTTTGGCGCCGGCCGGGCCGGGCGGCCGGGCGGTCCCGCTGACCGAGCGCTCGGCCGTGTTCGACCACTGCGCCGTCCTGCTCTTCCCCCGCACGCTGGCGGCGGGCCTGGCGGAGCTGCGCCGGTGCGGGTTCGCGCCGCTGCCACTGACCCCGAGCACGGTGGTGCGGGGCCGGCTCAGCGCCCGGCACGGGTTCGACCCCGCCGAGAGCGACATCCACATCACCCGGCTGCCCGTACGCCTGGCCGACGGCCGCCACCACCCGGCGGTCGAGGTCTTCCTGTTCCCCCGCGACAGTCCCGCATTCCGCCACGACATCGAGGACGCCGAGGTCGCCCATGACTTCGAGGCGCACACCGCGTTCGTCATGTCCCGTCCGGACCCCGCGGCGCTGAGCGAGCTGATCGCCGCCTGGCGCGGAGAGGCCGGGCTGCTGTGGGAGGGCGGCGGGCACAACCCGCACGAAGGCGGCCCGTCCGGCGCCACCGTCCTCTACTTCGTCCGTGGTCACGCCGCGCCGGCCCAGCGCCGGCGCTTCGAGCTGCACTGCGCCGGCGACCTGCGGCCCTTCATCGACCGGCTTCCGTACGAGGCGGAGGCGGTCGACCGCGCCTACCGCACCTGGCGGGCCTTCTCGGGCGTACCCGCCTGAGCCCCCTCAACGGATGGAGAAATCCAGTGCTGCGCAACGACCCTCTGACCCAACGGAACCTGCCCCTCAGCTCCGCCCTGTACGACTACCTGCTGGCCCAGGGCCGGATGGTCCCCGATCCGCTGCTGGCCGAGCTGATCGAGCGCACCCGGCAAGCCATCCCGGACCAGGCGCACATGACGGTGGCGCCCGAGGAGGGCGCGCTGCTCACCTTCCTCGTCCGGCTCCTGGGCGCGACCCGCATCGTCGAGGTGGGCACCTTCACCGGCTACTCCTCGCTGTGCCTGGCGCGCGGGCTCACCACCGGCGGCTCGCTGGTCACCTGTGACGTGTCGGCCGACTGGACCGCGCTGGCCCAGGAGTTCTGGAGCCGCGGGGGCGTCGCCGACCGCATCGAGCTCCGGCTCGGGCCGGCCCTGGACACGCTGCGGGCGCTGCCTCGCGTACCGCATCTGGACCTGGCCTTCATCGACGCCGACAAGCCGGGCTACATCGGGTACTGGGAGGAGCTGGTGCCGCGGCTGCGCCCCGGCGCCCTCCTGCTGGTCGACAACACGCTCTTCAACGGCGAGGTCATCGACGAGTTCCCGGCGGAGAAGCCGGCGGCGATCCGGGCGTTCAACGAGCACGCCCGCCGCGACGAGCGCGTCGAGCTGGTGATGCTGCCGATCGCCGACGGCCTCACCATGGCCCGCCGGCTGCCGTTCGACGAGATCCCGGCATGACCGGCGCGACCGTCGTCGCCGACGTCGACGTCGAGGTCACCTGGGACGTCACCGCGGCCGCGCAGCAGCCGGACTGGTCCGATCCGGTCCGGGCGGCGGCGGTCCGGGCGGAGCTGGCCCGGATGCCGGGCCTGGTCACGTGGGACGAAGTGCATCTGCTGCGGTCCCTCCTCGCCGGGGCGGCGGCCGGCGAGTACCACGTGATCCAGGCCGGCGACTGTGCCGAGGACCCGGCGGAGTGCGACCCCGGCACGGTACGCCGCAAGGCCGCCCTGCTCGACGCGCTGGCCGGCGTCATGACGGCGACGACCGGCAAACCGGTGCTGCGGATCGGCCGGATCGCCGGGCAGTTCGCCAAGCCGCGCAGCGCCGGCACGGAGGTCGTCGGCGGGGTGGAGCTGCCGGTCTACCGGGGTCACATGGTCAACGGACCCGAGCCCGATCCGGTGGCCCGACAGGCCGACCCGACCCGGATGCTGGAGTGCTACCACGCGGCCCACTCGGCGGTCACCCACCTGCGGCAGCGGGTCAACGCCTGGGCGGCGCCGGCCGGTGCTCCCGTGTGGACCAGTCACGAGGCGCTGGTGCTCGACTACGAGCTGCCGCAGCTGCGGCGTACGCCATCCGGCACGATCCTGCTGACCTCCACCCACCTGCCCTGGATCGGCGAGCGCACCCGGCGGCCCGACGGCCCGCACGCGCTGATGCTGGCGCAGGCCGCCAACCCGGTCGCGTGCAAGGTCGGTCCCAGCACGCAGCCGGAGGAGCTGCTGGCCCTGTGCGCCCGCCTGGATCCGCTGCGCGAAGCCGGCCGGCTGACGCTGATCGCCCGCATGGGAGCGCAGGCGGCGGCCGCCGTCCTGCCTCCGCTGGTCACCGCCGTACGCCGGGCCGGCCACCACGTGGTCTGGCTGTGCGACCCGATGCACGGCAACACCGTCAAGGCGCCGTCCGGCGTCAAGGTCCGCTCGGTCCGCACGCTCGTCGCCGAGGTGCGGGCGTTCCAGCGGGCCGTGCTCGACTCCGGCGGGACGCCCGCCGGCCTGCACCTCGAGACGACGCCGTTCGACGTCGCCGAGTGCGTGTGGGGTGATCCCGCGGAGCTGGGCGACGGTCCGCGGGTCGCGCCGTCCTTCTGCGACCCCCGTCTCAACCCGGCCCAGGCCATCGAGGTCGTGCGGGCCTGGGCACCCCGAATGTCCGAACCGACGAAAGGTACGAAACCATGAGCGAGACTGTCATCCGCGCCGACGACGGCACCTTCGCGATGATCAACGTCTTCCAGGTGGAGCCGGAGAACCAGAAGGAGCTGGCCGAGGTCCTCACCGAGAGCGCCGACAAGTTCATCCGGCACCGCCCGGGCTGCATCTCGGTGAACATCTTCCAGAGCCTCGACGGCAAGCGGGTCGGCTACTTCGCCCAGTGGCGCAGCAAGGCCGACATCAAGGCGACCATGTCCGACCCCGACGTCCAGGTCGGCCGGGACAAGGCCGCCAAGCTGGCCAAGCCGGACCCGCACGCGTACACCGTCTTCTCGGTCCACCACCCGCAGAGCTGACACCCCTCGGCGGGGCGGGTGCATCCCCCGTTTGCGCCCGCCCCGCCCTTGCCCCACCGGAGGAACGCCGTGCCGCTTCGCCTGTTCACCTCGGAATCCGTCACCGAGGGCCACCCTGACAAGATCGCCGACCGGATCAGCGACACCGTCCTCGACGCGCTGCTCGCCGAGGACCCACGTGCCCGCGTCGCCGTCGAGACCCTCATCACCACCGGCCAGGTGCACATCGCCGGGGAGGTGACCACCACCGCGTACGCCGACATCGCCGCGCTGGTCCGCGAGGCCGTCCTCGACATCGGCTACAACGCCTCCACGAAGGGCTTCGACGGCGCGTCCTGCGGCGTGTCCGTCTCCCTGGACGCCCAGTCACCCGACATCGCGCGTGGCGTCGACGCCGACGGGGACGCGCTCGCCACCCAGGGCGCCGGCGACCAGGGCCTGATGTTCGGCTTCGCCTGTGACGAGACGCCGGAGCTCATGCCGCTGCCGATCACCCTGGCGCACCGGCTGGCCCGGCGGCTGACGCAGGTGCGCAAGGACAACGTGGTCCCGTACCTGCGCCCGGACGGCAAGACCCAGGTCACCATCGAGTACGAGGGCGACCGGCCGGTGCGGCTCGACACCGTGGTCGTGTCGAGCCAGCACGCCGCGGACGTGAGCCTGGAAGGGCTGCTGATCCCGGACGTGGCCAAGTTCGTGGTGGAGCCGGAGCTGGCGGCGCTCGGCATCGACACGGACGGCTACCGGTTGCTGGTCAACCCGACGGGCCGGTTCGAGGTGGGCGGCCCGATGGGCGACGCCGGCCTGACCGGCCGCAAGATCATTGTTGACACGTACGGCGGGTACGCGCGCCACGGCGGCGGTGCCTTCTCGGGCAAGGACCCGTCCAAGGTGGACCGTTCGGGGGCGTACGCGATGCGCTGGGTGGCCAAGACGGTGGTGGCCGCCGGCCTGGCGCGCAAGTGTGAGGTGCAGGTCGCGTACGCCATCGGCAAGGCGGAACCGGTCGGGCTGTTCGTCGAGACCTTCGGCACCGAGACCGTCCCGCCGGAGGTCATCGAGAAGGCCGTCGGCGACACCTTCGACCTGCGCCCCGCCGCGATCATCCGCGACCTCGACCTGCTGCGGCCCATCTACCGCCAGACGTCGGCGTACGGGCACTTCGGCCGCGAGCTGCCCGACTTCACCTGGGAGCGCACCGACCGCGCGGCCGCCCTCGCCGAGACGGCGGGGCGCTGACCCGTGCGGATCGCGATCACCGGCTCGGTGGCCACCGACCACCTGATGACCTTTCCGGCCAGCATCGCCGGTCAGCTCATCGCCGGAAAGCTCGACCGGGTGTCGCTCTCCTTCCTGGTCGACACCCTCGAGATCCGCGACGGCGGGGTGGGCGCCAACATCGCGTACGGGCTGGCCCGGCTGGGTCTGCGCCCCCTGCTCGTGGCGGCGGTGGGCACCGACTTCACCCCGTACGGGAAAAGGCTCCTGGATCGGGGTGTCGATCTGTCCGGCGTGCGCGTGTCGCAGACCAGGCACACCGCCCGCTGCCTCACGACCACCGACCCGCACGGCAGCCAGATCACGTCGTTCTACCCGGGTGCGATGGTGGAGGCCGCGGACATCGACCTGGCGGAGATCCTGCGCCGGCGCGGCGGCACCGATCTGGTGCTGATCGGCGCGGACGACCCCGCCGCCATGCTGCGCCACACGGAGGCCTGCCGCGCCCTCGGCGTCCGGTTCGCCGCGGACCCGTCCCAGCAGCTCGCCAGCCTCGACGGCGACCGGGTCCGCCGGTTGATCGTGGGCGCCGACCACCTGTTCACCAACGAGTACGAGGCGGCGCTGCTGCTGGACAAGCTCGGGTGGACGGCCGACCAGGTCCTCGAGCAGGTCGGCACGTGGGTCGTGACGCTCGGCGACAAGGGCAGCCGGGTGGAGCGGGCGGGGGAACCGGCGGTGGAGGTTCCCGCGGTGGTGGTCACCGAACCGGTGGATCCGACCGGGGTGGGCGATGCGTACCGGGCCGGCTATCTCGCGGCGTGGGCGGCAGGTGCGGCGGTGCCGGATCGCGCGCGCCAGGGTTCTGCCGTCGCTTCGCTCGCGCTCGCGGCGATCGGCCCGCAGACGTACGAGGTGACGAGCGACCTGGTCAGCGCTGGGTAGGCGGCCGCCGCAGGTTGCGGACCTTCGCCTCCGCCGGCTGGTCGGCGGTCGCCACCCGCATGCCGTTGAGGTAGCCGTCCGTCTCCCGCTGTTCGCCGTACTCGGCGAGCCGCTCGGCGATGACCTGCCATTCGCGTTCACGGTCCGCGGCCAGCTCGGCGCGCACCTCGGTGAGGAGCTCCCGGATCCGGTCCGGCTCCTCGCCGGGGCGTTCGCTGATGCGCTGCAGGATCTGGTCGCGCGCGAAGACGACCAGGACGGCCAGCCAGGACAGCACGAACACGCCGGTGAGCAGCACGATCACCGCGACGGCCTGGACGTTCGGCGGCGGCCCGGGCGGGATGGCGGGATTGCCCGGCGGCGGACCGGGCTGCTCCGGGAACGCCACGAGGCTCGTGATGACCAGCGCCCCCGTGGCGGCGATCGCCAC
Organism: Actinoplanes sp. NPDC049548; assembly: GCF_040676695.1. Classification (NCBI taxonomy): domain Bacteria; kingdom Bacillati; phylum Actinomycetota; class Actinomycetes; order Micromonosporales; family Micromonosporaceae; genus Actinoplanes; species Actinoplanes sp. NPDC049548. Next base: position 862,684 of record NZ_JBFAPM010000001.1, read on the forward strand.
GATGAGGCAGCAGAGCAGCAGCTTGCTCAACTGAAGGTGCAGCCCGTTGACGGTTGGTATCCGTTCGGCTCCGGCCCGCGCAGTCATGTGCCGAGATTACGGACATCCGGCCCGTGATGCGAATTACTGTCACGCGGAACGGCGGCGCCGCAGCACCTTCCGGTAGGGATCGATCATCCGATCGAGCACCGTCTCGAGCGCACGGCGGTCGGCCGCCGGAATCGGCGAGTCGTCCGCGAGCATCCGGGCCAGCTCCACCGCCAACGGATGCGTTGCCGGCGCCGGCGACGCGGACCCCTCGAGCCGATCCGGGTACGCGGCCAGCACCAGCTCGTTGATGCTCCTGCCCAGCACCGGCGCGATCCGTTCGATGGAGCGGATGGTGGGCCGCTGCTCCCCGCTGAGCCACCGCAGCACGACCGACGGATCGGTGCCCACGGCGCGGGCGAAGTGCGTCGGCGTGGGGAACCCCGCGGAGTGGATCGCCTCCCTGAGGTACCCGCCGAAGCTCATCCGAGAAGCATAAGCGCGAGAACGGTACGCCGGACGATTGGTTGAAGGGCCATCTACTGCTAGCGTCATTGGCTGGAAAACCAATGGCTCGGGCCGCCACCCGCCAGGCACAGAAAGGTCGTGGCTCCGTGGTGCTGCGGACGATCGTGGCGATCCTGTTGGCGGCGGCCGGCGTGGCCGTGAGCCTTGTCGTGCTCCGGCGCCCCCGGCTGACGACCCCGTACCGGCCCGAAGGCCCGGACGGCGTCGTTCCCGCGATGCCGCCGGCACCCGACCCACACCTGCCGGTGGTGGCGGCCCCGGCAGGTGTGGGTCCGCGGGTCACCCCGCCTGCAGTTTCACCCGTACGGGTGACGCCCCCCGCTTCCGCGCCGATGCGCCGCGCCGTCAAGAACAGCGGCTCATCCCGGTTCGCCTCGGGGCACCACCGGAGCACAGTGGACACTATGCTGCATCGATGACCAGCGGTGCCGACTCCGACCTGCACACGAAGCTGAACACGGAACAGCCGCACAGCGCCCGGATCTGGAACTATCTGCTCGGCGGTAAGGACAACTTCGCCGCCGACCGCAACGCGGCGGACGCCGTCATCGCCCAGCTGCCCGAGATCCGGGACTTCGCCCGGGCCGGGCGCGGCTTCCTCACCCGCGCGATCCGGTTCCTGGCCACCGAGGCCGGCATCCGTCAGTTCCTCGACCTGGGAACCGGCCTTCCGACGGCGGACAACACCCACGAGCTGGCCCAGCGCATCGCCCCCGACTCCCGCATCGTCTACGTCGACAACGACCCGCTGGTCCTGGTCCACGCCCGCGCCCTGCTGACCAGCGACCCCCTCGGAGCGACCAACTACATCGACGCCGACGTCCGCGAGCCGAAGAAGATCCTGCAAGCGGCCGCGGCAACCCTCGACTTCTCCCGGCCCGTCGCCGTGATGATGATCGGCATCCTGGGCCACATCCCCGACTCCGACGACCCGGCGCAGGTCGTCCGCACGATCGTCGACGCCCTGCCGCCGGGCAGCTACCTCGCGATCAACGACAGCATCACGACGCCGGAGAACGCCAGCGCGGTCGAGACGGCCAAGAACGAGGGCGCCACCTACCACCTGCGTACGGTCGACCAGATCACCGCTTTCTTCGACGGCCTCGACCTGGTGGAGCCGGGGGTGGTGTCGACGCCGCTGTGGCGGCCCGAGCCCGGCACGGAGCCGAGCGAGATCGCGGTGTACTGCGGGGTCGCCCGCAAGCCCTGATGTGCGTGGCCTGCGATTACAGCGACCTGACCAGCGATGACAGCGGCTCTCCAGGGTCGGATCGATAACGTCTGCGGCGCCGCCGGCCGGACTGCGGCTGCGGTGGCCGCCCCCACCGGCGGCCTCGACGATCCCCTTCGGAGCCCCGATGACACACTCCACGAAACGCCTCGGCGTGAGCGTTCTCGCCATGCTGCTCGCCTGCGTCACCGCGCTCTTCCCGGCGGCGGGCCCCGCCCAGGCCGCGTCGTGCGTGAGCGGGTACACCGCCGACAACCTGCCCACCACGCTGCAGGTCATGGTGCACTATCAGGACTGCTCGAACGGCACGTGGCTGATCACCAGCATCGACGTGTACTCGCAGTACACCCGGTACAACGCCACCGTCGTCATCCGCCGCTACGCCGAGGACGGCACCGTGCCGGTCAGCTGGCAGAAGAGCCTGGGCCAGCTCGGTGCCGGCGTCTTCTACGGCGACGTGTCGGACGGCAAGAGCTTCAGCTACAACAAGGCCTACAACCCGTACGTCTACGTTCACTACCGCAACACGACCACCGGCCCGTACCTGGACTCCCCGGTCGCCCGGCTGCCCTGGATCGGCTGATCCCGCGGCGGTCCCCGGGACGCCGGGGACCGCCCTCTATGGTGCAGGGCATGGACACAGGCGAATCTCTTCGTCAGGTGCGGGTGAACGTGCTGGGATCCGTCACGGTGTCGTGCGGGGACGCAACGGTCGCCGTGGAACCGGCCATGGTACGCAACCTGCTGGCCGTGCTCGCGTTGAACGCCGGCCGGTCGTTGCCCTGGAAAGAGATCGTCGGCGCGCTCTGGGGAGACGACTCGCCGTCCACCGCCCGTGCCCTGGTCCACACCTACGTCTCGCGGCTGCGGGCCCAGCTCCGCAACGGGTCCGGACTGGACAACGCCGTCGTCTGGGACGGCACCGGATACCGGTTGTCGGTGCCACCGGACTCCATCGACCTCGGCCGCTTCGACCAGCTCTGCGCCGATGCGCGCCGCGCCGAGTCCGCCGATGACGTCGACACGGCGCTGAGCCGGTATCGCGAAGCTTTTGCGTGCTGGCGCGGCGAGATCGCGGCCGACCTCAACGCCCGGATCCGCGACCTCCCGGCGGCCACCGCCGCGCGGCAACGGTGGGTGGACGCCGTCACGCGATATGCAAACTTGTGCGACCGCACCGGACAGGCGACCGCTGCCCTCGACCTCCTGAGAAGGGCCGCCGCCTCCGCACCGCTGCACGAAGGAGTGCACGCCAGTCTCATGGGGGCACTGACCGGAGCCGGTGAGCGGGCGGCGGCGCTGCAGACGTACGCCGGGATCCGCGAACGATTGGCGGAAGAGTTCGGGGTCGACCCGGGCGCGGAGCTGCAATCGCTGTACCTGGGCATCCTGCGCGAAGACAGCCTGGAGCCGACAGTCCCGCCGCCGCGGGCCCGCCGGCGCCGACCCGCCACGGCGATCCTCGTTGCGGTGCTGGCCGTCGCGGTGGTCGCTGTCGGGGCGGCAGCCTGGACCGGGCGCGGCGGCCGGTCGGCGGGGGCGGCACCCTCCCCGGAACCCGCCGCGCAAGCCGACGACTTCACCGGCAGCGCGCTGAACAGCGGCGCCTGGGGACTGTACGAGCGCTCGTTCCCCAACGGCTCGGTCTGGTCCCCGAGCATGGTGCGCGTAGGCGGGGGCGAACTGCAGATCCTCGGCGTCGGCACCGACCCCACCGGAGCCGGCAACATGTCGGGAGGAACCTGCTGGTGCGAACACGGCGAGATCCATCGGTACGGCCGCTGGGAGGTACGCGCCAAGTTCGACGCCGGCTCCGGGTACGCGCCGGAGATAGGACTGTGGCCCGACGACAGCGACGAGACCGTCGACGGGTCAGTGGTGGCACGCTTCGACGAGCCGTCCCGGGCGAGCTTCGTACCGACCGTCGTCGGGCGCCAGCACACGCAGCTGGTGGGGTCCGCAGTGACCGGCGAGTTCACCAGCTGGGCCACGTACGCCATCGAGGTGCGTCCCGACTTCGTCGCCATCTCCGTGGACGGCCGCACCGTCCTGGACACGCGGCAGGCCCAGAGCCCGCTCCGGCTGCCCTCCGCGCCGATGTTCCTCTACATCCAGCAGCGCGCCGGGCCTTCCGGCTCGGCGCCGGCCGCGAACTCCCGCACGCCGAACCAGGTCGTGGCCCACATCGACTGGGTCAAGTGGTACCCCTAGCGTTCCCGCCCACTTATCAGCAGAGCGGGAGAACGGTGCTGCACATCTCGTCGTCATCGTGAGGCGTCCACAACGACAACCTTCGCGCCTGCGGGTTCGGTGCAGGTTGGAAGTAGCGGGTGGAAACAAGCGTATCCAGTACGGTGGAGCTGACCCTGCCGCACTCCTTGTATGTCTGGCCCGTGTCATCCGTCGCGTGCCCCGGCTCCGTCGGCATCGACGTCGTTGACGCTCAGGAAAACGTCCAGATCTTTGCTGTGCCGAGCGTTGGCCAGGCGGGCCAGTAGGGCTCCTGCGCCTTTGAGGACCCAATGGTCGGCTTCGGGAGAGCTGAACAGTCGGGCGTGCTCGGTCGTACGCGAACTGGCGTTGGAGTTCGTCGAGCCGGTAGCGGCGGTCTGTGCGCGCGATCTGCCCGAAGCGTTCTTTGAGCGCGGTCCGGAATGCTGTCGGTGTCGTGTACCGGAACGTCGGCTCGGTCACTGTGTCGGCCTCTCGCCCGTGAGTAGGCGAGCGAAGACTTCGGGGTCGGTATGACCGTAGGCAGCTGCGTGAGGCGCAGCGATGGAGGTGAGTGCGTCTCGATGCAGCAGGCCGAGGCTGAGGGCATCGCGCACGACTTGCGCGACGGCGGATTCGTCCTCGCCGTCGGCCAGCAGGTCCTCGACGATTGCCGGCACGGTCCTAGTCGGCAGCCCGTCCCACAGCTCCCAACCGCTGGGTGCGAGGTGCGAGCGGACGCGTATCTTGACGTCGGTGCGACGGGGCCGTAGCCGCTTGGCGGTGTAGAACTCATGGTCGTGCGGTATCAGGTCGCCGAGTCCGCGCAGATGCGCCGCGCTGCGGTGACTGACGACGGCATCCGGGGTGCCGGTGGTGCGCTCGTGCCACGATTTGGCGCCGCCGAGTTGGAGCCAGGCCGCACGCAGTGGATCCCGTTCGGGGTCCTCGGGGGCTCCGGACAGCCGATACACCTGCGTTGCCTGGTCCGCGGCCATAAGCGTGCCGTCGTCGACGAGCCGCTTGAAGTCTTGGCGCGAGACGCCGGCTTCGCGGGCCTGACCTGGGGTGATCATGCCCCACTGCGCACTCATCGTAGGGCTGAGCGCGGCCATCGCTGTCCGCCTCGACATGGAGCAAGAGTAACACTATTGTCACTCTTGCTCCATGGTGAGCGGATGCTTTCCTCTTCGGCCGCCATGTGCTCACCGGAATGCGAGAGGCCCTCCACTTGGCAGTGAAGGGCCTCTGACTTGCGCGTTCTCTCGTAGCGGGGACAGTGTGCTGGCTCAGGACATAGGAAACCCATGTCTCAGGTCATCGGAAACCGGTGTGTCGAGACATAGGAAACCCTGGATGACGGTGATCGTCG